>VGBL01000020.1 GCA_016870515.1 Actinomycetota bacterium | reverse complement strand
CATGGAGTCAGATTATTGGGGACTCCTGGACCGGTTGAGGTGGACCGTGGGCGCCGGGGGTGGCCCGGGGCGGGGTCGAATGCCGACCTTGAGCCCGGGCACGCTCGCGAAAGCTGTGTGCGACGCCATGCCCTTGTCCGCCCGTCTCGGGAGGACAGGTTGCTAGCCGAAACTCTCCTGCAGGTCCTGCTGGCCCTCCTCGACGACCTTCCACACCGCCTCGCCCTCAGGCACTGTGAAGATGTCGAATAGGATGGCGACGCCGTCACCGGTGTTCACGCCAGTCATGGGCCTGCCGGGCGGCATCGAGTAGCACTGGCCGGGGCCCGCCCTCTGCGGCTCCGACCCCTCCAGGTACAGCGTCATCTCCCCGGACACCATGCAGGTCACGCCGCCGTACGGATGCAGATGGATCGGGGATCGAGTCCCGGCTGGGCGCTCGTCACGGAACACGACGTGCCGCTGGCCGGCTTCGACGACGTCGACGACGACGGTCGACTCCGTCAACGGAGTCGGCTTGTTCGGCGGAATCTCCCCATTGATCGTCAGGACCGACTCGCCGTCATGCCCATCATGGTCCGAGGACGACTGAGCGGAGCAGCCCGCCACAACAGTGGCCATCACGAGCGCCCCCACGAACGAATTCAGATCACGACGACCTCTGAGCATGACCCATCCTCCCGATTCGACGGCTCCTCACGCATCCCCCACTCGGGAACGTAAAGGGTGTGCCGATGCTGACGGCGGCGATTCTGTTCGGTCGTGACGCGATGACCTTCGCGAATGTCCACGGGCCCAATCCGGTGATCCGCGCCAGTCGCCGGGTCCTGTGGGCCTCGCATGAGGACAGTACGTGCGTGCCCCGGGAGTTGACGCGGTATCCGCGTGGCTCCATCCCGAATGCGCGGATCGAGTCCCCCGAGGACATGGCAGCAGCGTGACACAGGAGGCTGCGAGTGATACGCAGTACGAGGCACTTCGGGCCCATTGGGAGACGTTTATGAGATGTCGTGAGAGACGAAGCCCCCAGGGCTGTGATGGTGTCCCGGGGGGCGGTTTGATCCCCTCACGTGAAGCGGCTCTTGGAGTGTGGCCAGGGGCGGGGTCGAACCGCCGACCTTCCGATTTTCAGTCGGACGCTCGTACCAACTGAGCTACCTGGCCGTGCCCTTCGGGGCCAGCAGAGGCTAGCAGGGCCGGCGGCTGGCTCTCAGAGCGGATTGCTCCAGGCACGTCGCCCTGCCGCGTCCACTATCGTGACGCGGCGGTAGCGAAGATTGGGTGGCGTCTCCACGAGTGCGCGGGTGATGAGTCCATCGCCGGTGGTCTGGAGGATGCGCCCCTGCTTACGACCGTCGCGCCCGGCATTCACCGACGTGCCCCACTCCTCCTCCGCCTGCACGAGCACCGAGCGACACGGAGAGCACGCGACCTCGACCCCGCCATCGACCACTGCCATCTCGTAGAGCGCGGGGCCCTCGGAGAAGTACGCCGCGCCCGTGCGTAGGGCCTCCAGCGCGGCCTCCGGCGAGCGCTCCCGCACCCGCAGCATCGTCCACGCCAGCCCGAGTTCGTAGAGCGGATAGTGCTGATCGTCGGTGGCGATGCCGAAGGCTGTGCGGCCCTGGCCGAGGAGGGTGTCCCACCAGGGCGAGGAGTCACCGCGTCCGCACTCGGCCTGGGCGCCGCCGTTGAGCACCTCGATGCCAGCAAAGCCGCTCATAGACGTGAGTTCGACCTGGGGCAGGTGGTTCCAGTAGGGATGCGCGACGTAGGCGACGGCGTCCATGGACGCGACCCAGTCCATCCCGACGGTGAGTGAGGGGAAGGTGCGCACCTCCCAGTTCTCGACCTCATTGACAAGCCAATTGTCGCGGTTGCCCCCCGGGTCGTCGGGCACATGGTCGAGTCCGTAGACGAGGAACTCCGCAGACTGCCGGGGATAGGTCGGGCTCACCATGTCGAAGCCCAACTCCGCTCCCGGTAGGAGCACGACATCGTCGCGCAGGGCCGGGGTTGCCAAGCGCCAGTGGTCGGTGATGGCCACCAGGTCGAATCCGGCCTCGACGTACGCCTGGACGAGGGCGTCCGGTGGCAATGTGCCATCGGAGACGGTGGAGTGCGTGTGCAGGGCAGACTTCAGCCACTCGCCGGGCGCATCGAAGGGGTTCACCGCGTCTTACTGTTCCTTAGTCGGGGGTCCAAAATCTCCTCCAGGGCATAGCCAACGAGCGTGAACGCCATTGTCACCAGGATCACGCAGATCCCGGGAGGCAGGATCCACCACCAGTAGCCGTTGGACATGGCACCGGCGTTGAAGGCCTCCTGAATCATACGGCCCCACGACAGGGAGTCCGGATCCCCCAGGCCCAGCAGTGCCAGGGTCGTCTCGGACAGGATCGCCACAGCCACGGTGAGCACGCCCTGCGCGACGATCACCGGCGCCACCGAGGGCAGGACCTGACGCGTGATGATCGCAGCGTCGCCCGCGCCCAGGGCGCGGGCCCGCTCGACGAAGGGCTGCTCCCGCACCACGAGCGTCTGCGCCCGCACAAGCCGGGCCGTCAGCGCCCACGACGTGACCGCGATGACGACGATGACATTGAGCAGATTGGGGCCGAGGATAGCGGCGAGCACGATCGCCAGGACCAGCCAGGGGATCACCAGGAACCAGTCGGTCAGCGCGGTGAGCATCGTGCCGAGGGAGCGACCAGAGTAGTAGCCGGCGAACAGGCCCATGGTCGCGCCGATGACCACGGCGCCGAGTGTGGCGAGCACGCCGACCGTTAGGGACACGCGACTGCCCACGATGAGCATGTCGATCACGGCGCGGCCGAAGAGGTCGGTCCCCAGCGGGGGCGCCTGCCCCGGCGGCTGCAGCGGGCTGTTGGGGGCGAGCGCGGGATCGATATCGGCCGGCGCGACCAGCAGGGGCGCCAGCAGCGCCAATGCGGCGAAGACGATGAGGATGACGAGGCCGACCGTGCCGCGTCGGTTGCGGCGAAACAGCGCCCACGTCGTCGCCCAGGACCTGCGTCGGCGCTGCCACGCGATCGTCGTCATGACTGCCGCACCTGCGGGTCGATCGCGCCGTAGGCAATGTCGGCGATGAACGCCGCGAGGATCACGGCAGCGCTGCTTACCAGGAAGACGCCCTGCAGCACGGGGTAGTCCAGGGTGTTGATGGCCTCATATGTCAGCAGCCCGATGCCGGGCCAGGAGAAGACGGTCTCGATGACGATCGCCCCGCCGAGGATGAAGCCCACGCTGAGCACGACGAGCGTGAACGTCGGCAGCACGGCGTTGGGCACCGCGTGGCGGCGCCTCACGTCGGGATCGGACAGTCCCTTAGCGCGCGCGAGGGTGATGTAGGGCTGCGCCTTCACCTCGATCATGCTCGAGCGCATGACGATCGCGTACTGCCCGACGTAGCCCAGCGACAGGGCGAGCACGGGCAGGGCCAGGCTGGCGGCGCTGGAGAAGCCGCCTGCCGGGAACCAGCGGAGCCAGCCGGCGAAGAGCAGCAGGAGCAGCATGCCGAGCCAGCCCTCGGGCGTGGAGTAGAGCACGAGGGAGGAGTAGAGGCTGCTCGAGTCGAAGGTGCTCCCGCGCCGCCAGCCCCCACGGATTCCGATGAGCACGCCGATGACCGCGGCGAGCAGGGTGCCGACGCCGACGAGCAGGATGGTCGGCCACAAGCGCGAGGCGATGAGGTCGACAACGTCCACGCCGGAGACCAGGGAGACTCCGAGCTGGCCGGTGAGCGTCTCGCGCAAGTAGACGACGAACTGCACGAGGAGTGGCTGGTCGAGTCCGAACGCCCGTCGCTGCTCCTCCAGTGCCTCCGGGGAGAGCCGCTGGCTGCGCGCCAGCAGCGCGATCGGATCGCCCGGCATGATCCGGAAGAGGAAGAAGTTGACCGCGAGGATGAAGGCGAGGGTCAGCAGCGCGTAGCCCGCCCTGAGCGCGACGAAGCGCAGGTCGAGCGCGCCTGACCTCAATGCGTGTCCGGCCGATCTGCTGCTGATCGGCTTCGCATCACGACGACGACCAGGATCACGACGACGACCGCGGCGACGAGTACCCAGATCCACACGGGCACTCCTGACGATCCCGCCAGTGAGGGCGCCGCCTGGGGCGCGCCCGGCTCCGCTGATGCTCCGGGCGATGCGGGTGCGCTGGCCTCGCCATCCGACGTTGCTGGACGCGCGGTCACCAGGCTGGTGTAGGAGTACGACGGCGTGAGGTATCCATCGCCCGCGGGGACGGGGGTGAGCCCGGTGACCAGGTCGGAGCGGTAGGCCACGATGGCGTTGGGGTAGGCCAGCGGGATGGCCGGCACCTGGTCGTAGACGTACTGCTGCGCCTCGCGCACGATCACCAGGCGCTCATCCTGGTCGAGGATCGCGGCTTGCTTCTCCACGAGCGCGTCGTACGTCGGGTCCTGCCAGCAGCCGTCGCTGAGGTCGCCGCACGCGGCCGAAGTGAAGACCGACAGCTGGTAGTTGGGATCAGGATCGCCAGACCAGTACCAGATGTAGGCATCGAAGTCGCCCGACTGCTGCATGTCGTAGATCTTCCCCGCGCTCACCGGTTGCGCGTTGACCTCGATGCCGATCTGCTGCAGGAAGGAAGTGATGAGTTTGCCCGCGATCTCGCTGCCGGGCGTGTCATTGGAGGTGGGCATGCGGATGACGAGGCGGTCGCCTGTCTCGGGGTCGATGCGGATGCCGTCGTCGCCACGCGCATAGCCGGCCTCGTCGAGCATGACGTTGGCACCGTCGGGGTCGTAGGGGATGACCTGGTCGTCGGGGATGTCGAGGTGCCAGTAGACCGACAGCGGCCGAATGATCGTCTCCCCGGGAGAGGCTGCTCCCTGGTAAGCCTTGTCGACGATGGCCTGCTTATCGATCGCCATCGCGATGGCCTTGCGCACGCGCAGGTCTTGCAGCGCTCGCAGCGGTGCGGACGCGGGGTCCTGCCCGCCGAAGTTAAAGGCGAGATTGGTCCAGGAGTCGGCTGTGACCTTCTGCACGACGACATCGGGGATGGCCTCCACGGCCGGCAGTAGGGCGCTCTCGATGCCGTCGGCGATCTGGATTTCGCCGTTCCTCAGCGCCTGGACCATCCCCTCCTGATTGGTGTAGAGGCGGTAGACGATGCGGTCGTAGGCCGGCTCGTCCCCCCAGAAATAGGGGTTGCGCTCGAAGGTCCAGCTCTGCCCGGGCACCGCCTCGGTCATGACGTAGGGACCGGACGAGACGGTGGGGAGCGCCTGCGCCTGCTTGATCTCCCGGTTGGTCTTGCCGACGTACGGCGACCAGATGTGCTCGGGCACGATGTACACCCACGCCGGCACCTCCGGCCCGCGGCTCGGCTCGGGCGTGACCCAGATGAGGGTGTTGTCGTCCGGCGTCTCGAAGGTCGATCCCTCGGGGAAATACCCCGAGAAGTAGGGGAAGCCCTGATCGATGACGAAGCGGTAGGTGAAGGCGATGTCGCGCGAGGTGAGCGGCGTGCCGTCGCTCCAGGTGGCGCCCCCGCGGATCGCGCAGGTCCATCGCGTGTAGTCGGCGCTGGGCTCGCACCCGGTGGCCAGGCTTGGTGCCGCGCTGAGGTCGTCGTCGGAGAACTTCAACATCATGTCGTACTGCAAAGTGACAGCCGCCCACTCGCTGCTGGAGTTGATCGCCCAGATATTGGGGTTCTCGATCGGCACGGTCATGCCGATGGTGAGGGTGGAATCCTCAGCCGCCGAGGCTGCCGGCAAGGCGGTCAGGCTGGCGGCGGCGAGCAGGGCGGAGACGACAATGCGCAGCGCGACCACGGCGACCTCCTCAGGCGACTATCAGTCTGCCTGCCGACCGGCGAAAAGGTGGGGCGAATGCCACGCCAACTCCAGAAACGGTACGTGGCGCGGGCTGGCGTGGCGACCCCGACGGGACTCGAACCCGCGACCTCCGCCGTGACAGGGCGGCGCGCTAACCAACTGCGCTACGGGGCCTCGATGGTGCTGAGACCAGTGTCCCCAACGGGATTCGAACCCGCGCTGCCGCCTTGAAAGGGCGGAGTCCTAGGCCGCTAGACGATGGGGACCATCGCCGCCGAACCGGTGTCGAAGACCAGTGAAGGATATTGGGAGGCGCGCCGAGGGATTCGCCGGGGGCCACCCCCGGCCCGTTCGACTCTGGACTGATGCCAGGTGGGCTGCAACCATGGGGCGTGCATTGGAATCGCCGACTCCTCGCCGCGGCTCTGGCCGTCGGCCTCGTGAATGCAGTCGCTTGCGCCAGCGCTGCGCCGTATCTGGGAAATCTCAGGGCGGAAAGTGCCCTAAATCTAGCGAAGAACGGGGCGAAGGTGCTGCGCGTCGGCAGTGTCGAGCTCACACCGTGCCCCGTGATGCGTGATGCCTACTGCGGGCACATCACGCGAGGTTGGGATGAGTCCGGCCGCGTGGCCGGCACTTTCAAGGTCGGCTTCGCTTGGATTCCCGCGGCATCCGGCCGGTCGATCGGCACGCTCGTGCCGCATGAAGGCGGCCCCGGCTACAGCACGACGGGGTCGGGAGAGTGGTTTGCAGAGATGTACGGCGATCTGCTGTCCAATCACGACATGCTCCTGGTCGACCAGCGCGGCACGGGTCGCACCGCCGTCGTCGCGTGCCCCGCGCTCGACAACGGCACGATGTCCTACGTGCGCGCCGTGGGCGTTTGCGGCCGCTCGCTCGGCGACCGCTCCTACTCCTACGGGAGTGAGGCATCCGCCGACGACCTCGCCGCGGTGCTCGACGCGCTGGAGATCGACCAGGTCGACATGTACGGCGACTCCTACGGCACGTTCTTCGCGCAGGCCTTCGCCGGCCGCCACGGCGACCGACTGCGCACTCTAATCCTCGACGGCGCCTACCCGACCTACGGCGAGTCCGCGTGGTACCCGACCCAGGGCCCGGCCCTGCGCCGCGCCTTCACCGCCGTCTGCGCGCGAAGCGAGCTGTGCGCCAGCGAGCCCGGACTGCCCATGCCGCTGCTGGAGACCCTGCTCGACCGATTGCGCGAGAGGCCGATGAGCGTGCGGGCACCAGGTGGCGACGGCCGATTCCATCGCGTCGTGCTCGACCCCGAGGCGGTCGCCGGCGTCGCCTACAACGCCACCTATCTCTCACCGACCTACCGCGAGTTCACCGGCGCCGTGCGCGCTGCGCTCGACGGCGATGCACGACCACTGGGCCGACTCTTCGCGGAGTACTGGTGGACCGGCGATACCTCCAACAACCCGCGGCAATACAGCTACGGGGCTGAGGCTGCGGTGTCATGCCACGACTACCCGCAGCTGTTCGACCTGCGTCGATCACCGGGCGCGCGCCAGCAGCAATACCGCGAGGCGCTCGCGCGCAAGGAGAAGTCACGGCCTGGCATCTATGCGCCGTTCTCGATTCGCGAGTACAAGCGCTCGGGCTGGATCTCCTTTGGTATGTGCCTGGAATGGCCGAGGCCTCCCGCTGGGGCGTCCTTCGGCCCACCTCGGCCGCTCGATGGCGCCTACCCGGCCGTTCCCACGCTCGTGCTCTCGGGTGAGCTCGACACGATCACGACCGCGGCCGAGGGCGACATGGTGGCTGAGCGCTTCACCCGCTCGCGGCACATCGTCGTCGCCAACGGCCTGCACGTCGTCGGGGGCGCCGGTCCCGACTCGTGCGGCGCGCAGCTCGTGCGGCACGTCATCCGCACGGGAGATATTGAGATCCCGCTCGCGCTCGAGGAGTGCGCGTCCACGGCGCCGCCCATCCGCGCGGTCGGCACCTACCCGCGCGAGCTCGCCGGCGTGCAACTGCCTGCCGGGGTTGCCGATGATGAGCGCTCGCGCGTGACCGTCGCCGCCGCCAACACCGCAGCGGACCTCATCGACCGATGGTGGCAGGGCTACTCCGACACCGGCTTCGGCCTGCGCGGTGGCGAGTGGCGCTACTCCGGCACCAAGCGTGTGCGCTTCACCCTCGACGGCGTCAAGCTCGTGCGAGACCTGCCCGTGAGTGGGACCGTGACATGGAATCGCAGGACCGCGTCCGTGTCGGTTGATCTGCGGGTGCCAGCGAGCAGCAGCGTGCGCACCGTCACCGGGTCATGGAACGCCGACACCGACGGCGCGCTGGCCACGCTGCGGGTGACCGGCGCGCTCGGCCCAGCCACGCTGACCTTCCCTGCGCCGTGATGACCGACACCACGCTCGACCTGGCAGTGTGACGGGGTGGATCGGCGCAGATTCCTCGCCGCGGGGGTCATGGCTGCAGTGTCGCCGCCGCTGCTGACGACCGAACCTGCCCGTGGCGCTCGCCGGATTGCCGTCCCCTCCCCCACCGCCTCGCTCGTCACGCGCTGGGACACCGATCCGTGGTCGCGCGGCTCCTACTCCGCTCTCCCCGTGGGTACCTCGCCCGCGGTGCGACATACCCTCGCCGACGCGGTGATCGGCGGGCGCATCGTGCTCGCGGGGGAGTACGCGAGCACCCGGTACCCCGCGACCACGACGGGCGCACACCTGTCCGGTGAGCACGCGGCGCGACGCCTGCTTGATCGCGTGAAGGCACGGACCGCCGTGGTCATCGGTGCCGGCATGGCCGGCGCGGCCGCGGCGCGGCGACTGGCCGACGCCGGCCTCGAGGTAACCGTGCTCGAGGCGCGCGAGCGCGTGGGCGGGCGCATCTGGAGCAACGAGGACTGGGGTGCGCCGGTCGAGCTGGGGGCCTCGTGGATCCACGGCACGCGCGGCAACCCGATCGTGCCGCTGGCCCGCGATGCCGGACTGACCCTCGTGCCCACCGACTTCGACAGCTACTCCACGCGCGACACCGAGACCGGTGCGCCCTCACGCGAAGCGGAGATCCGCTGGAGCCGGCTCGACTCCCTCCTCGGCCAACTCGAGCAGGCGCGACCACCGCGCACGCAGAGCGTGGCTGAGTGGCTCGCGCGCCGGGGCTGGACCACGGATCGCATCGACTCCTGGGCCGCTCAGGTCGAGATCACCCAGTCCTACGCCCTCGACCCCACGCGCCTGGGTGTGCGCGCCACTCAGGAGGGCGCCGCGTATCGCGGCGGCGACGCGATGGTCGCCGATGGCTACGCGACCATCGTCGACAACCTCCTCTCCGGGATCGAGGTGCGTCGCCGCCAGGCAGCCGAGTCCGTGAAGTCGCGCGCCTCGCGCGTGGACGTCGCTCTGCGATCAGGTGGCCGGGTGAGTGCCGACGTGGCCGTCGTGGCCGTGCCGTTGGCGCTTCTGCGCGCGGGCCTACCACGCATGCCCGACATGGGTGAACGTGTCTCGGCCACGCTCCGCGGGCTCGTCACGGGGGTGTTCGAGAAGGTCGTGCTGCGCTACGACGAGCCCTGGTGGGGGGACCGTCAGGTGTACGGCGTCGTGGGCGGCGGTGCGCCCGGCGCACCCGCGGGGTCGCTCGCCTCCCTGCGGTGGACGGAGTTCTATTCACTCACCGACGTCATCGGATTCCCGGCGCTGGTGGGCTTCGCCGCAGGGCGAGCCGGGAGGACGCGCCCGGCGACGATCGAGGGCTGCGTGGGGGAGGCGTCGGCCGCCCTGATCGCGGCGTTCTCTCCCTAGGGACTGCTGGGCTGTGGTAAGCACTGGAGTTCTCATGAGGTTAAGGGGTTCGCATGTCTCCTCCGTCAATGTCTCTTCTTCGTTCCCGCAGAGCCTCGATAGGACTCGCGGTGGCAGCGGCGATGTGCACCTCGCCGTTGGTCCTGGCGACGTCCGCCCACGCCAAGCCGCCGACGACGTACTGGGAGGTGGACACGAAACAAAAGACGGCGTCGACGACGTACTGGGAGCGCGGCACGCCGATGACGCCACGCTTCCAGTGGAATGCCAACTTCGGCTACTGCGGGGAGACCGCACTCATCAGCGCGGGCATGAGGTTCGGCCAGTACACCTCCCAGTGGAAAGCACGGCATCTGGCTTCGCCCGGAATGGACCAGTGGAAGGCGGGGGCCCAATTGCTGCTGAAGGTCAACGACCTGCGTGCCGCGAAGGCAATGAAGCTGGATGCGCGCGCGTTCTCGGGTGCCGATCAGGTCTCCGTGCCGCAGTACCTCGGCTGGGTCAAGAAGCGCTTCCTCGCTGGCGACGTGGTCATCATCGGCGTGCTCAACAACACGAAGATCCTGAATGAATGGCCCGAGTACAAGGGCGATCTGTCCTACGACCACATCGTCCCGGTCTTCGGCATCGGCTCCGGATCGCCCATGAAGGATTCGGGCTACCACCCGACGGACTCCATCACCATCAGCGACAACGGCCTGCACAACATCGGGCCCAACATTCCCTACCTCTACACCTACGAGTTCGCTACCTTCCCACGCACGCGCGCTGAGGCGAATGCCATCGGAGGACCGGTCTACGCCCTGCGTGATCGTCCCAAGAACTACGGGACGGCAGTGAGTGGAGTCCTCGATCCGGGAGGCGTGACCATCCCCGTGCGCCTGACGTCCAATGCGAACGGAGAAGGAAAGCAAAACGGCAGGGGTCCGAACCAGGTGATGAAGCGGACCCCGGCCGCAACCCCCATCACGCTCACCGCCAAGGTGCACCTGCCGGATACATCCAAGGCCTACCGCGTCTACCTGTACGACGATTTCTCGGATGTGCCCAAGCGCGGCTTCAACGCCAAGGCCGATCGCGCCGTGAGTGTTTGGACCATTCCCGCGGGAAGCGCCAGCAGCATATGGACGGTCACGATTCAGGCGATGTCCAGCGATACGCGCGTCTTCCGCGCCGTGCCCGTGTCGGCCCCATAGCCCGCTGGCGCACAATGGCTGCGTGATCGAGGTCTCGCCCGCCCACTTCGAGGAGCTCGTGGCCGAGGCGCTTGAGGCTGTGCCGGCCGAACTCGTGGTGCTGGTCGATAACGTCATCTTCGTCATCGAGGAGGAGGGGCCGGACGACGATCCCGACCTGCTCGGCCTCTACGAGGGCGTCGCGCTCACCGAGCGAGACTCGGCGTACGCCGGGTCGCTGCCGGATCGCATCACCATCTATCGCAATCCGACGCTGCGCATCTGCGACACCTACGACGACGTCGTAGAGGAGGTAAACATCACCGTGGTGCACGAGATCGCCCACCACTTCGGGATCGACGACGACCGACTCCACGAGCTCGGCTACGACTGACGGACGAATCGCCGGTGTCATGAGTCCGCAGGGGGCCACGGTGTGGCCCCATGGACGCCACCACGACCGCCGACATCGACAGTGACTGGCCCGAGGAAGCGCGTCTAGACGAGAGCCAGCGCAGCGGATCGCCGCGGTCGCTGGCCGCCACCTGGGCAGGCGTGCTGCTCGCTCCAGGCACGATCATCACCGGCATGGTCGCCGCCGGCGGCTCCGCAGACCCCGGCCTCGCCATCGGATTCGCCGGCCTCGCCGTCGGCACGATCCTGGGCAGTCTCGCGGTCGGCTCCATATCGATCTGTGGACCGCGCACGGGAATGGCGCAAATGCCCCTGGGCCGCCTGGCGTTCGGTGCGTTGAACGTCGTCCCGCAGATCTTCCTCATCGGCAGCCTGATCGCCTACAACGCACTCAACGACCTCTTCGGCGTCGATACGCTCGCAACCCGTCTCGGCATTCCCTTCCTCGTCGCGCTGGCGGCAGTCGTCGCGATCGAGGTGCCCGTCGTGATCGTCGGCGTGCGGTTGATGCGCGTCCTGGGCACGGTCATCAGCGCTGTCATGCTTCACATCTGCATCGGCCTGATCATCGGAGCCTCCCAGGTGCCGCCGGCTCCCGTGCCGCCGGGCGTCGAAGGCTTCCCGGTGGGTCCATTCCTCCTCGCCGTGGGCCTGGGCCAGATCAGTCGCAACACGCAACTGGGTCTATTGACGTCCGACATCGTGCCTTTCGCCGGCTACTACACCACTCCCGGGTTTGGGGTCGCGATCGTCGAACTCCTCTATCGATGGAAGGACCCGAAGCCATGGAAGAGGCCGGTCGGCCGGTGGCGTGGCGCGGCCGCTGCCTTCCTCATCGGGTTCATCCTGCTACTGCCGTTCACCGCAACGCCGCTCGGCAATCAGATTGCGGCCGACTACCCCATCGCTTTGGGCTGGCTCGGCTGGGTGCCGCGCCCCCTGCTCAATGGCGGCGATGGCGCTCACCTCGCGGGCGCGGTGTTCGGCGCCGTCCTCTACGCGCTGTTTCGCCACATCGGACGGACGCCGAACACCGTGACCGTCAGTTCATCGGGCTGACTTTGCCGTTCATGTAGACAGCAAGGATCTGCCGAGCGCCGGGCGCCGGCTCGTAGTTGACGTACCAGCGGAGCTTGCCGAAGTCTGGTGGCGCCGTGGTCGCTTGCATCAGGTTCATCATCACGAGCGGCGCATCGAGCGGGAAGTCCGCGGAGTGCTTCTTGCGGTAGGCCTGGGCCAGTTCAAGCGCTTCGTTGGCGTTGACGGTGAGGGCCTGGTCGGTGCCCGTGCTGCCCACCCAGGCGTCCTCGACGACAACGGTCGTCCTGTAGCAGAGTCCGAAGAATCGGACCTGGGCGCTGATGACGGAGTCCTTGCCGCCGGACTTCACCGCGATGTTGTAGGACACGCGATTGTTGGTCAGGGTCGAGGCCTTGGTTGGACGCGTCCTGTCGTCCTTGCCGGCGAGTAGATCCACCTCCATGCGCTTGTAGGAGACGATCGTCGCGTTGTATCCCGTGCGCGACTTGATCTGCTCAGTGACGCGCTCGGAACGCACGCGCCGGTCGGCCTTGGCCATGAGAGGAAGCACGTCGCCCGTCCATCCACACACTGCGCCTTCATCCGCCTGGGCAACAGCGACGGGCACAACGAGCAATCCGGCGGCAACGGCCACCGCTGCAAACATTGAGATGACCTTCACAGTTGTCCTTTCACGAGCCATCTGGCTCATCATTCATGCCCGTCCCTTGTGACGATGGGCGGTTGGCGGTCAGGTGCGCGGTGCCGAGGCCCGGCGAAGGCGATCCGCGATAGCAGCCGCGATGCCGTCGGCGTCCGTGGGCGGTGGCACCACCACGACGAACTCGATTCCGCGCGCGTCCGCTTCGCGCAGGGCGGAGTAGAGGATCCGCGCGTAGTCCTCACTGGTGTCGGGGGCGGCCAGGCGTGCGACCCCGGGGATATCGGCGACGTTCGCGGGCGCCAGCAGCCCGATGCTGTCGTCGCCCAGGCCGCCTTCGGTCACCGCCTCAGCGTAGGCCGCGGCCGCCTCACCGTCAATCGCGATGGCCACGCGCGCCGCGGGCGCATAGTGCGATGGCAGCGCGCCCGGGACGCGCGGAGCGGACGAGCCGGATAGCGACGTCATGGCCCCCGCGACGCGCACCACATCGGCCGCCGTGATTCCGCCCGGCCGGAGTACGCGCGGTCCATCGGCGCTGCAATCCACGATCGTGGACTCCAGACCCACGTCGCAGGGCCCGCCATCGAGAGCGACATCGCGCCCGTCATCGAGTGCGCTACCCAGCTCATCGAGCGCATGCTGCACGGTCGTCGAGCTGACGCGGCCAAACCTGTTGGCGCTCGGCGCGACGATGGCATGCGGTGCGCCAGCAGGATCGAGTTCGTCCATGGCGAGGAGTACCTCGCGAGCGCGTGGGTGGGCGGGTACGCGGATCGCGACGGCCTCTTGGCCGCCGGTTATGTCGTCGGTGGCTCGTGACGACCTGGGCAGCACCAGGGTGAGCGGCCCGGGCCAGAACTCCTCGGCGAGCGCGCGTGCGAAGCCTGGGCACGAGGCCACCCACGAGCCGGGCGCATCGGGATCGATCGCACCGGCCGGATCGGCCACGTGCACGATGACGGGATGGTGCGCGGGCCGTCCCTTGGCCGCGTAGAGGCGCGCGACCGCCCGGGGATCGTCGGCCCGCGCGGCCAGGCCGTAGACGGTCTCAGTCGGAAGCAGCACGAGGCCGCCGGAGAGCAGGGCCTGCGCGGCCGCGCGCGGGTCGGTGGTCGTCGGGATCACGCGGCCGTCCTGGAATGACGCATGCCGTGGCCCCCGGAGACGAAGGCATCCGGCGGAGGCGGTGACTGTGGCGTTTGGACTAGCGCGGTGAGAACGGCGAGGTTGTATTCGCAGTCGGCCAGCGCGCCGGGATCGTCATCTCGTAGTACCTCGGGGATAGCGCGGTATTCGTCACGGGCGGCGGCATAGCGAACGGCCGCGGCGTCGTAGCTGCCGAGTCGACCGAGTAGCGAGGCTGCCTCATGCGTGCACTCCGCCGCACGTTCGGGCATTCCACTGGCCGCGTAGGCGGCGCGGGCAGACTCCAGAAGGGCCAGGGCCTCCACGGCATCGTGCGGATCCAGTCGGCGTCCGCGGGTGATCGCCTCGCCGTGTCGGGCGTCGGCCGACCGCACGGCATCGGGCAGCGACTCGGCTAGGGAGATGGACGCATCGAAGGCGGCGATCGAACCCATGAGGTCGCCGGCCTCGTCGCGCGCGGTGCCAAGTGCCGCCTGCAGATCGGATTCGGCCGCGGTGTCGCCGAGTTCGCGCGCCGACGGCAGAGCCGACTCGAGCACCCGAGTCGCGCCTGCTGGGTCACCGGCCGCGGAGAGCCGCCAGGCGAGCCCGGGAGCGGCCGAAAGGGTCGCGGAGGCATCGCCCACCGAACGGAATCCGTCGAAGGCGGCGAGCAGCGATGCCGTCGCGTCGTCATCACGCCCCAGGCCGGCGAGAGCTGCCCCCAACACCTGGCGGGCGCGTGCCGCGAGGGCCGGATCGTCATCGCAATCCCGAATGAGCAGGAGCGCCTCGCGCATGGCCTCGTCGTACTGCTCGCGCTCGGCGAGGTGCACCGCGCGTTCGTAGCGGGCGCGCCGACGATCGGCGTCGGGCGTGCGCGGATCGGTGATGGCGCGGTCGAGGGCGCCGATCGCCTCGCGCGAGGTGCCGTCGGCGCGAGCGATCTCATCGTCCAGGTCGTCGAGGGCCTTGCGCAGCCGACGGTTGGTCCAGCCGCGCGCGAATGGGCGTGCGTCGGCAACCGCCGCACGCGCGGCCGGCCACTGACCCAGCCGCGTCAGGGCCTGGGCGCGCCCGAATCGGCTGACTGCCTCCAGTGCGTCGAGATCCACGAGGTTGTCGCCGGGCATTGGCAGGCTCGACGAAACGCTCTGCAGCAGGCGGAGTCGCTCGTGTTCGCCGTCGACGCGCAGCAACTCGATGTAGCGCAGGGCCTGGTCGAATTCCGGCAGTGCCTCGGACGATCGGTCGAGGATCAGCAGGGCCTGGCCCATGCGGGCCCGTTGGAGGGCGGCCGCCCCCGATTGTCCGGCGGCGAGGGCGGCCGCGAGTCGGGCCTGGGCGTCGGCCAGGAAGGCCTCGGCCTGGTCGCGTTGGGGGGCGTCCTCCGCCATTCCTCCACTATGTCGCAGCGGTATCGCCCCCCAGTGTCAGGGTTGTGTAAGAGGAACGGCCCGCGGGCGTCCTGGGGGAACATCCACACCCACGGAGGCGTCATGGTGGTGTGGCAGCCGAGCCGCAGGGGGCGACCATCCCGCCCCTATAGGGCCCGGACGACAATGTGCAGTGTGGACCAGGAGGACGACGTGAGTCACAACACCCCGGGCTATCGGGATCCCTACGCTGCGGCCTACGGCGCGCATGACCCGTATGCGCCGCAGCCAGGCCAGGCCGACACGCGCGCCTTCCCGACCGGCGAATCATCCACTGATCCCTATGCCGACTACCGCCGTCAGTACGACGCCTACTACGGCAATGGCGCGTGGGACTATGACACCTACTACGGCGCAGGCTCATGGGAGCGCGCGCAGGTTGCGGCCGCTCCGGCGACACAGACCACGACGACCACGACGCGCACCGACGACAGCGGTCGCGGTGGCCGGGTCGCCCTCGTGGCCGGGGGTATCGCCCTGACCGCCGTGATCGCCGGCACCGTTGGTGGCGCGGTCGGCTTCTCCGCCGCCCGGCTCGCGGGCCCTAACGCCCCCGCCGTGGTCGCAGCGCCAAGTCTCGGTGGCAGCACCCAGACCCCGACGAGCCCCGCGGCCGACGGCAGCGTGGCGGCCGTCGCCGAACTCATCATGCCCTCCGTCGTCCAGATCAACGTGACCGGCAATGGTGGCGGCGGCACCGGATCGGGCTTCGTCATCCGCGAGGACGGCTACATCCTCACCAACAACCACGTCACGGCCGGTGGCAAGGACATCTCCGTGACCTTCAGTGACGGCACCGAGGTGCCGGGCACGCTCGTGGGTGCCAATCCGGGCTATGACCTGGCGGTCGTCAAGGTCGACAAGACCGGGCTTCCGGCCGTGACCCTCGGCTCTTCCGGTGCGCTGAAGGTCGGCGACGCGACCGTCGCGATCGGCTCCCCGCTGGGGTTGCAGGGCACGGTCACGTCCGGCATCGTCAGTGCGCTCAACCGTCCGGTCACGGCCGGCGGCGAGGGCGAGACGTCCTTCATCAATGCCATCCAGACCGACGCCGCGATCAATCCCGGCAATTCAGGTGGACCGCTGGTCGACGGCAATGGCGCGGTCATCGGCATCAACTCGGCGATCGCCACCCTGGGCCAGGGCCTCGACGGCGCGGCCGGCTCGATCGGGCTCGGGTTCGCGATTCCGATCGACACCGCCTCGCGCATCGCCTCCGAGCTCATCGCCACGGGCAGCTCATCGACGCCGATCCTGGGCGTGCAGTTGCAGATGGACTTCGAGGGTCCTGGTGCACGCATCGCCGACCTGACTGATCGCGGCAACGCACGCGAGGCTGGCCTGCAGGCCGGCGATGTCATCACCGAGCTGAACGGCATTCCCGTCGTCGACGCGACCGACCTCATCGTCGATGTCCGCTCGCTTGCCCCGGGCGACGAGGTGACCTTGACCATCGAGCGCGACGGACAGATCCGGACCGTCGAGCTCGAGCTGGCGGCGCAGCGCAACTAGCTGGCCCATCGGGCTGCTCCGTCATGGCGATCGGGCGCGGTGGCGGTCACCGCCCAATAGGGAGGCATCGCCGACCCGTGGGGCCATCCCGGGTTCGGCTGTCCACAGCCCGGGTCGCGCCAGTCGCCATCACCGGGCAGGCTGTTGGGGTGAACCCCGTCGAGTCGGCAGCTCAGGCGCTCGCGCGCGGCTTTCGTCGTCTCGTCTCGGGCGACCCGGAGGGCCAGCCCGAGTGGGTCCGCCAACTCGAGCACGGCAACGACCTCGGCTACTTCGGGCCCGGGTCAGCCACCTGGGGCGTCCACGGATCCCTGGCCACGCTCGTCGGCGGCGTACGCGCGCTGCTGGTGCAGGCGCTGCACCCGGCCGCACTGGCCGGCGTCCAGCAGCACTCGCGCTACGAGGACGACGCGCTCGGCAGGCTGGCCGGTACGACGCAGTGGCTCACCGTCGTCACCTTCGGCGACCGTGCCCAGGCAGACCGGGAGTGCGCCCGCGTGCGAGGCCTGCACCGCAAGGTGAAGGGCACTTACGACGCCGACGGCATCGAGTCGACCTACTCGGCAATGGATCCCGATCTGCTGCGCTGGGTGCACGTGGCCTTCACCGACTCCTTCCTCGCCACGCACCGCGTCTGGGGCGGGCCCATTCGCGGGGGTGAGGACGAATACGTGCGCGAGTGGGCCACCGCGGGCGCACTCGTCGGCGTCGTAGACCCGCCGCGGTCGGTGGCGGAGTTGGAGAAGCAGATGGCCGACTTCGACCCCGTGCTCAGGAGCAATGAAGCAAGTGAGCGCACGGTGCACTTCATCCGCAATGCGCCGCTGCCCCTGCCGGCGCGCGCGCCCTACGGTGTGCTCGTCGCCGGGGCCGTTTCGACGCTGCCCGCGCACTATCGCGAGATGCTCGGCGTGCCCAATGTGCCGTCAGCGCTGGCGAGGCCTGCGGTGGGCGCCCTGCTGGGTGCGATAGGTGCGGTGCTCGGGCGTCAGTCGCCGTCGCAGCGCAATGCCCGGCGTCGTGCCGCGCGCATCGATGCCGCCGTTGCCTAGCTCTGGCTAACGAGCTCGATAGTCATCCCGCCGATGGGTGATGACGGCAATGTCCAGCGGGTAGCACGCGCCGGTCGATCACTCCGCCT
This sequence comes from Actinomycetota bacterium, assembly GCA_016870515.1. Lineage (GTDB taxonomy): Bacteria > Actinomycetota > Actinomycetes > S36-B12 > S36-B12 > Mxb001. The sequence goes on along the minus strand of VGBL01000020.1, from coordinate 20,730 downwards.
GGGCCAGGAGGGCCCGTTGGCTCGCTGGGCGTTGACATGGAGCGGCGCTATGAGGCCGAAGGCTCGGTGTTGGCCTTTCGCTGGGCGTTGGCGGCGACGATCGCACCGCTCACGAGGGCCTTGCGCCACGGTGGCACGCCATCGATCTCGATCTCGAGGGAGAACGATAGAAATGTGCGGATCAGCACGATGATGCCGAGCACGATGACGTTGTCGAGCGTAGGAGCCACGGCGACGGTGCGGATGAGATCGCCAGCCACGAGAATCTCGAGGCTGAGCAGCAGCACGCCACCGAACCCCTGCCGCATGAGGCGGTAGGCAGACTGCCCGTTGCGTATGCGGACCCACTGCAGCAGCGACGAGACACTGAAGAAGAGCAGGCCGATGAGCAGCACCGCCGCGGCGATGGCCTCGAACACCATCGCTACCGTGGTCATCGCCTGCGTGTAGACCGTTTCGCTCACGAGGATGTCTCCGCCAACTGGTGCACTTCCGCCATTGTGCCTTCCACCAGGTCACGGGCGCGGGGCACCAGATCGGCGTCCACGGCGTAACCGATGGTGATGGTATCGGCATACGAGAAGATCGTCGCCGTCATCGGCTGGTCAGCCGAGCACGGTGCGAAGCCGATGACCTGGGAGACCTCGGCGCCCGCGAAGGTCATGGTCGATCGGGGGCCGGGGACGTTGGTGAGCACGCCGACAGCTTTGTTGGCGAAGAAGTCGGTGAGCGCGACGCTCACGGCACGAGGGGCCGCCGAGATGCCGCGCTGGATCCCAAAGGTGAGCACCGGCTCGTCGGAGTTCTTGATGCGGTCCATGCGCGATCGGGTTGCAGCGAGCCGCTCGACGGGATCGGCCGGTTCCAGCGGGAGGACGGCCATGACCAGCGCGAAGTAGTTGCCGAGGTCCTCAGGCAGGTTGTCGGCGATCGGCACGAGATTGACCGGCACCATCCACTCGACCTCCGCCACCGAGTCGTCGCCATGGGCATGCAGATAGCGACGCAGTCCGCCGGCCACCGCGGTGAGCATCACGTCGTTGACGCTGGCCCCGTGCTCGCGCCCGATTCGCTTGATGTCGGGAAGCGAAAGCGGGGGTGACCAGGCGACGCCCTTGCGCATGCCGGGCTTGCCCGACCAAACGGTGCGCACGCTGGTGCCTCGCAGTGCGAGTTTTGCCACCGAACCGGTGGTGTTGGCCAGGCGGTTGTCGATGCCCATGGAGTCGAAGGCGTCGATGAGCCGACCGGGATTGCGCACCAGCTGCAGCCCGACCTCGAGACCCGCCTCGACCGCCGCGGTGCCTTCGCGCATGACGCTCGATGTGGCCTGCGCGAAGGCGCGGGCCCCGTCGATGACGGCTTCAGCGGCGGCGCCGGCGATGCCGGTGGCCACCGACCACACCCCGTGATCGCCACGGGACCGGCCAACCATGGCCGACACGCTCGGGTCGTCGGTGTCGCACAGGCTGAGCATGACCTGGGTCATGCGGACCCCGTCGGCAATGGCGTGATGGAAGCGGGCGACGATGGCCGAGCCCGCGGAACCGTCGTCCAGTGTCACTGACTCGACTAAGGTGACCTCCCACAGCGGGCGGTCGCGATTGATGGGTCGAGAGCGTTGCTCGGCGACGTAGGCCTCAAGTTCATCGACACCGGCGGGTGCGGGCAGTTCGACGCTGCGCAGGTGCCGTGAGATGTCGAAGTGGGGATCGGGCTGCCACACCCAGCCGCCTTCTCCCTGCATCGCGCGGCACTGGAAAACTGGGAAGCGCTCGATGACTCGCTTTCGGACGACCGCGAGGACGTCATCCCACGAGGGTCGCCCACGAACGAGCATGACGCCATCGATCACCATGAGGTTGGTGGGCCTGTCCATGGTCAGCCACAGCGCATCCTGGGCGCTCATGCTGCGGGCTTCCGCCATAGCGTCCTCCGATGCGAGTGACGGCGTTTCGCACGCCGCCGGGTGGCGGGGGCCCACGCTACGCCCGGTGACAGGATGGCGCGCGTGAGCGAGCCTGCCTGGGTGCCCGACCCGAAGCGACCTACACGGGTCGCGGCCTTCGCCGCGGCTGCCGGCGAGCGAGTCGGTCGCGACCTGTCCGACCTTCGGGCGCTGCACGCGTGGTCGATCGAGGATCCCGACGGGTTCTGGTCGGCGGTCTGGGACCTCCTGGGCGTCGATGGAGAGCGCGGCCCTGTGGCGGCCGAGCCTGGGGGGTTGCCCGATGCTCGCTTCTTCCCCGGGGCGCGCCTCAACCTTGCCGAGAACTACCTCAAGGAGGTCCCCGGACGCGAGGGGCGGCCCATGGTCGTGCAGACCGCGGAGAGCGGCGAGGGCGTGCGCATCGTGGCGACGCTCGACCGCAATGACTTCGTCTCGCGTGTCGCCGAGACGGCCGCTCTCCTGCGCGCCCGGGGAGTGGCGCCCGAAGACCGCGTCGTACTCGTGCTGCCCGTCGGCATCGACGCCCTCGTCGTCACCCTCGCCAGCCTGGCTGTGGGAGCAACGGTCTCGAGCGCATCACCGGAGTTCGGCGTAGCTGCCATCGTCGACCGCTTCGGGCAACTCGACCCGGCTGTGCTTGTCGGAACCACGTCGTATCGATGGAACGGCAAGCGGCATGATCGCCGCGACCAACTGGTGGAGCTTGTGCGCGAACTCCCAACGGTCACGACGGTCCTCGTGGTGCCCGGCTCCGACGACCTGACGAGCTCGGTCGATCCCGATGTCGTGGACCTGCCTCGACTCGCCGCGCGATTCGTGGCCGGCAGCAGTCGGCTCATCCAGGTTGATCTCCTCTATGAGGCGCAGCGACGCCACGCGGGCGCCGAGCCGCAGTACCTCCGCCTGCCCTTTGACCACCCGGCCTACGTCCTCTTCTCCTCTGGCACCACGGGCAAGCCGAAGTGCCTCGTGCATCGCGCCGGTGGCATCCTGCTGAAGCATCTCGTGGAGATCGCGCTTCAGGCTGATGTCGGTGCGGGCGATCGACTCCTCTTCTTCACAACTACTGGCTGGATGATGTGGAACTGGGAGATCTCCGCGCTGGCCGCCGGGGCCACGCTCGTACTGCACGACGGTGCCCCGACCTACCCGACCTCAGACGTACTCTTCGACGTCGCGGAGATTGCCGAGCTCACCCACCTGGGCCTGGGGGCACGCCTGGTCGACTCGATGCGCACCGATTCGTGCCGGCTGCTCGACGGACGCGATCTGTCAGCCCTGCGCATGGTGCTGGTCACCGGATCGCCCCTGTCGGAGGTGTCTGCGCGCTGGCTGGTGGATGAGCTCGGACCGGGGGTGATGCCCAACCCCATCTCCGGCGGCACCGACCTCGTCGGCTCCTTCCTCGCCGGTATACCGATCGCCCCCTTCTATGCGGGCGAGCTGCCAGGAGCGTCGCTGGGAATGGATGCCGACGTGTATGGCGACGACGGCACTCCCGCGGCCATCGACGAGCCCGGCGAGCTCATCTGCCGCAACACCTTCCCGACGGTCCCGCTGCGCATCTGGGGCGACGACGACGGCACGCGCCTGATCTCGACCTACTTCGAGCGCTTCCCGGGCGTGTGGACCCATGGGGACCTGACGTCCAAGACGGCGAGCGGCGGCTTCATCATTCACGGTCGCTCGGATGCGACCCTCAACGTCGCCGGCGTGCGCATCGGCACGGGGGAGGTCTACGCCTCGCTCGAGCACGTGCCGCAGGTCATCGATGCCTTGGCATTCGCTCAGGCATGGGAGGGTGACACCCGCATGGTGCTGCTCGTCGTCCTCACGCCCGGAGCGACACTCGACGAGGATCTGCACCAGCGCATCAAGGCAACGCTGCGCGAACGAGGATCACCGCGTCACGTGCCCGCCGTCATCGTCCAGGTCGACGAGCTCCCGCGCACCATGACCAGCAAGCTGGCCGAGATAGCCGTGGCCGATGCCGTCAACGGGCGCCCGGTGCGCAACCGCGATGCGCTCGCCAATCCGGAGGCCATCGACACAATCGTCGCTCGAATAGAGTCGTTGATATGACCGCTCAGGCACTGCTGCTCGACGTGGGTGTCGTTCTCTTCAAGTCCGCCTGGGAGATAGCCGATGACTATGAGCGAATGCGCGGCCTGCCCCCAGGCACGGTGGTGGGTCGAGGGCCCCTGGAGTGGACGGCACCCGACGAGACCTGGGAGCACTACCGCCGCGGTGAGATCACCGAACGCGAGTACTGGCTGACATTCGCCGACAGGGCGGTTGCGAACGGCGCGCCGCTGGACGGCCACCCGCACCTCATGCGCGCCATGTTTCACCAGCCGGGCGTCGAACCGGTGCGCCCGGAGGCCCTCGCGCTGGTGGCTGAATGCAAGGCCGCAGGCCGAGCACGTGGCATCTTGACCAACGAGTTGATGGACTTCCAGGGGCGCGATTGGGTGGAGACGCAGAGTTGGTTCCCCGACTTCCCGGTGCTCGTAGACTCCTCCGAACTCGGCATCCGCAAGCCCGACCCGCGGCCGTATCTGCTCGCCGCCGAACTCCTCGGCCTGTCGTGCCAGGAGATCGTGTTCATCGATGACAACCCGTCGTATGTGGCAGGGGGCGAGGCCGTGGGGATGCGCGGCATCCTGCTCGACGTGCTCGACCCCGGGGCTGCCTTCGACCAGGCGCGCATCGAGCTCGGCCTGTAGTCGAAGGGAAATCGGGTCCGGCCCCTCCACGCCGATGCTCCGGACGCTCCTTCAGGCGCCCTATCCCAGGGACTGTGCCACCACGGGCCTGCGCTCACGGAGGGCGAGGCGTTTCGCGGCTTCAGCCGCAAGGATTCGGGGAAATCCACGTGCTCGACGATCAGGTCACGACGAAATCCGGTGTCCAGGCTGCTGGCAGCCGCGTGCGGGCCACAACCGTCCTGGTGCTCGACGACGATGCGCGAAGCTCGCCGGTCAGTGACGTCATCCAGGCGCTGGAGTCGGCCGGGATGAGCGTCGACCTGCACACCCCGTCGCATCGCGTTGAGGGGGGTTTGCTGCCTCCCGAAGCCGTGCGCTACGACATCGTCGTCATGCGCCCGCAGATGCCTGACGCGGGCCCCGCGTCCCGCCGTCCGCAGGAGGATATCGAGATCGGTCGACTCCGGATCGATACCCAGCGACGGATGGTAATCGTCGATGGAGCGTCGGTGCGAATGTCGGCCCGAGAGTTCTCGCTCCTGCATTATCTGGCGAGCTACCCCGATGCTGTGTTCAGTCGCGAGGCTCTCCTGCGCGCTGTCTGGGGTTCAAGCTGGCGCACCGAAGGTTCGGTCACCGAATACGTACGCCGGCTACGCATGCTCCTGGCGCTGAGCGGCATCGGCGAGTGCATCGTCACGCGCAAGGGCTTCGGCTATGCCTTTGACTCCGGCGCCGTCCAGTAGCGAGCGGGTGAAGTAACTAGCGCCTGCGGGCCGAAAGGCCGACGGCGGCCAGCGCGGCCAGGCCCGCAGCAGCGGCAAGACCCGCGAGCGTCCGTTGCTTGCGGACCGTCGGCTCGATCTCGGCGTAGGGCGTGGTGCTGAACGACACCATCTCGTAGCGCGTCTTGTAGCGATCTCCGAGCGCCCTGTGCAACAACTGCTCAGTGCGGTGCACGACCTGATAGCGGGGGGTGTTGACTAGGTCTCGCATCTCAATGAAGTTGTGGAGCGCGAGGTTGGCGATCGCCTCGCCCTGCGGCTTGCGTATCGCGGCGTAGGCCGCGAGGGCCGGCGCCCAACTGCCGGCGTGCATCTCCAGCTGTTGGACGAACTCGATGCAGTCTTCGAAGCCGGCATTGGCGCCCTGCCCGTAGAACGGGACGATGGCATGCGCCGCATCGCCGACCAGTGCAACATTGCCGATGTTCCACGGGTCGCAGCGCACCGTGAGAAGCGAGCCGATCGGATGCAGTCCGTAGTCCTCCTCGAGCTGGGGCATGAGCTCGGAGGCATCGGGGTAGTTGTCATCGAAGTAGCGACGCGCCTTCTCAGGAGTGTCGATGTCCTCGAAGGAAGCCGGCCCCTTGCGCGGCCAGAACAGCGTGGCGGTGAAGGACTTGTCGAGGTTGGGCAGCGCGATCATCATCGAGGCCCCGCGCGGCCAGATGTGCAGGGCACCCGGGTCGAGCGCGTAGTCGCCGTCGACAGGCGGGATGGACAGTTCTTTGTAGCTGTGGCTGAGGTAGTCCTGGGAGTAGTCGAATCCGTCGCGGGCTTGCATGGCCCGGCGCACGACGCTGAAGGCACCGTCCGCGCCGATGATCGCATCGGCGCTCACGTCAACAGGGCCATCAGGAGTGGCAAACGACATCGTGCACGCGTCGATGTCGAAGGCTGTGAGGCGGTGGTCGAACTTCACAGTGACACTCGGCAGTGCTTCGGCCGCGTCGAGCAGCACCGCATTGAGCTCTCCTCGGCTGATTGAGTTGATGCCCATCTCGCCATCGGAGCTGTAGGGCTGGAACTCCTGCTCGCCGTCGACGCGGTGGATCATCCGACCCTTCATCAGCAGGGCGCGAGCGAGCACGGCGTCCTCGAGGCCCACCTGGCGCAGCGCGGTCAGGCCGCGCGTGGAGATAGCGAGGTTGATGCTCCGCCCGCGCTCCGCGCCCGTCACGCGCGGATCGTCGCGTCGCTCGTAGATCGTGACGTCGTAGCCCCGCTGGCCCAGCATCGTGGCGAGCAGTGCGCCGGTCAGCCCGGCTCCGACGATCGCAGTGCGCTCGCTCATGGGGCGACCTCCTTGGTCGATGTGGTCGTCAGGCGCAGGTATGCCTCGGCATTGCCACCGAGCACGCGGGCCCGGTCGTCGTCGGTAAGAAACGTCGCCTCGCGCACAACACGGCCGGCCGGTCGCTCGCCGAGGGGATAGGGGTAGTCGGAGCCGAGCATCACGCGATCAGCGCCCATGGTGTCGACGAGCAGGTGCAGTGCGCGCTCGTCGAAGACCACGGAGTCGACGAGAAAGCGATCAAGGTAGGCCGACGGGGGCTGGGCGGAGACGCCGACGAGGTCCGGGCGCTGATGCCAGGCGTTGTCTATGCGGCCCACCCAGTAGGGGAATGAGCCCCCGCCGTGCGCGAAGCAGATGCGCAGGCTCGGATCGACGCGGTCGAAGACACCGCCCAGGATCATGGCCAGGATCGACAGGTGCGTCTCAGCGGGCATCCCCACCAGCCACTGCGACATCCAGCGATCCAGCCGCGGAGATGACGGCATATCCCACGGGTGGACGAAAACAGGCGCGCCGCGGCTAGCGCAGTGCTGCAAGAACTCCACGACACCGGGATCGTCGAGATCGCGGTCGCCAACGTGGTTGCCGATCTCGACTCCCGCGTGGCCCGCCTCCAGGCATCGGTCGAGTTCGGCGCAGGCGGCATCGACGTCCTGCAGGGGTACCTGGCAGAAGGGCACGAGCCGGTCAGGCAACCGGCTGCAGATCTTCAGGGTGAGGTCGTTGAAGATGCGGGCGACCTTGGCGGCCGCGTCGGCGGACCGCGCGTACGAGAAGAAGACAGGCGTGGGGGAGACCACCTGCACGTCGACGCCATCGACATCCATGTCGGCCGCGCGCAGGTCGGGATCCCAGCACTGACTGGTGATGCGCCGGAACTCTCGATCGCCGATGAGGATCATCGCCTCACGCTCGGACTCCACGCGCAGGCGAGGCCACGGATCGCTCTGGCCCGGTGGGGCGGCCAAGCCGCCCCTGTCGGGCTGGCCGGCTGTCTCAGCGAGATCGGGCCACCCGCGCGGGACATCGTGCGAATGGATGTCGATGACAGGCAAGTGTCAGCCCTTGCCCGGATGCAGGTGGCCGCATGAGGTGCACGTGCGGGCCGATTCGTCGGAGTAGAACGCCTCGAAGACGGGTGGCAGGTCGGCGGCTATATCGCGCACCTGCAACTCGACCTCGTGCACCTTGCCGCCGCACTTGGGGCAGTACCACTGGAACTTCTCGAGGGTGCCCTCCTCGCGCGGGCGCTCGAAGACCAGGCCGATAGAGCCGGCTTCGGGGCGCTGCGGCGAGTGCGGCATGCAGCGCGGCAGCACCCACATCTCGCCCTCGCGGACATCAACTCGTGCCGGACCGTTGGGCGTCATGAGATTGACGTGCATGTTGCCCTTGACCTGGTAGAACACCTCCTCGTAGGGATCGACGTGGAAGTCGGTGCGCTGGTTGGGGCCTCCGACGACCATCACGATGAAGTCGTCGTGGCCCGGGAACATCTCCTTGTTGGCCACCGGCGGCTTTAGGTTGGGACCGTTTTCGGCCACCCACGCGTTGAAGTTGAGCGTCTTGGTCAGGTCGGACATCGCTACTTACCTCCTCGGCGGATGGCGACCGCCGTGATCTCGATGAGCAGGTACGGGTGCGGGAGCTCGCGCACCGCCACGGTCGTGCGCGTGGGGCCGGTGTAGTCGAAGAACTCCGCGTAGACGTCGTTGTATCCGGCGAAGTCGGCCATGTCGACGAGGTAGGTGGTGACCTGCACGAGGTCATCCAGGTCGCAGTCGACCGAGCGCAGGATGTCGCGGATGTTGTCGATGACCGCGCGGGTCTGCTGCCGGATGTCGAGTATCACCGTGCCATCGGCAGCGGTATCGACCCCGGCGAAGGTGTCGTCGGCACGTCGGCTGCTGGTGCCGGAGACCCACACCTGGTCGCCGATCACCTTGACATGGGGATAGGCACCCCGCGGAGTGGCCTTGCCGGGCACGACCTTGGCTGTCACGTCACCCATTGTGCCCCCGGACGGAGGGTCTGGATCAGCAGATCGCGGCGCAGGGCGGAGACCGCTGAGGCCGGGTCGAGGATCTCGTAGTGGGTGTCGCCGGGGATGATCGTCAGATCGGCCTGAAGACCATGATCGCGCAGGTGCGCGAGGTAGGCCTCGCTCTGCCAGACGGGCACGTCGGTATCGGCATCGCCGTGCAGCAGGATGCGCCTTCCGGCCGGATCGGGCGTTAGAGCCAGCGGATCGGACACGGCGTACCTCTCCGGGACGTCCTCGGGTCGACCACCCAGGTAGGTGTCGACAGCCCCGTCGCCGAGGTGCGCTCGACTGCCGATCTCCAGGCACGCAACGGGAGCGTGGAGCACGATGAGATCGAACGTCGTAGCCACCGGATCTCTGCCGGGCGCATCGGTGGGAAGGCCGTGACGCGACGTGGCCCACGCGGCGAGGCAGCCACCGGCGGAGTGACCGCAAATCGCGCGACGTGATGCGTCGACGCCGTGCTGAGAGGCGTGCACGAGTCCCCAGTCGACGGCTGCGGCGACGTCGAGCTGTGTTGTCGGCCAGGGGGAGTCGTAGGTGCGGTACTCCACGCTCCACACGGCGAAGCCACGTGCCGCCAGGTCGAGCGCGGTGGCCTCCTCGATATCGAGTTTCCACACCGGGCGCCAAAAACCGCCGTGGACGAGGATGACGAAAGGCGCATCATCACCATCGGGGAGGAACCACTCGCCGAATTGGCGGGGGTGCTCGCCGTAGTGCTCGATGATGCGGCGCATGTCAGGCGAGTCGGCGGGCAAGCGCGTCGGCCGCCCGCCAGCAGTCGAGGTAGCTGGAATACAGCGGCACGGGAGCGAAGCGGATGATGTCGGGATTGCGCGTGTCGGTGACCACCCCGTCTTCGTCGCGCAGGGTCGCGGCCAACCGCTTGATGTCGGTGGCGAATCGCACCGAGAGCTGCGCACCGTGCCGGGCCGGGTCGGCCGGCGTCACGATCGACATGGCATCGGTGCCGACCCCATCAATGACCTCGGTGAAGAGCTCGCGCAGGTAGCCGGTCAGTCGCAGGCTGCGCTGCCGCAGGGCCGCCATGCCGATGCGATCGAAGATCCTCAGTGAGGTCTCGACCGGCGACATCGAGAAAATCGACGGATTGGAGACCTGCCAGGCATCGGCGGTGGCGGGAGGGTCGAATGTCTCGCGCATCTCAAAGCGGATGTCAGCGTCGGTGCCCCACCATCCGGCGAGCCGATGCCTGTGCCTGTCGCTCGCGTAGCGCTCATGGATGAAGGCCCCGGCCATCGCCCCCGGCCCGGAGTTGAGGTACTTGTAGGAGCACCACGTGGCCCAGTCGACGTCCCAGTCGTGCAGCGCCAGCGGCACATTGCCGGCCGCGTGGGCAAGATCCCACCCGGACACGGCCCCGACCTCATGCGCCGCCGACGTGATGGCGGGCATGTCCATCCACTCGCCCGTGAGGTAGTTGACACCGCTGAAGATGACCTGCTGGAGCTCATCGCCCAGGTCGTGAATGGCCGCGATGACGTCGTCGATGCGCAAGACGTCTTCCCCTGGCCGGGGGCGCAGCCGCACGACGTGATCCCGGGGATCCAGGCCATGCCATTCCACCTGCGACGCGATCGCGTAGCCATCGGAGGGAAAGACCAGGTGCTCCATCAAGATCTTGGTGCGTCGCCCCTGAGGCCGGTAGAACGTGGCCATGAGCATGTGGAGGTTGACGGTGAGGGAGTTCATGATCACGACCTCGTCTGGGGACGCGCCCACGAGTCGACCGGCTGGTCCCTTCAGGCCGTCGTGGTAGTCCTTCCACGGTCGCGGACCCTCGAGTTGACCTTCGACACCCCACTGCTCCCAGCGATCCAGTTCGAGGTCGAGGGCGGCCCGGGTCGCCTGCGGCTGCAGGCCGAGTGAGTTGCCCGCGAAGTAGGCGATATCGGGGTACGCCGCGCCCGGGGCTTCGGCCGACCCCCGGCCTTGGTCCGGCAGTTCTCCCCAGCGCGGGACGCAGAACTCGTCGCGCCAGCCCGGATCACGGGCGTCGAGGACCGGGTCGTAGGGGCGCACCATCAGATCCTCGTCCCTCGCCCCTGGCCGGTGGCAGCGAACCCCCGGTTTGGGTCCAGGGCCCGGCTAATCAGCCGAACGGATGAGGAACCCTGGGCTGGAGGCACCCGTCTACCCTGGTGAAGCCGCACTCTTCGCGGCGCCCTAGACGAAAGAGGTCATCATGCGCAGCACCACCCGTCGGGCCATCGCGATCGCGGCCGCCGGTCTCATCGCCGTTGCCGGAGCCGGCGTACTCAGCGCCTGCGGCTCCTCGGGTGGTGGCTCCGAATCCAGCTCAGCTGCCCCCGCACCTACTGACGAAGGAGCACAGGTGATCGGTCCCGTCATCGTCGAGCCCGGGCAGACCTCGGCCGAGGTCGCCGTGGGTCGCGTCGTGACTTTCAACGTCGACGACGTCATGGCGTGGATGATCTCGTCAAGCGATGAGGCCGTCCTCAAGGTCACGGCTGGCAAGGACGACGGCTCCGCGCAGTTCCTGCCCGGTGGCGAGGCGCTGGCCCCCGGCACCGCCGAGGTCACCTTGACCAACATGGACACCAGTGAGGAGTGGGTCGTCACGGTCTCCGTGACGCAGTAGGGCCCCTCGACCGAATCCCCGGAGCCGCCGCTTCCCCCGCTGGCGGCCCCGGGGATTCGTCATTGCTGACCGTCCGAATGCGTGGATTTCGGTGGGGTATAGGAGCACACTGTCGGAGTGAGCTGGATCTGGTGGGTGGTCATCGTCCTGGTCGTGGTCATCGCGGCCGGATTCGTGATCATCCAGTTCAACAGGCTGCGCCGCCTTGACGTGCTGTGCACCGGGGCCCTCGGTGATATCGACACCCTGCTGACCAAGCGTGCCGACCTCGTCCCCAATCTGGTCGAGACAGTGCGCGGTGCCGCGGACTTCGAGTCATCGACGATCGAGGCCGTCACCGCGGCACGCACCCGCACCGGCGAAGCGCGGGATCTCAACGAGAAGTCGTCCGCAGACGCGGCACTGACGTCGGCCCTCGGCCGTCTCTTCGCCGTCGCCGAGGCCTACCCCCAGTTGACTGCCACCTCCAACTTCCAGACCCTGCAGGTGCAGCTCGCCGACGTCGAGGGCCAACTGCAGTTCGCCCGCCAGTACTACAACGACTCGGTTGTCAACCTCAACACCGCCCTGCGCACCATCCCGTCGATGTGGTTCGCCGGCCTCGCCAGCGTGAGCCAGCGCGAGATGTACGCCGAGCCTGACGAAGGACGCCGCGCGGCACCGCGCGTTCAATTCTGAGGGCCGGTCGTGAGCCGCGCGCTACGCGCACTCCCAGCGGCCGTACTCACGGCCATTGCTGTCGTCGCCATGGCGCCCGCGGCCCACGCCGAGGAGCGGATACGCCAGTTCGCCGTGGAGGCGACGGTCAACCCCGATGGGATGATGCAGGTCGTCGAACGCATCACCTACGACTTCGATTTCGAGCAGCGGCATGGCATCTACCGGCTGATCCCGGTCTGGGACGAGTTGTCGGACGGCTCACGATGGATGCACCCGGTGAGCGTGCAGGACGTGACGATGGACAACGGGAGCGTCCCCTACGAGATCTCGGAGTCGGGCGCCTACCTCGAGGTCAAGGTCGGCGATCCGGACGCGACGATCACTGGCATCCACGAATACGTCATCTCCTATTCCGTCGAGGGAGTGATGCGCGGTCTCACCGCGGAGGATCTCGCGGCCGGCAACCCCTACGGATTCTCCGTCGGCGATGCCGAGCTCTACTGGGACTTCATCGGCGATGGCTGGGACGTGTGGATGGCCGACGTCTTCGTCCGCGTGACCGGGCCGGGGGCGGTGCTGGCAGCGCAGTGCATCCGCGGCAGCTACGGGCAGACCAATCCCTGCCAGGACCGCATCCAGAACGACTCCGTGCAGTTCGCGACGTCGGGCCTCGCGTCGTACGAGGGAATGACCGGGGTCGTGATGTTCCCCGGCACGGCGTTCAGTGGCCCGCAGGTCCGGCGCGTCGAGGCCGCGCCACTGTCGGAGCGTCCGGGCGATGTCTTCGTCCCCTACGGGCTCGCCGCCCTGCTCGCGTTGCTGGTGCTTCCCTCTCTTGTGGTGCTGGTCTTCCGTCGACGCCTACAGCGCGTGCCGGTGCCGAGTGCGGTGGTGCGGTTCGGTCCGCCCGACAACCTCCGGCCCGCGGAGATCGCCGTCGGGCTGGACGGCCAACTGCCCGCGCGCGCGGTGCTGGCGACGCTGCTCGACCTGGCCGCACGCAAATACATCACCATCTCCTCCGACGACGGCGGGATCTTCCGGCCGGGGCGCATCGACCTGGCGTGGTGGGGCGCGGGCACCGATGCCACGCGGCCGTGGGAGCAGAAGATGCTGGGTGCCGTGTTCGAAGGACGCGACCGAGCCACGCTCCAGGGCTACGACCCGGAGTTCGCGAAAGCGGTGGTCGGGGTGCAGGCCGACCTGCGGCGCGAGGCGATCCTTGCCGATCGGTTCGACGCCGAGGCCAAGGCCGTGGGTGGGCGCTTCACCAAAGTTGCCGTGCTCTTCCTTGTCGCCACGGTGGTGCTGTTCTTCGCGGGCCTGTGGTCCGAAAACATCATTGTCTTTGCCGGATTGCTTCCGGCGTGTGCCGGTGCGACCGTCGGTCTGTATGTCGCACGATTCCTTGTCCCCGACCGCGAGACAGTGGCCACGGCGAAGTTCGAGGCGGAGATCGAGGGCTTCGAGCGCTTCCTCGACACCGATCCGGGTGCTGCGCGACGCGATCTGGTGCAGCGGCTGGGCCTGCCGGCGTACGCCGTCTACGCGACGATGCTGCCCTACGCGGTGCTCTTCGACCTCGAGGAGTCGTGGTCGGGTGCGTTCCCCGACCTCACCGAGGAGCAGTTGCACATGTCGGGGCTCTACCTCGCCAACACGTGGATGATCCACAACCTCATGTCGACCGGCACCTCGACGATCTCCACGGCCTTCACCGCGCCGCGCGCCTCAGGCGGCTCGGGCTTCTCCGGAGGCGGGGGCTTCTCCGGCGGCGGTGGGGGCGGCGGAGGCGGCGGCTCCTGGTAACCCCCGGCGTTGACTGGTGGGCCGGACTCTTCGTTCAGTGGCGGGTTGTCGGCCCGACACAGGCGGCTCCGCCGACTCGCCAGGCCACGGGCGACACGGCGTGTCGCGCAGCACAACCCGCCACTCAACGGGTGTGCGGGGTCGTAACGTCGTCCGCGTGATGGGGAGCCCGGGTCCGTGCCCGGCCTGCGAGTCGGTCGACCTGCAGCGCCGCGGCGGCAAGGACTTCTGCCCGCAGTGCTACTACATCCAGCCCTGCTGCGACGGGGGCGAGTGCGCCGTCTGACCCGCTAGCCCTAGGTTGGCCGGATGCGCGCCATCCAGGTCAGTAAGTTCGGCGGTCCGGAGGTCCTCGAGCCCGTCGAACTTCCCGATCCCGAGCCCATCCCCGGCCTTGAACTCCTGTCGGTCACGGCATCTGGCGTCAACTATGCCGACACGCACGCCGCCGAGAACTCCTACCTGTCCGCGCAGACGCTGCCGTTCATCCCGGGCGCCGAGGTCGTCGGCACGCTGGCCGATGGTCGACGCGTGTGCGGCTTCACCGCGAGCGGAGGCGGCGGGTACGCCGAACGCGCGCTCATCGCGCCCGCCGCCTGCTTCGACGTACCCGATGGTGTCAGTGATGCGGCGGCGCTGAGCTTGCTCGTGCAGGGGCTGACCGCCTGGCACCTGCTTCGCACATCGGCCCGCATGGCGCCCGGCGAGACCGTGGCCGTGATCGCTGCCGCGGGAGGGGTGGGCTCGCTAGCGGTGCAACTGGCCAAACTGTGGGGGGCGGGCCGAGTGATCGCGGTTGCCTCCACCCCGGGCAAGCGCGACCTGGCGATGTCGCTTGGCGCCGACGCGGCCGTCGACTCCGGCAGCGATGACCTCGCTGGTGTTCTGCGCGAAGCCAACGCCGGCAAGGGCGTCGACATCGTCCTGGAGATGACCGGCGGGCCGACCACCGATGCGTGCCTTGCGGCCCTCGGCGCGTTTGGTCGGCTGGTGGTCTACGGCATGGCATCGCGCACGGCGGCTATGCCGGTGCCACCGACCTCGCTCATGATCGGGTCGAAGTCGCTCATCGGATTCTGGCTCGTCGATTGCATGAAGGTCGACCCGGTAGGGATGGTCGCTCAGCCGCTGCGGGAGCTCGTCGGCATGGCGGCCAGCGGCGCCTTGAAGCCGCTCGCTGGCACGGCGTACCCGCTCGCCGAGGCCAGGCGTGCTCACGAAGATCTCCGTGCGCGTGCGACCACCGGCAAGGTCATCCTCACCGTCGGTTAGTCGAATCTGGCGCGAGCACGGTAGACGTGCACCGTGCCGGATACGGTCAGCGAGTGACGTCGCCCGAGGGCCTGGAGCTGGATGCGGTCGTGCCGTGGCTGCGCGAGCGCGGGCTACTCGGCGACGGCGATGTCGAGGCATCGCGTCTGGCGGGTGGCCTGTCTAACGTGACCTTCCTGGTGAGGCAGGGCGACACATCGCTCGTCATCCGCCGACCACCGCTGGGTCATGTCATGCCGACCGCGCACGACATGGGCAGGGAGTTCACGGTGCTGGGTGGCATGGCCCGCGGCGGCTTCCGCGCGCCGCAACCGCTGGCATTCTGTGATGACGAGAGCGTGAATGGTGCGCGCTTCCTCGTCATGGAGTACGTCGCCGGGCGCATCCTGTCGAGCGACGCGGCCGCGGAGGGCCTGACCGTGGCTGACGCGGGTGTCCTGTCGGGCGAGCTGATGGACACGCTGGCCGAATTGCACGCCATCGATGCCGCTGCCGTGGGTTTGGCGGACTTCGGCAGGCCTGAGGGCTTCCTCGCGCGCCAGGTCAAGCGCTGGCGGCAGCAGTGGGAGTTGTCCAAGACCCGCGACCTGCCCGACGTCGAGTCCCTCGCGACGTGGCTCGACGAGCGAGTGGCCGCGATCCCTGCCAGAGCGCCGTGGTCGGTGGTGCACGGCGACTACCGCCTCGACAACTGCATCGTCGATCCGGTGGATCCGCGCGTACGCGCCGTGCTCGACTGGGAGATGTCCACGCTCGGTGATCCGCTCATGGACCTGGCCACGATCCTCGTCTACTGGTCGCGCCCGGGAGACGAGCTCCGCCATGAGATCCGCTTCGCGGCGTTCGTCACCGATCGTGAGGGCTTCTGGGACAGGCAGGCACTGGTTGACCGATACGCCGCGGTTAGCGGTCGCGATGTCGAGCACCTTGATGTGTGCGTGGCGCTGTCGGGCTTCAAGCTCGCGGTCATCATGGAGTCGATTCGCAAGCGCACGCTGGCGGGCCAGCAGCTGGGCGCCGACAGCAGCCTCGCCGACGGCATGGCGCGCGCGACCGATGCGCTGGCTCAGATGGGCCTGCTGATGGCCGATGGCGAGGGCATCGCCGCGCTCAGTCGCTAACTCCGCCGGTCTACCCTTCACCCGATCCCCTCGTCGCCGAGTGTGCAGCTGTGCCGGCATTCCATGGGGGGCGCCCTGGCACAGCTGCACACTCGGCGGACGTGGGGTGCTAGCTCATGCGCGTGGTGAAGTCGAAGCTGGTCAAGCGCAGGTTGTGCAGGCGGATCGCGACTTCACGGTCGAGGCGCGAGAGCAGCCAACTTGCCAGTTGATTCGGCGCGTCCCCGAGATAGCGATCGATGAGGCGCGGTAGCACATCGGCCGCACGTTCGGGCAGCACCTCGGCGGTAGCGGTGCCGCGAACACCGCGGTAGGGCGGGAGGTCGCCCGATACCTCGAAGCCGCAACGCGAATCAGCGATGAGCCGTCGCGTCAGCACCGCTTCTCGCTGGGTGCAGCACCACAGCGATCCCTCGTCGTAGAGGAACCACAGGGACTGCACGAGGGGGGAGGTGCGCCCGGCACTGGCCAGGCGAATCGGGATCACGGTGTCGCGCAGGAATGCCTCGATCGCCTCGCGGTCCCAGGGGCCGGAGCGGATGTCCAACGTGGCCACGATCACGTATCTAATCCCAGCGCGCCCGTTTGCGTGGCCCTAGGGCCCCTACGTACCGTGATAGACGATGAGACGTCTGCTGATCCTGATGCTTGCTGCGGGTGCCATCTTCACGGCATTCGTGGTGATCGAGCCGTTGCGTGAGGCCGGCCAGCAGACCCTGGAGGCCGGCGGCAATCTCGCCGACGCCGCGGGGGGAGTGGTCGACGCCGTGGGCAACACCGTGGATGCGGTTGGCGGAGTCATCGGCACCGGCACCGATGCGGTGGGTCAAGCCGGTGACACCGTACGCGCGGCCCGTGAGCTCAACACCGCATGCGACCTAGTGCGCGAGGCCGTGGCGCCCGGCACGCCGCCGGAGGTGTCGGAGTCTCGGATCAAGGAAGCGATGGCCATCGTCGGCGGTGTCGTGACGGCCTATCCCGACGTGCCCGGCGTGGGGGATCTCGAACAGGGCCTGAAGGCATCGCGCAAGGCGCTCGCCGCTGACCCGACAGGTCAATCGCTTGGTGTCACCAGTGGCCAGGTCGAAGAGGCCTGCTCGCAGATCCCCCCCGTTCCCTAAATCGTCAGACTCGCGGGCCCCACTACTCCAGGTCGTCAACGGTTGACACGCCCATGCAGAGGAAGTCCCGCTGCCACAGCGACTGATCCCGGTTATCAGCACGAACGGCGCCAAGAGTAACGAACTGCCAGCAGCTCACATGCTGTTCGGTCTTCCGGTCGACGGGTGCGCCTTCCTATACGAACGACCCTTGTCTGGTGGTTGCAGTTGCCCTGCGCGGTTGGCTGTGCGGTCCCCTGCTCGGCCGTGAACGACCGGGTTTGTTGGTAGCGTCCCCACTGGAGATCTCACTGGATTCAGCCCTCACCGGTGCTGAGCGTTCATCTCACCCGCATGTGCAAGCCGCCGTTGCCGAATGGGGCTAAGACAGCAAAACGCGCTAGAGGCAGCAGGGTGTGACTCAAGGCGGCCGACGAATGAAGCACGGTTTCGAGGGGTAATCTAGTGGTGCATTTAGTGGAGGGTTCTGCGGTCTAGAGAGTGGAACCCCCCGGGTCGCTAGCTCAACGGTAGAGCTGCGGACTTTTAATCCGTAGGTTCCGGGTTCGAGCCCCGGGCGACCCACTCCGTTAGCTGACCGGAGTGTCGTCGCGCACGCCGAGCACCTTGACGACCGGCGCTGCCGTAAGGCCGTAGGCGAAGACCGTGACGGCGATGATCACGAAGGCAGCCGGCAGCAATTCGCCCGCACCCGGGACGTTGGCAGCGATCAATGTGGCACTGACGCTCGAAGCGGTCGCCGCTGCGACGATGCCGCGGGTCCATCCATGCGATGAACGTGCGCTGGTTGCGACTGAGATCCGACCCTGCCGTCGAAAACGCGGTGATAGCCGGCCTCACGATGAGGATGAGGATCACCGCCATCGCCACCGCTGGGTGCGCGACCTGACCCACCAGGGGCGACGGCACCAGAGCCGCGATGGAGATATCGCATCCAGCGGGCTCTCCATGGTGGTGACGCGCACCACCTGGAAGATCACGATCGCGAAGATGCCGCCGATGGGGTCGAGCATCGTGCCTTCCCACAGAAGGATGCCCCGCACCCGCTGCTGGGGCCTGGCGAAATCCAGGATGGGTGTCACCACCGTGGGTCCCGAGACAATGAGGATCGCTCCGAGCAGGAAAGCCAAGGGCCAACTGACGCCGAGCAGATAGTGCGCCAGGAGCGTGCAAGCGATCCAGTTGATCGGCCCACCGATCCACACCAGGCGGCGCACGATGGACCTGTCGTTGCGCTATAGCGAGATGTTGCCGAGCTCGAGCCCCCCTGGAATAACATGATCGCGACCATCAGGTCGACGGCTACCCCGAACGCCGGGCCGAGGACCTTGTCCATCTGGAACTCAGGGGCAATCCAGCCGAGGACGAAGCCCGCGGGCAAGAGCAGCAGGAGCGCGGGCACGCGCAGCCGAGGTGCCAGCACCTAGCACGCCGTGGCCAGCCCGACGACGAGGGCGGCGGCGAGCATGATCTGCGCCGGTGACAGCGTCGTCATGCGAGAACTGTCTCAGATGTCGGCCGTCACCAGGTGAATCCTGGCGGTGTGGGCGAGCACTGCTCCATCGTCTTCGACCGAAGCTCTGCCATGGTCCCCTCGTGGACCGTGCGCGACGCGAGGTTCGTCAGGAAGTAGGGGTCCACGGCAACGTTGTAGAGCTCCTCGAAGCCACCCGCATACCGGACGTAGAGCCAGTCGCTCGTGCGGATGCCGCAGTAGGCGCGCAGGGCGCCCTCGCGTGTCTTGCCGGCGGAAGCGATCAGGAGTGACTCCCGAGATGCGGGTGTCACGAGGTCGATTCCGCCAGGTGGCGTTGAGGCTGCGACGCCCGCGGCCGCGAGGGCTGTTGCCGTGATGTCGACGTTGCTCACGATTCGCGAGTCCATCGATCCGGCACTGAGGTGGCCATCCCAGCGCATCATGAGCGGCACGGGTGTCGTGTATGGGTAGCGCTTCTGACCGAGGATGTTGAACTCACCCCATGTGTAGCCGTTATCGGACGCATAGACGAAGAGGGTGTTGTCCATACGCCCCGCGCGCGTCAGGGCGTCGACGATCGCGCCAACGGCATCGTCGACCGGGTAGAGGGCGCGTATCTGCCGGGCGCGGAGCATGCGCGACTTCTCGGCACTGACGCGCGGCAGCTCGGTGACCCACGGCGGCTTGCCCGTCGTACGCCCGAACCCGACAGGCAGGTAGCGCGGACCTGGCACCGGAGCCGTCATGTATCGAGAGGTCGTCCGGTAGGGCGCGTGGGGTGCCCACGGGGTCACGAGCATGAAGAGCGGAGTCGTCTCGGGGGTCGTCTCGATCGTGTTGACGGCGATCCGCGAGAGCACTGTCGTGGAGTAGTCGGATGACCGGAAGCCGTGGTAGCGGAAGTTTACCGGCTCCGACTCCGCGCGATGCATGAGCCAGAAGTCGCGATAGTCGGTGGCATCTCCATCCCGCGAGTACGCAACTGGGTAGGCGAATGCGTGCCATGCATCCCAGCCAGGCGGGATGTAGGTGTCATCACCGGTGGTGGCGATTCGCGTCGCGGACTCTCCGTAACCGTTGAGGTATTTGCCGATGAGCGCCGTGCGGTAGCCGACTGCGTCGAGTTGCGTTGCCAGCGTGCGCGCCTCACCGCCCGTCGCGTAGAACTTGGCGAAACCGCCGCGGGGAGCCTGATTGCTCCACACCCCGGTGACCTGCGACGGCTGACCGCTGAGCAGGCTCACCCGTGAAGGGCAGCACAGCGGTGTCGGGGCATGCGCATTGGAGAAGGTGACACCAAGACGCCCGATGTCTTGTCGAAGGCGCATCATGCCGGCGGTCGAGTCGATCCGCTGGTCGTCGGTGTAGACGATCACGATGTTGGGCAGGTCGGCCGGCCCGGTCGGGCCAATTGTCGCGCCTAGGCCTGGCAGCGCAGTGTCATCCGCGACAGCGGCGACCGCCCCGGCTTGCTCGGGAGCAGCGGCGACTGCCCAGGTCAGGAGCGGGCAGGCGAGTAGGGCCGCGACCACGAAGGTGCCGGCGGCGGACGCAGGCCACAGGCGAGAGACTTTCCCGCTGCGTCCGCGTGGCATTGTAGAAGTCTCGCAGACGCATCCATGCCATGCGGTGCTACGTTGCGCGGAAAGTCCCGTGCGTGGGGACGGCTGGCATGACGGAACCCGTGAATTCCTCGTCGCACAGCGATGCAGCGAATGATCCTGCGCCCCAGGTCTCGGCCACGGCGTGGGCGATCCTCGCGGCGATGGGATTTGGAGCGCTCATCGCGCAGATGTTCAGCACCGTCATCGGGCCTGCGCTTCCCACGATTCAAGACGACCTCAGCCTGTCGCTGTCGCGAG
>VGBL01000019.1 GCA_016870515.1 Actinomycetota bacterium | reverse complement strand
TCGAAGCCGGCATCGACCTCATCGAGGAAGGCGCCGAGCTCCCGGAGCACCATCGCCTCAGCGAGTCGATCACGCGAGCCCCACTCGTTGTAGACCGTCTGTCGGCTCACGCCCACGCGCTCGGCGAGCGCGGCCATGGTGACTCCCGACCAGCCGAGTTCCGCGGTCATCTCCGCGGCCGCGGCCAGAATCCGCTCACCGGTCGCCATCTGCGCGACGGGCACGCTCACCCCACGTGCGCGACGAGGAAGTCGACCTTATCGCGCACGCCGCAGTCCGGGCAGCACCAGGTGTCGGGGATCGAGGCGAACGCCGTCCCCGCCGCGAAGCCCTCACGCGGATCTCCGCGGCGCTCGTCATAGGAGTAGCCACACCCGGGGCAGGTGGCGACGACCGTGCCGCCGGTGAGCACAGCCACGGCACCGGGAAGTGATTCAGCCACGGTCGTTTCGGCGCGGGCAGGTGCAGCCGGGTATCGCCGCAGGATGCGCTCCCGCTTGTGGGGGGCGATGTTGGCGCGCGAGATGTCACCATCGAAGTGATCCAGCACGCGCGGATCCATGACGCGATTCCATGCCGGAGGCACGAGAGCGAGAAGGATCATGCTGGCGTAGCCGGTGGGCAGCGCGGGGGCGGACTTCTCATCGCGCAATGCCTGATAGCGGCGCGTGGGATGCGCGTGATGATCGCTGTGACGCTGCAGGTGGTAGAGGAGCACATTCGTCGCGATGTTGTTGGAGTTCCAACTGTGCCTGGGCTCCACCCGCTCGTAGCGCTCCTTGCCGGGCACGCCCACGATCTCGCGAAGCATGCCGTAGTGCTCCAGGTAGTTGACCGCCTCCAAAAGCGTGATCGCGATGAAGGCCTGGATCAGCAGGAAGGGCATGATGGCCGGGCCGAGCCAGATCACCATCAGCGCCCACAGCGCAGCGGTCATCAGGAGGGCATTGATGACGTCGTTGCCGATGCGGAAGGGATGCTGACCCCGCCGCGAGTAGCGGCGCGACTCCAACTCCCACGCGCTGGCTAGGGAGCCGAAGACCGTGCGCGGCCAGAACCGGTAGAAACTCTCCCCCACCCGCGAGCTCGCCGGATCCGCCGGCGTGGCCACGCGCACATGGTGACCGCGGTTGTGCTCGATGTAGAAGTGGCCGTAGCACGACTGCGCGAGTGCGATCTTGGACAGCCAGCGCTCGTGGGACTCCTTCTTGTGGCCGAGCTCGTGAGCGGTGTTGATGCCGAGGCCCCCGATGAATCCCACGGTGACCGCGAGGCCAATCTTGTTGACCAGCGTGAGGTCGCCGGTCGCGATGTACCAGAACGCGAGCGCGAAGCCGGCGTACTGCAGCGGGAGGAAAAGGTAGGTGAGCCACCGGTAGTAGCGGTCCTGCTCCAGCGACTTGATGACGGCGTCGGGCGGGTTGGCAGGGTCAAGCCCGACGATCCAGTCGATGATCGGCACCATCCCGAGGATGACGATGGGGCCGAGCCACAGCCACACGCCCCAGCCCGTGAGCTCGTGCAGACCCACGGCGAGGAAGGGCAGGAGCGGCATGGTCAGGCCGAGCACCCACAGGTAGCGCTTGGAGTCCCGCCAGGTGGACGTGGCCTGCTCTGCCCTCATAATTGACAGATCGTAGGGATATGTAAACCTCACGGTCAAGGGCCGGGCGAGTTTCTCCTCGTGTGTGAGGGCCTATGGGGGCCGGATACGGTCGTGCCGTGACCGCATCGCCGACTAGGCATCATCCGGGGTTCACGCAGATCCCCGTGGTCTCCCTGCGCTCATGGAGTGGATCGGACGCCGAGCGCCAGGAGGTCGCCGACTCGCTCGTCCGGGCCTGCCACGAGGTGGGGTTCTTCCTGCTCGTCGACCACGGGATCGATCAGGGGCTCATCGATCGCTACTTTGCCGCCCTCAAGGACTTCTTCGCGCTGCCGGTCGAGACCAAGGCGCTCATGGCCAAGGCGAACTCGCGACACTTCCGGGGCTGGGAGGCGATCGGGGCCGAACTCACCAACAACCGCGTCGACTACCGCGAGCAGATCGACCTGTCATCCGAGCACCCCGCGCGCGATGCTGACGTGCAGCCGCCCTACCTTCGCCTCGACGGACCCAACCAGTGGCTCCCCGAGGAGATCCTCCCGGGCTTCCAGGATGTCGTCACCGACTACTTCGCCGCGCTGTCGACGCTCGCCAACGAGGTCATGTCCGTGCTTGCGGTGGGCCTCGGCCTGGCTCCGGAGACATTCACCGCGAGGTTCGGCGAGCGGCCGCTGTCGTTCATGAAGCTCATCTCCTACCCGCCCACTCCGGCGGGTCAGGCGGGGGTCAACGGCCATCACGACGCTGGCTTCCTCACCCTGCTTATGCAGCACGGTGTCGGCGGCCTGCAGGTCGAAAACCAAAGCGGCGAGTGGATCGATGTACCGCCCCGAGACGATGCCTTCGTGGTCAACCTCGGCGAGATGCTGCAGTCGATGACGGGCAACTACCTCGTGGCCACCAACCACCGCGTCGTCTCCCCTGCGCAGCGCTACTCGTCGGCCTACTTCCACGGCCCCGACCTGCGAGCGAGTCTGGCGCCCCTCGTCCTCGATGAGGAGTTCGTCGCGGCGGTCGAGGCCAGCCCCAGGCACCGGGAGGCTGGCTTCATGGCGCGTCGCGAGCAACTGCTCGATGGCGAGAAAGGCCTAGCAGGCACTTCAGTCTCTGTGTTCGGCGAGCAGATGTGGAACTACTACGTGCGCAGCTACCCCGACCTCGTGCGCGCCCACTATCCCGAGACGCTGACGGCACCCTAGAGGTAGCGGGAGATGACCATCGCGGCCATGACCGCAATGAGCAGGATCGTCAGCCAGACATCGGCACCGATGCGCAAGAGGAATTGCACGCGGTCGAAGGCGCGCTCCGATAGCCGGAAGGTGTTGTCGGCCAGGTTGACCCGCATTAGGCTCATGAAGACGGTCGTCGTGGTCACGGTCACCAGGAGGCACCAGGGGCACAGGGCACCGATGACGAAGTAGGCCTCGTAGAAGAGCCAGTAGGCGAAGACCAGGCCGACCGAGTAGAACACCATCGCGGTGTTCATAAACCACCGCGGGAAGCGCACGCCGCCCAGACCGGCGACAGCAACCGTGATGACAACGGGCTCGGCGATTAGACCGAGGAAAGCGTTGGGCCAGCCCAGGAGGTTGGCCTGCCAGGTGATACCGACCTTGGCGCAGGAGATGGTCTCGGAGACGTTGCAGGAGAGAGCGGCGTTGGGGTCGGCCGCGAGCATGATCGCGTCGACCGACAGCACGAGGGCCGCGATGAGGCCCAGCACGCTGGAGACGAGCATCTCCACGTAGGCACCGCGATGGCGGGCATTGCGAGCCCGGGGAATCCGGTCGCCTGCCTCTTCGTCTGCAGCGACGGCGTCGGTCGTCACGGACTCCTCCTCATTCACGGCCTCTTGACCCTAGCGAAGGGGACGCCAGCGAGCCTGTTCAGGTTCCCCGGCGCCTGCGCCACCGCTAGACCTCCAAGCACGCGACCCAGACCTGGCCCGGGCCCACTCGAGGAGCGTGAGGGCAGCGAGCACGAGCGCATCCCGCACAAGAGGTACGCCGATCAACAAGACCAGCATGGCGAAGGCCGCGAGCAGCAGGATCATCGGCTCGCGGAGCACCGACCAGGTCAGCCGCAGCAGCCCGCGTGGGCGCTCGGCCGGCGGTTCATGGGGCCCGTCGCGCGCCAGGCGGTCGGCGGCTTCGCGAGCGGAGAGGCCGGGAGCGGTCGTGACCCCCGCCATCGCCACCTCCCGGTCACCACCAGGGTGGCTCAGTCAGCGCGAGATCGGACGCGACGGCTCAGGCGCTGACCGGTCAGGACGCGGAGCCGACGGAGCGACGTCCGCGGTGGGACATGACCGATAGCCAGGACATCGAGGACATCAGGGAGCCGGCGCTCAGGCAGGAGCCCACCGACAGGACCGACAGGGCGGACCCAATCGAGCCCACCGACAGGACCGATCCCACACAGCCGATCGAGAGGGTCGAGTTCTTCGAGTAGATCGACAGGAACGAGTTGTCGGAGCCGATGCTCCACTTCGACGCCACGTCAGATCACCGCGTCGAGGAACTTCTTGGTCTCCGGGCGCTGCGGTGACGCGAACATCTCGGCAGGCGTGCCCTGCTCGAGGATGACTCCCTCGTGGAAGAAGCACATGTGGGTGCCAACCTCGCGAGCGAATCCCATCTCATGCGTCACGACGATCATCGTCATGGAGTGATCCTCGGCCAGGCGCCGCATGACCGCCAGCACCTCGTGGATCAACTCCGGATCGAGGGCCGACGTGGGCTCGTCGAAGAGCATGACCTGGGGCCTCATCGCCAGTGCGCGCGCGATGGCGACGCGCTGCTGCTGGCCGCCGGACAGGCGAATGGGGTGCTCATCGGCCTTGTCGACCATGCCCACATCGGCCAGGAGGGCCATGGCCCGCTCCCGCACCTCCTTCTGGGACTCCTTGCCCACCTTCAGTGGAGCCTCCATGACGTTGTCGATCACCGTCATGTGCGGGAAGAGGTTGAACTGCTGGAAGACCATGCCGCAGCGCATGCGCAGGTGGCGGATCTGCTTGCGGCGGTGGCGGGTGGGCGGCCCGGCCACCACCGATATGCCCGCAACATCGATCTCACCCTGCGTGGGCTCCTCGAGGAAGTTGATGCAGCGCAGGAAGGTGCTCTTGCCCGAGCCGGACCGGCCGAACACCACCACGACCTCGCCCGCGTTGACATCGATGTCGATGCCCTTGAGGACCTCGAGGTTGCCAAACGACTTGTGGAGGTTGCGGACGCTGACGACGGGCTCGCTCACGACGCCTTCACCGCCGTACGCACGTAGCCCCTGCTCATGCGCGCCTCGAGCTTGCGCTGGAAGAAGGAGAAGATAGCGGTCAGACCCCAGTAGACGATGGCGGCGATGATCAGGGCCTCGAGGTTGCGGAAGTCCGCCTTGCCGGTGAGCTGGGCCACCCGGAAGGGATCGGCCCAAAGGATGGTTGTGCCGAGCAGGCCGATGAGTGCGGTGTCCTTGATCATCGCGATGAACTCATTGCCGGTCGGCGGGGTGACGATGCGTGCGGCCTGGGGCAAGACGACGCGCCACATCCGCTGGCGGTAGGACATGCCTAGGGCTTCGGCGGCCTCGGTCTGACCGTGCGGGACCGCCTCGATGCCCGAGCGGAAGATCTCGGTCATATAGGCGCCATAGTTAAAGGCGATGCCCACGACACCGGCCACGGCCGCGGGCCAGATGAACCACGCCGCATAGGGCTCGGGCAGCAGGCCGATGGCGAGCTGAGGGAGCGCGAGGTACCACAGGAACAGCTGCACGATCAGCGGCGTGCCGCGGAAGAAGGATGTGTAGAAGCCACTCACGCCATAGGCGATCGGGTTTTTGGAGATGCGCCCCAAGGCACCGAGCAGCGCCAGCAACATCGCCAGCGTGATGGCGATGACAGAGAAGAGGATCGTGACCCAGACGCCCTTGACGATGGCCGGGGCCTTGTCGATCATCCACGCGATATCGAAGCCGCTCTGGAAGAAGGCGAACGCCAGCAGGACGAAGATCACGGCCCAGACGAGGGCCACCTTCACACGGAAGGGGACCTTTAGGCTCGCGGCCTCCAAGGACTCCGCGAGCCCGTGACGCTGACGCGTCACGGGCTCGCGGATAAGCCCAATTGCGGCGGCTTCACCGTCGCGGTGGGCCCCAGAATCAGCCATTGGGCGTCAGGCGCCCGGGCCCTTGGTGATGTCGACGCCGTACCACTTCATCGACAAATCGCTGAGAGTCCCATCAGCATGCATCTCGGCGATGATGCGGTTGAGCTCGGCCACGAGGCTGTCGACGGGAAGAGGCGAGCTCTTATCGGCCGCCACCGCGAGGGGCTCCAGGAAGACCGGATCGCCGACGAGGCGGATCTCCTTGCCCTTCTTGATGGCCTCCTCGAGCAGCGGCACGGCCGAGACCATGGCATCGACGCGGCCCAGCTTGAGGTCCTGCAGCACCGTGGTGTCGGTGTCGTAGGTCACGATCTCGACGTCCTCGGGCACCAGGAACTCGAAGTTGAAGCCAGGAATGCTCAGCGTGCGGTTGAGGTAGTACTCGTAGGTGCACGCACCGCAGACGCCGACGCGCTTGCCTGCGAGCTGGTCGATCGACTGGATATCGCTGTCGGCATTGACCGCCACTCCCGCGGGCGTGAAGTAGTAGGGCTCGGTGAAGTCGAGGACCTGGGCGCGCTCATCGGTGATCGACATGGAGCCGACCGAGACATCCCAGCGGTCGTTCCAGTTGCCAGCGGTGATGACGTCCCACGCCGGGGTCTCCCATTGGGTGGTGACCCCCATCCGCGTGGCGATCTCATTGGCCACGTCGATGTCGAAGCCCTGCCACTCGCCCGTGGCCTCGTCGTACGACGACTGCGGCGGGTAGGCCGGATCGGTGGAGACCCGCAGGACTCCGGTGTCGAGGATCTGAGCGAGCAGGCCGTCGGCCGTCGGCGCGGCTTCGCTGGACTCCGGCGCCGCGCTGCTGGTCTCAGGAGCCGGTGCTGCGCTACTGGACTCCGGGGCGGCCGAGCTTGACGTCGCTCCGCCTCCTCCGCCGCCACAGGCCACCAGCACGGCGCCGCTCAGGAGCAGCGCTCCGGCCGCGGTCAAGGTCTTCATCAAACGCATAACCACTCCTTCAGTTGTGGAACCTCGCCATTCTCACCGGGGGTCTCCCCCGAGGGGGGATTTTGCCGACATTCGAGGCCGAGCCGTGACCCTCCGCAGCAGGAGGAGCGTCAGGCGCTTGGATGGAGCCGTGACCCACGAGGAGCGGCAAGCACGCGCCCCCTACGCTGAGGCGCTGCGGCGCAATGCCGACGAGGGCTGGGTTCGCCTGGGAGTGCCGGGCCACCAGGACCAGCCCAAGCACCATCCGTCACTGGCGGAGCTGGCCGGCCCCGAACTCGTCGCGGTCGACATCCCGATGTTCACCGAGGGCGTGGACTTGCCCGCCCCGGGCGAGACCACCAGCCCCCTCCTGGAAGCCCTCGACCTGGCCGCCGAGGCGTGGGGTGCTCGGCGCACGTGGTTCCTCACCGACGGTGCGTCGCAGGGCAATCACGTCACGTGCCTCGCACTTCGTGCACTGAGCTCGCACGCGGTGGTGCAGCGTTCCGTGCATACGTCGGTCATCGACGGTGCCATCCTCGCCGGACTGCGACTGGAATTCGTGCAGCCGAGCGTCGACCCAGCGCTCGGGATCTCGCACGGGGTGACGGCATCTGCGGTCGATCAGCAATTGATCGCGCACGCGGGAGCAGCCGCGGCGTACATCGTCACGCCCTCCTACTTTGGAGCGTGCGCTGACATCGAGGCGATCGCGGAGGTCGCGCACCGGCACGGCGTGCCGCTCGTCGTCGACGAGGCATGGGGCAGTCACTTCGGCTTCCATCCCGAACTACCGAAGTCAGCCCTGCAGTCCGGGGCCGATCTGGTGATCTCCAGCACCCACAAGCTCGGCGGCAGCCTCACCCAGTCAGCCATGCTGCACCTGGGCGATGGCGCGTTCGCCGACCAGCTGGAGCCGCTGATCGTGCGCGCCATGACCACCTTTGGCACCACCAGCCCGTCGGGCATCCTCTACGCCTCGCTGGATCTCGCTCGCCGCGACCTCTTCATCAACGGCATTCCCGGGATCGGCGCGAGCATCGCCGACGTCGAGCGCCTGCGCGAGATGCTCAATGCCAAGGGCAGATATGCCGACCCGGATCCGAGCATCCACGCGGCGCCTGACGTCATCGCTCTCGATCCGCTTCGATTCGTCGTCGACACTCGTTCGGGTGGCGTGCCGGGCTATGTCGCGCGACGTCTGCTCGAGGAACGCAATCTCATCCACGTCGAGATGGCAACCGGCACATGCATCGTCGGACTGGTGGGCGCCGGCAGCCGTCTCGACGTCGACTACGTCGCTGCGGCGCTGCATGACCTGCCGGAGCAGGACCTCGGGGACCATCCACCGATCCACCTGCCCCCCAATGCACCCCGGCGCATAGACCTGCGCGACGCCTACCTCAGCCCGACCGAGATCGTGCCGGCGGCCGAGGCCGTGGGCCGTGTCTCGGCCGACTCCCTCGCGGCCTATCCGCCTGGGGTCGCCAACGTGCTGCCCGGCGAGGCCATCACCCAGGAGATCCTCGACTTCCTGCACGAAACGGCGCGGTCCCCCTACGGCTGGGTCCGCGGCAGCGTCGATCCGGCCGTGGACCACCTTCGCGTCACCGCTCCCCGCTGACGCAGAGTGGCCGAATCGCCGCGGTGGCCCGTTGTGCCCTACTAGTCTCGCAAGCGCTGCGACAACGAAGGCTCGCCGCGGCGAAGGAGGCATAGGTGGCTGCCACAGCGGGCTCAGCGCTGCGTATCCGTGCCGTGTCCAAGACCTTCCCCACGCCCGAGGGCGGCGAGGTCCTAGCCCTCGACGCCGTGAGCCTGGAGGTCGCAGACGGCTCGTTCACCGTGCTGCTCGGCCCCTCCGGATGCGGCAAGACCACGCTGCTGCGCTGCATCGCTGGCCTGGAGTCACCGGACAGCGGCGAGATCGAACTCAAGGGCGTGCGCATCGACGACGTGCCCGTCTGGAAGCGCCGCGTCAACACGGTCTTTCAGTCCTATGCCCTCTTCCCCCACATGACCGTGGCGCACAACGTCGCCTTCGGCCTGCAGATGGACAAGCTGCCCAAGGCTGAGATCGCGCGCAAGGTCGACGCTGCCCTTGAGATGGTGCGGCTTTCGGGCCTGGGCGCACGCCGCCCCAGCCAACTGTCGGGCGGCCAGCAACAGCGTGTCGCGCTTGCCCGTGCCCTCGCCAAGGAGCCTGAGGTGCTCCTGCTCGACGAGCCGCTCTCCGCCCTCGACCTCAAGCTCCGCCGAGGCATGCAGACCGAGCTTAAGCGACTGCAGCGCGAGACCAGCATCACCTTCATGTTGGTCACGCACGACCAGGACGAGGCGATGTCGATGGGCGACCAGGTCGCCGTCTTCGACAGCGGCCGCATCGTGCAGGTCGGGCCACCCCGCGACGTCTACCTGGCGCCCCGCACCCGTTTCGTCGCCGACTTCATCGGCGAGGCCAACATCCTCCAGGGCACCGCGAGCGCCCAGACGATCACGGTCCCCGGCTTCGGCGTCCTGTCGACCGACGCACTCGCGACCGACGGTGTGGCAGCCGCCGACGGCCAGGTCTTCATTGCCGTCCGACCCGAGAGCGTGACCATCTTGCCAGCGGCAGACGGCAACGGCACTGTCGTCGACGCGACCTTCGTCGGTGGCGACCTGCACATCGACGTGAAGGTGGGCGACGTCGTCATCTCGGCTCGCCAGGCGGGCGCGGCCCCCGGCGCGCTGTCCGCTGGCGACACCGTGCGCGTCGCCTTCCCCTCGGGCTCGGTGCGCGTGGTGGAAGCTTGATGGCCTCGACGACTGCGACGCAACCCCGCAAGCATGGCCGCGCAGGTCAGGGCTCCTGGTGGGCTGGCCTGCCGGGAATCCTCTTCCTCATCGCGCTCGTGCTCGGCCCACTCATCATCATCGTCATCTACTCCTTCCTCAGCAGGGCCAAGCTCGGCGTCGGCGTGAAGTGGATATTCACCACGCAGCCCTACGTCGAGCTCTTCTACAGCGAGTCCCTGTCAGGCGAGCGCACCTTCGACCCGACCTACCTGCAGATCCTCTTCAACTCGGCACTGTATTCACTGGTGACGGCCGTGGTGTGCCTCGTGCTGTCGATCCCCATTGCCATCTGGATCGCCACAAGGCCCCCGCAGTGGCGCACCGCCCTGGTGTTCTTAGTCACCATCCCGTTTTGGACCAGCCTGCTCATCCGCACCTACGCGTGGATCATCATCCTCAACGACAACGGGCCGATCAACGCGGCACTGGAGTGGACCCGCCTCATCAGCGAGCCCATCGCCATGCTCTATACGCCCTTCGCCACAAGCGTCGGCCTGGTTTACGCGTTCCTGCCCTTCATGATCCTGCCCATCTACGCCAGCGCGGAGCGCTTCGACTTCCGACTAGCCGAGGCTGCCTACGACCTTGGGGCCACGCGCCTGACCGTGCTGCGTCGCATCGTGCTGCCGGCCGTCCGGCCCGGCGTGATCGCCGGCATGATCCTGGTCTTCATCCCGGCTCTCGGCTCCTACCTCGCACCGGAGCTCCTGGGCGGTGGAAAGACCTCGATGATTGCCAATGTAATCGCGGCGCAGTTCGGGGCATCGCGCAACTGGCCCTTCGGTGCGGCCCTCTCGGTCATGGTGCTCGTCATCACCATGCTGGCGCTGGTCGTCTTCGCGGTGGTCAATCGCCGGGCAACGAAGGGTGGCACGCGCCAGGAACTGGAGTCATTCCTATGAGCCGGGCCCGCGGCACAGGTGAGTCGCTGAAGAATTTCCCCTTCTTCGGCGTGATCTCGATCATCGTCTTCGCATTCCTCTACGTGCCGCTGGTCTTCGTGGTCGGATACTCCTTCAATGCCAACCGCGTGGTGACAGTGTGGAAGGGCTTCACCTTCGACTGGTACGCCGAGGTGCTCACCAACAACGACATCCAGCGCGCGCTGATGAACTCGCTTCGCGTCGCCGTGGTCGCCACGATGATGTCGGTCCTCTTGGCGACCGGCCTGGCCGTCGGACTCATCCGCATGGTGCGCGCCGGCCGAACCTTCGCGTGGTCGCTGATCATGGCGCCCCTGATCATCCCCGAGATCGTCTTCGCGATCGGGACCCTCGCCCTCTTTGTGCAGATTCGCGTTCCGCTCGGCGTGGAAGCGATCACCCTTGCCCATGTGGCCTTCTGCATCCCCTTTGCGCTACTGCCCATTCGCGCGCGCCTGCGATCGATCGACCTGTCGATCTACGAGGCCGCCGCCGACCTCGGGGCCAACGAGTGGCCGATCTTCCGTCGCATCACACTGCCCCTCCTCATGCCCGGGATCGTGGCGGGGGCACTCCTGGCCTTCATCATCAGCCTCGACGACTTTTTGGTCTCCTATTTCCTCGCAGGCCCTGGTGGAACGACCCTGCCCGTCTATATCTTTAGCATGATTCGCAATGCGATAACCCCGGGAGTGAACGCAGTGTCTACCCTGCTATTGCTCATTAGTCTTTTAATTGTGACCGGGTCCTACTTGATAACGCGAAGAAGGAGGTACTGATGACACCATGGCATAAGCGCCGCGCCGTCGGCCTAACTCTCGCACTCGGCCTTACGGGCATGCTGGCCTTGACTGCGTGTGGTGGCGAGACCACCATGGGTGGAGGAGATGAGGCAGCAACCTCAGCGCCCGCCTCGTCGGAAGGTGGCGGAGCGGCCGAGAGCCCGCAGCCAGCCGCGGACTTCCCTACGCCCAACGGCGGGGAGCTCAATCTCTACAACTGGACCGACTACATCTCGCCCGATCTGCTCGATCGCTTCGAAAGCGAAACGGGTATAACGGTGAATCTGGACACCTACGACTCCAACGAGACGCTGTTGGCCAAGCTGCAGTCCGGTGGCGCCAACTACGACGTCATCATGCCCAGCGACTACATGGTTGCCCAGATGATCGATCTCGGGTTGCTGCAGCAGATCGATGTGGCGTCCTTCCCCAACGCCCAATACCTCAAGCCTGAGTTCGCAGATGCTTACTATGACCCAGGTCGCAAATACACCGCGCCCTACATGTACGGCACGACAGGCATCGCCTACGACCCGACCAAGGCGGGTATGGAGATCACATCGTGGGCTGACTTCTTCGCGGCCGACAGTCCCGCCGCCGGCAAGATCGGCACGCTCAACGACCAGGTTGAGGTGATCCACGCGGCTTTGCGGGCGGTCGGATCCGCGCCTTGCTCCACCAACCGTGACGACTACATCAAGGTCGAGGAACTCCTCGCCGGCTGGAAGCCGAATCTGGCCGTCATCAATTCCGACGGCGTGATCGGTCGCATGGCCTCCGGCGAGCAGACCGTGCACATGATGTGGAACGGCGCTTTCACGCGCGCGGAGGCAGATAATCCCAACCTGGAGTACGTGTATCCGGCCGAGGGCGTTACGGTGTGGGCCGACGGCTTGGCCGTTCCCGTCGGTGCGGAGAACATGGACAACGCCAAGATCTTCATTAACTGGTTGATGGACCCCGAGAACATCGGGGAGGCGACCAATTTCGTCGGATACGACAACGGCATCACCGGCTCCGACGAGTTCATGCGTGCGGACCTCGGTAGCAATCCGGCCGTCATCATTCCCGACGAGTTCAAG
Organism: Actinomycetota bacterium; assembly: GCA_016870515.1. Lineage (GTDB taxonomy): Bacteria > Actinomycetota > Actinomycetes > S36-B12 > S36-B12 > Mxb001. The sequence continues at coordinate 26,770 of VGBL01000019.1, read as the reverse complement.
GCGCTCGCGGCCCCCGTCCCTGGCTGCCCCTTGGAGGCCATCGACCTCTACGACCAGGTCTGGACGAACTTCAAGAAGTAGGACCCCGAGGGGCGGCCGACATCGTCGGCCGCCCCTCCTGTACCCAGGAGGGTGCATGGGCACGACACGCATTGAGAACGCGACGGTGTGGACGGGGCACCGGCTGCCCTCCGGCGGGGTCTTCACGACCGACGCCGTCCTGATCCGTGACGACCGGATCAGCGCCCTGGGCCAGACCGCGCTACAGGGCCACGCCGACGAGGTCATCGATGCTGGCGGTGGGTTCGTGCTCGCGGCCTTCGGCGACGGGCACGTCCACCCGATCTTCGGCGGCCTGGAGCAGCAGTTCGCGCCCGTACGTGACATGGCGACCCCACGGGAGATCGCGGCCTCCGTCGGCCAGTGGGCACGCGCGAACCCGGAAGCCGAATGGGTGCGCGGCGAGGGCTTCGATCACACGCTGGCCCCCGAGGGCATCTTCCTCGCCGAGTGGCTCGACGTCGAGGTGCCCAATCGGCCCGTGGTCTTGCGCGCCACCGACTATCACACCGTGTGGGTGAACTCCGAGGCGTTGAGGCGTGCCAACTACGCCGTGGGAGTCACACAGCCCCACGACGGCGAGATCGTCCTCGGCGAGAAGGGCATGCCGACCGGCACCCTACGCGAGTGGGGCGCGTGGCGCCCGGTCTACAACCTGCTTCCCGAGGTGCCCGAGTCGACCCTGATGGACGCGGTGTCGTACGCGTCGGCATCCTTCGCCTCCGCTGGCATCACTTGGATCCAGGACGCCTGGGTCGAGCGTAAGGACGTCGGCACGTGGCTCGCCGCCCGCAATGCCGGCCTGATCGATCAGCAGGTCGACCTCGCCCTGTGGGCCGATCCCAACTCGTGGCGCGACCAGCTGGCCGGCTTCGAGGAGTCGCGAGCGCGAATCGTGGCCGAGGGCGGCGGCCAGGTCACCAGCCACACAATCAAGTTCTTCGCCGACGGTGTTCACGAATCGGGCACGAGCGCGATGCTCGAGCCGTTCTGTGACTGCCCGCACTCCAAGGGCTTGCCCAACTGGGATCCGGAGGAGATGAAGCGCGCGGTGGCCGCAATCGATGCGCTCGGCTTCACCGCGCACATGCACGCTGTCGGTGACTTCGGCGTTCGCATGTCACTCGATGCGGCCGAGTACACCTCAACGGTGAATACCCCGCGCGACCGCCGGTGGGTCATCGTGCACACGCAACTGGTGGATCCGGCCGACCTCGGCCGCTTCGCCGAGCTTGGCGTCATCGCCAACTTCGAGCCCTACTGGTCGAAGTACGACGCTTGGCAGTCTGAGCTCACCGAGCCGCGACTGGGCCCCGAGCGCACGCACCGGCAATACCAGACCGCGAGTCTGGCCAACCTCGGCGCCCCCATCTCCTTTGGCAGCGACTGGCCGGTCACGACGTACTCGCCGCTGGAAGGCATCCAAGTGGCGGTCACGCGCAAGGTTGCCGCCGACGGGCCAGCCTGGATGCCCGAGGAGTGCATCAGCGTGGACGCCGCCCTCTCCGCCTACACCAGCGGAGTCGCCTTTCAGGCCGGGCGATCCGACGCCGGCTACGTGCGACCCGGTGCCGTCGCCGACCTCACCTGGATCGCCCAGGATCCGCGCGCGGTCGATCCGATGACCATCGGCACCATCCCCGTGCTCGGCACGTGGTACCGCGGGCGGCGCACATTCAACGGGTGACGTGGCACTGACTCCCGGCGAGGCCGATCGACTGCTGCTCTTCACGCAGGCGCAGCTGGCCAGGGCTCGCCGCGAGCGCGGACTCCGGCTCAATGTGCCGGAAGCGACGGCCTACATCGCCGACGCGGTGTGCGAGTGGGCGCGCGATGGGCTGTCGCTGACGCAGGCTCGCGACCAAGCGCGCACGCTGCTCACGGTCGATGACGTCCTAAGCGACGTACCCGAGGTGCTGGTCGAAGTGCGGGTGGAGGCTCGCTTCGACGACGGCACTCGCCTAATCGTCGTCCGCGATCCCTTCTGCGTCGGCCTCGCCGACGAGTCCGTCGATCACCGGGTGACCGGCACTTCGATGACGATGCGAAATGAAGCCAGCACGCCCATTGGCGTCACGTCGCACATCCACCTCGCGGAGGTTAACCCGCGGCTGCGCCTCAACCGAGATGCCGCCTTCGGCATGCGCCTCGACATCCCCACCGGCACCACCTTGTGGATCAGCCCTGGCGAGACGGTCGAGACGCACCTCGTGCCGATCGGCGGCGAGCGCGTCGTGGAGGGCAACACCGGAGTCGTCGACGGGCCGCTCGATGATCCCGCCGTTCGCGACAGGGCGCTGGCGCGACTCCGCGAGTGCGGGTATCTCGACGTCGTCGACGGCCAGCCCGTGAATGCCGCCGCCGACGCTGAGACCGCGGTCGCTCGCCTCATGGACGGGCGTCGCTCATGAATGCCTACGGACCTGCGGCTGGCGACGTGATTACGCTCGGCGACACCGGACTGCGCCTACGCATCCCCGACCGGGTGCCAGATGCGGGCGACGAGTTCCGCGTGGGCTTCGGCAAGTCCGGTCGCGACGGCATAGGGCTGGCGCCGGTGCCGACCGCTGAGTCGTGCGATGTCGTGCTCACCAACGTCACCGTCATGGACCCGGTCGACGGCGTCCGCGTGGCATCGATCGGCATTCGAGAGGGCCGCATCAGCGGTATCGGCCGCGCCGGCAACCCGCGGGTCTCCCCCGACATCGACGTGGTCGTCGGCTCCGGCACGGTTGTCGTCGAAGCAGACGGCCTCATCGCGACACCGGGTGGAATCGACACTCACGTGCACTCGATGTCCCCACGGGTCTTCGAGGCGGAGATCGCCTCCGGCGTGACCACGGTGATCGGGCAGGAGGCCGGGCCGGTGTGGGGCGTCGGCCTGGGCTCGAAGTGGTACCTCGACCTCGCGCATCGCGCCCTGGACCACTACCCGCTCAACATCGGCCTGCTCGGACGCGGCTCGAGCTCCCGCGCGGCCGTCCTGCGGGAGGCGATCGACGGGCACGTCTGCGGATTCAAGGTGCACGAGGACACCGGGTCCACCCTGTCGACCATCGACACGGCGCTGCGCGTGGCGGAAGAGTTCGACGTGCAGGTGGCCCTGCACACCGACGGCCTGAACGAGACGCTGTCGGTCTCCGACACCCTCGCCGTACTCGACGGCCGCGTCCTGCATGCCTTCCACGTGGAGGGCTGCGGCGGAGGCCACGCACCCGACGTACTCACCCTGGCCGGCCACGACAACGTGCTGGCGTCATCCACCAACCCCACGCTCCCCTACGGCGGCAACGCCGTGGCCGAGCATCTCGACATGATCCTGCTGTGCCACGGCATGGATGCCGGCAGCGACGCCGACATCCGCATCGCACGTGCACGCGTGCGCGGAGTGACGATGGCGGCGGAGAACCGCCTGCACGACATGGGCGTGATCCCGATGACCTCCTCCGACGCGCAGGGCATGGGCCGGGCCGGCGAGACCTGGTGGCGCACCTTCGCGCTGGCCAGTGTCATGAGCGAGGACGCCGAAGCCGACGACAACGACCGCATCCTGCGCTACCTGGCGAAGATCACGGTGAATCCGGCACTCGCGCACGGGCTGGCGCATGAGATCGGCCGCATCGCGCCGGGGTTGCTCGCCGACATCGTGCTGTGGTCTCCGTCGAGCTTCGCCGCCAAGCCGTGGCTCGTGCTGAAGTCCGGGTTCCCCGCATGGGGCGTCACCGGAGATCCCAATGCGAGCATCTCGGAGGCCGAGCCCCTGCGCATCGCCGAGCAGTTCGGTGCCATCGGCACAGCGCCCGCCCAGCTTTCTCGGCTGCTGACCAATGCGGCCGCTACCGACGACCTGCCGTCGCAACGTCAGGCACTGGTCGTGCGTGGATGTCGCACAGTAAGAGGCTCGGACATGGTGCGGCATGGCGTACTCGGCGACGTCGCGGTGCCCGGCGACGGCTCGGTCGTCACGTGGGAGGGCCAACCGCTACGCGCTGAGCCGGTCGAGCGGGTGCCCCTGTCACGCCTGCACTTCTGGTAGTCAACATGGGAGGGGGCCGGACTCCTCCTGCGGAGCCCGACCCCACCCTCAGCGAATGGATCGCCGACCCAGGCCGGCGCTGGGGACCTCGGTCAGGCGTAGCGACCGAAGATCGCGTCGATCTCTGCGCGCTCAGCCGGGGTCATCGCCCGGGCCCGCTCCTGGTCCCACATCTGGCGGATGCTCTTAGGCTCCTCCGCCTGCTTCTTCCACAACCTCATGTTCACTCCTTTGCGTTCAGGGCTAGGCCCGATCCCCCGGGGTCGGGGGACCTGATCCCGCTGGCCCCTCGTGAGGGCCATATGAACGGTGACATGTCGGGGAGGCGACTGCCGACAGGGGGTTCTCAGAGCGTGGGGCAGATCACGCGTGTCGCGGGAACCCGCGCGCGCGAGGGGGACGGGGCTACTAGTCCTTCCACAGGGCGGAGCCGCGCTTCCACTCCTGCCAGGTGTAGTTCCAGTGGCCACTGAGGTATTCGCTCGTGCTCACCCGGGGCGAAGAGCCCTTGACGTCGACGGGGGTGGCGAAGTCAGTGTTGTTGAACAGCCAACCTGCCTCGGAGACCGTCATATTAATGCAGCCGTGCGAGGTGTTGGCGTAGCCGAGGTTGTAGTTCCAGGGAGCGGAGTGGATGAAAACGCCGTCCTGCGTCGTGCGCATGGCGTAGTCGACCATGACGTCCCACTGCTCACTGTCGGGGTCGTTGGGATCACCTGGATTAAACAGACGGCGGGGCGACTCATGCGTGGTGATGAGCATCATGCCCGACGGAGTCTCCCACCCTGACTTGCCACCTGAGATGGGGAAGGTCTTCTCGACCTCGCCATTGCGGACGTATTCCATGACGTGCTTGCGTAGGTTGACATTGAGTGAGATGGCCGCACCGGTCTTGAAGGTGCGCTCGATCTTCGAGCCCCACCATCCGGAGGCGCCCTCGACCCCGGTGAGATCCGCCTTCAAAGTGATCGTCGCGTTGCCCGGCCAGTAGCCGCGGGGACGGAAAACCGCCTTGTTGGGCTCAACCCAGAACCAGCCGGCCTCGCCAATCTCCTTGTCGGAGGTCACGACCAACGCCTGCTCGACCTCGGCCTTGTTGGTGATCACCCGGTCGAAGGTCACGACCAGCGGGACGCCGATGCCGTACTCGTCCTGGCCATTCGAGGGGAAGATACCCGCCGAGAAGGTGTTTTCGGCACGCTCGGTCGCGAAGCGCAGCCGATCGACGAGGGCGCCGGACGCGTCGTAGACACGAGCCCACAGGGAGACGGCCGGGCGCAGAGGGTCAGTCGTCCACATGCGCGCCTTATTGGTGGGGCGCACGGCGATCACGATCGATGGGTCCTTCTCACCGATGACCTCGACGCGACCACCCGTGGGCACGTTGGAGATCTTCAACGCCAGACCAGGCTTCACCTTCACGTATTTGGTGACCTTCTTGTCACCAATCTTGAAGACGACGGGCTTGGGCGGCCGCGGCGCCTCGGGGGTGACGGTCACTGCATCAGACGCGAGCCCCGGGCCGATTGCGGTCACAGCCCGCAGCTGGATGGAGTAGGACTGGCCGTTGATCAGCCCCGTGATCGTGGCAGAAGTAGCCGTGATGGCGGGAACGAACGGCGTCCAGGTTAGAGCAGCATCGAGCGAGTACTCGTAGTTGATGATCGGATCGGTGTCGTCAGCGACCGGTGCGATGAAGGTGACCGTGGCCGAGGAGTTGCCCGCCGTCACGGCAAGGCCCGTGGGAGCTGCTAGCGGTGCCGGATCGGCGTCGACGCCGGTGGGAGCGGCAGCTGACGCCACCGGGGCCACCGCGACCGGCACGCCGATCAACAGGCTGCCGGCGGCGACTAGGGCGATCGCTCGGGCGAGGGCGCGCACGCCGAACCTCCTGGGTCTCACGTCGGGGACGCCGTAGCGCCACCCGTTATTATGCGCGACCACTTGCCCGGATGTCGCCATGGCACGTCGCCCGCGTTGGCTGCGTCACGGTCCACCGGGCCAAGTGGGCCGGCCGAGCCGGCTCTCTCGGACTGGTCCACCGCACGCACTGCTCACCTCTCGGGATTAGTTGACTGTTGTTTTGTATGCCATGGCGGACGTCTCCCGACCGCAAGGTGGGCCCTCCCCGCCCGAGAAGTGGCCCTGCCCCCTCCGGAAAGTGGGAGACACGGTGACTTTGGGCCGCCGCGAGGCCCCAAACGCGCCGTTTGTCCCACATTGTGGGACAAACGGCGCTGGGCATGGGGGCTATCCGCCGTCGCGCAGCATTCGGCGCAGGATCTTGCCCGAGGCGGACTTGGGGATCGCCTCCACGAAGGCCACCTCGTGGATGACCTTGTAGGTGGCCACGTGCTGGGCCGTGAACTCGGTCACGTCGGCGGCCGTGAGCTCCTGGCCGGGCCGCAGCACGATGAACCCCTTGGGGATCTCCCCCGCCTCGTCATCGGGGATCCCGATCACGGCGGCGTCGGCGATGGCCGGATGCGTCAGCAGGAGTGCCTCGAGTTCAGCCGGAGCCACCTGGAAGCCCTTGTACTTGATGAGTTCCTTGACGCGGTCGACGACGGTCATGTGGCCATCGTCATCGATGATCGCGACGTCGCCCGTGTGGAGCCATCCATCGGCATCGATGGTGGCGGCAGTCGCCTCCGGGTTGTTGAGGTAGCCCTTCATCACCATGGGCCCGCGCACCCACAACTCGCCCCGCTCGCCCACGCCCCTGTCCTCTCCCGTTTCGGGATCGACGATGCGGCATTCGGCGTTGGGCACCGTGATGCCACTCGTGCCGGCCTTGAACTGCCCGGGCGGCGTGAGGTGCGACACCGGGCTCATCTCGGTCATGCCATAGCCCTGCACAACCTCGCACTCGATTCGCGCGCCTGCCTCGAGGGCCAGCTCTGCGCTCAAGGGAGCGGCACCGGAGAACACCTGACGCAGTGATGAGAGGTCGTATTGATCGACGAGCGGGTGCTTGGCGAGGGCGAGGACGATCGGGGGCACGGCGAAGAAGCGCGTCACCTTCTTCTCCTGGATGAGCCCCAGCACCTGCTCGAGGTCGAATCGCGGAACCGTGACGATCGTGACCCCCTGCGCCAGGAGCCCGTTCATGAGCACCTGCATGCCGTAGATGTGGAAGAAGGGAAGGACGGCCAGGGCCACCTCGCCGTCTTCGACGGCAAGGCCTCCCTCGATCTGGCACAGGTTGGCGACGAGGTTGCGATGGGTGAGCATGACGCCCTTGGGCAGGCCCGTGGTGCCAGAGGAATACGGCAGTACGACGACGTGGTCGTCGATATCGACGGTCACCTGCCCCATGGGTTCGCCGAAGAGGGTGGTCACCGGCAGCGTGCCGTCGGGGGCGTCTCCGATCACATAGATGTCGGTTATGTCGGTGCCCTGCACGGCTTCCATCGCCGTGTCGACGAACATGCCGATGGTGATGAGCAACTTGGCACCCGAGTCACGCAACTGGAACCGCACCTCGTCAGCGGTGTAGGTGGGGTTGATCGTGCTGATCGCGACTCCGGCGACTGCCGACCCGTGGAAGGCCACGGCGTATTCGGGAAGGTTGGGCGCCATGATCGCGATGGTGTCGCCAGGGCCTAGGCCGCGAGACGCCAATCCCCCCGCGAGACTGCTGATCATCATGGCCAATTGCCCGTAGGTATAGGTGCGTCCCGTAGGGCCGTCGACGAGGGCCGGCCGGTCGGGCGCCAGCTCCGCCCATCGCATGACAAACTCGGTGATGGGCACATCGGGGATCTCGATGTCGGGCAGGGGGCTGCGGAAGACGATCATGGCTCCTCCTCGTTGCCGCGACCCTAGCGGCGTGCGGTGAAAAGCGTCGAGAAAATGGCCAGGAGGGCAGGGTCGCGCACCTCCGGTGGAAGTGCATCGATGAGGGCGTGAACGCCGGCCATCTCGTCCGGCAACCCATTGCCGGACGTCAGGTCGGGCAGGTTGGCGAAAGCCCCCTCCAGGTCCTGCGAGGCATCGATCCAGGGCATGTCGCGGACCTCGTCGGCGGCCGCGGCCAGGTCGGCCGTGAACTGGCCGACGGTCGCCAGCGACACAGGCTGGACAGTCAGGTGCAAGGTCCGTGGGAGATCAGCGCAACTGGGCTGGGGCTGCAGCGACCAGCCACGCGCTCGCATCGCATCGGCGAGCCGGAAGGGATCGACGCTCCTGTCCGGCCCCGCAGCGATGGCGATGAGAGTGGTGTCGGGTCGAGCAACGACGCCGATGCCGGGGATCTGGTCGATCGCAGCCACAATGCGCAATGTCGCCGCACGGGCATCGCGGACCGCCGTGCGGTAGCCCGAGTCGCCAAGGGCTTGCGCCATCGCCCAGGCCGCGGCCATGGGCCCTGCCGACTTCGTGCTCTGCAGGGTCGTGTTGACCACCGGGTAGCCGGGCCAGGCCGAGAAGGCGAAATAGGTGCCCATGCGATAGGCCGCATCCGCAAAGAGAAGAAGCGAGACGCCCTTGGGTGCGAAGCCGTATTTGTGAAGGTCCAACGAGATCGACGAGACACCCGGCACCGTGAAGTCCATGGGCGGCACTGCCTCGCCGTTTAGTCGCGCGTAGGCCAGGGTGACTCCGCCGATGCAGGAGTCGACGTGGCACAAGATGCCGTGCTCCAGCGCAGCGGCAGCGATGCCGGGCACGTCATCGACCACGCCGTGCGCGTAAGACGGTGCCGAGGCCACCACGAGGGCCGCTCGACCACCCAGCTCGTCGAGTGCCCGCCTCACCGACTCTCCGGTGAGGCAGAAGGACGCACGATCGACCGGGATCGTGCGTACGTCGAAGCCGAGCAGGTGGGCTGCCTTGTGGAAGGCCGAGTGGACGGTGTCTGCCATCACCAGCACAGGGCGCCCGTCGGGATGGGCAGCGGCCCAACGCTCGCGCGCCGCGAGCACCGCGAGGATGCATGACTCGGTGCCCCCGCTGCTGACGAGGCCGACAGCGTCGGCGGCCGCCCGCATCATGTCGAGCCCCCAGCCGACGAGATCGTTTTCGAGGCGCGCCACGCTCGGGAAGGTCGTCGGATCGAGCGCATTGACCTCGCCGAAGCCCGCAAGGGCGTCGAGGGCCGCATTCGTGGCTTCGGGCATGCCGGCGTCGTATACGTATGCCAGCACGCGACCGCCGTGCACCGGTGGATCGTCGGCCCTGAGGTCGGCGAGACGCGAAGCGATCGCGCTCGCGTCCAGCCCCTGCTCGGGCAGGCTCATGACGTTGCTCTCATCCGCACGCAATCGGGGTCGAGTTGGTCGATCGACGTGCGCCCGAGGAGACGCATGGTGGATTCGATCTCCTCGCGCAGCAGGTCGACCACGCGTTGCACTCCGCGTTCGCCACCGGCCATCAGGCCATAGAGGTAGGCGCGGCCCACCGCCACCGCACTCGCCCCCAGGGCGAGAGCAGCAACGACATCCGCGCCCGACATGACGCCACCGTCGATCAGCACCTCCACTCGCGGATCGACGGCCTGGCGCACCGCGGGCAGGATCTCGAGGGGCACGGGAGCGCGCTCCAACTGGCGTCCACCGTGATTGGAGAGGATCACGGCATCAGCGCCGTGGTCGGCCACCATGACGGCATCGTCCACTCCCTGCACGCCCTTGACGGCTAGTTGTCGACCCCAGACGCCGCGTAGCCAGTCGAGGTCGCCGATGTTGATGGTCGGATCGAAGACGCGACCGATGAGATCGGCGACCGTGCCATCAGTGCTTGAGAGCGTCGCAAACGTGATGGGCTCGGTGGTGAGGAGGTTGCCCCACCATCGCGGATGCAGTGCCATGTCGACGGCCGTTCGCGGCGTGATGCGCGGAGGGATCGTCAGACCGTTGCGCACGTCGCGATGTCGCCTGCCAGCCACGGGGGTGTCGACGGTCAGGATGATCGTGTCGTAGCCGCAGTCGGATGCGCGCTGCACAAGCTCCTTCACGTAGCCGCGATCACGCATGAGGTAGAGCTGAAACCACCTACGCGTGTCCGGAGCATCTCGGGCAAGGTCCTCGATCGAGGTGGTGCCCAGCGTCGAGAGCCCGTAGGGGATCCCGGAGCGACCGGCCACCGCGGCAACCGCTGGCTCACCCGAGTGGTGCATGAGCCGAGTGAACCCGGTCGGGCCGAGCACCACTGGCAGGGCCGCCCACCCTCCGAGGAGCGTGGTGGACGTGTCGACGATGCTCACGTCGCGCAGCACCCGAGGCTGGAATTCGACCCGGGCGAAGACCGCGCGAGTGCGACGCAGCGACAACTCGTCTCCGGCCGCCCCATCGGTGTAGTCGAAAACGGCTCGGGGCACGCGGCGACGCGCCAGTCGGCGTACGTCGGCAATGCTCGCGCAATGATCCAAACAGGACCCGGACGTGAATCCGACCAGGTGGCTGAAGTCGCCCCAGCGGGGGATGCGTCGAGTCGTCATACCGCTACAACCACGCCGGTGGGACGGGTACGGCATCGACGCCTGTGACCGCGAGGCCGCTCCCGGGAGCACGACCGACGAGCCAGGCCACGACCTCGGTGGCGCCTCCGCTGACACCGGTGGTGGGATCGGGGCCGACGCTGATTCGCGCGCCTTCCACCTCAACCCAGCCGACCGGGAAGCCCTCGCGCGCAGCGAAGGACGCGGTGATCCTGGGCAGCATCCACGCGACGAGCGCGGGCGGCCAGTTTGACCAGTCGTAGGTTGATACCCCGAGGTCGGCGTGATGCACGCAGATCTCCTGGAGCCGAAGCAGTGGCAGGTCGCCAATCCGCACCATGAGGCCGAGTCGGATCTCCATATCATCGCCTGCTCGATCTGCCGGAATGCCGGCAAGGTCATAGGCGAAGTCGGCTTGCGTGGAAGCGAGGGCCTGCGCGTGCTGCGCGACCGTGCGACGCGATCGCCAAGCGATGTCGCCCGAGCGCGACTCGAGTGATTCGTACATCGACCGCGGCACGGCATCGCTCATGCTGCGCGCCCGACGCCCCAGCCCCTCGGCGTTGCCAGCGATGTGAGCCAGCACATGGCCGCGGGTCCAGTCCGGGAGGTTGGAGGGGTGAGCGAGATCTTCGATGTCCAAGGACTCCACCGAAGCCAGGAGCAAAGCGGTCTCATCCGCGAGCACGTCGAGCCCATCCATCACGACGCCCCACCATGTGCCCGACGCATGCGAGCGAATTCGACCACCTGCTGCCCGACCAGGTGCAACTGTTGGGTGATCGGGTCGTCGGCGGTGAGATCGCTCAACCGGACGACGCTGCCATTGATTGCCGCTCCGAAGGGTGTCGGCCAGCCGCGCAGGGCGTGCACCACCTGGCGGATCTGCTGAAGAGTGGTGATCGCCGCCTGCCATCCGTGCGCGACCGCGACGCATCCGACCGCCCGGCCCTCCAGGTAGGGCCTCGAGTCGCCGCGCAGGTCTTCGATGTAGTCCAGCGCATTCTTGACCAGGCCGCTGATGCCTCCGTGGTAGCCGGGACTCACGACGATGAGGCCGTCAGCCCGGCGTACGGCCTCGACCATGGCGCGCACGGCATCGTCGCGCTCGGCCGTCTCGGCATCGTAGAGCGGGAATATCAGCGATCGACCGCGCAGGATCTCGACCTGCGCTCCAGCGACCTGTGCACCCTCGGCCGCGATGCGCAGCGCCTCGCCGCCGGAGGACTCGGTGCGCGTGCTGCCGCCCAAGGCGAGGATCCGCACGGGCCTCGCGCTTGTCTTGGAATCCCCTGTGGGGGCGTCTGCCACGAGGGAACGCTAGCGAAGCATGCGTAGGCTCCCGTCATGAGGAGCCATGTGGTGGTCGCGGCGGCACTCGCCGCTGGCATCGCCCTGACAGCCTGCTCGGGCTCCTCCCCCGAGCCCGGCCCCACGCCCTCCGCCTCCGCCGTGGGCGGCATGGCGACCTGCGACCAGGCCACCGTCTCCGCGGCCGTCGAGTCAGATGTCAATGCGACCTATCCCGGTGCCACGTTCGTCTCCCTCGACGACTTCACGTGCGTTGAGGGGTGGGCGAGCGCCACAGCACAGGTCGACACCTCCGGCACGACCGTGCCCACCGAGTTCTTCCTCCGGGCCGAGGGCCAGTTCTGGATCCCCACGTCGATCGAAGACATCTGCAGCACGCCGCTGGCCGAGTCGGACGCGCCCGAGGAGATCTACGTCGCGGCGTGCGGGGTCCAGCAGTAGTAGCTACTCCTCCGGAGCCACGACTGTGGGCGTGCGCACGCGCACCGCCCACGCCACGCACCCGACGATGGCCAATGCGGCCACGACCATCGCCAGCGTGATGGTCTCGCCGAGCAGCAGCGCCGACCACAGGAGCGTCAGGGGCGCTTGCACCTGCTGGGTCTGCGCGCCACGCGCAACACCAGCCATTGACAGGCCCTTGTACCAAGCGAAGAACGCGAAGTAAACCGACACGAGGCCCAGGAACACCATGCCGACCCACGCGTGGGGCGTGACGGGCGTGCTAACGCCGCCGGTCAGGGCCAGGATCACCGAGATGGGGACCGTGAGCGGGAGCGCGAGTACAACGACCCACGAGATGACCTGCCATCCGGGCATGACCCTGGTGAGCGAGGCCCCCTCGACGTAGCACCAGGACGAGGCGAGTACGGCACCGACGATCAGCAGGTCGGCCACAACGTTGCCGCCCTCGCCCCCGCCTCGCAGGAGCGCGAAGACGATGAGCGCGACCGTGCCCGCAACCGCCGCGATCCAAAACTGACGGGCGACGCGCTCACCTGTGCGCAGGACGGCGAAGACAGCGGTGACCAGCGGCATGATCGCGGCGATGACAGCCGCGTGCGCCGCGGTTGTGCGCTCCAGGGCAAGCGCGATGAGGATCGGCCAGCCGAAGACCGCTCCGGCCATCGTGTAGAGCAGGGGGCGCAGAAGTGAGCGATCGGGCCACGGCACGCGGCGGATGAGCAGGATGATCGCCGCTACAGCCCCGGCGATCAGCGCCCGACCGGTGGCCGTCAGGACCGGATCGAAACTCTCCAGCGCCCAGACGGTCCAGGGCAGCGAAAAGGAGAAGCCGAGCACGCCGAGAAGGGCCAGCAGCAGGCCGGCCGTCGTCCGGTTGGTCTGCACACCCAGACCCTAGGGGCGTGCAGACCGCGCACAGTGGTAGCGTCCCCCCTCGCGCACCGCTAGCTCAACTGGCAGAGCAGCTGACTCTTAATCAGCGGGTTCGGGGTTCGAGTCCCTGGCGGTGCACTTTCATTTGTGTGGTTTCGGCTGATGTGGCGATGACCGGTCAGCGTCTTGCCTGCACCGTGCCTGACCAATCGCGTGACCCCCGGGGGTCTGGGGCGGGCGACGATGACTGTCGACTCGGAAGGGACCTGCCGTCGGAGGGAGTCTTCATATTCATCGACCTCGTGGCTGCTGCGGGCCTCGCGGCCCCAGCCGCGCTGCCGCCTGCGCCAGCGAGGCCGGCAGCGGTCATCACCGCTGAGCCCGTGGCGACACCCGCCCGACAGGTTTTCACCTGGCGATGGACCGATGGCTCAAAGGCCACTGAGCGAACGTTCCGCAAGTCCACCAGCGGGACGATCGACAAGATCCCCTAAGTCGTGGTGAGGGTCTATCCCGCCTATCCACTGTGGAAGGCCAAGCTGCTCTTCTGGGTCAACACTGGGTGACGCGCCAGACACAGCCAACCGATAGCAGTGCCCGCATGTTCATGTCCTTCGACTTGCGCGGACCCGAGGGCACGTGGGAGAACGTCAAGTGGATCGTGCGCATCAAGCCCCAGGACGTCTGCACGACCCGAAGCGTGCCCGTGACGCCGCGCCCGCGGAATGCCGAGATCCGGCTAAGCGTCCGCTACGTCGATCGCTGACGTCAGGCGCAAGCGAGGATCGCGCCAGCCGCCGTGGCCCCGGACGAACTTGTCAGCGTCGTGCGGGCCCCAGGTGCCCGGCGCGTAGGACGTGACGGGCGGTGGGTTGTCGAGCACCGGCTGGACGATCTCCCAGGTGGCCTCTACCGAATCCCACCGCGGAAACAGCGTGTGATCGCCAGCCATGGCGTCATGCAGGAGACGCTCGTAGGGGCTGGAGAACTCGCCCAGGGTGTCGCCAAAGTCCAGCGAGAGGAATTCTGGCTCCACGGTATCCACACCGGGCGTCTTGACTCGGATGCCGATATCGATCCCGGAGGGCTGACCGATGCGCAGCACGACGTCGTCATGCCCGGCCACCCGCTGCATGCGATCGCCGAGTCGGAACGCCGGAGCTTTCTTGAAGCGGACCACCACCTCCGTGGCGGTCACAGGCAGTCGCTTGCCGGCCCGGATGATGATGGGCACCCCGGCCCAGCGCCAGGTGTCGCAGTGCAGCCGGACCGCGACATAGGTCTCGGTGTCGGAGTCGGCAGCGACTCCCGGGATCTCGCGGTAGCCGTCGTATTGCCCCCGGACGACGTCGTCACAAGACAGGGGGCGAATGGCACGGAAGACATCGAGACGCCGCTCGCCGATCGGGTCTTCGCTCGCCCCCGGGGGCTCCATTAGCACCAGGGCGAGCACCTGAAGCAGGTGGTTCTGCACGACATCTCGCAGCGTGCCGACCTTGTCGTAGAACGACCCGCGGTCCTCGACGCCGAAGTCCTCCGCCATCGTGATCTGGATGGACTCGACATATTCACGGCGCCACAAAGGCTCGAGCCAGGCGTTGGAGAAGCGCACGTATTCGATGTCCTGCACGGGCTCCTTACCCAGGTAGTGGTCAATCCGCAGGATCTGGTCCTCTCGGATGACGGCATGCAGGCGGTTGTTGAGTTCGATGGCCGTGTCGAGGTTCGTGCCGAAGGGCTTCTCGACGGCGACGCGGCAACCAGCGGTGAGGTTGGCCGCTCCCAGTTGCTCGACGACAGGACCGAAGAGCGACGGCGGAATCTCGAGGTAGAAGAGCGGGTGCTCGGACCGCTTGAGGTAAGCCGCCAGCCGGATGTAGAGACCCGCATCGGTGAAGTCACCGCCGATGTAGGTCATCCGCTCGCTCAGACGCGTGAGCACCGCATCGTCGACGACCTCTCCGAAGGGTTCCAGGACCGCGTGCACAGACTCTCGGGTCATCTTCCACAGGTCGGCATCCTTGATGTCGTTAGCAGCGATGCCGACGACTGGCACGTTGAGCAGCCCGCGCTTCTCGAGGTGGTAGAGCGACGGCAGCGTCATCTTGTGGGCGAGATCGCCAGTGATGCCGAAGATGACCAAGCGGTCAGACGCGGCTGTTGCAGTGGCTGACTTCACGGCATGTGCCTGCTCAGTGGCAATGGCAGCGACGACTGCGACGCCAGCGGCGCAGGACGATGAGCGTCAAGACCGTGCCGGCGACGATGGCGACCCGATCCGGGCGGACACCGCCGTATTCGTCGGTGAAGAAGCCCTTGACCGCGTTGACGCCGCGCGCAGCGAGGGCGCCGGGAGAGGTCTCGGCGCGCAACTGATCGAGGGTGGCCGCCAGGTTGTCGCGAGCAGCGCTGATCTCGGCCTCGAGCTGCGCGGCGGACGGCTGGTCAGGCGCCGCCTTCTTGTCGATCACGCGCGGCAGCCTAGCCCCTCCCTCCGGCCGGGTAGCGGAGGGGCTTGTTGCGAATACTTTGCATCTACGAGTACTTGGCGTAGGCTGACGCGATGAACCTTCGCCTCTTCCTGCCTGTCGCCCTTCTCGCCCTCACCGCCTGCGGGTCCTCCGGGACCGCGACGGATTCGTCGTCGGCTGCGGCTCCCGAGGGCGCGCTGGTCGTGGCCACCACGGTGTCGCCGCTGACCTCCATAGTGGCGGCCGTCGGCGGAGACAACGTCGATATCCAGGGCATCGTCCCCGAGGGCGTCAATTCGCATACCTTCGAGCCGGCGCCGCAGGATGCCGAGCTGCTCAGCAAGGCCGACATCATCTTCGTCAACGGCCTGAAACTTGAGGATCCGACGCTCGCCCTCGCCGAGGCCAACATGAAGGACGGCGCCGAGATCGTCGAGCTGGGCACGATCGCCCTGCCGGAGGCGGACTACATCTACGACTTCTCGTTCCCAGAAGACGAGGGCAAGCCCAATCCGCACCTGTGGACCGACCCCACCTACGCGATCCAGTACGCCGACTTGGTGCGGCAGAAGCTCTCCGAGCGCGATCCAGCCAACGCCGCGGAGTACCAGGCCAACTACGACGCCTTCAAGGCTGAGGCCGAGAAGCTAGCCGAAGCGGTGAGCACCGATCAACAGACCGTGCCCGCTGGCGGCCTGAAGCTCGTCACCTATCACGACGCCTACGCCTACTTCGCCAGGAACTTCGGCTGGTCAGTCGTGGGCGCCATCCAGCCCAAGACCTTCGACGAGCCCACTCCCACTGAGATCGCTGGCCTCATCGAGCAGATACGCACGGAGGGCGTGCCCACGATCTTCGGCTCCGAGGTCTTCCCCTCGACCGTGCTCGAGGCGATCGCCGCCGAGACCGGCGTTCGCTACGAGGACTCGCTGCGCGACGACGACCTGCCCGGTGAGCCCGGCTCGCCGGAGCACTCGCTGCTGGAACTCCTGCGCTACAACTACCGCACGATGATCAGCGGCCTGGGCGGCGATCCGGCCGCTCTTGACGCGCTCGTGTTCACGATTGCAGTGCCTGACATGGCCTACTATCCGCAGTAGTACCGAATGAGAATTGCACCATGACGTCCCCGGACACCCTCATCCATCTCGAGCACGTATCAGCCGGCTACGGCCATGACACGGTGGTGCACGACGTAACGCTCGACATCGACGCCGGCACCTTTGCCGGCATCGTCGGCCCCTCGGGCGCCGGCAAGACCACGCTGCTCAAGGTGCTGCTCAGCACGCTGCGCCCGCAGCACGGCACGGTGACGCGCAGTCCTGCGCTGCGCGTTGCCTACGTCCCTCAGCTGGAGACGGTCGACTGGAATTTCCCCGTCACGGTGGGCGAATGCGTGCTCATGGGCCGCACCGAGCGTCATCTGGGGGCACCGTCGGACCGGCACACCCGATCCGCTTGGCGCCCCTGGCCGTGGCCTTCCTCCGCGGAGCGCGCAGCTGCCGCAGAGCTGCTGGGACGCCTGGGCATCAGCGACCTCACCGACCGGCACATCCGCGAGCTCTCCGGTGGTCAGCAGCAGCGGATGTTCCTGGCCCGGGCGCTCGTGCGCCAGCCGCAGGTGCTACTACTCGACGAGCCGACGAGTGGGGTCGACGTCAACACTCGCCACGACGTCTTGCACCTGCTGGCCGACCTCCACGACGAGGGCGTGGCCATCGTGCTCACCACGCACGACCTCAACGGCATGGCCGCGCACCTGCCGCACCTGATCTGCATCAACCGCCACGTCGTCGCGGTGGGCACGCCCGAGCAGGTGATCACGCCCGCCGTGCTCGAGGAGACCTTCGGCGCCCAACTCGAGGTGCTCCAGCACCTGGGCATGCCCGTCGTGGTCGACATCGCACGGCTGGGGGCATGATAGAGACCCTGCTCGAGCCCCTGGGCTTCGCGTTTTTCCAGAAGGGCCTGCTCGTCGCCACGCTGTCGGGGGCCCTGCTCGGCTTCATCGGCGTCTACATCGTGTTGCGGGGCATGAGCTACATCGGCCACGGGCTCTCTCACGCCATCTTCGGCGGATACGCCGCCACCCAGCTCTTCGCGGCCCAGTTCTACGTGCTGGGTGCCGGGCTCTGGGGTATCGCGTCGGCTATCGCGATCACCACGGTGGCGCGTCGCAGCCGCATCGGCGCCGACGCTGCCATCGGCGTCGTCACGACCGCGTCGTTCGCTCTCGGCGTCGCACTCTTCAGCAAGTTCGGCTCGAGCGGGCCGGCATTCGACCAGGCTCTCTTTGGGAGCATCCTCGGCATCACCAATAGCCAGATCATGTGGCTCGTTGCGGTGTGCGCCCTGACCGGGCTCATCGTGTTCTTCCGCTACCGCGCGCTGCTCTTCACGACCTTCGACCCCGACGTGGCCGCCGCCTCCGGCGTGAAGGTGGCGCGCATCGAGGCGCTGCTGATGGTCATGCTGTCGCTGTCGATCCTGGTAACGCTCACCATCATCGGCGTCACCCTCGTGGCTGCCATGCTGGTCATCCCGGCGGTCATCGCGCGCATGCTCACGGACTCGTTCGGTCGGATGCTGGCCATCTCGACGGTCACTGGCAGCGCCTGCGGCCTGGCGGGCATGTATCTGAGCTACTACGCGGGCGTGCCTTCCGGCACCATGATCGTGCTCGTCGGTGCCGTGGTGTTCCTCGTGGTACTGGGCATCAGCGGTGTGCGCGGCCGCCGCCGTGCCGCCGGACTCGACCAGCACTCGGATCCACGCCCTAGGGTCGCCGCATGACGCGACTGGAGCCGGGCGACCGTGCGCCCGTCTTCACCCTGCTGGACGACCGCGGCCGCACGGTGTCGTTGACGTCGTACAAGGGCAAGACCGTCGTCGGCGTGATCAGGTCGACGTTCGTCATCGGATCGACCGGGCGCATCGAGCGGGCAATGTATGCCGTCAAGGCGACCGGACACATCGCCAAGCTCCGACGCGACCTCGGGATCGACTAGTCGCCAGGTAGCCTGATCTCACGCGGGCGTGGCGGAATTGGTAGACGCGCACGGTTTAGGTCCGTGTGTCCTAGACGTGAGGGTTCGAGTCCCTCCGCCCGCACTTTGTGGATCTCTCGGCGTCTTGCGTCGCATATCGACAACTAGACACCGCGTAGTTGTCGATATGTGGCGCGGACGGCCGCGTAGTTGTCGATTGGCGGCGCCAGCGGCCGGACGGCATCAATGCGCGTGGTCGTCCCCGGAACTCCCGCTCGGCCTCTCCACGATCCGGAAAGCCCCCATCATGCCCATGTCCTCGTGGAAGAGGATGTGGCAGTGGAACACGGTCTTGCCCGTGAACCGTCGGAACTTCATCTTTAGCACCACGTATTCGGCAGGAAGCACCTGCTCGGTGTCTTCGAGTCCGCGCGGCTCGACCTTGCGATAGGTGAGCGCCTTGCCTGTGGCCGGGTCCCAGCGCCCCCTGCCGACGATGGCGAAGTGGTTGACGTGGATGTGGAAGGGATGGCCTTCGAGGACGCCGCCTTCGGCCCGTGACGGGTCGTTGCGCACCACCCACTCCTCGACCGTGTCAACCTCCACCTCGAAGGGGTCATGAATGTCCTCGTGGCTGAACACCTCGCCATTGATGTAAAAGAGCGGGCCGGTGGCCGGGGTGAAGGACTCCGAGAGAGTGAACGTGCGCCGCTTGGCCGGCTGCTCCTCCAGCCAGGCTGGACGCGCAGTGATGGCCTTGGGCGCTCGTGCCGGCACCCCCGGCTCACCCTCGACGACCACGGTCGCCAGCACCTGGGCCGACCACCGGCCGTACCGGCCGTTGTCGTAGCCGAGGGTCCGCAGCGAGTAACTGCCGGGATCCTTCGCTCCCGTTACGGCCACCTCCACGCGGGCACCGGGGGCGAGGGTCACCTCCTTCGTCGTCCACGTCTCGAAAACGGGGTGACCGTCGGTGGCGAGCACCGTGAAGCGATGGTCGTCAAGGGCAATGCGAAGGAAACCGTCGTTGCCCATGTTGCCCATCCGCCAGGTCTGCGTCTCGCCAGGACGAAGCGCCATCGTGGGATTGACCACGCCGTTGACCGTCATGATCACGAGGTCGGCGCTGGCAGAGTCGACCGGCAGCATCGTCGGAGTCGACGCCGCGGGATCGAGGGCGAAGCCCTTGAAGACCAGCAGGCGCTCGCGACAACCTCGATACTGCGGTAGCGCCTCGACTCCCCCATTGACGATGATCGGTCCGGAAAGCCCACTCCACACCGACTCGTTCGTGTAGCCGTGCACGTGCGGGTGGTACCAGAAGAGCCCGCTCGGGTGCGCGCGCGGCAAATGGAAGCGACTGCGCAGTGACCCACCCGGCCGGGCCTCGATGAAGACGTTGTCGGCGTCACCGGATGGGTCGACCCAGAAGCCGTGGAAGTGCGTGTTGATGGGCACGGGTACGCCGTTGTGCACGGTTAGGTCCATGCGATCGCCGGGTGAGAGTCGAAGGCATGGTCCGACGAAGGAGCTGTCGTATGTCCACAGTCCATCGGTCGTCACCCGGTCGAGGGCAGCGGCACCAGCGACCGCTTCGAGCCTTGCCTTCAGTACGCCATTGCGCGATCTGATCACCGGGATGCGCGGCAGCGTCTCGCGAGTGCCGGCCTGGGCCGACGGTCCGCCGAGCAACACGGCGCCCCCGGCAACGGCGGCAAGGCCCAGGGCTTCGCGACGGGTGAGTCCGCTCACCCGCGCACACTACAGCGGGGGCGGCGCCGGGGGGCGCAGGGCGTCCGCGAGGTGCGCTACCTGGCCACTGAGTTCGGAGGGAATGACCCACACCTTGTTTGCCGAGCCCTGCGCGATCTCCGGCAGCGTCTGGAGGTATTGGTAGGCGAGCACGTGACTGTCGGGCTTCGCCTCGTGGATCGCGTTGACCACCTTGCGGATCGCCTCCGACTCGCCGTCGGCGCGCAGGACCGCTGCCTGGGCATCACCCTCCGCGCGAAGGATCTCGGCAGCCCGTGCGCCCTCGGCCGTGAGGATCGCCGACTGCTTCTCGCCCTCGGCGGTGAGGATGGCGGCACGCTTGTCGCGCTCGGCGCGCATCTGCTTCTCCATCGACTCCTGCACGCTGCGCGGCGGATCGATGGCTTTGATCTCCACGCGGTTGACCCGGATGCCCCAGCGGCCGGTGGCCTCGTCGAGCACGCCGCGAAGTTGAGCGTTGATGCTGTCGCGCGAGGTCAGCGTCTCTTCGAGATCCATGGATCCGATGACATTGCGCAAGGTAGTAACGGTGAGTTGCTCGATACCGGTGAGGTAGTTGGCGATCTCGTAGGTCGCCGACCGCGGGTCGGTGACCTGGAAGTAGATGACCGAGTCGATGCTGACGACGAGATTGTCTTCGGTGATGACCGGCTGTGGCGGGAACGACACCACCTGCTCGCGCAGGTCGACACGCGCGCGGACCTTGTCGACGACGGGGATCACGAAGGCCAGACCCGCATTGAGGGTGCGCTGGTAGCGACCCAGACGCTCGATGATGCGCGCATGGGCCTGCGGTACGACCTTCACGCTCGAGAAGACAAGCACCACGACTATCGCGGCGACGACGACGGCGACTACCAGGGCTTCCATAAGACTTCCTCTCCTACCAGGCCACCAGGGCGGTGGCCCCTTCGATCTGCAGCACCTGCACGCGCGTGCCGGGCTCGAACATGCTCTGCCCGTCGTACGCGCGGGCCGACCAGACCTCGCCGGCCAGCTTGATACGCCCGTCTGTGCCATCGACGGACTCCAGCACCAGGGCCTCGGCCCCGACAAGCGCCGCGACGTTGGTCCGCGTCTCACGCGTAAGGCGCATGTGTCGCCTCGCGACGGGTCGCACAAGGCCGAGCAAGGCGACGGACACGATCGCGAAGACACCGACCGACAGTGCGGGTGGCGCGCCCAGGGCAGCGCTCAGGCCACCGGCGGCGGCGCCACCGGCGAACATGAGGAGCACGAGCGAGCCCCCCGTGAGGATCTCGGCGACGGCGAGAATGCCGGCGGCCACGATCCACCACACCCAGGCATCCATACCTCCACGGTAAGCCGGATCGGCCGCTAGCGCGATGCCATGACCTGGGCGAGCGCCCGGAAGGCCTGGCCGCGGTGGCTGATGGCGTCCTTCTCCTCGGGGCGCAACTCCGCAGTCGTCAGGGCATAGCCCGCCGGGACGAAGATCGGGTCGTAGCCGAAGCCGTTGCCACCCCGGGGGGCTCGGGCGAGGGACCCCTCCAGAACTCCCTCCACGACGTGCTCGCTGACCCCGGGAACCACCCATGCGGCAGCGCAGACGAACTGCGCGCTCCGGCGCGAATCGGGCACGTCGGCCACCTGTCCCAGCACGAGGTCGAGGTTGGCCGGGTCATCACCGTGCTGACCCGACCACCGTGCGGAGTAGATGCCGGGCATGCCATTGAGCGCGTCGACGCACAGTCCGGAGTCATCGGCGATGGCTGGGAGTCCGGTGAAATCCGCAATAGTTCGCGCCTTGAGAAGCGCATTGCCTGCAAAGCTCGATTCGGTCTCGGCAACCTCGGGTGCGTCGGGGAACTCCTCCAGCCCGACGAGCTCCACGTCGAGTCCGGCCGCACGCAGGATGCGCTGGAGCTCGCAGACCTTATGCGCGTTGTGGGTCGCCAGGACGACGCGATCGGTCATGGGGCGAGTACGGCGCGCTGCAGGGCCGTCAGGTCGCGGCATCCCTGGGCGGCCAGGTCGAGCAATTGATCCAGGAGCTGGCGATCGAAGGGCGTGCCCTCGGCAGTGCCCTGCACCTCGACGTAGGAGCCGCTGCCGGTCATGACGACGTTCATGTCGGTGTCGGCACGCACATCGTCGTCGTAGTGCAGGTCGAGGCGGGGCTCGCCGTCGATGATGCCCACGCTCACCGCTGCAACGGAGTCGATGAGGGGACTGCCCGAGACAAAGCCCTTGCCCTGAGCCCAGGCGACCGCGTCGGCCAGTGCGACATAGGCGCCGGTGATCGCCGCCGTGCGCGTGCCACCGTCGGCCTGTAGTACGTCGCAGTCGAGCACGATCGTATTTTCCCCCAGGGCTGACATGTCGATGATGGCGCGCAGGCTGCGCCCGACCAGGCGCGAGATCTCCTGGGTGCGTCCGCCCAGCTTGCCCTTGACCGACTCTCGGTCGCTGCGGGTGTTGGTGGAGCGCGGGAGCATCGCGTATTCGGCCGTCACCCACCCGCGGCCGGAGTCCTTCAGCCAGCGCGGCACCCCGGGCGTGAAGGAAGCGACGCAGAGCACCCGGGTGCGACCGAAGCTGACGAGCACCGATCCTTCCGCCTGGTCGAGCCAGTGACGCTGGAAGGACACCGGGCGAAGAGCACCGGCCTCGCGGCCGTCGGAACGAGTGGTCATGTTGCAGACCCTAGACGGCACGAATCGTCGACTGCTCGACGGCGCCGATCTCGGGACCGAGGAAGCGATGCCCCAATCGCGCGAACGCGCCCGGATCACCCGTGGCCACGAAGCGGTGCCGGGGGTCGGACAGTTGCGAATCGCGCACGAGATCGTTTTCGGCCAGCGTGCGGTAGACGTCCTTCGCCGTCTCTTCCGCACTGGACACGAGCGTGACGCCGTCGCCCATGACGTAGGAGATGACGCCGGTCAACAGCGGATAGTGGGTGCAGCCGAGCACGAGTGTGTCGACCCGGGCCTCCTGCATGGGAGCGAGGTAGTCGCGCGCGACACCGAGCAGGTCGGGACCTCCCGTGATGCCGGCTTCCACGAATTCCACGAAGCGCGGGCAGGCCTGACTCGTCAGTGTCAGATGGGGCGCAGCAGCGAAGGCGTCGTCATAGGCTCGGCTGGTGATGGTGGCCCGCGTGCCGATGACGCCGACCTGCCCGGATCGAGTGGCGCTCACGGCACGGCGCACGGCCGGGTGCACGACCTCGACCACCGGCACGTCGTAGCGCTCCCGGGCATCGCGCAGCACGGCCGCACTTGCCGAGTTGCAGGCGATGACCAGCATCTTCACGCCCCAGTCAACCAGGTGGTCCATGACGTCAAGCGCGTAGGCGCGAACGTCGGCGATGGGCAGCGGCCCGTAGGGGCCGCGTGCGGTGTCTCCGACGTAGAGGATCGGCTCGTGGGGCAGCTGGTCGAGCACCGCTCGCGCGACCGTGAGACCGCCGACGCCGGAATCGAAGATGCCGATGGGGGCATCGGTGTCAGGGCGGCCCATAGGGCACCAGGCTACGCCCAGACCGTGCCGTCGAGCCGCTCCTCTGCCTCCTCCAGCGTGCCCTCGTAGGCACCCGTCGAGAGGTACTTCCATCCGCCGTCGCACACGATGAATGCGATGTCGGCCCGATCGCCTGCCTTGACCGCACGATGGGCGAGGCCCAGGGCTGCGTGCAGGATCGCGCCGGTCGAGATGCCCGCGAAGATGCCCTCGTGCTCGAGCAGCTCGCGAGTGCGTCGCACGGCATCGTGTGGGCCAACGGAGTAGCGGCTGGTGAGGACCGACTCGTCGTACAGCTCAGGGACGAAGCCCTCGTCGAGATTGCGTAGGCCGTAGACGAGTTCGCCGTATCGGGGCTCGGCGGCGATGATCTGCACGTCGGGCTTGTGCTCGCGGAGGTAGCGTCCGGCGCCCATGAGCGTGCCCGTTGTGCCGAGGCCCGCGACAAAATGGGTGACCGTGGGGAGGTCGCGGAGGATCTCCGGGCCGGTCGTCTCGTAGTGCGCCAGGGCGTTGGCCGGGTTGCCGTATTGGTAGAGCATCACCCAGTCGGGGTGCTGCTCGGCCATGCGCTTGGCGACGCGCACCGCCTCGTTGGATCCGCCCGCCCCCGGGGAGTACACGACCTCCGCGCCCCACATCCGAAGGAGCTGCGTGCGCTCGACGGAGGTGTTCTCCGGCATCACGCAGACCAGGCGGTAGCCCTTAAGGCGAGCGGCCATCGCGAGCGAGATGCCGGTGTTGCCACTGGTGGGCTCGAGGATGGTGCAGCCGGGTGTGAGGATGCCGTCGCGCTCGGCCTGCTCGATCATGGCGAGCGCGGCGCGATCCTTGACCGATCCCGTGGGATTGCGGTCTTCGAGCTTGGCCCAGAGGCGAACATCGTCGCTCGGTGACAGCCGCGGCAGCCCGACCAGCGGGGTGTTGCCTACGGAGTCGAGCAGCGAGTCGTAGCGCATGAGGGCATTATCAGCCGCCCGCGACGGCGGGCAGGATGGTGATCGAATCACCGTCTGCGAGCGCGGTGCCCAGGCCGTCGAGGAATCGGACGTCCTCGTCATTGAGGTAGACGTTGATGAACCGGCGCAGCCCCGCCTCGTCGACGAGGCGCTCACGAATCCCGGGGTGGCGGCCGTCTAGGTCGCCCAGAAGATCGGCAATCGTCGCTCCATCGCCTTGGACGACCTTGGCGCCGTCGGTGTAGGGGCGCAGGATCGTGGGGATGCGGACCTCGACTGCCATGGGGATCTCCGGATCGTGATGGGGTATTTAGCCTACGGGCCGACCTCGGTCAGCGCTTCCCCAGTCTCCGCGACGACGACGGCCTCCTCCGTCACGACGCCATCCACGATGCGGAATGAACGGACTTCCATGGGCCCCTCGCCACTGCCGCACTCTCGGGTAGACACCAGCACGTAGTGCGCCCCCGGCTCGGAGGCGTAGGAGATATCGGTGCGAGAGGGATAGGCCTCGGTAGCCGTGTGGGAGTGGTAGATGACAACGGGCTCCTCGTCGCGGTCATCCATCTCGCGATAAAGACGCAGGAGGTCGACGGAGTCGAACTCGTAGAAAGTCGGCGACCGAGCAGCGTTGACCATGGGGATGAAGCGATCGGGCCGGTCAGAGCCGGCGGGGCCCGCGATGACCCCGCAGGCCTCGTCAGGATGGTCCGCCCGGGCATGGGCAACTATGGCCTCCAGGTGGGCCCGGCGGATCGTGAGCACCGATCCAGCCTAGGGGCTGGGGAATTGAGCAAATCGTGCCATGGGTGGTTAACGTTCCGGGTTAAAGTTGCGGAGTCCCCCAATCAGGAGGACCGTCCCCTCAACGCCCCTGGGGGCGCGCAGCGGCGCATCGGGCGCCTCGAGAAAGGGGTTCCGCGTGGAGGTCGTAGAGACTCTCACCAACGCTCAGTTCCAAACGGTCTACAACATCGTGTCCTTTGCCTTGGCAGCCATGTCGGCCACCACGGTGTTCCTCCTCGCGGTAACCCCGCGAGTGCTACCGCGCTACCGCCTCGCACTCATCGTGTCGGCGATGGTCTGCTTCATCGCGGCCTACCACTACCTGCGCATCTTCGACTCGTTCGGCGACGCCTACGTCGCGGTCGGTGCTGGCATGCCTGGCGTTCAGGAGACCTTTGAGCTCGTCAAGGGCGATGGCTTCAACGAGGGCTACCGCTACGTCGACTGGCTGCTCACCGTTCCGCTGCTGCTCTTCGAAACGATCGCCGTGCTCGCACTCCCGTTGGCAGTGCGTCGCAGCCTCCTGTGGAAGCTCATCCCCGCATCCGGGCTGATGATCATCCTCGGGTACCCGGGCGAGATCACCGCCGAGATTGCCTCCAAGGCCATCTGGGGTGCTCTGTCGACGATCCCGTTCCTCTACATCCTCTATGTGTTGTTCGTGGAGCTGAGCAAGGCGGCGAAGACCCAGCCCAACCAGGTCGGCAAGGAACTCGCCGGCCTGCGCTGGCTGCTACTGGCCACCTGGGGCGTCTACCCCATTTCTTTCGCATTCCCCATGATCGGATTCGACGGCGCGGACGCCTTCGTCTACCGGCAGATCGGCTACTCGCTGGCCGACGTGCTGGCCAAGTGTCTCTACGGCCTGCTGATCTTCAAGATCGCTCGCATCAAGAGCCTGGACGACAGCCAGGAGTTCGCCGCGGAGGAGATGAAGGAGGCCCCTTCGAGCAAGGGCGCGGCCGCCTAGGTCCGCCACAAGCTCATCGAAAGGGCGCCCCGCCACGGCGGGGCGCCCTTTCCTACGGCATCACCGATTGAACCAGGCTCTCCTGGAGGAATGTGAGCCAGTCGTAGACGTGGTAGGTCGCCACGCGCGGGTCGTCGTCCGGGAGCGCAGCTAA
>VGBL01000018.1 GCA_016870515.1 Actinomycetota bacterium | reverse complement strand
ACTGCTGTCGGATCTCATCGCCCGCAAGCCGATCTCCTACGTGGCGGGGCCGACACCCACGCCGACGCCGACGCCGACACCCACGCCGACGCCGACACCGACGATGCCCGGCATGACCGAGGGCATCAAGGCCGTCTTCGTGACGTCGAGTGACTGGGGCGCTGGCTACTGCGCCGACGTGGCGGTCGCGACGTCCTCCACGACCGAGATCCACTGGCAGGTCGACCTGCCCAAAGGGATCATGCCGACATCGATGTGGAACGGCGTTCAGGCGACGCAGCCCGACGGCACGATCAGCGTCCGCGGTGCCGCGTGGAACCACATGGTGAAGGCGGGCAGCCCCACGAGCTTCGGCTACTGCGCCACGCGCAACGCCACGACTACGACGCCCACACCGACACCCACGCCAACGCCGACTCCGACACCGACTCAGCCGTCGGCCGGCTTGACCGCCAGCCTTGTGGTCGACAGTCGCTGGCAGGCCGGGGCGTGCTACACGCTGGTCGTGACCAATCCGACGACCAAGGCCGTGAGCACGTGGTCGGCGTCGTTCTCACTGGCCACGGGCACCCGCATTCGCGAGTCGTGGAGCGGCACCGTCGTGGTGACCGGCCGGCTCGTCAACGTCGTGGCTCCCCCCTGGGGCGGCACGGTCGCGGCGGGAGGCAGCGTCCGGCACTTCGGGTTCTGTCTTGAAGGCGTTGGCGACCCCACGGGGGTGCGCGCTCAGTAGAGTCCGCCGCATGACGGACGAGCAAGCCGATTGGGATGCCGAGGCGGCGGTCGACGCCGCCCGGCAGAAGGTCCAGACGCTGCTCCTGCGCGAGACCGAGATCGGTCTCGACCAGCGGGGGCGTCTGACCATCGACCGCGGATCGACGCGGGTCTTCCTCGAGTTCTTCCCCATACCAGAGAAGAAGCTCGTCTACGTCACGCTCACCGCGCCCATCGCCTTCTACGCGCCCATCACCCCGGAGCTGCTGGAGCACCTGGCACGCAATGCCGACAAGTGGTACTTCGGCCACCTGGCGATGAATCCCTATGCCGACGACTCCGAATACAAGGGCCAAACCTACGTCTACTTCACCGACACGCTGATCGCCGAATACATCGATCCAGAGGAACTGCGCATCCGCACGTTCGCAGTGGTCGACACCGCCAATGCCCTCGACGAGGAGTTCACCCAGCAGTTCGGTGGGACCCGCTACGAGGACTCGTAGTGGCTGACGAGTCGCTGCTGCTCGACGACGCCACGGCAGAGGCCAAGAAGCGCGGGCACCGCATCGTGGTACCAGCCCACCTGGCCATCGTCTTCGCTGCCCGGCACGCCGATGCCGTCGCCTCCTGGACCGACGTACTCGCCGAAGCCGAGCGCACGCTGTCGCTGCTGCCGGTGACCTATGACACCCCCACGATGGACATGCCGGCCAGCGCCCTGGCGCCGGTCCTGAAGGCCGGCGACCTGGCCGTTGCCGCGTCGGCGATCGCCGATGCCGTGCGAGCGAATGCGCCTGTGGAGCTACCCGACGTGCCCGGCGACTTCACGCCATCCATGGCCATACCCGACGCTCATGCCCAATGGGCTGCCGCGGTGACGCCACGCACCGACGTGCTCGGTCGCGCCGACGTGCTCGACCAGATGCTCGACGCACTCGAGCGCAAGGAGCCCGTGCCGGTCCTGCTTGTCGGCGACGAGGGAGCGGGCCGGACGGTGATGGCTGGCGCACTCGCCGCATGGCTCGAGAAGCGCGGCATGTCGGTCGTCCGCATCGACAACGCCGCAGCCGCATCCGACAAGCAGCTCGCTGCGCTCACCGAGATGCTGCGGCTGGCCTCCGACACATCGGTCCTGTTCATCGACGACATCGAGATCCCACTCGGCCTGGGCTATCCCTCGGGAGTCAACGGTCCCTACCTGGCGGCACTGCGGCCGGCGATGGAAGGCGGAGCCCTGTGGCTCGTCGCCGTGATCGCCACCCCTTATCTCGCCAGGTTGCAGGGCACCGACCGCGAACTCGTCGAGGAGTTTGCCCTCGTTCAGCTCCCCGCACTGGATGCGACCACCCTGCGCGAGGTTGTCGCCCAGCAGAGCGCGGGCATCGCCGACTACCACCGCGTGGTCATCCCGCCCGAGGTCATCGACGCAGCCCTCGCGCCGGCGCAGGATGGCGAGGTGGGCGCGCATCCCGCCCTTGCCCTGCGTCGACTCGACATCGCGGCGACACGCTCTGCGCGCCGGAGCCGAGAGGTGGAGGCGTCCGCGCCGGCAGCCGTGTCGATCGGCGACCTGCCGCTGCGCAAGCCGGTCGAGCGGCGTGTCGACCCCGTCGCCTTGGCGGCGGCGCTGAATGAGCAGATCATCGGCCAGGAAGCGGCCGTGCAGGCCGTGTCGGCGCGACTGGCCATCACGGTCGCCCAACTCGATCTCAATCCCCACCGCCCCGACGGCGTCTTCCTCTTCGCGGGACCCACCGGTGTCGGCAAGACGGCGCTGGCGATCGCCATGGCGGAGGGCCTCTTCGGATCCCGCGACGCGCTGGTGCGCATTGACATGAGCGAACTGCATAGCGAGCACACCACCGCCAACCTGGTCGGCTCGCCGCCCGGCTACGTCGGCCATGACAATCCCGAGGGATGGCTCACCACGCGCATACGCCAGAACCCGCGCTGCGTGCTCCTGCTCGATGAGATCGAGAAGGCCGACCCGCAGGTGTGGAACACGTTCCTCCAGGTCTTCGACGCCGGTCGCCTCACCGACATGCGTGGGGCCACCGCGGACTTCCGCGAGGTTGTGATCGTCATGACCACCAACCTCGGCGCCGAGGTCTTCAGTTCCACCGGCTCGGTGGGCTTCGTCGATAACCCCACGTCGGCCGTCGCCGACATCTCGGCGGTGCGCGAGGTGCTCCGGCGCACGATGCGCCCCGAGCTCCTCAACCGCATCGACGAGATCCTCGTCTTCTCGCCCCTCACTCCCGCGGCTGCCGCATCCATTGCTCGCATGCGCGCAGACGCCGCGCTCGAGCTCCTGGGATCGCGCGGCTACGCGATCGAGGCGACGCCGGAGCTGTACGCCGTGATCGAGCGCGTCGGCTTCAGCAGGGAGTACGGCGCACGCGAGGTGCTGCGCACTGTCGAGCGGCTGATCCTGCAGCCCCTGGCCGCTCTGCCGGCGGGTGCCTACCGGCCCGTCGTCGAGGGCGACTCGGTGCGCTGGGGGGCCGCTACATAAGCCCGCCGCCGCGCTCGTCAGCGCTGGAGAATCGCTGCACGATGTAGATCGGCAGGATCGACACGATGACGAGGAACGCGGCGACGACATTGACGATCGGCGCCTGGTTGGGGCGGAAGAGGTTTTGGTAGATACCCTAGGGCCGCAAGACCTGCCTGCTGGGCGACTCAGGCGGGGTGATTCGAATCGTTACCGGGCAATGCCCGGGCCTGCCCGGTGACTCCCACGGACACCCGCTCGCCGGGGCGGGGCGGGGGGCTGCCACCGGCCACCCGCACCGGCACTCGGGTGCCGTCGTCGAGCTCCACCTGGAGCAGGGCGTCATGGCCGCGGTACGACGTCTCCCGCACCACGCCCTGCGCGGGAGCGGCGGGATCGACCGGGCACGACAGCACGAGTTGCTCGGGCCGAAGAATGACAGTGCCCGACTCGGTGAGTTCCCCGCGCACGGGAAATTCGCCGAGCACGCAGCGAGCGCGTCCCGCATCGGTGGGGGTGGCGGCCAGGATGACCGCATCGCCGACGAAGCGTGCGACGCCGAGGTCGGCGGGGGCGTCGTAGACCTGCTCCGGCGTGCCGACCTGCACGAGCACCCCATCGCGCATGATGGCGACGAGGTCGGCGGTCGACAACGCCTCCTCCTGATCGTGCGTCACCAGCACGGCCGTGGTGCCGAGATCGCGCAGCAGGTCGCGCACCTCGGCGCGCAGTCGCACGCGCATCGTGGCGTCGAGGGCGGTGAAGGGCTCGTCGAGAAGCACCACCTCGGGCTCGGGTGCAAGCGCACGGGCGAGGGCGACGCGCTGCTGCTGGCCACCGGAGAGGTCGTGCGGGCGGGCGTGAGCGAAATCGCGCATGCCGACCATGTCGAGCACCTCGTCGACACGCGCCTGGCTCCCCCGCGGCAGCCCGAATGCGACATTGCCGCTCACGTCGAGGTGGGGGAAGAGCGCCCCCTCCTGCGGCACGATGCCGACGCGTCGCCGCTCGGGGGGCACGAAGACGCCCGGCCCGGCCACGACGCGGTCGCCGAAGCGCACCTGACCCGCCGTGGGCCTGAGGAATCCGGCGAGCACGCGCAGCAGCGTCGTCTTACCGGCGCCGCTGACGCCGAGCACCGCGAGGAGTTCGCCGGATGGCACCGTGAGATCGAGCCCCTCCAGCACGCGCACCGGGCCGTAGCCGGCACTGAGATGGCGCACCTCGACCGACGTCATGGCTCCACCGTATCCGCGTCTACGCGCGTCATCGTGCGGCTGAGCAGCCATGCGGGGATGGCCGCGATGACAACGAGAGCGATCGCATAGGGAGCGCCGGAGCCGTAGGCCGCGACCTCGGTGCGACTCCACAGCTCCGTCGCGAGGGTGTCGAGGCCGGTGGGGCGCAGCATGAGCGTCGCGGGGAGTTCCTTCATCGCGGTCAGCAGCACAAGCAGCCCGCCCGCGGCGATCCCGGGCAGGGTGAGGCGCAGCGTCGTCTCGCTCCACGCACGCAGCGGGCCGCGGCCGAGCGTGCGCGCGGTCTGCTCGAGCACCGGTGGCACGGCGGCTGTCGCACTGCGCGTGGCCCCGATGGCCTTGGGCAGGAAGAGCACCGCGTAGGCGAAGGCCAACGCGAAGACGGTCTGGTAGATCCCCGGCAGCACGGCGAGGGTAAGGAAGACCAGCGATAGGCCCACGACAACGGCGGGCAGTGCGTGGCCGGAGTACGACGCCGTCTCGATGGTGCGCACCGATCGCGTGCGGTAGCGCGCGGCGAGGACGCCGACGGGCAGGGCGAGCAGCACCGCCAGGACCGCACCCGCGAGGGCAACTCCGGCCGAGGTGAGCGCTGCCGCGAGGAGTTCGCCGGGCACGAGCGGCCTGCGACTGCCCTCCAGCATGCGCACGATCAGCGACACGAGTGGCACGCCGAGGGCGAGGGCAGTGAGCACAGCGAGCCAGGCGAGGGCGCCGACGCGGGCGAGGCCACGCAAGGGCACCGGCGCCGGCGTGCGCTGGGTGCCGGTCGACACGCGCCAGCGGCGGGTACGGCCGCGGACCCGGCGCTCGGCCATGACGAGCAGTGCGGCAAGCGCCACGAGCACGAGGGCGAGCACTGCGGCGCTCACACGATCGAAACTCGCGCGATAGGAGGCGTAGATGACGCGCGTGAAGGCATCGACGCGAAGCAGCGCCACTGCACCGAAGTCCGACAGCACGTAAAGCGCGACGAGCAAAGCGCCACCGGCGGCGGCGGGCCAGGCCTGCGGCAGCGTCGTCGTCGCGAAGGCACGCACGGGCCCGCGACCCAGCGAGCGGGCCACCTCCTCCAGAGCTGGATCCGCTGAGCGGAAGGTGGCGGTGACCGGCAGCACGACGTAGGGCGTGGAGACCAGCGTGAGCAGCAGGGCGGCCGCCCAGAAGCCACTCATCGCGGGGAACTGCGAGATCCACGCGTAGGCGGCGACATAGGACGGGATCGCGAGCGGAAGCGCGACGAGCACGAGCCACATGCGTCGCAGTGGGATGTCGCTGCGCGCGACGAGCCAGGCGGTGGGGATGCCGATGGCAAGGCACGCGACGACCACGACGATGACGAGCGAGATGCTCGTGGCGACCGTTTCGAGGGTGCGCGCGCGCAGGAGGACGTCGATGACGCGCGAGAGGCCTGCCTCGGCGACGCGGATGATGAGATAGGCGAGCGGGATGAGGGAGACGACCGCGGTCACGGCACCGGCGAGCAGCAGGGCACCCGGGGGTCGACCCAGGAACCTCTTCGCGCGCGAGCGGGTGAGGGTCGGCGTCGTCACAGCAGACCGACGTCCTCCAGCATCGCCAGAGTGCCGGGCAGGTCGGCGACTTCGGCGAGAGGCACGTCGGGCCCGCGCAGCGAGTCCAGTGGCGGTAGCCCCTCGCGTGCGGCGATGCCCGGCACGAGCGAGTATTCGCCCGTGTTGGCGACGAACCACTCCTGCGTCGGCGTGGACAGCAGCCACTCGACGAGGGTCGCGGCGTTGGCGTTGTCGCTGGCTCCCTGCATGACGCCGACGCCGGCGACGTTGACGAGGGCGCCGGGATCACCCGGGGCGCTGAACTTGATCTTGGCGATGACGTTTTCGGGCCCGATCTCGGCGCCCATCTCGGAGAGGTAGTAGTGGTTGACCAGGCCGAGGGTGATCTGGCCGGAGTTGACCGCGTCCATGATCAGGCCGTTCTTCTCGTAGGTCTGCGCGTCGTTGGCGACCAGGCCCTCGAGCCACTTTTGGGTCACGTCGTCGCCCTGAGCGACCCGCATGGCGGTGACGAAGGCCTGGAAGGAGGCGTTGGTCGGGGCCATGCCGACCTTGCCCTTCCACTTCGGATCGGTCAGGTCGAAGACCGAGTCGGGCACCTCCGCCTCCGACACCTGGCGAGGGTCGTAGGCGATGACGCGCGCGCGGCCCGTCACGCCGGTCCAGGTGCCTTCCGGCGAGCGGTAATTCGCGGGTACGACGGTCGCGGCGGCAGCGGGCAGTTGCGCGAAGAGCCCTTCCGCGGCAACGGCGCCGAGGGCGCCGGCGTCCTGCGCGAAGAAGACCTGGGCCGGCGTACGGTCGCCCTCCTCGACCAACTGCGCCGCGAGCTCGGCGGAGTCGCCGTAGCGGACCTCCAGGGGGATGCCGGTCTCGGTGGTGAACTGCGCGAAGAGAGGCCCGACGAGCTCCTCGGAGCGGCCGGAGTACACCACCAGCGGGCCGTCGGCCGAATCCGAGCCGCTGCCCCCGCACGCGGCGAGCAGGGGCAGGGCCAGGGCGAGGGCAGCCAGGGCCGCCGTACGGTGCTTCACGCGATCTCCAATGACTTAGGTAAGCCTAAGTAAGGCTTACCTAAGTTATAGTCCGAGGACGCGGAAGTCAAATCGCAGGGGCCTTGCTCCCCTCGACTAGGGGGGTGTCCGACTACCGCCTGGGGAAGGGCCGCTGCATCGGCTGCGGCCCGGGGGCACCGCCTGACCAGGGCCCTGAGCGCCTAGTATGGCGCCTTCAACCCCATCGGCCCTCACGAAGGAAATCCCATGCGTCGAATCGCCGCTCTCGCCATCTCCGCCGCCCTCGCCGCGTCGATGGTGGTCGCCGCCCAGCCCGCCAGCGCCAGCGGCGACTGGGATCTCATCCTCAAGAACGACGTGCCCGTCATCGTCGACCAGCACATCGTGGACGGCGTCGTGC
This sequence comes from Actinomycetota bacterium, assembly GCA_016870515.1. Lineage (GTDB taxonomy): Bacteria > Actinomycetota > Actinomycetes > S36-B12 > S36-B12 > Mxb001. The sequence goes on along the minus strand of VGBL01000018.1, from coordinate 33,145 downwards.
TCACGCGCGTGTTTAAGGCGGTCGTGCGCGACTCGTCCGGCAAGAAGGTCGGCCGGCTCGTCGGGCAGCAGGAGCTCTTCGACGTGAAGGTCGAGGGCGACGACATCGAGACGCGGCTGCGCACCATCATCTTTGACCTCAAGGGCGGCCAGATCATCGCCGAGGGCGTCTCCAACTACCCCAGCAAGAGCGGCAAGTTCCGGCCCGGTAAGGCATTCACGATCGCTATCACCGGCGGCACCGGCGCATACGTCGGGGTGCGCGGCGAACTCGTGTCGATCTTGAAGTCCGACGGCACGTATCGGCAGAAGTTCCGCTTCGTCGACTGAGCGCACGTCACCGCGTCCGAGCCCCGCCCCGGCATCTCCGGGGACTGGGTAGGAATTTCAGAGCCCTAGCCGACCGCTCTACCCGCCCAGTCCCCAGACGCGCCCACCTCCGAAAAGCAGCGCCGGATGCGGAGTTTCGCGGAGTCCTCCGGGCAGGATCGGGGCATGGCAGGGGACACCTACAGCGCTGCAGAAGCCGCCCGCGTGCTCCGCGTAAGTGAGCGCCGGGTGCGCCAGCTCGTCGACGACGGGCACCTACAGGCCGTACAGGAGAGCCCCCTCCGCATCTCCGCCCAATCTGTCATCGAGGAGCGGAAGCGCCGCGAGAAGAAGCCCACGACCACGAGCCCGGTGTCAGCCGGCCGGCTTCGGCACGGCCGGCTTCGGCACCGGGCAGCAGCGAGCGGATGATCCTCGGCGTGCACCTGGCGTTTTCGGTGCTGCCAGCCGCGCACGTGACACCGAGCATTCCGCTGGTGCTGCGTTGCCCTTTGCCCGGTAAGACGCTCGCTCAGACGAGCGGCAGGTAGGCGGAGAGGTCGCTACGCTCGCCGCTCGCGGTGAGTTTGCCGGTGCTTACGGCGTCGACCCACGCGAGCTGGCCGGCGGCCAACCGCAGCCAGGTCGCGGCGTCCGACTCCACCACAGCGGCGGGCGTTCCTCGGCGGTGTTTGACGCCTTCGACCACCTGGACGGCGGCGTAGGGCGGAATGCGCACCTCCACGCTGCGACCCGGGGCCTTCTGCGTCAGCAGGTCGAGGGTGGCCTTCACGGCGGCCCGCTCGACGGGCGGATCCGGGTTGCGGTCCATGTCGTAGGCGACCAGGCACGCCTCGAGCTGCTGCGCGACCTGGGGGTCAGCAGCGCTCATCGACCCAGTCCAGCAGGACGCCGAGGGCCTTCTCCCAGCCGGCATCGAGCATGAGGTCGTGACCGATGCCGGGAAGCCACACGGGCTCGACGTCGTACGCGCGGGCCGTCTCCTCGACAGCGCGTACGTCGACGACGCGATCGTCAGGAGTGCCGACGACGAGCACCGGCGCGCGCACGGGGCCAATGCGGTGGGGCACGAAGAGTTCGTACTGCGCCCACGGCGACTCACGTCCGAGACGATCGACGTAGCGTGCGGCGGTGGTCTGGTCGAGGCCGACGAAGAGCTGCTCGGCACGCAGCGGCAGCGTGCCGCCGGCGACGACCTTGGCGGCGTCAAGGGGGCGGCGGCGCAGAATCGTCGGGAGCATGTAGGCCGCGCCCTGGATAGGAGCGGGCGTGAGGAGCGCGAGGCCGCGCGGCTGGTAGCGATCGGCGACGAGCTGCGAGATGAGCGCTCCCATTGAGTGCCCGACGATCACCGGCGGCTGCGGAAGTTCGGCAATCGTCTGCATCACGTCGTGCACGTAGTGGCGCAGCAGGGTGCGGCCCAGGCGCTTGCGCCCGCCGGAGTCGCCGTGTCCGCGCAGGGAGAGCGCGAAGACGGGGTAGTCGCGCTCGGCGGCCGCGGGCATCCAGTGCTCGCGCCAGCACCACGCGCCGTGGGCGATGCCGTGCACGAAGAGCAGCGGAGGCTTGCGCGTGGCACGCGGTTGGTCGTGCCAGCCCTCCGGCACGATCGACAGAACCTCGCGGTGCGCACCGGTGGGCGGGACCGACCAGTCCCACAGGCGCATCACCTTCGACGCCCGACGCCGCTTGCTCATCGGGCCAGGGCCGGGGCCATCGACTCGAGCCTCTGCAGGTCATCCTCGACGGCGCGGAGGTACTCCTGGTGGGCGATCTCGTAGTAGTGACGGGTTGAGTCCTTGTAGTCGGTGCCCCCGGTGAAGCGGACTCCCGTCTCGGCGACCATCGCGTCGTAGAAGCGCTGAGCGGTGGCCGAGTCCTGAGCACGCACTGCAGCGTAGGTCGCGATGAGCATCGCCTGCCAGTGCGCGATCGTCCACTGACCGCTGTCGGGCTGGATAAGCCCCGACACAACGAGTGTCGGCGTGGTGGGCGTGAAGATCTGCCGAGCAAGCACCGGGTGATCTCCCTCGAGGTTGAGGAACGAGTCATCGAGGAAGGGGAAGTGCGCGAGGTAGCCGGTGCAGAAGACAACAAGGTCGATATCGACACTGGTGCCGTCTGCGAAGTGCACCATCGATCCATCGAAACGCTCGATGTCGGGCTTGGGCTGGATGTCGCCGTGGCTGACGTAATAGACAAGCTGCTGATTGACGATCGGGTGGGTCTCGAAGAACTCGTGATCGGGCTTGCGCAGGCCGAACTTCTCGAAGTCGCCGACGGTTAGGCGCAGCACCGTCTTGAACATCACGCGGCGCAGCCCCAGCGGCAGCCGGAGGGCGAGCAGGAGGTCGGCCGTCTGGTCGGATGGGCGGCCGAAGGCGTACTTGGGGTTGTAGTAGTAGCCGCGACGGGTGGAGTGGTAGGTCTCCTTCGCGTTCTGCGCACTCTCGACCGCGACATCGCATCCGGTGTTGCCCGCGCCCACGACGAGCACGCGCTTGCCCCGCACGACGTCGGCGCTCTTGTAGTGCGCGGAGTGGCGAATCTCCCCGGTGAAGGTGTCCTGGCCCGGATACTGCGGGATCTTCGGCCACCAGTTGTGGCCGTTAGCGATGACGACGCCAGCGTACTGGCGCGTGATCTCCTCACCCGACTCGTGGTTGCACACGGTGACGTTCCAGCGGTCGCCATCCGCGGTGGTGATGCCGACGACCTCGCTGTTGAAGTGCAGGTGGTCGAACAGGCCGAAGTGCTCGGCGTACGCGCGGAAGTAGCGGTGCACCTGCCAGTGCGAGGGGTAGTCGGGGTAGGAGTCGGGCATCGGGAAGTCGGGGAACTGGGTGAAGGGCTTGGTGGAGATGAGGTGCGTCGACTCGTAGACGCGGGAGTTCTCGGCATGGAAGTTCCAGTTGCCGCCCAGGTCGGTGTCGCGCTCGAATCCATCGGCGTCGAGGCCGAGCTGAAGGAGGTTCTTCAGGGCCGACAGGCCATGGGGGCCGGCCCCCACGACGGCCCAGGCGGCACCGCGATCTTCCATGGGCAAAGCATCCTGGGGGTCGGCGGCGCGCGCAAACGGGGTCCAGTTTCTGTGTTTAAGGACAAATCGGGCGGTAGGGAGTAGCGTCCGGCCAAGGAATCAATGATCGGGGGATCGGATGAGCGTTCCGAGAGACACCGAGCGGCTGCTCACACCGGCCGAGGTGGCCAACCTATTCCGCGTGCATCCCAAGACCGTGTCGCGCTGGGTCTCTAGCGGCAAGCTCTCCGCGGTGCGCACGCTCGGCGGCCACCGGCGTTATCGCGCCTCCGAGGTCTACGCCCTGCTCGACGAGTCGGGCATTACGGTGCCCATCGACCCCATCGTGCCCTAGGCGGTCAGCGCAGCTCCGAAGTAACGCGGAAACGTCGATTCGTGCGACTCGCGCAACTCCGCCAGGGGGATCGAGAACACGTCGGTGAACTCCAGCGCCTGCTCGCCCGGATAGCCGGCATCGGCACCGAGCCCTGAGTCGACCGCGCCAATGCGATGAGCAGGCAGGCCGCGCGCCGCGCACATGGCGGTGAAGCGCATCTCCTCCGACCGTGGCACGACGACGACCGCACGCCCGGGCGACTCAGACCAAAGGAAGACGAAGGGCGCGGTCGTTTCTGGCGCCCACAAGCGTGCGCCCACGCCCGAGCGCAGGGCCATCTCCGTGAGTGCCTGCGCGACTCCGCCATCGGCCACGTCGTGAGCCGCGGTCAGCATGCCGTCGCGGGACCCGGCAATGAGGACGTCGGCGAGCAGCTTTTCGCGGGCCAGATCGGCGCGGGGCGGCGTGCCGCCGAGATGGCCGTGCTCGGCGTGCGCCCACTCACTGCCGGCGAAGTCCTCGTCGGTGTCGCCCAGCAGGTAGATGACCTCACCATCGGTAGCCCACGCCATCGGAGTGCGGCGTTCGACATCGTCGATTACGCCGAGGACGCCGACGACAGGAGTCGGCAGGATCGCGGTGTCGGCCGTGGAGTTGTAGAAGCTGACGTTGCCTCCGGTGACGGGGATGCCGAGCTCGAGACAGCCGTCGGCCAGACCGCGCACCGCCTCGGCGAACGTCCACATGACTCCCGGATCCTCGGGGGAGCCGAAGTTGAGGCAGTTGGTCACGGCCAGCGGCCGCGCGCCCGTGGCTGCGACATTGCGATACGCCTCGGCAAGCGCGAGTTGCGCGCCGTTGTAGGGATCGAGTCGCACGAATCGGCCATTGCAGTCGGTCGAAGCGGCGACACCGAGACCGGACTCCTCGTCAATCCGGATCATGCCGGCGTCCTCGGGCTGCGCCAGCACCGTGTTTCCGAGCACATAGCGGTCGTACTGGCTGGTCACCCACTTCTTCGACGCCAGATTGGGTGTCCCGGCCATGCGCACGAAGGTCGCGCGAAGGTCCTCTGCCGATGTCGGGCGAGGCAGGGCGTTGGCGTCGTCGGCCTTGAGGGTGTCGAGCTCTGCCGGTCGCTGCATCGGGCGCTCATAGACCGGGCCCTCGTGCGCGACGGTGCGCGGTGGCACGTCGACGATGCGCTCGCCGTGCCAGTCGATGGTGAGGCGGCCGCTGTCGGTGACCTCACCGATCACGACGGCCTCGACCTCCCACTTGCGGCAGATCTCCATGAACGCCTCGACGTTGGCCGGCGTGACGATCGCGCACATGCGCTCCTGCGACTCGCTCATGAGGATCTCCTCGGGCGAGAGCGTGGGGTCGCGCAGGATCACTCGGTCGAGGTGCACGTGCATGCCGCCCTCGCCATTGGACGCGAGCTCGCTGGTCGCGCAGGAGATGCCCGCACCACCAAGATCCTGGATGCCCTCGACCAGCCCCGCGTGCAGCACCTCGAGCGTGCACTCGATGAGCAGCTTCTCCATGAAGGGATCGCCCACCTGCACGCTCGGTCGCTTGGCGGGGCCATCGGCATCGAAGGTCTCGCTGGCCAGCACCGAGACGCCGCCGATACCGTCGCCGCCGGTGCGCGCGCCGTAGAGGATGACAAGGTTGCCGACGCCCTTGGCGGATGCCAGATGGATGTCCTCGTGCTTCATCGCGCCGATGCACAGCGCGTTGACGAGCGGATTGCCGGCGTACGTCGGGTCGAAGACGACCTCGCCACCGATCGTGGGCAGGCCCAGGCAGTTGCCGTAGCCGCCGATGCCGGCGATGACTCCGGGGAGTACGCGCCTGGTGTCAGGGGCGTCCGCGGGGCCAAAGCGCAGCGGGTCCATAACCGCCAGTGGGCGCGCACCCATGGAGAGGATGTCGCGCACGATGCCGCCGATGCCGGTGGCCGCGCCCTGATAGGGCTCGACATAGGACGGATGATTGTGTGACTCGACCTTGAAGGTCACAGCCCAGCCATCACCGACGTCGACGACTCCGGCGTTCTCGCCGATGCCGACCATCAGTTGGGGCCAGCCGCCTTCGGGCTGCTTGTCGCCGAACTGGCGCAGGTGCACCTTGGACGACTTGTAGGAGCAGTGCTCGCTCCACATAACGGAGTACATCGCCAGTTCACTCGAGGTCGGGCGACGGCCGAGGATCTCGCGGATACGCGCGTATTCGTCGGGCTTGAGGCCGAGGTCGGCGTAGGGCTGATCGACGTCGGGGCTGCTGCTGGCACGACCTACCGTGTCGAGTGTCACGTGCCGATCCTGCCACGCCGGCCCCAAGCGACCGCCGCGGCGACCGGCGTTGGGGGCCAACCGAGTCCGGACGAAGGAGCCCGAAGAGGCGCCGGGGCCAATCCCCCCAAGGAAGGTGGGCCTCAAGGAGGACACAGCGGCAATCGGGCGTCCATACTGTGCACCGAGGCAGCACTCGGGGTTGGGAGAAGAGATGAGGACACTTGCCCGTAGTTCGGCTGCCGTTCTTGGGTCCATCGGACTCGTTTTGGCCCTCGGAGCTCCTGCGGCCCAAGCTGCCGCCTCCGTCGGCAAGCCCTGCGCACGGGCCGGAATGACGACGGTCGATGCCCAAGGTCGCAATCTGGTGTGCGCGAAGGTCAAGGGCAAGTTGCGATGGAAGCTCGCATCCACACCACCGCCGACTCCCACACCCGCAGACGGCCCGGGCGCCACCTGTGCTACTTCGGGACAACTCGCGCCCATGCGCGGCATGGGCATCGCCATCTGCAAGTCAGGTCGGTGGGCGTAGGCATTCACCCCGGACCTGCCGCCAACGACGGGTTACACGTCGCGTCCAAGTTGGTACCCGACAGTGGACGCGGTCTTCGGTCAGCCCGAGACGACCTGCTCTGCGTCGACGGTGAAACTCACCCACACGATCATTCCCCTGGACACGCTTACCTCATCCATCCCGTACGGCGCGATGATCGGCAGCCACGTCACTCCGATTGATCACGCCTACCTGGGGCTGAAGAGCCTCGAGCTCACGGATGCCGCGCGGCAGAACGCCCCGTTTGTGCCGGTGACGTCCCCGGCAGCCGGCACCGTGATCGAGGTGAGCACGCTGCGCGCGGAGGGCACGACCACGGTGTATCGCGTCGTCATCAACCATGGGTGCGGTGTCTACACCGTCTACATGGTCCTGGACCGGCTTCAGGCCGGGGTGCGGCGGGGGACCAAGCTGGCCGCCGGGCAGCAGTTCGGCTCGCAGCGCGATCACCCGCTCGACTTCAACGTCTTCTCCGGGGGCACCTGGCTGACGGGCTTCGCCAACCCGCTGTCCTACGCCTATGGGGAGGCGTGGAAGCCCTACACGGCCGACCCCACTCCGTTCTTCACGCGCGAACTCGCCGCCGCCTACGAGAAAGTGATGCAGCGGACGCAGGCTCCACGCTGGTGGAAGGTGGACTTCGACGTGCGGGGCGCAGCATCAGGCTCGTGGTTCCTGGCGGGCACGGCGGGCTACTCGGGCATCCCGATCGCATCCGTCAAGCCCAACGAGTGGATGCAATTGGGTGGTATACCCGGCAAGAACACCTACGCGTACGGCCACCTCGCCCTCGCTCCTCACTGGACCACCCCGTCGACCTGGATTGCATCCATGGGCTGGTTCGCCGACGAAGCCGGTGACGCCGATGTGCAAGGCCTCGGTCAGTTTGCCATTTCGCTCGCCGGGGGACTTCCCACTCCTGATGAGGTGACCGTTGCGGACGGCACGGTGGTGTACCCGCTGCACTCGATGGAAACTCTTACCGCCGATGGAGACCCCTACCAGATGGATCCCACAACAACCAATTCACCCTTTCCGGTCGGCTACCAGGCGGTTCCAGGGCCATCGAAGCAGGGCACCATGGCGGTCCGGGTCAATGCCGACGGATCGCTGACGGTGGAGGTCATCGCGAATCCGTCCGGCACTTTCTCCGGATTCACCTCTGCAGCTCGCACCTACACACGCTGATTGCCCAACCGGGGACCTACGAGGCTCACGCTTTCGCTCCAGCAAAGCTGCGTACGGCGGAGACGAAGAAGCCGAGGCCGTCGGTCGACGGCCCGGTGAGTGACTCGACCGCGTGCTCGGGATGTGGCATGAGCCCGACGATCGTGCCGGAGGGATTGGAGATGCCCGCGATGTCGCGCAGGCTGCCGTTGGGATTGACGTCGAGGTAGCGCGCCACGACGAGTCCGTCTCCCTCGAGGCGGTCGAGCGTCGCGTCGTCGGCGACGTATCCGCCCTCGCCGTTCTTGAGCGGGATGACGATCTCCTCGCCCTCGGCGTAGGCGTTGGTCCACGTGGTATCGGTGCGCTCCATGCGCAGGCGCTGGTCGCGGCAGACGAAGTGCAGGTGGTCGTTGCGGGTGAGTGCGCCGGGCAGGAGATGCGCCTCGCAGAGGATCTGGAAGCCGTTGCAGATGCCGAGCACGGGCATACCCTGCTGGGCTCGCTCGACGATGGTGCGCATTACCGGTGCGAAGCGGGCGATGGCACCGCAGCGCAGGTAGTCGCCGTAGGAGAAGCCACCGGGGAGCACGACCGCATCCACCCCGCGTAGATCGGGATCGCCGTGCCACAGCGCGACCGATTCACCACCGGCCACGCGCACGGCTCGCGCGGCGTCACGATCGTCGAGCGAGCCCGGGAAGGTGACGACGCCGATCTTCACGGCTCGACCCGCAGCTCGTATGTCTCGATGACGGGGTTGCTGAGGAGCTCCTCGGCCATGCGATGCAGGTCAGCCAGCTGCGCGTCGGTTGGGTCGCCGTCGATGGTGATCTCGAAGCGCTTGCCCTGACGGATATCGCTGACTCCGCCCACGCCGAGGCGCGTGAAAGCGCCCATGACGGCGCGGCCCTGGGGGTCGAGGATCTCCGGCTTGAGCATGACGTCGACGACGACGCGGGCCATGGGACTCCTCCGGCTGGGTGACGCCGTCAGTCTATGCGTCAAGGCGCGTCAGGCCCGACGGACCCACCTCGCGAGTGTGCGCTTGCGTGCGCTAAAGCGGCCGGAATCGTGCACGTTTGCGCACACTCGACGGACGAGGCGTGCGTCAGCGCCAGATCTCGCCCGTCTTACGCCACAGGTCAGCCGACTCCTCCGACGATGTGACCTGGCCCGACGCGCCGATGTAGTCCCCCGTGCCGCCGATGATCGGCCGGGCCACCGCTGCCCCGTCGATGCCCGCGGTCGTCGTGATCCCGCTGACGATCATGGTGCCGGTCTTGAAGTCCTGCTCCAGCATCGTGAGGATCGGGGTCACGCCATCGATCTCCTCGTAGGCGATCCGCGTTGCGAAGTAGTCGCCGACCTCCTTCTTGCGATCGGCCTTCTGGAACATCTCACCCTCGACTCCGAGGAAGGTGCCGCCGGTGACCGCAAGCTCGGTCACTCCCTTGCCAGCATCCTCGAACCACGCGATGGGCTTGGCGCTGCCACCGGGCTTAGCCAAGCGCAGGCGCATCGACTTGCCGTTGGCGTCGAGGGTGAGCTCGCCACGGTAGCCGGAGTAGGTGCCGGTACCACCGAGGACGGCATAGGCCTGCGCCCTGGTCGCACCACCCTTTGAGCGCGACAGGGCGCGGGCGAAGAGCGAGCCATCGGCGGTGAAGACCTGCAGGTCGATGCTGTTGATTCCGGTGCCGGCGCGAGTGGCGATGGAGATGTAGGAGTCATCGCCCCCGACGGCACGCGCCAGCGTCACATCACCGATTTCCTGTGATCCGTCGCCCGTCACGGTCTTGCTCGTCACAGTGTCGAAGCTGAGGGTTGAATTCTTCATGTCCTTCTCGACGAAGAAGTCATAGGCCAGCAGGTACTTGTCGCCGATCTTGCGCATGAGCAGGGTGCCGCGCGCCGATGCGTAGGCTCCGGTGCCTCCGGTGACCGGCATGATGTGGAGGTCCACCGGCGGCTTGCCTTTGGGATCCTCGTTGACCGCCTGGGCGAAGATGGTGCCGTCCTTGAGCGTGATGGACGACTGCGTGTCACGGAGCTCCGCATCCTTCTTGAAAGACGGCGCAACGACCCGGATCACGGCCGTGAGTGTGCCGACATTCTTGCCGGAGGTGTCGGTGACGACTCCCCGGGTGATGGTCAGGTCACCAACGTTGTCGGCGCCGCCGTAGGCGACCACCTGACGGCTGGTGAACTTCGAGTAGACCATGAAGGACTTCTTGACCAGAGCTGTTGGGGCGGAAGGGGCAGCGGGTGCTGCGGCGACGGGCGGTGCCACGAGCGCGGTGGCGGCGATGGTGACTGCGCCGAGGGCAACGGCAAGCTTCACAGGTCCTCCCAGGGATGCCCTTCGAGGGTACGCGACAGGGAGGGCGGTACGGAAATCGAATCTACGCGGCAGGCGGGAGGTCACTGCGATACACGAGGGCCTTGTCAGCCCCTCCGACCGCGAGGATGTCGCGGTAGATGAGGTAGGGGACCTGGCCCTGCAGCACCGCGACGATAGAGTGCTCAACCCACATCACGCTGTCGGGGCACATCATGCGCGTGAGGGCCATCGGCCCGATCTGCAGCGACGACGCATCGAGAGTGACGCTGGCACGACCGCGGTTGCATCCGGTCTCGACGAAGAGATGGCCCTCATCGGCGTCGAGTTCGAATGTCGAGCGGATGCCGCCGGGCACGGCGTGCGCGCCCTGCGCGTCGCGGATCTCGGTGAGCACCCAGGTGGTACCACCCAACGGCCACACCTGGGAGGCAGGGGCGGAGTCGGGTGGGTTGATCTGGGGGTCCACCTCATCGACCATGCCTCCAGGGTGCCACGGCGTACGCTCCACCATGTGGGTAATCGGGCGTATGACGTCTTCTGGGGCACGATGCTGCGCTCGACCACCGTGCTCCACCGGGTCGTGCACAAGGCCTCGAGAGGGCGAGTATGGCGGCGCTTCCCCGGCGGCGGCGTCATCGTGTGGATCACCTCCCTCGGGCGCAAGTCCGGCGAATGGCGCACCAACCCACTGCTTTCGGTGCGCGACGGCGACGACTGGATCGTCACCGGCTCCAACGCGGGCCAGGCCAAGCTGCCGGGCTGGGTCTTCAACGTACGGGCCCATGCCGACGGCTACGTGCTGGTCGATGACGCCGCATGGCACTGCCGATTCATCGAGGTCGAGGGCGCCGAGCGCGATGCGCTCTACGACAAACTCGTCGGGATATGGAAGTCCTACGAGATGTACGCCGAGAACGCCGGGCGTTACATCCCCGTCTTCCGCATTGTGCTCGGCGAGCGCATCGCGAAGGACGCTTTCCCCTCCTGACCCCTAAGCGGCACCCTTCGCGTTGTCAACGCGGGCTGGCCGGCACCTCGTCTCGGGCGGGCAAGATGGTCTCCTTGATGCGATCCCACAGCCGTTGGCTGCTGGCCTTTCCAAAGGCATGAAGGCCGTCGGAGGAGACATCGAGCCGCAGGTCCGTCACCTTGATCAGGCGAAGGTTTGGGTGGCGCTTTACCGCCACCTTGAGCTCGAACATATGTATCGCCAGGCACGCTGGGCAACTCGTGTAGTACGGCGCTATCCAAAAGACACGCCGGTCCTTGCCGGCGAGGCGCATGAACTTGTCGATGTCCGCGGCCTTGGGACCTCCGTCATTGGTGCCAAGGTTCACCACGACGGTGTCCGGGCCGGTGCGCAGGGCCTGTCTCCACATGTCGACGTTCGTCGTCCCGACAGAGCTCACCCCTGCCTTGACGATCCCTCTGCCATTCATGACCTGATGAAGGCTGATGCCGTTGAGGCCATAGATCTCGAACTTGTCATTGAGGAGAGTCCCCTCATGGCCGTTCGCGTGCGCACCCGGGTACAACTCCTCGAACATCAAGGTGACGTGAGAGTCGCCCATGATCGTGTATCGGATGGGCTCCGGTGCGGGCCGGATTTCGGTTAGTCCACGGGGGCGTCCGACACCGTCAGCGTGAGCGGGCATGATGCCGAGCGCGACCGTTGTGGCCGCGACGGCGGCAATGACGAGCGTAAGCAGGGCGCGACGCACGGCTGCACTATAGGACCAATCCACGCGGCAAGTCCTGCCCTGCTAGAGGTCAGCGATGGGCGGCGTACGCCGAAGCGATCATGTCGCGCAGGTCGCGGCTGGCACTCCAGCCCAGCTCGCCGGCGATGCGGTCGACCGATGCCACGAGTTCGGGCGGGTCGCCGACACGACGTTCAACCGCTACCGCACCAACGTCTCGGCCCACGACCTCCGACACCGTCGCCATGACTTGCCAGACCGAGGCGCCTCGACCGGTGCCGACATTGAAGACGGTGGCCACTTCACCTGACTCGCACAGGGCAGCCGCCGCGACATGAGCCTCCGACAGGTCGCTCACGTGGATGTAGTCGCGCACGCAGGAGCCGTCGTCGGTCGGATAGTCGGTGCCGAAGACCCGCGGCGCCTCGCCCCGATCGAGGGCGGCGAAGACCAGGGGAATGAGGTTGTTGGCGCTCGAGTCACCCAGGTCTGGCGAGCCTGCGCCGGCCACGTTGAAGTAGCGCAGCGACACCCACGACAGCGGCCGAGCCACGGCCTCATCTCGCACCATCCACTCGCCGATCAGCTTCGTCTGGCCATAGGGCGACAGTGGTGCGCATGGGGTGTCCTCGGAGATGGGCGACCACGGCGGATCGCCATAGACGGCCGCCGACGAGGAGTAGACCAGGCAGCGCGTGCCCGCATCCGCCATCGCCTGCAGCAGCGAGACCATGCCGCCGACATTCTCGCGGTAGTAGAGCAGCGGCTTCTCCACTGATTCGCCGACGGCCTTCTTCGCGGCCAGGTGGATGACTCCGGTCACGTCGTACCTCGTCAACGCATCGCGTACGGCCGCCGTATCGAGCACGGACACCCCGATGAATGTCGCGTCGGCGGGTACGCGCTCGCGGTGACCGGCCGAGAGATCGTCGAGCACAACGACCTGTCGACCCGATGCCAGCAGTTCCCGCGCGACGTGCGCACCGATGTAGCCGGCGCCCCCGGTCAGCAGCCACGTGGTCACACAAACTCCCGACCGGTGAGGCGCTCATAGGCCTCGACGTACTTGGCACGCGTCTTCTCCACGACCTCGTCGGGCAGGGGAGGCGGCGGCTCGCCAGAGTGCCGGTCCCAGCCGGAGGCGGGCGAGGTCAGCCAGTCGCGCACGAACTGCTTGTCGAACGACGGCTGGGGGCCACCGGGCGACCATTGGTCGGCGGGCCAGTAGCGCGAAGAGTCGGGGGTGAGCACCTCGTCGGCGAGCACCATGCGGCCCTTGTAGCGACCGGCGGTCGCGATGGCGTACTCGAACTTCGTGTCGGCGAGGATCAGTCCGCGCCCCTCGGCAATGGCGGATGCGCGGCGATAGACGTCGAGCGACAGGCGCTTGAGATCCTGCGCCTCCTCTTGGCCCACGAGCACGATCGTCTCGTCGTAGGTGATGTTGACGTCGTGCTCGCCCATCGGCGCCTTGGTCGCCGGTGTGAAGATCGCCTTTGGCAGCTTCGATCCGTCGACGAGGCCGGGCGGCAGGCCGTTGCCGCAGATCGACCGCGTGTCGTTGTATTCGGTGAGCCCTGATCCGGCGAGGTAGCCGCGCACGACGCACTCGACCGGCATCATCTCCAGGCGCTGGCACAGCATTGCCCGGCCGCGCACGGCGGCGGGCACCTGCGTCGATTCCACGTGGTTGAGCACGATGCCCTCGAGGCGGTCGAACCACCACAGGCTCAGCTGGGTGAGGATGCGCCCCTTGTCAGGGATCTGCGTGGGCAGCACCCAGTCGTACGCCGAGATGCGGTCGGAGGCAACGAAGAGGAGCTGGCCGCCGGGGGCCTCGAAGAGGTCGCGGACCTTGCCCGAGTAGATGTGGCGATAGGTGTCGGGCAGGCCGTAGTCGTTCACGGGGGCATCCTGGCAGAGTCAGGTGCTAGAGAATCGGCGCAGGCGAATACGCCGCAGCCTGGGGGTGTGCTTGGGCCACGGCCTGCACACGCTCGGCGACGCGGGCCACCTGGCTGCGGGCAGCGCCGGTGAAGTCCAGGGGCTCGGCGATCAGAGCGCCGACCAGCTCGCGGCTCAGGCCGAGGCGTGGGTCGCCAGCCAGGCGATTGATGAGGTCATTGTCCGCAGTGCCCTCGCGCATGGCGAGGGCCACGGCGACGGCGTTCTCCTTGATGGCCTCGTGCGCGATCTCGCGGCCAACTCCCGAGCGGACGGCGGCCATGAGCACCTTGGTGGTGGCGAGGAAGGGCAGGTAGCGATCGAGCTCGCGGTCGATGACGGCGGGGAAGGCGCCGAACTCATCGAGCACCGTCAGGAAGGTCTCGAAGAGGCCGTCGATCGCGAAGAAGGAGTCGGGCATGGCGACCCGGCGTACGACGGAGCAGGAGACGTCACCCTCATTCCACTGATCGCCCGCGAGTTCGCCCACCATGCTGGCGTAGCCGCGCAGGATGACGGCCAGGCCGTTGATGCGCTCGGAGGAGCGTGAGTTCATCTTGTGCGGCATCGCGCTTGAGCCCACCTGGCCGGGCTGGAAGCCCTCGGTCACGAGCTCGTGGCCTGCCATGAGGCGGATCGTGGTGGCCGCGTTGCTAGGCGCGGCCGCGACCTGCACGAGAGTGGTGACGACGTCGTAGTCGAGGGACCGCGGATAGACCTGGCCGACGCTGTCGAGCACACGCGCGAAGCCCAGGTGAGCGACGATCGCCGACTCGAGCGCGGCGAGTTTGGTGGCATCGCCGTCAAGGAGGTCGAGCATGTCCTGCGCGGTGCCGACCGGGCCCTTGATGCCGCGCAGCGGGTAGCGCTCGATCAGGTCGGTGAGACGGTCATAGGCGATCAGGAGCTCGTCTGCCCAGGTGGCGAACCGCTTGCCGAGAGTGGTGGTCTGCGCCGCCACGTTGTGAGAGCGGCCGGTGAGAGGAGTATCGGCGTACTGCACCGCCAGCGACGCCAGGCGCGCAAGGGCCGCCACGACCTTGTCGCGCGTGAGCACCAGAGAGTCGCGCACGAGCAGCTGCTCGACGTTTTCGGTGAGATCACGACTGGTCAGGCCCTTGTGGATGTGCTCATGGCCGGCGAGGGCGTTGAACTCCTCGATTCGCGACTTCACGTCGTGGCGGGTCACCCGCTCACGTGCGGCTATGGAGGCGAGGTCGACATCGGCGATGACGCGCTCGTAATCGGCGATGGCGCCGTTGGGGACAACAACGCCGAGATCGCGCTGCGCGGCCAGCACGGCCAACCACAGTTTGCGCTCAAGGAGGATGCGGTGCTCGGGGGCCCAGATGGCCGCCATCGCGGCCGAGGAATAGCGGCCGGCGAGGACGTTGGGGACACTCACCCCCCTATCCTCCCAGACTCCGCGCCTGCCGCGGACAACGCGATATCGCCGCGGTGATGGGAGCCACGCAGGCAGATCCGTTCAACGGCGGCGTAGGCGGCCGCGCGCGCATCGGTGAGCATGGGTCCGGTGCCGACGACCGACAGCACGCGCCCGCCCGCGGAGACCGGGCCTTTATCGCCGGGCTTGGTGCCGGCATGCAGGACATAGGCGTGCGGAACGGCGTTGGCCTCGGCCAGGCCAACGATGGGATCACCGGTCACGGGCTTCTCGGGGTAGCCCTCCGAGGCGACCACGACAGTGACGGCCGCATCATCGCTCCATCGTGGCGCGGCCACGTCGGCGAGAGCGCCGGTGGCGGAGCCCATTAGCAGGTCGACGAGTGGCGAGTTGAGTCTTGCCAACACGACCTGGGTCTCGGGATCGCCGAAGCGCGCATTGAACTCCACCACGCGCAGGCCCTTCGACGTGAGAGCGAGACCGGCATAGAGGAGCCCGCTGAAGGGTGAGCCGCGCCTGCGCATCTCGTCGACCGTGGGCTGCAGGACAGTGTCGAGCGTTCGCTGCACGAGGTCGGCGGGCGCCCAGGGCAGCGGCGAGTAGGCGCCCATGCCACCGGTGTTGGGTCCGGTGTCGCCATCACCCACGCGCTTGAAGTCATGCGCGGGCTGCAGCGGCACGACCGTGGTGCCGTCGGTGATCGCGAAGAGCGACACCTCGGGCCCGTCAAGATATTCCTCGATGACCACGCGCGACCCGCCATCGAGGCAGGCGCGGGCGTGGGCTACCGCTTGCGCGCGGTCATCGGTGACGACGACGCCCTTGCCAGCGGCGAGCCCGTCATCCTTCACGACGTAGGGCGCACCGAAGTCGTCCAGCGCTCGCTTGACGTCGTCGATGGTGACGCACACGGCCGGACGCGCCGTGGGCACGCCGGCCGCCAGCATGACCTCCTTGGCGAAGGCCTTGCTGCCCTCGAGCTGCGCTGCCTGCGCGCTCGGGCCGAAGCAGGCGATGCCGCCTTCGCGCACCGCATCGGCGACACCGGCGACAAGCGGTGCCTCGGGACCGATGACGATAAGGTCAACCCCGATTCGTTGTGCTAGTGCGGCCACCGCTGCGCCGTCGCTGGGGTCGAGCGGATACGTCGTCACGTCGGCGTTGATGCCGGCGTTGCCCGGCGCGCAGGTGACATCGCACCCGTCCTTGCGAAGGGCTGTCACGAGGGCGTGCTCCCGGGCACCTGAGCCGACAACGAGCACCTTCACGACGGGAGCCTATCGACGGGGGCCCTCACCATCGCTCCAGCCAGCAGTCAGTGGCCCGGCGCCACGCTTAAGGCATTCGCTCCTCGTACGATGGAGGAGTGAGAGCGGCGTGGCGAGGCAGCGCGGCACTCACCGTGGGCGTGGTCGTCCTCGCGGGATGCGGGCTCCTGCCGTCATCGCAGGAATCCTCGCCACCTGCACCGGCCACCCCCACGTTGACGATGCCCGCCGCCGCCTGCGGCACGGGCGACTCGGTGACGCCACCCGATGTCGAAAACCTGACCGTCAACGGTATCCCGGCAGCGGCGTTCAACACCCCGCTCGTCGTGCCCTACCAGGGCCTGGAGGGTGGCGACGAGCAGCGCCCCTCGGTCCTGCGCCTGGAGATCACGACCTCCTCCAGCGGATCACCAGTCACCTTCCGCGCGACCGGAGCCCAACTCGTCGAGACGCTCACCGGCACGACGCCTGCGGTCGGCGAGCTCACGGTCTTCAGCGAGGCCGGGCCGGAGAAGTGCGTCGCCGTCGCCTACGCCTTCTCCACCGTCGTCGGCAAAGGCGCCATCCGTGCACAGGGCCTCAACGAGGAGGTGGTGACGTTTGCGGTCGCCACGGTGCGCGAGGCGGCTCGCGACGTCGACCTAGAGGTCTCGGCCGCGAAGATCGACGCCGGCGACCCCATCGACGCGATCGTGCAGGTGACCGATGTCTTCGGCAACCCTGTCGAAAACGCGTCGGTCGACCTCATGCTCCCGGAGAAGGGCCCGGGCACCTTCGCCACCGGTGCCAACACCTTCACGGTGTTCACCGACCCCAAGGGACGCGCATCCGTCGCCATCAATACGCGCGAGGGTCGCGGCACGTCGCTGTCCGTCACCGCCAAGGGCGACCTCGCCGCATGCCGTCCCTTCGAAAACCAGTATGCGTGCCTGCCAATCAGCCCCTTCCCGACTTCGATGCGGCGAGCGGGCCGCAGAAGGTCAAGGTGGTCATCACCGAGCCCTCGGTCGACATCACCGAGCCGTCCGCCGGAGCGTCGTACTCGGCCGGGGAGTCCTTCGATATCAAGGGCAAGACGATCGGCGTCAAGGAGGGCACCACGGTGCGCCTGCTGCTGGGCGACTCGCCACAGGGAATGAGCACCGTCAAGGCGAACGGCACCTTCTCCTTCACCAATGTCATCGCGCAGGGTAAGGGCAGCGGCGACCTCGGCTACGTCGTCATCGTCGGGGAGCTGAAGCCCACGCCGATCGAGATCAACGTCAAGGCCTTCAGCATCGTCTCGCACAAGGTCGTCGCGGCAGGCCTGAAGTTCCGCGTGGCCATCGGGGCGTGGAAGGCCGGGACCATCATCGAACTCACCCGAGACGGGGACCCGGTGACCAAGATCGAGGTCACCACCCCCGGACCCGACCTCTACATCGTCGCCCCCAACACCCCCGGCTTCTACCAGGTGCAGGTCACCACGTCGCGCGGCATCGTCTACGGACTAAAGGTCGATCCGGTCCTTTAGGTCGGTGCGGTGGTGAAGCGGATCGGCGCCATCCGACCGTCGGTGAGCGTGATCCGGCCCTGGTACGTCGTACCTGGGCTCAGCACCACCCGCGGCAGCACCATCACCGTGTTGTTCTCCGCGAGGATTCGCCACCCCACGTCGGTGTAGTCATCATGCTTGTACGTGCTGGATGTGTGTGTGCATATGGGCACCGGGGCCCCGCCGTTCACCCGCAGGCGCACCGACTTGATCCGGGCGCGATCACCGGGACCAAACGACGCGGTGATGATCGTGCCGTAGTCAATGCCCTTGGAGTCCGGACAACCAACAGCAGGATCGGGCCATTCGACCCGCTCGAACTGCAGGAACGACGTCGCCACCTCGCGGCGCGCGTTCGGCCACACCATGGGCCACTGGGCAGCCGACGAGCCCGTGAGCCCGCCGATGACATTGAGGGTGGCGCCCCAGCGGTCCTCGCCATCGCGGGTACCGGACTCCAGGGAGAACCCGGTCGTTCGCCAGGCCGGGCGCATCAGGCCAAGTCGATGAAAGGGCCCCTCGATCCAGAGGTTGACCGCTTCTTGCGGCGTGGGGGTCGTGCCGGTGCCACCCGCGACATTGCTCTGCTCGCCGGCCTGCCGACCGGCTTCGGTGGTCCACTTCGTGCCCGGCTTCTCCCCATGCTCGACGAAGCCGGTCTCCACCATGTAGATCGAGTGCAGGCGGGCGGTGCGCGATAGGCGAGGGTCCTCCTTAACCGGATCGAGCCGAAGGCCATCGCGAAACTCGTTGATGTGCGAAAGCCAGCCGGGCTCATCAGCCAGGGCCTGGGGTGCGGTAGAGAGCACGGTGAGGCTGACCACGACCGTCGACACGACTGCCCGCATCGGTCTCTTGCGCATAGGCATCACAATAAGCACAGGCCGCGTGCAGTTGCCAATGAGTCAGAATTCTTGACCGATGACGCGACACCCAGGCGTCGCTCGAGGAGCGTGCGTGCGCCGGGCCGCTCCTCGGCCGTGACCGAAAACAGGACGGTGTCGCGCACCGTGCCGTCGTCGCGGCGCTGGTAGCGGCGCCGCACTCCCTCGTAGGTGGCGCCGATGCCGGCGATGGCGCGCTGCGAGCGGTGGTTCCGGATATCGGTCTTGACCTGGACGCGGCCGCTACCCGACCGGCTGGAGCGTGCGAATGACCCAGGGCCAGCGACCGGCATCAGGCGCTTGCACGGGAGCACCTGCGTGGGTGTCCGGATGGGCCGAACGCGGATCGGTGGGAAGGTCCACTCCCTCCGCCTCTCATCGCGTGGCCATTACGATGCCTGCGTGTCGACGGACGGCTTGGAGGTCAACTTCGGTCAGGTCCTCTTCTTTGCCTTGCTAATCGGCATCACCGCGTGGATCTCGTTTCTCATTTACCGGGCGATGGACCACCCCCGCCTCGTACTCCACGAGACCCCGGAGGGCCTGCGCGCAGACCCCGTCGACGTCGTGAAGTACGTCCTCTCGATGCCGATCCTCATCGCCCTGTGGTGGTGCTTCTTCTTCGCGGTCTTCCTCTTCGGCGAGAACCACATCAACGTCATCCAGCTCTTCGTGTTCCCGAGTGCTCTCATCCTGTCGATCCGCGCCCTGGCCTTCATCTCTCCCGTGACCGCGCGCGAGCTCGGCAAGGTGCTGCCGGTCGCCCTCGTCGCCTTCCTCATCCTCGACGGCGATCTGCGAAGTGAGGCTGAGCTCACGGAGATGATCGATAACGCCTCACAGGTCGACTCGGACTACCTCGTCATCCCCATGGTCCTCTTCGCGGACTACGTCTTCACCGTGATCTGGTACTGGGGATGGATTCGCTGGGGCCAGCCGCAATGGGTCGCCTGGCAGCAGGAGCGAAAGGCTTGGTCAGTCGAGAAGGTCACGCACGACGATGGTGGCGTCGCGGTCCTGACCGACACCGATGGCGCTGATGGGCGCACCTGACACGTCCTGCAGGAAGCGCACGTAGGCCTGAGCATTGGGCGGAAGATCCGCGACGCTGCGCGCACCGGAGATATCTTCGGACCAGCCGGGCAGGTATTCGTAGACCGGCCTGGCGTGATGGAACCCCGTCTGCGTCATCGGCAGGTCGGGCGTCACCGTGCCGTCGACGTCGTAGGCCACGCACACCGGGATCTGCTCGAGGCCGGTGAGCACGTCGAGCTTGGTGAGGAAGATGTCGGTCAGGCCATTAACACGTGAGGCGTAGCGCGCGATCGGCGCATCGAACCAGCCGCAGCGGCGCGGCCGACCGGTCGTGACACCGACTTCGCCGCCGACGCTGCGCAGTCGCTCGCCGTCGGCATCATGCAGCTCGGTCGGGAACGGCCCGGAGCCGACGCGTGTGGTGTAGGCCTTGAGGATGCCGATGACCCGCGTGATGCGAGTCGGCCCGATGCCGCTGCCCGTGCAGGCACCGCCCGCAGTGGGGTTGGACGACGTCACGAAGGGATATGTGCCGTGGTCGACGTCGAGCAAAGTGCCCTGGCCGCCCTCGAGCAGCACGGTCCTGCCGGCATCGAGGGCATCGTTGAGCACGAGCACGGTGTCGGCGACGTAGGGCCGAAGTGGCTCGGCGTAGGCAAGGAGGGTCTCGGTGATGGCATCCACCTGGAGCTCGCGGCGATTGAAAACCTTGACGAGCACCTGGTTCTTGTTGGCGAGTGCACCCTCGACCTTCTGGCGCAGGATGGACGGATCGAAGAGGTCCTGCGCTCGAATACCGATGCGGGCGACCTTGTCCATGTAGGTGGGGCCGATGCCCCGACCCGTCGTACCGAGCTTGGCCTTGCCGAGGAATCTCTCCGTCACCTTGTCGAGGGTGACGTGGTAGGGCGTGATGATGTGGGCGTTGGCGCTGATCAGCAGACGCGAGGTGTCGACGCCGCGGGCGTTGAGACCGGCCATCTCGCCCAGCAGGACGCCCGGGTCGATGACCACGCCGTTGCCGATGACCGGCACGACGTTGGGGCTGAGGATGCCGCTGGGCAACAGGTGGAGTGCGAACTTCTGGTCGCCGATGACGACAGTGTGGCCGGCGTTGTTGCCCCCCTGGTAGCGCACGACGTAGTCGACTCGGCCGCCCAGGAGGTCGGTGGCCTTGCCCTTGCCCTCATCGCCCCACTGGGCGCCGAGCAGCGCGATGGCGGGCATGGGATCACCTCGTGCACAAAGGGGCGCGGCCCCTGGAGCCCACGATGGGCCCGGAGAAGATTAGCGGCTCCGGGCCTTCCGGTCACATCAGGTGAACTTGACGGTGACGCTCGCATTGGGCAGCTTCGCGGTCTTGGTGCCCACCTTGATCGAGCAGGCCGCCCTGATCACCGCCTGGGCCCCCACCGCTGCCTTGAGCTTGGTGCGCAGGCTGGCCGCCGTGACCTTGGTATCGAGCTGGCCCTTGACCGCAGTGCCCTTGGCCATGAGAGTCGTCTTGGCCTTGCCGGACGTCGCCGTGACAGCGCACGTGGCGCCGGGCACGGTGGCCAGGCGCACGGTCGGAGTGTTGGATGCCTTGGCTCCGAAGGGACGCACGACGCTTTCGGTCGTCTGCGCGGGTGAGACGATGCGCGTGGTGCCACTCGCATTGGAGGTCTTCAATGACAGCGATTGACCGACGGCCGCGCGAACCGAGGCGCGCAGGGCGTTGACCACCGCCGCTGCCTGCGTGCCGGGGTTGATGCAATTGGAGAACCCCTCGGGCGGGCCGGACTGACCGCTCTCGTCGGTGACGCAGGGCGGTATGGACGGATCAAAGGGGCTTTCCTCCGGAGTGCTGCCGCCGGTGTCGCCGCCTCCCGAGCTGCCATCGCACAGGTACCAGCCGGGGCCCTGGTATCCCGGAGGGGCCGCCATCGGCGGGAGTACCGGCCACTGCACCCAACCGCCCACATTGGGATCGGTGGCGGAGTACTGGCAACCGACCATCGGTCGGGGGCGTCAGGGTGTCAGCCATCAGACCACCTGCACTGTGCCGGACATCCACCCGCGCTGCTGCATCGGGCCGCCGAACTCCTGGTACAGGTCACCGCACGGGTACTCGCAGTTCCAGACGTAGGTGCCGGGGGCGCCGGTCTTGAACGTGAAGGTGACGACCTTGGGGTTGTCGACGTAGGGGTTGGCGTTGCCCACCTCGTTGCCACTGAGATCCGGGAGCGGCACCGACACGAAGAGGTAGGGCTGACCACTGTCGGGGTACTGGTGGATCGTGAACGTGTGCGCCACCCTGGTCGGATCCCACTCGGTGACGGTCTTGCCGTTGACGGTCATGGAGCCGTCGACGGTGCCGTGTACCTTCGCCCAGTAGGGATTGAAGACCTTGCCGCCACCGGCGTATTGCTTGATCGTCACGGTGATCAACGAATTCGCCGGCACCTCAAGCGTGGTCGAAGGCCAGTAGAACGGCCAGCCCTGGCTGGCATAGAGAGCGTTGACGCCCTCCATCGGCCCGGGCACCTGATCGGAGTTGTTGGGATAGACCTGCAACTCCAGGGAGGCGGAGTTCATCGGGCCCTCGGGGGTGTCGACAGTGCCGCCTGGGGTGGCGATCAGCACGGGCGGCTCACCGCTCGTGGCGTGGGCGAAGACGGCTACGCCTGTTACCACGCCGGCCCCAATGAGGACGGAGATCACGGCGACCAGCAACCTCTTCACGAACCCCCATGACTCCCGAGTGGCCCCACGGTAGGGGTTATCGACGGGTTCGACGGGCATTTCGTCGCCTTCGAATGCCTATCGTGGGGGCGTGAGGTCCTGGATTCCCGGCGAGAGCACCTGGACCCTCGATCTCTTCGTGATCGCCAACCTCGCGCTAGCCCTCGGCCTCTACCTCTGGGGCCTACGCCGGCTGCGCGATCGACGGCTCAGGTGGTCGCCATGGTCGACCACCTCCTTCTTCGTGGGAATCGCCCTGTTGGCCTTGGCCTACCTCGGTCCCTTCGAGACGCTGGCGCACTCGTACTTCTGGGCGCACATGGCTCAGCACCTGGCGGTGATGATGCTGGCCGCTCCCTTCATCGTGCTGTCCTCACCGGTGTCGCTCGCCGTCCTCGCCACGACAGGAAGGGTGCGGGCCGGGATCATTCGTGCGCTTCGCTCACCAGTCGGGATGCTGCTCATCAATCCGATCTTCACGTGGCTGCTCTTCGCGGGAGTCCTGATCGGATCGCACATCACCCCCGTGATGGAGTGGGTGCTGGGCGACCACGACGCGATGGCCTTCGTCGAGCGGCCGCTCTACCTCATCGCCGCTCTGCTCTTCTACTACCCGCTCATCGGCAGTGACATGTGCGCTAGGCGCCCACGGCCGGCCTACCGGGTGCTCTCCCTCGGCCTCATGATGATTCCCGAGACCGTGCTCGGCGCGATCATCTTCCTGTCGCCCGTGACGCTCTATCCCAGTTACGTCGTGGCCGCGGAGCGCCTCGGCTACGACCCGGAGTTCGACCAGCAGCTGGCCGGGGCGCTGATGTGGGCCCTGACCATGGTCATCGACTCGCTGTGGATGATGCTGGCAGCCGTCGAGTGGTGGCGGTCGGAGGAATGGCGTACCGCACGACGCGAACGCCGCGAGCAGTCGCAGGAGGTGGGATGACGTCACGGTGGATCAGCGTCGTCGCGCCCATCGTGCTGCTGATGGGTGGGTGTGGGGGCACCGGCCTGTATGCCCCCACGCCCGTCGTCACGCTGCCGGCGACGCCTCCCGCCAGCGACTCTCGCGTGGGGACGGAGGTGATCCCCGCTGACCAACGCGAGCCGTTGACCATCGGCGGCCTCGACACCGATGGCAGTCCGCTGAGCAGCGCGGACCATCTGGGTGACGTCGTCGTGGTCAACGCCTGGGCGTCATGGTGCGCACCATGCCGCGAGGAGCTCCCCCTGCTCACCCAGGCGCATGAGTCGTTCCTCGATGAAGGCGTCATCTTCCTCGGACTCAATGTGCTGGACGACCCGATCGGTGCCGCCGGACTCATCGCCTCAAGCCCCTACCCGAGCATCTTCGATCGCGACGGCGCGCTGATGGCGACGGTGCCCGGCGTGCCGCCCAGATCGATTCCGAGCACGGTGGTGATCGACAGGCAGGGACGCCTGGCCGCGCGAATCATCGGCCCCGTGCAGCCGGGTCAATTGGAGCCCCTGCTCGCCGAGCTCGCCGCCGAGGCCTAGGCGGTCAGCGCCTCGGCCATGCGGCGCCCGAGGGCCGTGCCCGAGAGCCATGCGGCCTCGGTGCGCGGCCGGCCTGCCCATGCGTCACCGGCGAGTCCGACTGCACCGTCGAAGAAGCACAGGTCGTCGCGGGCGCGCGCGGGCCGCGCGTAGGTCCAGCGCTTCACACTGAACCACGCTGGCTCGCTGCCCGCGACGATGCGCTCGAGGGCACCGAGCATGAGCGGCGCCGCCGTGACCGGATCGGCCAGGTGCCCGGCGGCAAGGATCGGCGTGGAGTGCGCGACGAGCACCGGCGCGTCATCACCACGTCGGCGGCCGTCATCAGCGACGAACGACAGGACCGGATCGTCGTTGACGAAGGCGGCGTCGAGGTCGGCCCACGTGCGTTTGTCATAGACGGCTGTCAGGGCGATCACGGGCTCCCACATGGGTGCGGCCGCGAGCACATCGCGCGCCTTGGTGTCAGCGTGCAGCAGAGATCGCATCTGCGGATCGGGGCCGCAGAGCGCCACGGCGCGATACGTCGTGTCGGCGATGTCGACGCCATTAGGCCCGACGATCACGGAGTCCACGTCCATGGGATGAGCGATGCTCACGAGATCGGATGGCAATTCGACGGCGAGGTCTTCGACCAGGCTGCGCAGCCCGCGAGGTGCGGCGTAGCGCATCGGCCCGAGCTTCGTGCCGAGCAGCCCGGTGCCATCGGCTACGTGGAAGGTGTCGGTCCAGGGGCGTGCGGTGCCGCGATCCACCCAATCGTCGACAACAGCGGCAAACGCGGGATCCGAGACGGTCAGGTAAGCGGCCCCGACGTCGACAACTCGGCCGTCGCATGCGGTGCCGGTGTCGCGCAACGTCTGTACGGCGAGGCGACCACCGAGTCGCTGGCCCCGATCGATCACGTCGACGGTGAAACCGGCGTCAGCAAGGGAACGTGCGCAGGCAATGCCGCTGATGCCTCCCCCGACGACAGCGACATCGGCCATGTCAGCGACTCAATGCCTCGGCAGCCGCGGGATCGCAGTCGGCAAGGAACGCCGTGCACCGCTGCGCTTCATCGGTCTCGCCGATGGCGGCTGCAGCTCGTTGCAGGGCGCCAAGACAGCGCAGGAAACCGCGATTGGACTCGTGGCTCCACGGCACGGGGCCGTGGCCCTTCCACCCATTGCGCCGCAGGGCATCCAGGCCACGGTGGTAGCCGACGCGCGCGTACGCGTAGGACTCCACGGTGCGGCCCTCCGCCCACGCCTGGTCGGCGAGCACGGCCCACGCGAGACTGGACTGCGGATATCGGGCAGCCACGTCGTGGGGATCGGCGCCACGTTCGAGGTCGACGCGGGGATCGGGATCATCGGGCAGGAAGGTCGGCGGCGGACCGCCCAGCAGGTTCTCGTGCGTGCTCACACGTGAATCCTGCCCTAGGCGACTTCAGGTGATCGACGCGGCGTAGATCTCGTCGATTGCGGCCTGCAGCGTGGCGGTGAATTCCGCGTCGCTCTGCTGTGCGGTGAGACCCTCGGAGAGCGCACGCGAGAAGCTCGCGATCATGCCGTGGTTGGCCGCGAGCATGTCGCAGGCATCGTCACGGGAGTAGCCGCCCGAGAGGGCGACGACGCGAAGCCCCTTGGGGTGATCGATGAGGACCTTGTAGAAGTCGTTGTGGCTGGGCAGCGACAGCTTGAACATAACCTGCTGGCCGTCAGGAATGCGGTCGAGGCCGGCGAGCAGCGCGTCGCGCAGGAGAGCCTCGCTGTCGGCCTTGTCGGGGCTCTTGATGTTGACCTCGGGCTCGATGATCGGCACCAGGCCGTGCCCCAGGATCTGCAGCGCAACGTCGAACTGCTGGTCGACGACCGCCTTGATGCCCGCGGGGTTGGCGGAGTTGATCACCGAGCGCATCTTGGTGCCGAAGACGCCCTTGCTGACGGCGCGCTTGCACAGGTCGTCAAGGTGCGGCATGGGCTTCATGATCTGGGCGCCATCGACCTCGTCGGCGAGGCCGAGATCCACTTTGACCAGCGGCACCACGCGCTTGACCTCCCACAGGTAGGAGGGGGTCGGCTGGCCTTCGATGTCGCGGTCCATGGTCATCTCGAAGAGGATCGCCGCGATGACCTTGTCTCCGTTGAAGGCTGGGTTGGTGATGATACGCGAGCGCATGGCGTGCACGAGATCGAACATCTCCGCGTCATTGGAGTAGGCTCCCTCGTCGATACCGTAGAGCTTCAGGGCCTTGGGCGTACTCCCGCCGCTCTGGTCGAGGGCGGCGATGAAGCCCTTGCCGGATCCCATTTGCTGGCGCATGTCGATATTCATGAGGGGTTCTCCCGTGCCGAAGTCAGGTATGACCCTATCGGCACGCGTTTGCAGGTGGTAGCGGCCACCGGTCAGTCCGTCGTCACCGCGGGCATGTCCGGCAGGCCATCGCCACGGCGCAGGCGCCAGACGGACGGCACAAGCAGGGCCCCGATGATCCCGGCCGCCGCCACGAGGGCGGCGATGTAGAAGGCCTCCGAGATGGGGATGAACATCAGTAGCGGGCCGGCAAGCGCGAGACCGATGGGCCCGAACATCAGCGAGCCGAAGGCGTCGTACGACGAGACGCGGGACAGGGATTCCGGGGGCACATTGCGCTGGAGCGCGGTGAACCACAGCACCACCATGATCTCCATCGACAGGCCCCAAACGAAGGCAGTCGCCATCACGACGGGCAGTGGCGCTGCCAGGGCAAGGGTGAGAAGCCACGCGGGGAGCGTGAAGCAGACCGCCATGCCGAAGGCAATGGGACGCTCGACCCTGATGCGCGAGGCGATGACGGCACCGACGAGGAAGCCCACGGCCATGGCGCCGAGGACGGCCGACCAGCCGGTCGGGCCGCCGTACACCTCATTGGCCAGCACGGGACCGAGCACCTCCTCGGCACCGCGCATCACCATGACGATGAGACTGAAGGCAAGCACCACCGCGACGATCCAGCGATAGCGGATGAAGCTCTGCCATCCGTCGATGAGATCCCGCACAGGCGACTCGCCAGAGTCATGCGGCCGCGAGAATCGACGCAGACCGAAGACGAGGATGCCGGCCACAAGGAAGCTCACCGCGTCGAGCACGATTGCCCAGCCCGAGCCGATCGTCGCGACGAGGAGACCGCCGAGCGCGGTGCCGACGATGAAGCCGCCGTTGCCGGCGACCGCGTTGTAGGCGTTCGCGGGCTGCAGCAGCGCGTCGGGCACGACATCGGCGGCGAGGCCGGGGTATGCCGGGTACCACAGGCCTACCAGCACGCCCGCAAGTGCGTTCAGCGCCGCCAGCAGCGGCACACTGGCCACGCCGGTGATGAAGGTCAGGCCGATAGCGCCGATGACGACGGCCATGAGCATGTCGCAGATGCTGATCATGCGCGGCCGACCGACGCGGTCGGCGATGACGCCGCCGATGGGCAGCACCAGGACCACGGGGATCGCCTGCGCGGCCAGAACGATGCTCAGGCCCGTGGGCGAGCCGTCGGGCAGGGCGAGTACGCCGAAGGCGATAGCGATCGGCGCGACGCCGTTGCCGATATTGGAGATGAGGCGCGACCCGAATAGGCGCCGATACTCAGGCATTCCCGCCAGGGTCCGCACGCTCACCGGCGGATCCTAGGTCGTGCTACGTCAGCGGCCGTCCCACGGGGATGAGATACAGAGGCTCTTCCCTGTCAGACAGACCTAGTGCGTCAGCCATGCCCGCATCATCGAAGGCGCCGATCGTGACCGCACCCAGACCGAGGGCTGCGGCCGCGAGCAGCAGGTTCTGCGCCGCGTGACCGGCCTCCATCCACATGTAGCGGATCCCGCGATCGGCGTACTTCCCGGTGATGCGACCCGGCACCCCGGTGATGACGACGAGCGCGTACGCGCGGGAGGCGGGTGTGCCGCTCACCGCATCGGCGACGAGCTCCTTGGCCCGGTCGTCGTAGCGCACCTCCACCGAGGATGTGCGGGGCACGTAGTGCAGGACCTCCTCGGGCGTGACGACGTACATCTCGAGTGGGTAGAGCGCACCCGCCGACGGGACGGTGCGCGCACCACCCGGTGTCGACACGCCCTGTGCTGACCACAGCAGCGCGGCAATCTCAGCATCGGTGAGCGGATCGGGTGAGAGATCGCGGACCGACCCCCGCCGACTGATCGCATCAAGCAACTCAGACTCGCCCAGGGCCTCGCCCGACCCGAGGAAGCGCACGGCGTCATGGGGCCACGGGGGGCGCTCGGCGCTGGGGCTGGCCGCTTGCTCGGGAGCGCCAGTGCAGGCGCCGAGGACGAACGCCGCGGCGAGACCGAGGGTGATCGCCCGCCAACCGCGCATGAATCCATTACGCCATCACGGGGGCGTCGACGCCATCCGGTCCGCTCGAGATGGCGATGCGATTGCCCTCGCAATCAGCGAACTCCGCCACGCGGACACCGGGTTCCACCTCCGTCACGGGGTAGAGGACCTGCCCGCCGGCGGCGACTGCCCGGCCGAGGGTGTCCGCGACATCCGGGACGGCGAAGTAGACGCGGGATCCGTCGAGGGAGGGCACGTAGCTCTCGCCATGGGCCAGTGCGCCGACGGCACCCTCGGGCTCGAGGAAGACGGCCATCTCGTGCCCATCGATGACACGGCGCTCCAGTGTCACCCCCAGCACCGCCTCGTAGAACTCCACGGCCCGGGCAAGGTCCAGGACCGGAATTTCGAACCAGACAACGGCCATGGACCCCACCCTAGGTAGGCCGACTCCCCCTTGCCGAAGGAGCGCACCCCCCGCACGATGGAGGGGAGGGGGTGGCCGCATGAAGCCGCTGACGCCGGCCGCACGGCGCCGGATGGACCGCTGGGTCGCCGTTGGTCTGGCTGTAGCGGTGAGCGCGGGGCTCACCGCGCTCATCGGGATCCGTGCCGCGGAGTCCGAGGCCGCCCCTCCCGCTGAGCCCGACGGCGAGCGCGCGGCACTCGATGCATACGCCGAGCAACTCACGCGCGAGGCCGCGCGCCTGCAGGCCTACCGCCAGGAGTTGCGCGACGTCGCCGCCGAGCTCGCACGCGGAGAGGAGGCCGACGTACGCGTGATCGAGCGCATCGCCGAGGAGACGCGGCCTCCGGGTGCGACGAGCGGTCCCAGCACGCTCGATCGCGACACGACGACATGGAGCAGTTGACGATGCAGCGCGCGGAGGTGCGTGGTCAAGCCATGGGCAGTGACCTGCATGTCGTCGTGTGGGCGCCCGCATCGGCCAAGAGACTCGCCGAGCTGGCGGCGCACCGCGTCGAGTTGCTCGAGCAATGCTGGTCACGCTTCCGACCGGACAGCGAGTTGAACCTGCTGCATGCGCGCGCGGGTCACGGCGCCGTCCCGGTGAGCGAGGACCTGCACCGGCTCGTGTCCTCGCTAGTGCAGGCATGGACCTGGAGCGAGGGCGACGTGGACGCGACGGTGCTGGGCGGCATGGTGGCGATGGGCTACGACGCGGACTTCGCGTCGGTCGCCGCCGCGCCGTTGCCACCGTCGTGGCAGCGCGTGCCCGGACAGGGCATGGGGGGCGTGCGCGTGCACGCGGGGGCGGTGGCGCTGCCGCACGGCGTCGGCCTGGACCCCGGAGCGATCGGCAAGGGCCTCGCGGGCGACATCGTTACCACCGAGATAGCTGACGCGGGTGCACGCGCGGTGCTCGTGAGCATCGGTGGCGACGTGGTCACGCACGGCACGCCTCCTGACACCGGCGCGTGGTGCATCTCCCTGCGCGATGACCGCACCGACGCGCGCGAGGAGATCGGCGTCGTGACGCTGTCCGGCGAGGCGCGCGCGGTCGCCACGTCGTCGACACTGCGCAGGCGGTGGTCAGGCCGGCATCACGTGCTGGACCCTCGCACGGGATCACCGCTCGACAGTGACGTCGTCCAGGCCAGCGTCGTCGCGGACTGCGGCTGGCGCGCAGAGGCAGGGGCGACCGTCGCGCTCATGCGCGGCAGCGGAGCTGCGAGCTGGCTCGCCGCGCGCGGATGCCCGGCGCGCCTGCTGGAGCCCGCCCATGCTTGAAGTCGAGATCCCCTGGACCTGGGTGCTCATCCGCGCGACCGGAGTGGCTGCGTGGCTTGCCCTCACCGGCGTCGTCGCGTGGGGCCTCGCGGTGCGCGCGGTCAAGGCCGCGGGCAAGCCCTTCTCGCGGGCGCTGTCGCTGCACCGCTGGCTCGGCACGATCGCTCTCCTGCTCGTCGTCGTGCACATGGCGCTGCTGCTCGTCGACACATACGAGCCCTTCACGATCGTCGAGATCCTCGTGCCCATGGCCGCGACGTGGAAGCCCTTCGCGGTTGCACTCGGCACCGTGGCCTTCTGGCTCATGGTGCCCGCGTGGCTGCTCGGGCGGATGCGCAAGCGCTGGGGTGACCGGTGGTTCCTGCGCGTGCACGCACTCGCCTATGCAGCGTGGCCCCTCGCGACGGCGCACTACGTCCTCGCCGGCACCGACGCTCTCGCGCTGTGGTCGCTCGCGCTGCTCGTCGCAGGCGCGGCCGTGTTCGTCGTGTTGCTGCTCGCGCAGACGCCGCGCGAGCGGGTGACGGCCGACCGCTAGCATCGCGGCGTGATTGACCTCGCGGTGCTACGCGCCGACACCCCTGGCTGCGCCAGCGTCACGCACCTCAACAACGCCGGCTCCGCGCTGCCGCCGCGCGTCGTCACCGACACCGCGGTCGCGCACGTGCGACGCGAGGAGGAGATCGGCGGCTACGAGGCGCATGCGGAAGCTGCCGATCGAGTGGCGGCCGTCTACGACTCCGTCGCGCGGTTGGTCCATGCACCGCGCGAGCGCGTGGCGCTCGTGGAATCGGCCACGGCAGCATGGGATCGCGGTCTGCAGGCCATCGCCTTCAGCCAAGACATCGAGCCTGGCGACCGATTCCTGGTGTCCGCGGCCGAATACGCCTCCAACGTCATTCCCCTGCTGCAGCTGGCACAGCGCACGGGAGGCCGAGTCGAGTTCATTCCCGATGGCGCCGACGGCACGACCGACGTCGAGGCGCTCGGCGCCATGCTCGATGAGCGCGTGCGCATCGTGGCGATCACCCACGCCCCCAGCCAGAATGGACTGCTCAACGATGTCGTCGGGATCGGCGACATGCTGCGCATCAACGGCTCGCCCGCGTGGTACATCGTCGACGCGTGCCAGTCGGCCGGCCAGATTCCACTCGACATGGGTCGCATCGGGTGCGACGTGCTGTCGGCGACCGGCCGGAAGTTCCTGCGCGGCCCGCGCGGCACCGGCTTCCTGGTGGTCTCGCAGCGCCTCCTCGACGAGGCGGAGCCGTTCCCGCTCGACCTGCATGGGGCGACGTGGGAGTCCGAGCTGGAATTCGCCGTCCAGCCCGGCGCCCGGCGTTTCGAGTCGTGGGAGAAGTCCTACGCGGCCCTGCTGGGCATGGGCGCGGCCATCGACTACGCCCTCGAGTGCGGTATCGACGAGTTGCGCGCGCGGATCGACACACTCGCGCAAGGGTTGCGGGCGCGATTATCGGAGATCCCGGGCGTTCGGGTGCGCGATCGCGGGGAGATCAAGACGGGCATCGTGACCATCTCCGCCCCGGACCCCGCGGCGATCGTCGCCGGCCTGCGCGCGAAAGGCATCAACACGAGCCACTCGACGCCGGACTACGCCCGCCACGACTTCGCGCAGCACGGCATCACCGGTCTGGTGCGCATCAGCCCGCACGCCTACAACACCGACGAGGAGCTCGACCGCGCTGTCGCCGCCATCTCCCGCCTCCTCCCCATCTGAGTTACCCGAACGGTGGCTTAAGGGGTCGTTATCCCACCATTGAGGTAACTAGGATGCGCGGCGGCGTAGACGCGCCTGTTCGATTGCGGCGTGAATTCGCAGCATCACCGCTTGCGGGTTTCGCGCGAGTTCATCCCAGGTCCACCGAACGACGAGCCAACCGGCGGCCTCCAAAGCTCTCTGCCTCTCCAGCTCGAGGCTCTTCATGCGCCGGAACTCCTCGGGAGTCTCCCCATATTTGCCGAGGCCGTCCGCTTCGCCGATTACCTTGAGTTCAGGCCAGCAGAAGTCCACGCGGTAGTCGATCCCGTTGGCACCTATGACCACTCGTTGAGTGAGAGGGGCGGGTACGCCGTACACGATCATGTAGCCGCGAGACCAAGATTCGAGGGGTGTCTCCGCCAGCGGGTCGAGGAAGTCGATGGCTGCGTCCACCGCACGAATGCCGGTGCCGTAGCGAAATCTCCCTCGCAACTCCGCCACCATTCTCCGTGCCTCGTCAGGCGTGCGCGCACCTTGGCGGAAGGTGGCAGCATCGAGGACAACCAGAGCTTCTGGCAGAGAAAGCGCTCGCGCACGAGAGTGGAGACTGGCTCGTGTCCCCATACGCACGATGTCGATTGCGCAGTGAAGTAGGGACGTGACGGGAATCCCCAAAACCTCCGATAAGTCATCAGGCAAGCGGTCAACGCGGCGTACGACAGCGTGTGAGCATCGATAGCCACACCGCAGCGCTGACTCGACGGTCACCATGACTTCTGAGACGGCAATCTCTTCGCCCCTACCGGGAGGTACGACGAAGGGCAGGCCGTGGAGTTCTCCGCCGAGTCGCCCCGTGATTGCCGCGGGTACGGGGCCCAACGCAGTTAGCGCGGCTTGAGCGCGAAGCAGGGCAGTCGCCTTGGCGTCGTGGTGTGCAGCTCCGCAGATGAACAGTCCGCGACGGAGCCGCTGAATAAACCCGTGGGTCAGTGCCGTCCGTATCTGCTCACGGCTAAAGCCGGCATCGCAGGCCATCCCTAACGTGAAGGGCAGCGCGCCAAAGGTTCGCAACATGTCGTCCGCAGAGTCGAAGACGACCTGACGTGGTGAACGAGACATAGCGACATGGTGATCCCGAACGGCGCATCTCCCCCGCCGCTATCCACAGGCCCGACCCAGACCCCGCCCATCTGAGTTACCTGAATGGTGGGTTAGAGGCCGATTAACCCACCATTCAGGTAACTCAGGTGCGGGGAGGGGGGAGTTGCTCGAAGACGTGCTGGCGGATCCACGCGTGCATGGCAACGGCCGC
>VGBL01000017.1 GCA_016870515.1 Actinomycetota bacterium | reverse complement strand
TCCCGTGCTGCTCACGGTCGGCCAGACCTTCACGATCACGACCGAAGATGTCCCCGGAGATGCCGCCATGGCATCCACGACCTACGCCGGACTACCCGGCGACGTGCAGGCTGGCGACACCGTGCTCATCGATGATGGCCGCGTTGCCCTCGAGGTCACCGCGGTCGATGGACGGCGCGTCGTCACGACGGTGATCGAGGGCGGACGGGTATCCGACAACAAGGGCATCAACCTCCCGGGTGTCGCGGTCAGTGTCCCCGCCATGTCCGAAAAGGACGTCGACGACCTGCGCTGGGGCCTGCGCATGGGCGTCGACCTCGTCGCCCTGTCATTCGTCCGCACGGCGGAGGACATCACCGACGTGCATCGGATCATGGACGAAGAGGGCGTACGCATACCCGTGCTGGCCAAGGTCGAGAAGCCCCAGGCGGTCGACAACCTTGCGGATGTCGTCGCGGCGTTCGATGGCGTCATGGTGGCCCGAGGAGACCTGGGCGTCGAGTTGCCCCTTGAGGCCGTCCCGCTCGTGCAGAAGCGAGCCATCGAACTGTGCCGGGTGGCCGCCAAGCCGGTCATCGTGGCCACGCAGATGCTTGACTCCATGATCACGGCCACGCGTCCCACGCGAGCCGAGGCCAGCGACGTCGCCAATGCGGTCCTCGACGGTGCCGACGCGGTCATGCTGTCAGGCGAGACCAGCGTCGGGGAGCACCCCTGTCACGTGGTGCGCACGATGAGCCGCATCATCCAGCACGTCGAGGAGAACGGCCTCGAGCGCCTCGCGCCACTGCCCCCTGATGCGCCGGCCTCGACAGCGAAGGCGCTGACCAAGGGCGCTGTCGACGTGGCGCGAGCCGTGTCGGCGGCGAGCCTCATACCCTTCACCGAGACCGGCTCATCGGCCCGACTCATTGCCCGGTGGCGCACTCCGGCTCCGATCCTGGCCTTCACCCCGAATCCCCGCGTGCGCAGCCAGCTCGCGCTCGTCTGGGGAGTCGAGACCTTCTTGGTGCCCAAGGTGATGCACACCGACGACATGGTCGTCCAGGTCGATAGAGCGCTTCTGGAGATCGGGCGCGTCACCTACGGCGATCGCGTGGTGATCGTGGCCGGGGTTCCCCCCGGGATCCCCGGCACGACCAACGGCATGCGTGTTCACCTGATCGGCAGCGGGGGCAAGGGCGGCGGAGTGTAGGTTTCACTCCATGCTTGAGGCAGCCATTTTCGGTGCCATCGCCCAGTCCGCGCTCATCGTGGGCGCGCTCCTTGCGTGGAAGTTCCCAAGCCTGAAGAAGCCTTTCGTCGTGGGCGTCCTGATGGCGTTCGGCGCGGGCGCTGTCATCTCGGCGGTGGCTATCGACCTCGTGGCGGTGTCCTATGACGAGGCCGGGGCAGGACCCACGGCCATTGGCGTGAGCATCGGCGCCCTGCTGTACTTCGGCATCGTCGCCCTCCTCGAACGCAAGGGGGATGGTGAGAAGTCGCTCGATGTCGAGGGGATCGTGTCGAGCGAAATCGCGGCAGTCGAAGCGGCTGCAACCGCATCCGGGGGTGCGGTCAGTCATGGTGAGGGAGAGGGGCACGGGGCCTCCAAGAAGGAGGCGCGCAACCTCACGATCGGCATGGTCATCGACGGGGTGCCCGAGTCCATTGCCGTGGGCCTGACTTTGCACACCGCAACCGCGGGCATCTCCGCGGCCCTCGTAGGCTCGATCTTCATCTCCGCCGTGCCCGAGGCCATCGGCATCTCCGCGGCCCTCCTGGCCGGCGGCATCGCAATGGCCTCAATCCTGCTGAGGTTCTCCGCAGTCGTCGTCATCGGGGCGGTCTTCGCGGCGATCGGCTACACGCTGCTGGCCAACGCCTCGGATGCCACCCAGGCGATCATCCAGTCCGTTGCGGCCGGGGCGCTGCTCGTGGTGGTCATCAACGAAATGATCCCGATCGCCGTACGCAGCGTGAAGGGCTGGGCCGGTATCGTCGGCACCGGCGGCTTCGTGTTCTCGGCCGCGCTCACCTGGGCGACCGGCGGCTGACGCGACTCACCGGACTGGCCCCGGCGCCCGCTCCGCGAGCCTTGGGCTAGGCTTTGGCCGACAACCTTTAACGACCCGTCCAGTGAGGCGGGGAAGGGAGTCGGAGCAGTGGCGGATGCCGAAGCCCGACGCGGGTCCACGGGCCCCGACGCCAGTGGTCGGGTCCTTGACGCCGACGACATCGCACGCGTGACGCGGCGCATCGCGCACGAGATCCTCGAGCGTTCCCACGGTCCCTCCAACGTCGTCCTCATGGGGATCCAGACCCGCGGCGTTCCGCTCGCGCAGCGCATTGCGGGGAGCATCCAGGACATCGAGGGAGTCGAAGTCCCGTTGGGTTCCCTCGACATCACGATGTACCGAGACGATCTGCGCCTTCGTGGTGCGCGCCCCCTGGAGGTCACCGACGTCCCGGCTCTGGGAGTCGACGACCGGATCGTCGTGCTCATCGACGACGTGTTGTTCTCCGGGCGCACCATCAGGGCTGCCCTCGACGCGCTGAGTGACATTGGTCGACCCCGAGCCGTACAGCTCGCTGTGCTCGTCGACCGCGGGCACCGCGAGCTTCCCATCCGCGCTGATTACGTCGGCAAGAACATCCCTACGTCTCGCGAGCAGGCAGTCCGCGTGCGCCTGACCGAGGTCGACGGGGTGGACGAGGTCGCGGTGGAGGGCTGATGCGCCATCTACTCAGCGCGGCCGATCTCACCCGC
The DNA here is from genome assembly GCA_016870515.1 of Actinomycetota bacterium. Taxonomy (GTDB): domain Bacteria; phylum Actinomycetota; class Actinomycetes; order S36-B12; family S36-B12; genus Mxb001. The sequence continues at coordinate 39,544 of VGBL01000017.1, read as the reverse complement.
GACGAAGCCCTCCTCATCCTCGACACCGCTGGCGAGCTCGGCAAAGTGACCGATCGCGCGGTCAAGAAGCTGCCCACGCTTCGTGGCCGGACCGTCGTCAACCTCTTCTTCGAGGACTCGACGCGCACCCGCATTTCCTTCGAGGCAGCGGCCAAGCGACTGTCCGCTGATCTCATCACCTTCAGCGCCAAGGGCTCGAGTGTGTCGAAGGGAGAGAGCCTGAAGGACACCGCACTCACCCTCGAGGCGATGGGTGCAGACGCCGTCGTCGTTCGGCACGAGGCCAGCGGGGCTCCCCACCGTCTGGCCCATTCCGGGTGGATCGACTGCGCGGTCATCAATGCCGGCGATGGCACCCATGAGCACCCGACGCAGGCGCTCCTCGACGCCTTTACGCTGCGACACCACCTATCGGGTGGCGAGGGCGCGCTGGACGGTCGGCGGGTTGTCATCGTGGGCGACGTCCTGCACAGCCGGGTCGCGCGGTCCAATGTCCTCCTGCTGCATGCGCTGGGAGCCTCCGTCACGCTCGTGGCGCCACCCACGCTCATGCCCGTCGGAGTCCAGACCTGGCCGTGCGAGGTGTCCTACGACCTCGATGATGCGCTGCCGGGCGCTAGCGCCGTCATGATGCTGCGGGTCCAACGGGAGCGCATGAACGCGGCGTACTTCCCCTCCACCCACGAATACAGCCGTCGCTACGGGCTCGACACCCGTCGAGCGAGCCTGCTCGCCGACGATGGGATCGTCCTCCACCCAGGTCCGATGAACAGGGGGATGGAGATCACGGCTGACGTCGCTGACGGGCAGCGGTCGGTGATCGTCGAGCAGGTGACCAACGGCGTCAACGTCCGAATGGCTGTCCTTTACCTCATCCTCGGTGCTCGCGCTGAGGCCGATCTGACGGAGGCGTCACAATGAGTGTCCTGCTGAAGGGTGCCCTTCTCTACGGCGAGGAGGCGGTCGACGTCGTCATCGCCGAAGGGCGCATTGCCGGGCTCGAGCCGCCCGGCGGCGCGTCGGATGGCGACCTGGTCGTCGATGCGCGATCCCTCGTCCTGCTCCCCGGCCTCGTCGACCTCCACACGCATCTGCGTGAGCCCGGGCGCGAGGACGCCGAGACGATCCAGACCGGATCCGCCGCTGCCGCACTCGGTGGCTTCACCGCGGTGCACGCCATGGCCAACACCCAGCCGGTGGCCGACACCGCCGGCGTGGTCGAGCAAGTTTGGCGCCGTGGCGTCGATGCCGGACTATGCGACGTATTCCCCGTGGGAGCCGTCACCGTCGGGCTGCGGGGAGAGCAGCTTGCCGAACTAGGAGCCATGGCCGAGTCGGCGGCGCGCGTACGCGTCTTCAGCGATGACGGCGTCTGCGTGAACGATGCGGTGCTCATGCGCAGGGCTCTGGAATACGTGAAGGCATTCGACGGCGTGATCGCCCAGCATGCCCAGGAGCCTCGTCTCACCGAGGGCGCGCAGATGAATGAAGGAGCACTCTCCGGGGTGCTCGGCCTGCGGGGCTGGCCGTCGGTAGCCGAGGAGGCGATCATCGCGCGCGACGTGCTGCTCGCAGATCACGTCGACTCCCGCGTCCACATCTGCCACCTGTCGACCCGGGGATCGGTAGAGATCGTCAGGTGGGCCAAGGAGCGCGGCATCAACGTCACCGCCGAGGTTACCCCCCACCACCTCGTGCTGACCGAGGAGATCGCCCGCACCTACGACCCCCGCTACAAGGTGAATCCGCCGCTGCGCACTGCCGCCGACGTCGAAGCCGTCCGAAGGGGTCTGGCCGACGGCACCATCGACGCCGTGGCGACCGATCACGCGCCGCACCCGCACGAGGACAAGGACTGCGAGTGGGCCGCCGGCGCATTCGGCATGCTCGGGCTCGAGACCGCGCTCAGCGTGGTGATCGAGACCATGGTCGACACCGGGCGCCTGGATTGGCGCGGCGTTGCCGATCGCATGTCCGTCCGGCCCGCCCGGATCGGCAGGCTCGACGGCCACGGTCGCCCGCTCGAGGTGGGGGAGCCGGCCAACCTTGTGCTGGTCGATCCCTCCGCACGCTGGACCGTGGACCCGGCGCGTCTGGCATCGCGTAGCCGCAACACTCCCTTCGTCGCGCGAGAGATGCACGGACGCGTCGTGGCCACCTTTTTGGCCGGGCGTCCGACGGTGCTCGAAGGCCGCCTGACATGACCGAGGCGACCCTCGTGCTTGCGCAGTCCGCTTCCGTCACCCAAGGGCTGCTCCGTATCGCGCTGGTCGCTTTGCTCTTCGCCACCCTTGCCCTCGTGCTCCTGGCCATGCGCTGCGGTTGGCTCGCCCGCGCTGATCGGCAAGGTGATATCCCGGCTCCCCAATCCGTCGCGCCCGAGGCGTGGGCCGCCGATGGTCTGGCGACGCCGGCAAGGCCTACGAGCGCGACGGGGTGGTTATCGTGACGTGGCAACACGGTGGCAGGCTCATCGACCCCGGCTTTCGCGCGGACCCCTCCGGGGGGCAGGCCGCGGCCCTCGATGGACTGCTCGGACTGCTTGCCGACGAGAGGACGCCGTGATGCCCGGCCCCCAGCCCGCCGTGCTGGTGCTTGAAGACGGGCGGACCTTCCGCGGCCGCAGTTTCGGAGCCGTCGGCACCGCCACTGGCGAGGCCGTGTTCTCCACGGGAATGACCGGCTACCAGGAGACCCTCACCGACCCGTCCTACCAGGGGCAGGTCGTCGTCATGACATCGCCGCACGTGGGCAACACCGGCATGAACGACGAGGATAAAGAGTCGCGACGCATCTGGGTCGCCGGATACGTCGTGCGCGACCCCTCGCCGGTGGCGTCCAACTGGCGGTCCCTGCGCTCGCTTGACGGCGAGCTTGAGGACGCTGGAGTCGTCGGGATCCGCGACATCGACACGCGTGCACTGACCCGCCACCTGCGCGATCGCGGAGCCATGCGCGTCGGGATCTTCAGCGGCCCGGTATCCGGCGCTCCCACCGATGAACTCGTCGCGACGGTGCGGGCGGTGGCTCCAATGACCGGCGCCAATCTGACCGCCGATGTCACCGTCGACGAGGCCTACGTCGTGCCTGCCATCGGCGAGGAGCGTTTCGTCGTTTCGGCTGTCGACCTCGGCATCAAGTCCATGACCCCGCATCGCATGGCCGAGCGCGGCATGACCGTCCACGTTGTCCCCGCGACCATCGGCGCGGACGAGCTCCTGGCCATCGGCCGCGACGGAGTGTTCTTCTCCAACGGTCCTGGCGATCCGGCAACGGCCGACCACGCGGTGTCCCTCGTGCGGGCGGCTCTCGATGCGCATCGCCCGGTGTTCGGCATATGCTTCGGCCACCAGGTGCTCGGGCGTGCGCTTGGATTCGGCACCTACAAGTTGCGCTTCGGGCACCGCGGCGTCAACCAGCCGGTCCAGGACCTGCGCACGGGTCGCGTGGCCGTCACCGCGCACAATCACGGATTCGCGGTCGACGCACCCATCGGCACCCAGGTGAGCACCCCCTACGGCCGCGTTCGGGTCAGCCACGTGTGCCTCAATGACAGTGTGGTCGAGGGTCTTCAGTGCCTCGACGTGCCAGCGTTCAGTGTGCAGTACCACCCGGAGGCCGCCGCAGGGCCGCATGACGCCGCGGACCTGTTCGACGACTTCGCACGGCTCATGGGCGGTGACTGATGCCCCGTCGCGATGACATCTCCTCGGTCCTGGTGATCGGATCGGGCCCCATCGTCATCGGCCAGGCATGCGAGTTCGACTACTCCGGTACCCAGGCGTGCCGAGTCCTACGGTCCGAGGGCATTCGGGTGATCCTCGTCAACTCCAATCCCGCGACGATCATGACCGATCCGGAATTCGCCGATGCGACCTACGTCGAGCCCATCACCCCGTACTTCGTCGAGAAGATCATCGACAAGGAGCGCCCCGACGCGCTGCTGCCCACGCTCGGTGGCCAGACCGCCCTCAACACGGCGATTGCGCTCTACCACTCCGGTGTCCTGCAGCGTTATGGAGTCGAACTCATCGGTGCTGATGTCGACGCGATCGAACGCGGCGAGAACCGCGAGAAGTTCCGCGAGATCGTGTCCCAGATCGGGGCGGAGAGCGCGCGATCGGCTATCTGCCACAGCCTCGAGGACTGCCTGGCCGCCGTCGACGACCTGGGCTACCCGGTCGTGGTGCGCCCCTCATTCACCATGGGCGGGGCCGGGTCCGGCATGGCCTACGACGAGGCCGACCTGCGGCGCATCGCCGGCATCGGACTGCAGGCCAGTCCGACGACGGAGGTTCTCCTCGAGGAGTCAATCCTCGGGTGGAAGGAGTACGAGCTCGAGCTGATGCGCGATCGCCACGACAATGTCGTCGTCGTCTGCTCGATCGAAAACCTCGATCCGATGGGCGTGCACACCGGAGACTCGATCACGGTGGCGCCGGCGCTCACCCTGACCGATCGCGAGTACCAGCGCATGCGCGACGTTGCCATCGACATCATCCGCGCGGTTGGGGTCGACACGGGCGGCTGCAACATCCAATTCGCCGTCAATCCGGACGACGGGCGCCTGATTGTCATCGAGATGAATCCTCGCGTGTCGCGGTCATCCGCGCTCGCCTCCAAGGCGACCGGATTCCCCATCGCGAAAATTGCCGCCAAGTTAGCGGTGGGCTACACCCTCGACGAGATCCCCAACGACATCACGCGCGAGACCCCCGCGTCCTTCGAGCCGACCCTCGACTACATCGTGGTGAAGATTCCCCGCTTCGCCTTCGAGAAGTTCCCGCAGGCCGATCCCGTGCTCACCACCACGATGAAGTCGGTCGGGGAGGCGATGGCGATCGGGCGCAACTTCACCGAGGCCCTGCAAAAGGCCCTGCGGTCGCTGGAGCGCAAGGAGGCGCCGTTCACCTGGGCGGACGACAGGACGGCCATCGACGTGGCCGCCGAGCTCGACGCAGCACGTACGCCTCACGATGGTCGGCTGGCCAACGTCCAGCGGGCGCTGTGGGGGGGTGCGTCCATCGAGGAGGTGCACGAGGCGACCGCCATCGATCCGTGGTTCCTCGCCCAGATAGACACACTCAATGACCTGGCCGCAGGACTCCGGCAGGCCGATCCGATCGACTCGGCCGCCATGCTAACGGCCAAGCGGCACGGGTTCTCCGATCGCCAGCTGGCCGAGATGCGCGGCGTGAGCGAAGCGCAGATTCGACGACAGCGCCACGACATGGGGATCCGCCCTGTCTACAAGACGGTCGACACGTGCGCGGCAGAGTTCGAGGCTCGCACCCCCTACCACTACTCGTCGTACGACGAGGAATCCGAGGTCGAGCCGGGTCGGGCACCCAAGGTCATCATCCTCGGCTCCGGGCCCAATCGGATCGGCCAGGGGATTGAGTTCGACTACTCGTGCGTGCACGCGGCCATGACCTTGCGCGAGGCCGGATACGAGACGGTCATGGTCAACTGCAATCCCGAGACGGTGTCCACCGACTACGACACCTCAGACCGTCTCTACTTCGAGCCCCTCACCCTCGAAGATGTCCTAGAGGTGGTCCACGCCGAAGCGCAGTCCGGCGAGGTGGTCGGCGTCATCGTCCAGCTCGGCGGCCAGACCCCGCTCGGACTCGCCCAGGCGCTGAAGGACGAGGGCGTGCCGATCGTGGGCACGCCGCCCGAATCGATCCACCTGGCCGAGGAGCGCGGGGCATTCGGCGACCTGCTCCATCGCGCAGGCTTGCCCGCCCCGCGATTCGGCACGGCCTTCTCCTTCGAGGAGGCGCGCGCGATTGCCAATGAGATCGGCTACCCGGTGCTCGTGCGTCCCTCATACGTCCTCGGCGGACGCGGCATGGAGATCGTCTACGACGAGGAAATGCTGCGCGACTATCTCGGTCGTGCAGCCGAAATCAATCCCGAGCACCCTGTGCTAGTCGATCGATTCCTCGATGACGCGGTCGAGATCGACGTCGATGCGCTCTACGACGGCCGCGAGCTGTTCCTCGCCGGAGTCATGGAGCACATCGAGGAGGCAGGCATTCACTCGGGCGACTCGGCCTGCACATTGCCGCCGGTCTCGCTCGGCCCGCAGGAAATCGAGCGCATCCGTGAATCCATGCTCGCCATCGCCGCAGGGGTAGGCGTTCGCGGTCTGCTCAACGTGCAATACGCGCTGGCCGGCGGAGTCCTGCACGTGCTCGAGGCCAATCCCCGCGCGTCGCGCACCGTGCCCTTCGTGTCGAAGGCGACCGCCGTGCCCTTGGCCAAGGCCGCCGCGCGCGTCATGGTCGGCACGAGCATCGCCGACCTTCGCGAGCAGGGCCTCCTGCCGCGTCGGGGCGACGGAGGGACCCTCCCGGCGGGGGGACCGATCGCGGTGAAGGAGGCGGTTCTGCCTTTCGGACGCTTTCACGGGGTCGACACGGTGCTCGGGCCTGAGATGCGCTCGACCGGCGAGGTCATGGGGATCGACGGCGAGTTCGGCACCGCGTTCGCCAAGTCGCAGAACGCTGCCTACTCGGGCGGCCTGCCCACCTCCGGCCGGGTCTTTGTGTCGGTCGCCGACCGTGACAAGCGGTCGATGATCTTCCCGATCAAGCGGCTGTCCGATCTGGGATTCGAGATCCTGGCCACCGATGGCACTGCCGACGTGCTCCGTCGTCACGGCCTCAAGGTCGGGCTCCTGCGCAAGGCGCGATTCGGGCCCGGTCCCCAGGGCGAGCCGACCACGGTTCAGGCGATCATGGCGGGCGAGGTCGACCTCATCATCAACACGCCCTTCGGCGTCGGCCCCCGGCTGGACGGCTACGAGATCCGCACAGCCGCGGTGCTCTCCGGCGTGCCCTGCATCACGACCATCCAGGGCCTCGCCGCTACTGTCCTCGGTATCGAAGCGCTGGTGGAGGCCGAAGCCGGGCGCCGGGCACCGATCGGCGTTCGTTCGCTGCAAGAACACGCCAACGACCTGCGTCGCCTTCGGGCAGACGCCGACCGCGAGGAGGTCTGATGCCGCTCCAGGTGCGTGGCGAGGTCGTATCCGTGCGGCGAACTGGCCAGTACTTCGTGCTCACGGTGACCGCCCCCGGTGTGCCCGAGCTGACGCGTCCCGGCCACTTCTCCGCCCTGGCCATCGGTGATCTCGACTCATCGTCGCTCATCCTGCGGCGGGCCTTCTCGATCTACGGTGTCCAGTCGCGGGGCATCTACGGCGGCACGCTCGACGTCGTCGTTGCGGACTCCGGACCCGGCACCCATTGGCTCACCCAACGGCGCCGGGGCGACTCCCTCGACATCATCGCACCCCTAGGCCGGCCGTTCTCGCTGCCGAGGGAGCCGGTGAGCTGCGTGCTGGTCGGCGGTGGCTACGGTGCTGCCCCGCTCTTCATGCTCGCGGAGCAATTGCGCTCGCGTGGCTGCCGGGTCGACATGCTCCTTGGTGCCTCGACCGAGGAGAAGCTCTTCGGAGTGCTTGAGGGCAAGCGCATCGCGTCGACCGTGACCATAACGACGGAGGATGGCTCCCTCGGAGACACCGGGCGCGTCACGGACCTGCTGCCCAGTGTCATGGACAAGGCCAATGCTGAGGTGGTCTACGGCTGCGGACCCATGGGCATGCTCGCGGCCATCGCCGGATTCGCCGGACAGCGCGGTGCCCACAGCCAATGCGCCGTGGAAGAAGCCATGGCGTGCGGCATCGGCGTGTGCATGACCTGCGTCCTCCCCGTGATCGGAGACGACGCCGTCACCCGCATGGTTCGGTCATGCGTCGAGGGTCCGGTCTTCCGTGGCGAGCGCGTGCGCTGGGACGATGTCGGGTCGATCCCGGCTGATGCGCTAGGTGCGCCCGTGCCCCCGGGGGAGCGGTCATGACGCGGGCCGTCGTGGGCTACGACCAGGGCGATACCCCCGCTCCCAGTGTCGACATGACCACGACACTCGGCTGGTTCGCAATGCCGAGCCCCGTCCTCACGGCATCCGGGTGCGCTGCGTCCGGCCGCGAACTCGACCAGTTCTTCGACGTGTCGACGCTGGGAGCCATGGTCACCAAGAGCATCATGCTCGAGCCGCGCTCGGGGCGGGCGACGCCACGGATGGCAGAGACGCCGAGTGGCATGCTCAATTCCATCGGCCTTCAAGGTCCGGGAATCCACGACTTCATCGAGCACGATCTGGCGTGGCTGCGCCAACGCGGGGTGCGCACCATCGTGTCCATTGCCGGCAGCACGACCCAGGAATACGAGGAGCTCGCCAAGATCCTGCGACCGCATGACGGCGTCGATGCCATCGAGGTGAACATATCCTGCCCCAATGTCGCTGATCGTGGCCAGGTATTCGCATGCCGAGCAGACACCGCCTCTGGAGTCATCGCGAGCGTACGTCGGTCCATCGACCCGAGCGTGCCGGTCCTGGCCAAACTCTCGCCCGATGTGACCGACATCGCGACGATCGCGGTGGCCTGCCACCGCGCGGGGGCCGACGGGCTCACGCTCATCAACACCACGTTGGGCATGGTCATCGATGTCGACACCATGAGGCCGGCATTGGCGGGGGTGACCGGCGGTCTTTCCGGGCCGGCCATCCGTCCGATCGCGGTGCGCTGCGTGTGGCAGGTGCGCCAGGCGCTGCCCGACATGCCCATCCTGGGCGTCGGCGGCATCCGCACCGGTCGGGACGCGCTCGAGTTCATCCTCGCCGGTGCGCACGCTGTCTCCGTGGGCACGGTCGTCTTCCACGATCCATCCGCACCCAAGCGCATTCACGCCGAACTCGCCAGCGAACTGGCGGCACGGGGATTCTCCAGCCTGAGTGACGCGATATCCCACGCGCACCGCCCGCCCGATGCCGAGTCGCTGGAGGCGCTCGAAGACGATGAGATCAATCCTCCGGAGTGGGTATGACGCGTGGACCCATCGCCGTCGCGCTCGATGCACCCGATCTGAGCACGATGACCGCCTGGGCGGTCGCGGTGGGCCCCCACGTCAGCACTCTCAAGGTGGGCCTAGAGTCCTACCTGCGCGACGGCGATGCGGCGGTCATCGCAGCGCGCACGGCGTCCGCTGAGACGACCGGCTTGCCGTGCCAGTTGTTCCTCGACCTGAAGCTTCACGACATCCATGCAACGGTTGCCGGAGCGGCTCGCTCGGTCGCTCGCTTGGCGCCCGACTTCCTCACGGTCCATGCGTCCGGCGGCGCTGACATGGTGGCGGCTGCGGTTCGAGAGCTGCCGCAGACGCGCATCGTCGCCGTCACGGTCTTGACCTCGCTAACTCCGGGCGACCTCGTGCGCATGGGTCTCCTGCCGCCGGGTGCCGACGCCAACGACGTGCGTTCCCTCGCGGAGCGCCTGGCGATCGAGTCGGTGGCGGCGGGCGCGCGAGCCGTCGTCTGCTCGCCGGAGGAGGTGGCCGGCATTCGCGCTGCCCTGCGCGACCAACTGCCCGACCTAGCCGGCGACACCGTGCTCATCACGCCTGGCGTACGCCCGGCGGGCGCCGAGCTTGCCGATCAGCGTCGAGTGGCCACGCCCGTGGAAGCGCTCAACCGCGGGGCCGACCTGCTGGTCATCGGCCGCCCGATCACGGAGGCTGCCGACCCCGCAGCGGCGGCCGCTGCCATCGTCCAGGAGATTGCGGACGACCGTGGCCGGTGAGTCAGCGCCGGGGTTGGATGCCGACGCGCGAGCCCGCGGACGCGACCAGGCGCTCATCGCCCGCCAGCGTCGCGCGCAGGTCAAGCAAGAGCTCCGCACGGGTGCGCTCACCATTGACGCGGTCCTGGGCGACCGGCTCATTGACCCAGTGATCGGTCGCATGCGCGTCACCGACCTCCTCGAGTCGCTGCCGGGCATCGGCCCTGTCCGCGCCGCCGATGTGCTCGACCGATGCTCGATCGCTTCGTCGCGCCGCCTGCGGGGGCTCGGGGAGCACCAGGTGGCCGGCATCCTGCGAGAGACCCGGCAGGGCCGACGTTGACCGGCCGGCTCATGGTCCTGTCTGGACCGTCCGGTGTCGGCAAGTCGAGCGTGGTCGATTATCTACGCACCAATCACCCGGCGATCGATGTCTCCGTGTCAGTCACCACACGGGCCCCTCGCCCTGGTGAGATCGATGGCGTCCACTACCACTTCATCGATCCCGCGGAGTTCGAGCGCATGATCGCCGGTGGCGAACTCCTCGAGTGGGCGGAATTCGCGGGCAACCTCTACGGCACGCCGGCCGTACCGGTGCGCGAGTCGCTCGCGGCCGGGCGTCCGGTGATCGTGGAGATCGAACTCCAGGGCGCCCGCCAGGTGCGCAGCAGTGCGCCCGATGCCCTGCAGGTCTTCCTGTCCCCGCCGTCCTGGGAGGTCCTGGTCGACCGGCTCAGCGGTCGCGCGACAGAGGCCCCTGCGGATATCGCTCGCCGGCTCGAGACGGCCAGGGTCGAGCTGGCCGCCGAGGGAGAGTTCGACGTGAGCGTGGTCAATGACTCGGTGCCACTGGCCGCCGAGGAGATCGTGGGCCTGCTGACCGGGTAGACTGCTATAGGTGCCAAGTCTGGCGCCACGGGTTGCCGAGGGCGGCCCTGCCACGCGAAAGGTCGTCTCATGTCCGGCTCCGTGCGCCCCGAGGGCATCACCTACCCGCCTATCGACGACCTGCTCAACAAGTCCGACTCCAAGTACTCGCTGGTCATCTACGCGGCCAAGCGCGCCCGTCAGATCAACGCCTACTACTCCCAACTGGGCGAGGGGCTGCTGGAGTACGTCGGACCCCTGGTGGAGACGCACGTGCAGGAGAAGCCGCTGTCCATCGCGATGCGCGAGATCGACGCCGGCCTGCTCACCTCCGAGCCCTTCGACCCCGCCCTCGAGGTCGTGAGCGTCGACTACTCAGTCTCGGCAGACGAGGACTTCAGCTGACCTCGCGCGTCCTCCTGGGCGTGTCAGGAGGTATCGCCGCCTACAAGGCGTGCAGCCTCCTGAGGCTCTTGCGCGAAGAAGGCCACGACGTGCGCGTTGTTCCCACTGAATCAGCTCTTCGCTTCGTCGGCACTCCCACCTGGGAGGCCCTCTCCGGTCATCCGGTCACCACTGAAGTCTGGGACGACGTTCCTGGCGTGCAGCATGTGCAACTCGGGCGATGGGCCGACGTCGTTATCGTTGCCCCCGCGACCGCCAACACACTCGCCCGCGCAGCCGCGGGAATCGCCGACGACCTCCTGACGACCTCATTGCTCACCGCTGCCTGCCCGGTGATCATGGCTCCCGCGATGCATACCGAGATGTGGCACCACCCCGCCACCCAGACCAATGTCGCCACCCTGCGTGCTCGCGGCGTAACGGTCCTCGACCCGGCTGTCGGCCGTCTGACTGGCGCGGATTCCGGGCCGGGGCGCCTCCCCGAGCCCGCCGAACTGGCCCAGGTCGTCGGTGACATCCTCGCGGGAGGGGCGACGCACGACCTGGCCGGTCGCCGCGTGGTCGTGTCCGCCGGCGGCACGCGCGAGCCCCTCGACCCGGTGCGGTTCCTCGGCAACCGCTCGAGTGGTCGACAGGGCTGGGCACTCGCGCGCAGGGCCCGCGCACGCGGCGCTGACGTCGTGCTCGTGGCTGCGCATGTCGACCTTCCTGAGATTCCCGGCGTACGCACGTTGAGGGTGGGCACGGCGACCGAACTCCACGCGGTGATGCTCGGGCAGTCCGCAGGTGCCGACGTGGCGGTGATGGCGGCGGCGGTGGCGGATTTCCGTCCCGCGGACTACGCAGATCGCAAGATCAAGAAGTCCGACGACGGCAGTGATCCCGCACCGGTCGTGCTGGTGCGCAATGCCGACGTCCTGGCCGACCTCGTGGCCCGGCGCGCACCCGGCCAGGTGATCGTCGGGTTCGCGGCCGAGACCGCGTCATCGCCGGAGGAACTCCTGGCCCTCGCTCGCGCCAAACTCGCCCGCAAGGGCTGTGACCTGCTCGTGGTCAACGACGTCTCCGAAGGCCGCGTCTTCGGCGCCGATATCAACGACGCCGTAATCCTTGGTGTGGATGGGACTGTGGTGGCCGATGCGCATGGCAGCAAGGACGCTCTCGCCGACGCCGTCTGGGACGCCGTCGCCAAGCGCCTGCCCTGACCCCGTACCCTCTTTGCTTCGGGTAGGGTCGGTGTGCGTCATGAGCGTCAGCGCGTAGCCCCGGCTTGCTGGCCGGCAACCCTGCGAGCGTGGTGGGGTGCCCCGGGTGAGGACTCGGCCGATCCACCCGGACGGCAAGCGCGGTACCCGCTCGCAACGATGGAGGAAGTTCGTGTCACGTCGACTGTTCACGTCGGAGTCGGTGACCGAGGGTCACCCGGACAAGATGGCTGATCAGATCAGCGATGCCATCCTCGACGACCTGCTGAGGCAGGACCCCACGAGCCGCGTGGCCGTCGAGACGATGCTTACGACCGGCCAGGTCCATGTCGCTGGCGAGGTCACCACCAAGGGCTTCGCTGACGTTATGGGCATCGTTCGCGACGTCGTGCGTGACATCGGATACGACTCCTCCGACAAGGGATTCGACGGCAACTCGTGCGGCATTTCGGTGTCCATCGGCGCGCAGTCGCCAGACATCGCCCAGGGGGTGGACGATGCCATCGAAGAGCGCGAAGGGCATAGCGGGGATCCGCTCGACCGTCAGGGCGCCGGTGACCAGGGGCTGATGTTCGGCTATGCCACCGACGAGACCCCCGGTCTCATGCCGCTGCCGATCCAGCTGGCACATCGCCTCGCGGAGCAACTCACCTCTGTCCGCAAGGACGGCCACCTACCCTATCTCCGGCCCGACGGCAAGACCCAGGTCACCATCGAGTACGACGACAACGACCAGCCGGTGCGGATCGACACCGTGGTCGTGTCCAGTCAGCACGCAGCCGACGTCGATCTCGTGAGCCAGCTCGCTCCCGAGGTTCGCAAGCACGTGGTCGATACGGTGCTCGAGCAGGTCGACCTTGCCAGCGATGGCTACCGACTGCTCGTCAACCCCACCGGCCGCTTCGAGGTCGGCGGTCCGATGGGCGATGCCGGATTGACCGGTCGCAAGATCATTGTTGACACCTACGGCGGCATGGCCCGTCACGGCGGCGGGGCGTTCTCGGGCAAGGATCCGTCCAAGGTGGATCGCTCAGCCGCCTATGCCATGCGTTGGGTGGCCAAGAACGTCGTTGCCGCGGGGCTAGCGCAACGCTGCGAGGTGCAGGTGGCCTATGCCATCGGCAAGGCGCACCCGGTCGGGCTCTTCGTCCAGACCTTCGGCACCGGCGTACTCCCCGACGAGCGGATCCAGGAGGCGGTGCTCGAGGTATTCGACCTGCGTCCGGCGGCGATCATCCGCGATCTCGACCTACTGCGCCCGGTCTACCGTCCGACGGCTGCCTACGGCCACTTCGGGCGAGAACTGCCCGGCTTCACGTGGGAGGCTACCGACCGGGCCGAGGCGTTGAAGGCCGCCGCGGGAGTCTAGGTCGACCCGGCCGGCGGCCGCTCACCGTAGTCGATGAATCCCCACGACCCGATGAACCACTCCTGCACGGGCACCGGCTGGCCGGCGACGGAGATGAGGGTGCTGAGGAGTAGGCGACTAACCCCATTGCCATGACCGAGGCGATCGCGACGAGGACGACGCCCCGACCGCAGAACGCCGTTGACCTGCTCGCCCCGGGCTCGCAAAGGGGCATGGTCACGAAGCGGCGGCTCACGCATACCTCCCGGTTCGAGAGTCCATCGTGGTAACCCCTGGGCGTCGTCATACCCGGCTGGCACGATCGGCTCGTGGAATCCGTGGCGCGAGTGATCGTCGATGTGCCGCTGGCACACCTCGATCGGGTCTTCGACTACGCCGTGCCCGACAAGCTGGCCGGCACCCTGACCGTCGGCAGCCGGGTGCGCGTGCGCTTCTCCGGGCGCCTGGTCGACGCTTATGTCATCGAGCTCGCCGAGACGAGCGAGCACAGGCTGCAGCCGCTGCAGCGAGTGACGACGTCCTATCCGGTGCTCACGCCCGAGGTGCTGAGCCTGTGTCGCGCTGTCTCTGATCGATACGCCGGATGCGTCCCCGACGTCCTGCGGGCAGCGGTGCCTCCGCGACACGCGCGGGCCGAGGCATCGATCCTGTCCTCCAGCACCGAGCCCGATGATGTCCCCGAGATCGATCCGTCGCCCGCATGGTCCGCCTACTTTGGCGGCGAGGCGCTCATTCGACGTGTGCGCGACGGCGACACCGGATGGCGCGGCGTGCTCACCTGCGCACCCGCCGGTGCGGTCGAGCCGGCGGGCGACTGGGCGATGCTGCTCGCTCAACTCGCAGCACTCGGCGCCCGCCATCACGGTGTCGTCCTGGTCGTCCCCGATGCCCGCGATCTCGGGCGAGTCGATCGCGCACTCACTCGGATCCTAGGCTCGGGGCATCACGCCGTGCTCTCCGCCGACCTCGGCCCGCAACGCCGCTATGCCGAGTTCCTGCGGGTCCTGACCGGTCGTGTCCGTATCGTGCTGGGCACGCGGGCAGCAGCGTTCGCGCCGGTTGTCCATCCCGGCCTGCTGCTGCTGTGGGACGACGCAGACGAATCCCTCAGCGAGCCGCACGCTCCCGGCTGGCACGCCCGCGAAGTCCTGGCGCTTCGCTCCAACCTCACCGGTGCAGCTCTCGTTTCGGCGGGCTTCACGCGCAGCAGCGAGACGCAACTGTGGATCGAGACGCGCTGGGCGGCCGCACTCACGCCACGACGCGACCTGCTCCGGCGCATCGCGCCGCGCGTCCAGTCCGATGACTCTGCCCACGATGCCGGGCCGGCTCGGCTGCCGCATCGGGCTTGGGAGGCCGCGAAGAAGGCGGTCGTCGACGGCCCGGTACTCGTCCAGGTGGCCCGTCGCGGCTACGTTCCCGCTCTTGCCTGCCAGGAGTGCCGGGCACCTGCCCGGTGCTCAGCATGCGCCGGGCCCCTGGCATTGGGCGCAACCGGTGCCGCTGCGTCGTGCCGGTGGTGCGGTGCATCATCACCTGACTGGCGATGCTCCGCCTGCGCATCAGGCCGGCTGAGGGCCGTCGCCATCGGCACGCGGCGCACGGCCGAAGAACTCGGGCGCGCATTCCCCGGCCTGCCGGTCGTGACCTCGGGAGGTGACCGCATACGCGTCGATGTTCCCGATGAGCCCGCGCTGGTCGTGGCCACTCCCGGGGCCGAACCCGTGGCCGCGGGCGGCTATGCCGGCGTACTCATTCTCGATGCGCACCTGCACCTGTCGCGCGTTGCGCTGCGCGCGGGGGAGGAGACCGCGCGGCGGTGGTTCGGTGCCGCGGCCCTGGCTCGCCCAGGTGCGCCCGTGATCGTCACGGCAGATGCGGCGGCACCGCTGGTGCAGGCACTCATTCGATGGGATCCCGGCTGGCTCGCCCAACGCGAGCTCGCCGCGCGCGTCGCCCTCTCGATGCCCCCCGCCGTCCGAGCCGCGACGCTGACCGGCAGCGCGGCGGCGGTGCGGGAGGCCGCCCACCTCCTACCGGCGGGTGCCCGCACGCGCGGGCCTCTGCCGGTGGCTGATCGCGAAGGAGCGAGCCGCTCGCCCCAGGCCGTGCGCTTGCTGGTGACGGTGCCTCGCTCGGGTGGCGATGCGCTGGCGGAGGCATTTCATTCGATAGCCGCGACGCGCAGCGCGCGCAAGGATCCCGAACCCCTCGCTCTCGCGGTCGACCCGCTCGACTGGGGATCGGACTGACCCCACCTAGACTGGCCGTCTCACTCGAAGGAGACCCGCGTGGCCGTCCAGCCCATCCGCCTCTTCGGCGATCCCCTGCTGCGCACTCCTGCGGCTCTGGTCGAAACATTCGACAAGGAGCTTCGCAAACTTGTCCAGGATCTCACCGACACGATGCGCGACGCACCTGGCAGCGGCCTGGCGGCTCCGCAGATCGGCGTATCGCTTCGAGTGTTCACCTGGTGGGTTGATGACCAGCTCGGACACCTGTGCAACCCCGTGCTCGATCTCTCCGATGAGATGCAAGACGGCGAGGAGGGCTGCCTGTCGATCCCTGACCTGGCGTTTGACACGAAGCGCTCCTTGCGCGTGGTCGCCAAGGGCCTCAACGAGCACGGCGAGCCCGTCGTCGTCGAGGGGAGCGAACTCCTGGGCCGCGCCCTTCAGCATGAGACCGACCATCTCGACGGCATTCTTTTCGTGGATCGACTGGATGCCGAGACCCGCAAGGTGGCCATGAAGGCCATTCGCGAGGCCGAGTGGTTCGGCGAGCAGCCGCCCGAGGTGCGCGTGAGCCCGCACACCGTGTCCGCCCGGTGGCTGTGAGCGATGCGCCTGCTCTTTGCAGGTACCCCGCAGGCTGCGGTGCCGTCGCTCGACGCGCTCGCGGCCTCGACGCATGAGGTGGCCGCGGTCCTTACGCGTCCGGACACCGTCGCGGGACGCGGCCGCCATCCGGTGCGCAGTGCGGTCGCCGAGCGGGCCGGGGAGTTGGGCATCGCGATGTCGACGCGCTCGCCTCGTGACCCCGAATTCTCGCGCTGGCTCGCCGACCTGTCGGTGGAATGCTGTCCGGTCGTGGCCTTCGGCGCCCTGATTCCTGCGGAGGCGCTCGACATCCCGCCCCATGGCTGGGTCAACCTGCACTTCTCGCTGCTTCCCGCCTGGCGCGGTGCCGCACCAGTGCAGCATGCCCTCATCAATGGCGATACCTGCACAGGTGCCACAACATTCCTTCTCGACTCCGGCCTCGATACCGGTCCCACCCTGCTTCGTGTCGAGGAGCCCGTCGGAGACCGCGACACCACCGGAGAGCTCCTTCGGCGCCTCTCGCTCGTCGGAGCCGACCTGATCGTGTCGACCATCGACGCCATCGCCGCAGGCACCCTCGAGCCCACCCCGCAGCCGCCCGTGGGAGGCTCCCACGCCCCCAGGCTCGAGGTGGCCGATGCGCGGATCGCGTGGTCCGCCAGCGCGACGCATATCGATCGACTAGTCCGTGCATGCACTCCGGCTCCCGGGGCGTGGACGACGTTCCGCGGCGAGCGCTTGAAGGTCGGCCCGGTGGTGCCCGCCTCCGGCGACGACCTATCGCCGGGCACCATCAGGGCGGGCAAATCGTGGGTGGAGGTGGGCAGCGGCACGAGCTGTGTCGTCCTCGGCGAAGTCACGTACCAGGGAAAGCGAGCCATGAGCGCCGCCGCCTGGGCTCGCGGTGTGCGACCCGAGCCGGGCGAGGCATTCGAGTGACCGCGCGGTCACGCTCGCGTCGGACGGCTCCTCGAGGCGCTGCCTACGACCTCCTCCATGCTGTCCACGTCGACGATGCCTACGCCAACATCGCGATGGCGCAGATACTTGCCGGGGCACGCCTAGATCAGCGTGACGCGGCCCTGGCGACCGAACTCGCCTACGGAACGCTTCGAGGCCAGGGCCTTTACGACGCGATACTGTCGACCTGCGTCAATCGTCCGCTCGACCGCCTCGATGGCCGACTCCTCGATGTCCTGCGCATGGGCACGCACCAACTCGTCGCCATGCGCGTGCCACCGCATGCCGCGGTGGCCGAATCTGTGGCATTGGCCCGCGATGTGGCGGGAGAGGGGCCGGCCAAGCTCGCCAACGCCGTGCTGCGCCGGGTGGACGAGGGCGGCGATCTGGCCGCGTGGGTCGAGCGCTTGGCCCCCGGCGACTCGGTCGAGGACCTCGCCCTTGCCACGTCGCATCCCGCGTGGATCGTGCGCGCTCTCAGCCAGGCACTCAGCGCCCATCCGCCGTCTCCGCGCGCCGACGACGCATCCCTGCGAGCGCTCCTCGATGCCGACAACGCCCCAGCGCGGCCGACGCTGGTCGCTCGCCCGGGCCGCATGGATGCGACGACGCTGTGCCAGACGCCGGGTGTGGCGCCGGCCCGCTGGTCGCCGTATGCCGCGATCCTGCAGCAGGGGCGACCGGAGGATCTCGCGCCGGTGCGCGACGGCCGGGCCGCCATCCAGGACGAGGGCAGCCAGCTCGTCGCGCTCGCTCTCGCCGCTGTCGATGTCGACGGCCGCGATGAGACGTGGGTCGATCTGTGCGCCGGGCCCGGCGGCAAGGCAGCGTTGCTCGCTGGCCTCGCTGAGCAGCGCGGCTCGCGAGTCGTCGCGGTCGAGCCTCACCGCCACCGGGCCGAACTCGTGCGCAGGGGCATGAGCGACCGACACGAGGTGATCATCGGCGATGGGCGCGAGGCCATCGTGGCTGGTCGCGCTGATCGCGTGCTCGTCGATGCGCCGTGCACCGGGCTCGGCGCGCTGCGCCGTCGCCCGGAGGCACGCTGGCGGCGCACCCCCGCCGACCTGGCCGCTTTGGGTCCGCTGCAGCGCGAGCTTCTCTCCGCCGGCGCCGAAGCGGTCCGGCCTGGCGGAGTCGTCGCCTATGCGACCTGCTCGCCGCATTTGGCCGAGACCGACCTGGTCGTCGACGACGTGATGCGGTCAAGGGGCGATCTAGACTGGATCGATGCTCGATCGTTCGTGCCTGCCGGGATACCCGGCCTCGGCGAGGGGCCGGCACTGCGGCTCTGGCCGCACGTCCACGGCACCGACGGCATGTACCTCGCGTTGCTGCGCCGCCATGCCTGAGCCAGGACGACGGTACCCTCGCGGCGTGGAAATGCAGATCTCCCCGAGCCTGCTGTCGGCCGACTTTGCCCGGCTCGCGCTGGAGATCGAGCGCGTCCCCAACGCTGATTGGCTGCACGTCGACGTCATGGATGGTCATTTCGTGCCCAACATCACGGTGGGCCTGCCGGTGGTCGAGAGCCTGAGGGCCGCGACCGACATCCCCCTCGACTGCCACCTGATGATCACCGACCCCGACCGATGGGCTCCGAGTTATGCCGAGGCCGGTGCAGGCAGCGTGACCTTCCACGCCGAGGCGGCGCACGCGCCTGTTCGCCTCGCCCGCACCCTTCGAGCACTCGGGGCGAGGGCGGGCCTCGCCGTCAATCCGGCGACGCCGATTGCTCCCTACGCCGACCTCCTGCCCGATCTCGACATGATCCTGCTCATGACCGTGGAGCCAGGATTCGGCGGCCAGCGCTTCCTCGACATGGTCCTGCCTAAGGTCGCCGAGGCCCGCGAACTCGTCCGCCGCAGCGGCTGCGACGTGTGGGTCCAGGTCGATGGCGGAGTGAGCGTCGACACCATCGGTCGATGCGCCGAGGCGGGCGCCAACGTCTTCGTCGCGGGCTCGGCCGTCTTCGGGGCCGACGACCCCTATCGCATGGTGCGCACACTGCGTGAGATGGCGACGGCTGCATCTCCGCTCGCCACGGGCTCCTGATGGCCTCCAGCGCCGAGGTCGAGGCCATGCGCAGGGCACTGGTGATCGCCACGTCGCTAGGGTCCATGCCAGGGCCCAACCCCCGCGTCGGGTGCGTCATCCTCGATTGCCGCGGAGAGGTTGTCGCCGAGGGACTCCATCGAGGTGCAGGCAGCCCACACGCGGAGGCGGACGCGCTCGTCCAGGCGGGAGACCGAGTCCGCGGTGCGACCGCGGTGGTGACCCTCGAGCCTTGTGGGCATCATGGCCGCACTCCGCCGTGCTCTCAGGCTCTGATCGAGGCAGGGGTGGCACGTGTCGTGTTCGCCCAGTCGGATCCCAATCCGGCCGCGGCAGGTGGTGCAGTGCAACTGGCGGATGCCGGTATCGACGTCGAAGGCGGCGTCCTCTGCGACGACGCGCTGAGGATCAACGAAGCGTGGACATTCGCCGTGACGCATGGGCGCCCACTCGTGACATGGAAGGTCGCGGCCAGCCTCGATGGCCGCGTGGCCGCCAACGACGGCACCAGTCGCTGGATCAGCGGCGACACGTCGCGGAGCCAGGTCCATGCACTCCGGGCGCAGGTGGATGCGATCGTCGTGGGCACGGGCACGGTGCTCAGCGATAACCCGCACCTGACAGTTCGCGATGACAGCGGTGAGCTAGCCACTCGACAGCCGCTTCGCGTGGTCGTGGGCATCCGCGATGTGCCTGCGCATTCGCGGGTGCTCGATGATTCGACGGCCTCCTTGCACCTGGCCACGCGGGATCCGGCGCAGGTGCTCGCAACCTTGCATGCTCGGGAGATTCGCCACGTGCTCCTGGAGGGCGGGCCCACACTAGCCGCCGCCTTCCTCCGCGCCGGTCTCGTAGATCGCGTCCAGTGGTACGTCGCACCGGTGCTCTTGGGCGCGGGATCACCCGCGGTGGGCGAACTCGGCATCGAGTCCCTCGTGCAAGCGGTGCGCCTCGCGGAGGTGCGTGTCGCCCAGGTGGGCGAGGATGCCAGTATTCAGGGCATCGTGAGTCGCGAAGGCTAGGAGAAGCTGTGTTCACTGGAATCGTTGAGGAGCTCGGCGAGGTCGTCGCTGTCACCGAGCTGCCCGGTGACGCGCGTCGGCTCGAGATCGCCGCTCCATCGGTCATCGTCGATTCCGGGCTCGGCGACTCCATCGCCGTCAACGGCGTGTGCCTCACGGTTGCGCAGCGAGGCGATGGCACCTTCGCAGCAGATGTCATGCGAGAGACCCTCGTCCGCTCGTCACTGCGCGATGTCCATCCGGGCACGCGGGTCAACCTCGAGCGCCCCGTGACGCTAGCCACCCGCCTCGGGGGTCACCTCGTCCAGGGGCACGTCGATGGCACCGGCACCCTGTTGTCGCGCCAGCACGCTGAGCACTGGGACGTGGTGCGAATCAGCCTTCCGGCACCTCTCGCGCGCTACGTCGTCGAGAAGGGCTCCATCGCGGTCGACGGTGTCTCGCTCACCGTCGTCGACACCGGCTCGGATGCCCAGGGCCACTGGTTCAGCGTGTCGCTCATCCCCACCACTCTCGAGGCGACGACCCTCGGCACGCGGGAGGCGGGTGACGTCATCAACCTCGAGGTCGATGTCATCGCCAAGTACGTCGAGAGGCTCGCTGAGTTCGGGGTGGGTGCATGAGTCAGCCCGTGGCCAGCCAGGTGCGGCTGGATTCCATTGCCTCTGCCATCCAGGCGATTGGCGCTGGCCGCCCTGTGGTCGTGGTCGACGACGAGGATCGCGAGAACGAGGGCGACCTGATCTTCGGGGCGCAGTGTGCGACCGCCGAGCTCACCGGATTCATGATCCGCTACACATCGGGCTACATCTGCGTGGGAATGGAAGGCGACACCCTCGATCGCCTCAGCCTGCCGCCGATGACGGCGATCAATGAAGACCGCAAGGGAACGGCATACGCCGTATCGGTCGATGCCCGCGACGTCGAGAGCACCGGTATCTCGGCGGCCGATCGGGCCCTCACCATCCGCACCCTCGCCGATCCGGCGACCCAGCCGCAGGACCTGACGCGCCCAGGCCACGTGATGCCCCTTCGGGCGGTCTCCGGGGGCGTCCTGCGCAGGGCGGGTCACACGGAGGCGTCGGTCGATCTCGCGCGAATGGCGGGGCTCGTTGCGGCGGGCGCACTGTGCGAGCTCGTCAACGACGACGGGTCCATGATGCGCGCGCCCCAGTGCCGCGAGTTCGCTGACGCCCACGGGCTCGTCATGATCTCGATTCGCGATCTGATCGCCTACCGGCGGACAAGCGAAAGGTTCGTCGAGCGCGGAGCGGAGGCGGCGCTGCCGACCCTTCACGGTGATTTCCGCATCGTCGGCTATCGCAATCTCCTCGACGGAATCGATCACGTCGCGCTGGTCAAGGGCGATATCGGCGATGGCGAGCGTATCTTGGTGCGCGTCCACTCCGAGTGCCTGACCGGCGACATCCTCGGCTCCCTGAGGTGTGACTGCGGTGCCCAGCTCGACGCCGCCATGCGGGCGATCGCAGACGATGGCCGTGGCGTGATCCTCTACCTCCGCGGCCACGAGGGGCGCGGCATCGGTCTGCTGCACAAACTGCAGGCATACCAACTGCAGGATTCGGGGCGCGACACGGTCGACGCCAACCTCGAACTCGGGTTGCCGGCCGACGCGCGCGACTACGGCATCGGTGCGCAGATCCTGGCCGACCTCGGCGTTCACTCCATGCGCCTTCTGAGCAATAACCCCGCGAAGAGAGCCGGCCTCGAGGGCTACGGGCTCTCCATCGCCGAGCGTGTCCCCCTCGTTGTCGAGCCCAACGCGCACAACGCCCGCTACCTGGCCACCAAGGCAGAGCGCATGGGCCATGACCTCGGAGCCTTCACATGAGCGGTAGCGGCGCTGCCCGGATGGGAGCCCTCGATGGCATTGGGCTGCGGGTCGCCATCGTGGCTGCTTCCTGGCATGCGGACGTGATGTCCGGGCTGGTGGCTGGGGCGCAGGCGGCTTGCGACGGCGCCGGCGCGCACAGCACCGTGATCCGTGTTCCGGGCGCCTTCGAACTCCCGCTCGCTGCCGCGGCCTGCGCCGATGCCGGCTACGACGCCGTCGTGGCCTTGGGAGCGGTGGTGCGTGGCGGCACGCCGCACTTTGATTACGTCTGCGATGCCGCGACCAGCGGCCTGAGCCGGGTGGCCATGGATTCGCGGACCCCCGTTGGCTTCGGACTCCTCACCTGCGACACGGTCGAGCAGGCACTCGATCGGGCCGGTCTGCCCGGGTCGGCCGAGGACAAGGGACGCGAGGCAGCCGAGGCTGCCATCGCCACTGCCCTGGCCTTGCGCAACCTGCCCACGCCCTAGTCTGTGCGCGTGAAGACCTTCGACGAGCTCTACGCCGAACTCCAGGCGAAGTCGGCCTTCCCCGACGCCACCGGCAATACCCGTCGACTCCTCGACGCCGGCGTGCACGAGATCGGAAAGAAACTCGTCGAGGAGGCGGCCGAGGCGTGGATGGCCGCAGAGCACGAGGGCCGCGAGCGCACGGCCGAGGAAATCGCCCAACTTCTCTATCACGCCCAGGTCCTGATGCTCGCCTCCGGAGTCAAGCTCCACGATGTCTACGAAAGGCTCTAGCCCGTGCTTCGGGTAGCGGTGCCCAACAAGGGCCAACTTGCCGACCCGGCTCGCGACATGCTGCGCGAGGCGGGCTACGGCCGCGCGGCCACGGTGCGCGAACTCGTGGTTCTCGACCCTGACAATGACGTCGAATTCTTCTTCCTTCGCCCAAAGGACATCGCAACCTATGTCGGTGCGGGCACGGTCGACATCGGCATCACCGGGCGAGACATGCTGCTCGACTCCGGCGCGGACGCTGACGAGCTGGTCTCGCTGGGGTTCGGCGAGTCCGCGTTCCGCCTGGCCGCCCCGACATCGACTGCCCGCAGTGCCCGCGATCTGGCCGGACTCCGGATCGCCACCTCCTACCCCGGACTCCTCGAGTCGTTCCTCGAGCGGGAGGGCCTTGATGCCCGGGTCGTGCGACTGGAGGGGGCGGTCGAGAACGCCGTACGCCTCGGCGTGGCAGATGCCGTGGCCGACGTCGTTGCCACGGGCACCACCCTGCGCCAGGCCGGGCTCGACATCGTGGGGGAGCCGCTGCTCGTCAGTGAAGCCGTCCTCGTTCGTCGTCGCGGGGCCGGAGCCGATGCGGCCGTCGACACATTCGTCCGGCGGCTGCAGGGCGTGATGGTCGCCCGCGCCTACGTGCTCGTCGACTACGACATCCGCTCCGAAATGGTCGACAGGGCGGTTTCCGTTACGCCGGGCTTCGAGTCGCCGACCATCTCCTCGCTGCACGACACGGCGTGGGTTGCGGTCAGGGCGATGGTGCCCAGGCGCGACGTCCACCGTGCCATGGATGAGCTCTATGAGTTGGGAGCTAGGGGCATCCTCGTCACTGACATCCACGCCTGCCGCCTGTAGCCATGTCATTCGACGAGGCCAGCGCCGCAGGGAATGACCGACTGATCCAGGCCCCGACGGACTTCGCCGACGACGACGGTTCTGCGGACCCCCGACTCAAAGAAGCGCTCGCTGGAGACGACGCCGATACGGCCTTGGACCTGCTCCTCGCGGGAGCACGCCTGCTCGTTCCGATCGTGGCCGTTGCCGCCGGCGGTGGGGGAGGCGGGAAATCCAGCCACATGGCCGCCGTCAGCCTCGTGCAGGCCGACGGTCGCCGCGGCCTGCTGGCCTTCACCTCGCTCGAGACCCTGCGTGCCTGGGATCCGGTCGCTCGTCCCGTGCCAGCCCGCGCACCCGATGTCGCCCGTGCGGCCCTCGAAGAGGGGGCCGACGGGGTGCTCGTCGACGTGGCCGGACCGGTGCGATTCGCGATCGACGGTCCGACCCTGCGCGCGCTGGCCGGCCCACCCTGACTTTGGCTCGACGCCGTCCTGCCTGGTAGCCTTTCGCCTCGTTCGGCTGTCGAGCCAAGGTCCGGCGGTCACGCAAGAGGAACCCGGTTCCCACCTTCCGCCCTCGGGCGTCAGGTCCGCGCACGGCCCCACGGGGGCCGCATCCGCGCATGCCGGCTCCTGCGTCGGGGAGCCCTCCTCGGAACTGCGCCGGCGAAGGCCGTCGGCGCGAAGGCAGTCGAGGAGGCGCCATCAGCGTCGAGCCCAGGATCAATGACAAGATCCGCGTCCCCGAGGTGCGGTTGGTCGGTCCCCAGGGTGAGCAAGTCGGCATCGTTCGCATCGAAGATGCCCTTCGGCTTGCCCAGGAATCCGATCTGGACCTGGTCGAGGTTGCACCCATGGCCAAGCCTCCGGTGTGCAAGGTCATGGACTACGGCAAGTTCAAGTACGAGGCCGCAGTCAAGTTGCGCGAGGCGCGCAAGAACCAGGCACATACCGTCATCAAGGAGATGAAGCTCCGGCCGAAGATCGACCAGCACGATTACGACACCAAGAAGGGTCACGTCGTGCGGTTCCTCAAGGCAGGCGACAAGGTAAAGATCACGATCATGTTTCGCGGACGCGAGCAGTCCAGGCCCGAACTCGGCCTGCGGCTCCTGGCCAGGCTCGCGGAGGATGTTCAGGACCTCGGATTCGTCGAGTCGTCACCCAAGCAGGACGGCCGCAACATGATCATGGTGCTCGCTCCGCACCGTAGCAAGGCGACCCACGCACGGGCCGCCGTACCGCTCGAACTCCAAGACGAGGCACTCGTCGCCGAGGCCTAGGCACCTCGATACGCAAGACCGCTACACCGCCCGACCGACCCGAGAGGACAGCAATGCCCAAGCAGAAGACGCACAGTGGCGCCAAGAAGCGCTTCAAGATAACCGGTTCGGGCAAGATCACCCATGAGCAGGCCAATCGCCGGCACCTCCTGGAGGGCAAGCCGAGCAAGCGCACCCGTCGACTGATGCTCGATGAGACCGTCAAGCCCGCAGATGTCAAGAAGGTCAAGCGCCTTCTCGCCAAGTGACCAACCCCACGTCGAAGGAGAACTGACATGGCACGCGTGAAGAGGGCCGTCAACGCCCACAAGAAGCGCCGTGAGGTCCTGGAGCAGGCGAGTGGCTACCGGGGCCAGCGGTCGCGCCTTTATCGCAAGGCGAAAGAGCAGGTCACCCACTCGCTCGTCTACGCCTTCAATGACCGCAAAGACCGCAAAGGCGAGTTCCGTCGCCTCTGGATCCAGCGCATCAATGCGGCGGTGCGCGCCCGGGGAATGACCTACAACAGGTTCATCCAGGGCCTGAAGGCCGCTGACATCCGGGTCGATCGCAGGATGCTCGCCGAGATGGCCGTCAACGACCCCAAGGCGTTCGACGCGATGGTCGATATCGCTCGCAAGGCGCTGCCGGCCAGCGCGGCCTGATTATGGTCGACCTCGACCTCACGTCCGCCAGGTCGGGGCGTGTCGCCGAGATACGCCGACTTCACGATCGAAGGCACCGCCAGACGCGCGGTGCCTTCGTCGTGGAGGGGCCCGCAGGGGTCGAGGCGGCCCTGGGCCCAGGCGTCTTCGAGCTCTACGTCACGGCCCAGGCGCAGGAGAGGTTCGCTGACCTGGTCGGGTCGGTCGAGCGCACGGGAGCCCGGGCTTGGCGTGTCTCCGAAGCGGTGCTCACGGCCATGGCTGACACGCAGCATCCCCAGGGCATTCTCGCCGTCTGCCCGCTCATCACCCGCCCGCTCGATGACGTGATGGCCCTGGTGCGCGGGCAGTCGCGTCCACTCGTGGTCGTCCTGGACCGCGTGAACGATCCTGGCAACGCGGGCACCGTGATTCGGGCCGCCGACGCCATGGGCGCGTCGGCGGTCATCTTGACCGAGGGATCGGTCGATCCGCACAACGGCAAGTGCGTGCGCGCCAGTGCGGGCTCGCTGTTCCACGTCCCGCTCGCGGCCGACGTGCCCATCGCCGCAGTCGTCGATGCGGCGCGCTCCGCAGGGCTCATCGTGGTGGCGGCAGATGCCGGGGGAGATGTCGAGCTAGGCACCATGGGGGCCGACGCCATGCTCGGCGGGCCGGTCGCCTGGGTTTTCGGCAACGAGGCGCACGGCGTGCACGCCGACCTCGCGGCCGCGGCGCACGAGACGATCGCCATTCCGCAATTCGGCGGAGCGGAGAGCCTCAACATGGCGGCGGCCGCCGCCATCTGCCTCTACGCGACCGCACGTGCACAGCGCGGCCGCTGACCGTCGGCCAGCCGCCGACCGTCTGGTTGGAGCCGGCCGCCGACCGTCCCGTAGCGGCCGTGCCGTCGACGAAGTGGTTGCAGTTCCGCTTACACGTCGACGAAAGGGCGGCCAAGTGGTCGACGAGGCCGACAGCAACGGCCGGGTAACCCGGGCAACCCGGGCCGCACTCCTGCGACCACAGTGACGAGCGTGACACGGGCGCGGCGCAGCGGGTGGCCCCAGCGGTCCTGAGGGACAATGGGCCGGTTCGCCGCTCACCGAAGGGATCTGCCCATGGGCTACATCACGCTTCCCGAGTTCGAGCAGACCGGTTACGTCGTCCTCGACTCGTACGACCAGGCTGCCGATCCCCAGGAGTGGCTCGACATCGAGTTCGTCGACTGGAAGTCCTCCGGCGAGACGCGGTTCGCGCCCCTGGCCTCTGCCTACGGCGACCTCGAGTGCAACGGCTTCTGGCACCACAATCCGCCCAAGACCGACAAGGACGGCGTCTGGGTGCAGGCCAACATCGACAAGGCGCCCCGCTTGAAGGCCCGCGCCGAGGAGCCAGGAGCCAACATCGGTCGGTGCCGCGTGATCGAGTTGCAGCCCAACGAATACGTCGATTGCGTCTACAACCTCCACCTCGACGACAACAACCGACTCAATCCCGAGGGCACCGGATGGATCGTGCGGGGCTTCTTCAACCTGACGGATAATTCCGACTCCTACATGATCCTTCGCGAAGACCGCGACGATCCCTCGACCGAGACGCGCATTGCCCTGCCGGCAGGCGCCCAGGTCATTATCGACACCCAGCGCCTTTGGCATGCCGTCTGGCATCCAGGGCCCGAGCCGCGCTACTGCCTGATCACCTCGTGGGAGTCCGGACCCGAACTCGCCGCTTACATCCGCGATCGTCATCCGCGGTCCCGGGTGCCCAACGGGCCGCTCTCCCAGGAGGCCATCGACGCCGCCCAGGCCGAGGTGGCCCGCAGGCGCGCGGCGAAGGTCGCCGCGTCCGGCGCCATGACCGATGTTATGAGCGAGGCCTAGCCCCCAACCCCTCCGGTCTGCGGCCCCACTTTCGGGGTAGCGTGATTGGGACCCGACTGCCTGAGAGGTACCCCGTGACTTCGGCCGCCCCCGAGACGGTCTCCGACGACGATGTCCTCGACGCCCTGGAGGCCGAAGCAATCCACGTCTACCGCGAGGTGGCCGGCGCATTTCGTCGTCCGGTCCTGCTGTACTCGATCGGCAAGGACTCCAGCGTGCTCCTCCACCTCGCTCGCAAGGCGTTCTGGCCCGCGCCCATTCCCTTCAAGGTCATGCACATCGACACCACCTGGAAGTTCCGGGAGATGATCGAGTTCCGCGGGCGCATGGCCCGCGAACTCGGCCTCGACCTAAAGGTCCAGACCAATCACGCCGCGGTGGCCGAGGGAGTCACGCCGTTCACCCATGGCACCCACGAATACACCCGCATCATGAAGACGGTCGCCCTGCGCGAGGGCCTCGATGAGATGCAGGCCGACTGTGCGATCGGTGGGGCGCGTCGCGACGAGGAGAAGTCTCGCGCCAAGGAGCGCATCTTCTCCCTGCGCGAGCCCGGCCACCGTTGGGACCCTCGTAAGCAGCGGCCGGAGTTCTGGCGAACCGCCAACACGACGCTAGCCGATGGTCAGAGCATGCGTGCCTTCCCCATCAGCAACTGGACCGAATTCGACATCTGGCGCTACATCCGTCGCGAGAACATCCCCATCGTCGACCTCTACTTCGCCCGTCCGCGACCCGTGGTCGAACGCGAGGGCACCTGGATCATGGTCGACGACGACCGCTTCCCGCTGCGTGAGGGCGAGGTCTTGCAGACGCGCAGCGTGCGCTTCCGCACGCTCGGCTGCTATCCGCTCTCGGGGGCGGTCGAATCGACCGCCGCCGACCTCGACACCCTCATCGCCGAGATGCTCGAGAGCAATGTGTCCGAGCGCGCTGGCCGCCTGATCGACGGAGAGGGAAGCAGTTCGATGGAGTCTAAGAAGTCGGAGGGCTACTTCTGATGACCGTGCTTCTCGAGCGCTCCAGTGGAGTCGACGCCACCCCGGTCGTGCGACTTGTCACCTGCGGTTCGGTCGACGACGGCAAGTCGACCCTCATCGGTCGCCTGCTTGCCGAGACAGGTTCGATTCCCGAGGACCAACTGGAGTACGCGCGCCAGACCCGTCGCGGGGGCTCCACGATCCCCGTTGGTGAGATCGACTTCTCCCTGCTCACCGATGGCCTCGAGGCAGAGCGCGAGCAGGGAATCACCATCGATGTCGCCTATCGCCACATGTACCTACCCAGCGGGCGCCGTGTCATCATCGCCGACGCACCGGGCCACGAGCAGTTCACCCGCAACATGGCAGTCGCGGCTTCCAATGCCGACGTGGCAGTCCTGCTCGTTGACGCCGCACGCGGCGTGCGACCGCAGACTTTCCGGCACCTTACCGTGTGTGCGCTCATGGGCGTGAAGACCATCGTCATCGCCATCAACAAGATGGACCTCGTCGGCTACGAGCACGCGATCCACGAGGACCTCTCGGGCCAGGTCAGGGCGGCCGCTGCCCGCCTCGGACTCGACGAGGTGGTCACCATCCCGGTGAGCGCGGTGGAGGGCGACAATGTCACGAAGCGGACCACCCACATGAAGTGGTGGCACGGTCCGTCGCTCCTGGGTGCCCTGCAGGGGTGGACTCCTCCGGCTTCGACGACCACGACAACCTTTCGCCTGCCGGTGCAGTTCGTCGTCCGCGCCGATGGCAATTTCCGCGGATACACCGGCACGGTAGCCGCTGGCGCCATCCGTCCGGGCGAGGCCGTCGTCGTCGCCGACTCCGGCCAAAGGGCCGCGGTCGAGCGGATCGTGGGCTTCCAGGGCGACCTCGCGGAGGCGTGCGCAGGCGATGCCGTCACCTTGACGCTCGACCGCGAGGTGGATGTCACCCGTGGCGACCTCCTTGCTGCCGACGGCACGGCTGACGACGGCTCGACGGCCTGGCCCCAGCCAGCCGACCGCTTCTCGGCCGATGTCGTGTGGGTGGGCGAGGAGCCCTTGATGCACGGCCGCTCCTACCTGCTGGCCGTCGGTCCTCGCACGGTCCCCGCGACCGTCACCGTGGTCAGGCATCGACTCGATGTCGTATCCGGACAGAAGCTGGCAGCGCGGGTCCTGGAAATGAACGACATCGGCCGTGTCGAAATCGCCACCGATATCCCGATTCCGCTCGATCTCTACGCCGCATGTCGAGACACCGGCGGGTTCCTGCTCATCGATCGCGTCTCCGCCGACACCGTCGCAGCAGGCATGGTGAGCATGGCTTTGCGCCGATCGCTCAACGTGGTGCCGCATGCCTACGAGGTCAATCGTGACGCCCGCGCACAGCTGAAGCATCAAACGCCCAGGGTGGTGTGGC
Organism: Actinomycetota bacterium; assembly: GCA_016870515.1. Classification (GTDB taxonomy): domain Bacteria; phylum Actinomycetota; class Actinomycetes; order S36-B12; family S36-B12; genus Mxb001. The sequence continues at coordinate 9,595 of VGBL01000017.1, read as the reverse complement.
TGACCGGACTCTCGGGCTCCGGCAAGTCCACGATCGCCGACGCACTCGAACGCCGTCTGCATGCACTCGGCTTGCACACCTTCGTGCTCGACGGCGACAACGTCCGCACGGGCATTAACAAGGACCTGGGATTCACCCCCGAGGACCGTGCCGAAAACGTTCGCCGCGTCGCCGAGGCGTCCAAGTTGATGCTCGAGGCAGGCCTCATCGTGATCGTTGCCCTCATCTCGCCCTTCCGGGCCGACCGCCGCGCGGCACGGGCGATCTTCGACGAAGACGACTTCCTTGAGGTCTACGTCGACACCCCTGTCGAGATGTGCGCGACCCGCGACCCCAAGGGCTTGTACGCAAAGGCGCGGTCGGGCACCCTTCCCAACATGACGGGAATCGGCCAGGAGTACGAAGCTCCGGAGCACCCCGACGTCCGGCTCGATGGCACCGCCGCCGTCGACAACAATGTCGAGGCCCTGGTGCGGCGCATCGTGGGCGAGTAGATGTCCGCGCCCAACAACCCCTACGACCCGGTCGGGGTGTCGGCCCTCGAGCCAGCAGCCGTCGATGCTGCCGTCCAAGCGGCACTCGTCAGCATCGCTAAGGCTGCCGACCTGGATCAGCTGAAGTCGGCCCGTCTTGAGCATGCTGGGGATCGCTCGGCACTGGCACTCGCCAACCGCGAGATCGGCGCGCTCCCTCCGGCGGCCAAGGCCGAGGCCGGCAAGCGCGTGGGGGATGCGCGTGCCGTCGTACGCGCGGCCCTTGATCAGCGGCTGGTCGAGCTCGAGGCAGAGCGTGATGCTCGCGCGCTCGTCGAGGAGTCCGTCGATGTCACGCTCTCGACGGGGCGGCGCGAGGCCGGGGCCCGACATCCGCTCACCACCCTCATGGAGCTGATGGGGGAGGTCTTCATCGCCATGGGCTACGAGGTCGCCGAGGGCCCCGAGGTCGAGGCCGAGTGGATGAACTTCGACGCCCTCAACGTCCCCCCTGATCATCCGGCGCGCACGATGCAGGACACCTTCTTCGTTGGCAGTGAGGACAGCGGCGTCGTCCTGCGCACGCACACGTCGCCCATCCAGCTCCGAGCCATGCTCGCGCGTGACCTGCCCGTATACGTCGTGGCTCCGGGCAAGGTCTTCCGCACCGATGAGCTGGACGCAACCCACACGCCGGTCTTCCACCAGATCGAGGGCCTCGCGATCGACGAGGGCATCACCATGGCGGATCTCAAGGGGACACTGGAGCATCTGGCCACCTCGATGTTTGGGCCGGGCGTGCGGATTCGCCTGCGTCCGTCGTACTTTCCGTTCACCGAGCCCAGTGCCGAACTCGACCTCCAGTGCTTCGTGTGCCTGGGCGCCTCGGTCGGCAATCCAGATGCGCCGTGCCGCACGTGCTCCAGCGAGGGCTGGATCGAGTGGGGCGGCTGCGGCATGGTCAACCCTCGAGTGCTCCGAGCAGCTGGCATCGACACCGATCGCTACTCCGGATTCGCCTTCGGCATGGGCGTGGAGCGCACCCTGATGTTCCGACACGGCGTCACCGACATGCGCGACATGGTCGAAGGCGACATTCGCTTCAGCCGGGCCTTCGGGTGGGAGGTCTGATGCGGGTTCCCCTCGAGTGGCTGCGCGACCTCGTTTCGCTTCCCCCTGACGTTGACGGCCGCGAGATTGCCGACCGCCTGATCGCCGCTGGCCTCGAGGTAGAGGCGGTCGAGTCGGTCGGCGCCGGTGTCTCCGGCCCGCTCATCGTTGGCCGCGTCCTTTCGATCGATGAGCTCGCTGACTTCAAGAAGCCCATTCGCTGGTGCCAGGTGGACATCGGTGAGGCTCATGGCGGCGTGCGGGGCATCGTGTGCGGCGCCCGCAACTTCTCATCCGGTGATCTTGTCGTGGTCGCTCTCCCGGGCACCGTGCTGCCCGGTGATTTCGTCATCGCCTCGCGCCGCACCTACGGCCACGTCTCCGACGGAATGATCTGCTCGCAGCGCGAGCTCGGGCTCGGCGATGATCATGACGGCATTATCGTGCTTGACAGTGGCGCCGTTGGCGATGACGCGAGCGCGCTGCTTGGCATGGGGGAGCAGATCCTCGACATCGCGGTGACTCCCGATCGCGGCTACGCCCTCTGCGTGCGCGGGGTCGCCCGCGAGGTGGCTACGGCATTCGGCCTCCTGTTCGACGATCCGGGGCTCCAGTTGGCCGACCTTCCGCCGCCGGGCGCCAGCGTCGCGCCCTGGGATTGCGGAGTGGACGATCCGTCGATGTGCGGCCTCTTCACGCTCCGTCGCATCGTGGGCTTCGATCCGACGGCTCCCACGCCGGATTGGATGAGCCGCCGGTTGATCGCGGCGGGCATGCGACCGGTATCACTCGCGGTGGACGTCACTAACTACGTCATGCTCGAACTCGGCCAGCCCCTGCATGCTTTCGACGGTGCCAAGCTGACGGGCAGCGTGCGAGCAGGACGCGCGGCCGCCGGCGAGCGCTTAGAGACCCTCGATCACGTAGTGCGCACCCTTGACGCCGATGACGTCGTGATTCGCGACGACTCCGGCGTCATCGGCCTGGCCGGCACGATGGGTGGCCTCCACACCGAGATCGACGAGCGATCGACCGACGTCGTCCTCGAGGCCGCCCGCTTCACTCCCGAGCCCGTTGCGCGCACAGCCCGCAGGCACCGGCTGTCCTCCGAGGCGTCAAGGCGCTTCGAGCGGGGAGTCGATCGCGTACTTGCGCCCTACGCGTCGGCTCGCGCGGCCCAGTTGCTCCTGCAGTACGGCGGCGGCATATACGCGGGCATGACGGCGTGGGAGTCGCCCTACGTGCCCACTATCATCGAAATCGACGCCGACCTGCCGGCCCGCACGGCAGGCATGCCGATTGACCATGCGACCACTACTGCGCGGCTGAGCGAGGTCGGCTGTGCCGTTGCCGGCGATGACCGACTCTCCGTCACGGTCCCCCCATGGCGTCCCGATCTCAGCGATCCCGCCGACCTGGTCGAGGAGGTCGTGCGCCTGGAGGGATACGACAACATCCCGTCCCGCCTCCCCATGGCGCCGGCTGGCTATGGGCTCACGCGCCACCAGCGCCTGCGCCGGCGCGCGGGCATCACCCTTGCCGGCCTCGGCGTCGTCGATGTCCTCACCTATCCCTTCACGGGCCACCTCGACCACGATGCGCTCCTGCTGAGCGCGGATGATGTCCGGCGGCGTGCGCCCCGCCTGGCCAATCCGCTGTCAGACGAGCAGCCCCTGCTGCGCACGACCCTTCTGCCCGGCCTGCTCGCCGCCGCTCGTCGCAATCTGTCGCGCGGCACCGACAGCATCGCCGTGAGCGAAATCGGCCGCGTCTTCGTGCTCCGCGATCACCAGCAGCCCGACGGCACGGTAGGGCCACTGCGGCCCGCGGTCGACGGTCGTCCTTCCGACGAGGAACTTGACACCCTCGAAGACCTGCTACCGGATCAACCGCACCACGCTGCCGTTGTCCTCGTGGGCGACATCGAGGTGGGCGGCTGGTGGGGTCCGGGTCGCCCCGCCACCTGGAGCGACGCGGTCGAGCTCGCGCGAGACCTGGGCGGTGCGCTGGGCGCGACCATCATCGTCCGCCAGGGATCCGACGCTCCCTTCCATCCTGGTCGCACTGCCGCACTCGAGATCGCTGGAAGGCTTATCGGCCACGCGGGCGAACTCCATCCGCGTGTCACCGCCGCTTACGACCTTCCACCGAGAGTGTGCGCGCTCGAGATCGACCTCGACGCGCTGATCGAAGCGGCCGTCGACGTCGCTCCGGCGCCTAACGTCGGGGTCCAGCCGGTGGCTAAGGAAGACATCGCTCTGGTGGTCGCCGACTCCGTTTCCGCAGCCGATGTCGAAGCAGCAGTGCGTGCCGGCGCAGGGGAACTGTGCGAGGACGTGCGGCTCTTCGATGTCTACGTCGGACCGCAGGTGCCGGAGGGACATCGGTCGCTGGCCTTCGCCTTGCGCCTACGGGCTGCGGATCGAACGCTCTCGGCCGAGGAGATCACGGCCGCGCGCGAGGGGGCCATCGCGGCGGCAGCCGGGCGCCACGGGGCGGTGCTGAGGGGGTCCTGAGGCCCGTATGCGTGTATGCGTATACTTTTGCCGTGACTATCACGGCAGCCGTGGCCGGCGCCTCCGGATACGCCGGCGGCGAACTCCTTCGGCTGCTGCTCGGTCACCCCGACCTGTGCGTGGGAGCGGTGGCGGCCGGCACCAAGGCGGGTCGCACCGTGGGGGAGGTGCATCCCCAACTCGTCCCCCTGGCCGATCGGCCGCTGGTGGCGGCAGATTCCGATGTCCTGGGCGAAGCCGACGTCGTCTTCCTCGCGCTGCCGCACGGAGAGTCGGCGTCGATCGTGCGGCGACTCCCCGGCGACCAGTGCATCGTCGATCTCGGCGCAGATTTCCGCCTGGGCGATGAGTCCAAGTGGAAGGCCTTCTACAACGACTCCTACGCGGGCCACTGGCTCTACGGGATGCCGGAGCTGCCCGGCGTTCGCGAGCAGGTGCGCGAGTCGATTCGCGTGGCCAATCCCGGCTGCTACCCGACCGCAATCGCACTGGGTCTTGCCCCGCTGCTCGCGGAGGGCCTCATCGATTCTCGCGTGAGCGTTGTTGCGGCTTCCGGCACCTCCGGCGCAGGCCGTACCCCGAGCGAGACCCTGCTTGCCTCGCAGGTGATGGGATCCATGTCGCCCTACAAGGTCGGTGGCGTGCACCAGCACACCCCGGAGATCGAGCAGGCCCTGACCCACGCCGCTGTTCGCGATGTCGTCGTGTCGTTTACGCCGCTGCTGGCACCGATGCCCCGCGGCATCCTCGCGACGAGCTCGGCCGACCTGGCGCCGGGCGTCTCCGCCGAGGACCTGCACGAGTGCTTGGCGGGCGCATATTCTCGCGAGCGCTTCGTCACGGTGCTTCCCCCCGGCCAATGGCCCCACACGGCCGCGACCTTGGGCAGCAATGCCGTCCACGTGCAGGCCGTCGCCGACGTCCACTCCGGTCGCGCGATTGTCATCGCGGCCATCGACAACCTCGTCAAGGGGGCTGCGGGCCAGGCACTGCAGAACGCCAACCTCATGCTGGGCCTCGACGAGGGAGCAGGGCTGAGTGCTGCGGGAATGGCGCCATGAGCGTCACGGCAGCGCGGGGCTTCCGAGCCTCAGGCGTCACCGCTGGACTCAAGGCCAGTGGGCGTCCTGACGTCGCCCTGGTCGTCAACGATGGCCCGGAACGATCAGCGGCAGCGGTCTTCACGAGCAATCGATTCGCTGCGGCCCCCGTGCACTGGACGCGACAGGCGGTCGCCGATGGTGAGCTCCACGCGGTGATCCTCAACTCGGGCGGAGCCAACGCGTGCACCGGACCCGATGGATTTGCCGACACTCACCGAACGGCTGAGCGTGTCGCCGAACTACTTGGCACGGGTGCGGGCGAGGTGGCCGTGTGCTCGACCGGTCTCATCGGCGAGCGACTCCCGATGGATCGCCTCCTCGCGGGGGTCGCCTCGGCAGCGGTGGCGCTCGATGCCGACGGTGGATCCGATGCGGCGATGGCGATCATGACCACCGACACCGTCCCCAAGACCGCGGTGGCGCACGGCGACGGCTTCATGGTGGGCGGCATGGCCAAGGGTGCCGGAATGCTCGCTCCGGGACTCGCGACGATGCTCGTCGTCCTCACCACTGATGCCAGAGCCGATGCGTCCACCCTCGACGCTGTCCTGCGTCAGGCCACCGGCGTGACCTTCGATCGCATAGATTCCGACGGCTGCATGTCCACTAACGACACCGTTCTCATCATGGCCAGTGGCGCATCCGGTGTATCTCCCGGCGCAGATGCGCTGACCGATGCTGTCGTTGCCGTCTGCGCACATCTGGCCCAGCAGCTCATCCACGATGCCGAGGGAGCCAGCAAGGACATTCGCATCGATGCTCTACACGCACTAACAGAGGACGATGCCGTCGAGGTCGCGCGTGCCGTGTCGAGGAGCAATCTGCTGAAGTGCGCCATCCACGGCGAGGACCCCAACTGGGGTCGGGTGCTCTCCGCGATCGGCACCACGCGGGCCTCTTTCGACCCTGATCGGGTCGACGTCGCCATCAATGGCGTATGGGTGTGCCGATCGGGGGGAGTGGGCGAGGAGCGAAGCCTTGTCGACCTTTCGGGCCGAGACGTCGTCATCACCATCGATCTGGCCGCTGGCCAGGCGGCCGCAACACTGTGGACGAACGACCTCACCGCCGACTACGTCCACGAGAACTCGGCGTACGCGACATGAGCGCACGAGAGAAGGCGTCGGTGCTTGCTGAGGCGTTGCCCTGGCTCGAGCGATTCCGTGGAGCGACGATCGTCATCAAGTACGGCGGAAGCGCGATGACAGACGATGCGTTGAAGGCCGCGTTTGCCGAAGACGTCGTCTTCCTGCGACTGGCCGGCCTTCGCCCGGTCGTCGTTCACGGTGGCGGTCCGCAGATCTCGGCGATGCTTGATCGAGTTGGTATCGACAGCGAGTTCCGCGGGGGCCTGCGCGTGACGACGCCAGAGGCCATGGAAGTCGTGCGCATGGTCCTGACCGGACAGGTGCAGCGCGAAATCGTCACCTTGGTCAATGCCCACGGGCCCTACGCGGTTGGACTCTCGGGCGAAGACGCACGACTCTTCCGAGCCGAGCGCCGCGGCACCGTTGTCGACGGCCAGGAGGTCGATCTGGGTCTGGTGGGAGACGTGGTTGAAGTGCGCCCCGACTTCGTCACTGCACTGCTCGACGAGGGCCGGATCCCGGTCGTCTCGACGGTCGCCCCTGACGCCAAGGGCGTCATCCACAACGTCAACGCCGATACGGCCGCCGCCGCCCTCGCCGTCGCGCTCGGAGCGGAGAAGCTCGTCGTGCTCACTGACGTCGCCGGACTCTATGCCGACTGGCCCACTAGCGAGCGGGTGATCGCCGAGATCAGCGCGAGCGAGCTTGCTGCTGTCCTGCCGGGACTTGATTCGGGCATGATCCCCAAGATGGAGGCCTGTTTGCGTGCCGTGCAGGGCGGCGTGCCTCGTGCTCACGTCATCGACGGGCGCGTGCCGCATGGACTGCTGGTCGAGGTCTTCACCGACGAAGGAGTGGGCACCATGGTCCTTCCTGATGAGGTGACGCGATGACTGCCGTGGGTATCGCGTCGACGCAGGCCTGGCAGGACCGGTGGCAGGCTTCGCTGATGGACAACTACGGCACGCCCGCAATGACGATCGTGCGGGGTGACGGCGCTCGCGTGTGGGATGCAGAGGGCAACGACTACGTCGACCTCCTCGCCGGGATCGCGGTCAACGCTCTCGGCCACGCTCACCCCGATCTCATCGCGGCCGTGGCCGCGCAGATGGCCACCGTGGGCCACACGAGCAACCTGGCGTTGACCCCTCCGGCTGTCGAGCTCGCCGAACGGCTCCTGGCCTTGCTCGACCCGTCCGGCGAGCGTGGCGGCCGCGTCTTCTTCTGCAACTCGGGGGCCGAGGCCAATGAGGCCGCCTTCAAGTTGTCGCGGTGCACGGGCCGCGCGCGCGTCATCGTTGCCGAGCGGTCCTTCCACGGCCGCACGATGGGCTCGCTCGCACTGACCGCCCAGCCAGCCAAGCAGGATCCCTTCCGGCCCCTTCCCGGCGACGTCATCGTGGTGCCATACGGCGATGTCGACGCCCTCGATGCGGCTGTCGACGATGACACGGCCGCCGTCTTCCTGGAGCCCATCCAGGGTGAGGGTGGTGTGATTCCGGCCCCCGAGGGCTACCTCCCCGCAGCGCGTCGGGCCTGCGATGCCCACGGAGCACTGCTCATCCTCGATGAAGTCCAGACGGGAATTGGTCGTACAGGTGCGTGGTTCGCCCTTCAGCACGAGGGAGTGATTCCGGATGTGGTCACGCTCGCGAAAGGCCTGGGCGGAGGTTTGCCTATCGGCGCGTGCGTGGCGTTCGGCCGTGCGGCCTCGCTTCTCGGCCCGGGAAGTCACGGCTCAACCTTCGGCGGCAACCCGGTCAGCTGCGCGGCGGCACTCGCCGTCCTCGCGGTGATCGCGCGCGACGGTCTCGTCGACGGTGCGAAGGCGAAGGGAGATCGACTGCGCTCGATCGTCGGCTCCTCTCCTGTGGTGTCGCACGTGCGCGGCAAGGGCCTGCTGCTGGGAATCGTTCTCGCTGTGCCTGTGGCATCGGATCTCGAGGCCGCTTGCCGACGCAATGGCTTGATCGTCAACGCCATCGGAAACAATGTGATCCGACTCGCTCCGCCCCTGGTCGTCAACGACGCCGATCTCGACCTGGTGGCCGGGCGATGGGCGGCGGCTGTGGGGGAGGTGTCGTGACGACCCCGCGCACCCAGGCTGCTCGACGCACGCGAATCGCCGAGGTGCTCAGCGGCCGAAGCATCTGCTCACAGGAGGAGCTGCGCGGCATTCTGGCGCGCGACGGGTTCGTCGTCACCCAGGCGACGCTCTCGCGCGATCTCGTGGATCTCGGTGCGGTCAAGCTTCCCAATGGGGACGGTCGCGCCGTCTACACCCTGCCGGGCGAGCCCGGCGCTCCGGCAAGGCCGTCCCTGTCGGGCCACCCCGGCACCGATGCAGGCACCGACGTCACTCGCCTGGTGAGGGCGGCTCACGAGCTCGTGGTGTCCGTGGATCACTCGGCCAACATCGTCGTGGTGCGTACGCCGCCCGGCGGTGCCCAGTACCTCGCCTCGGCATTCGATCGCACCCAGTGGCCGCCCATCATCGGCACGGTTGCCGGCGACGACACGGTGCTCCTTGTCACTCGTGGCGCAGATGCCGGAGCCGAGGTTGCTGCTGAGATCCTGGCCATGGCTGAGGGGCGCATGCCCGGCGGAGCGGAGGTGCCATGAGCGACGACGTGCCCACTCGCCTGTGGGGAGGTCGCTTCGCGGGCGGTCCGGCCGAGGCCATGGCGGCGCTCAGTGCATCCGTGCACTTCGACTGGAGGCTGGCGCCCTATGACATTCGTCAGACCCGGGCCCACGCGCGTGTGCTCCAGCGCGCCGGGCTCCTGACCGCAGACGAGTTCGTCCTCGTCGACGAAGCACTCGGTCAACTGGCCGCCGACGTCGCTTCGGGTGCCTTCGTGCCGTCCCCTGACGACGAGGACGTCCACACGGCCATCGAGCGCGGACTCCTCGACAGGCTCGGCCCCCTGGGCGGCAAGCTCCGTGCGGGGCGCAGTCGCAACGACCAGGTGGCCACCGACTTCCGGCTCTACCTACGCGACCAGGCACGCGCGATTGCGGCCGCGGTCGTCGACCTTCAGCTGGCCTTGCTCGACCAGGCCGAGGCCCACGTCGACACGATCGCCCCGGGATTCACTCACTTGCAGCACGCGCAGCCCGTCTCCTTCGGCCACGAGCTTGCCAAGCATGTGCATGCGCTCGGTCGCGACGTCGATCGACTGCGTGACTGGGATCGCCGCAATGCGCTCTCGCCGCTGGGTGCTGGGGCTCTGGCCGGCTCGTCGCTCGGCCTCGACCCGCAGGCGGTGGCGATCGAACTCGGCTTCCGCGGTGCGCTCGCTAAC
>VGBL01000016.1 GCA_016870515.1 Actinomycetota bacterium | reverse complement strand
AGGGCGGCTTTGTTTGGCGCTATCGCACTGGGAAGGCCGTGAGTCTCTCGGTCTACTTCACGGTGGGCTCGACCGCGAGCAATACCGTGACAGTCACGACGCGCCGCTAGCCGGGGTCCAGAGCGCGACGACGTAGGCCACGCCGTAGGGGGCGTCGCCCGCAGCACCGCCGCGCTCCACGCGGCCCCGCTCGCCTGTAGCAGACCGGCCGTCGAGCCTCGGGTCCGGCCGTTAGGCCGCCTACCTACACCTGGGCGTAGTGATCGATGGTCGACAGCGCCTCGTCGAGCAGGGCGATGCCTTCCTTGGCCTCGGTCTCGCTGACGTTGCACGGCGGCACCATGTGCACGCGGTTGCCGGCGACGAAGGGCAGGAGGCCGCGCTTCTTGCACTCGGCGTTGACCTCGGCGAGCGCGCCGCTGACCGGGGCGCCGTAGGCAACGACCGGCTCCTTGGTCTCGCGATTGAGCACGAGCTCGACGGCCCAGAAAACGCCGATGCCGCGGACGTCGCCCACGATCGGGTGGCGCTCCTTGAGCTCAGTGAGGCCGGGGCCGAGGACGTTGCGGCCGATCGCCGCGGCGTTGTCCATGGTGCCCTCTTCGTGCATGGTGTCGATGGCCGCGCAGATCGATGCCATGGCCAGCGGGTGACCGGAGTAGGTCAGGCCGCCGGGGAAGACGCGATCCTGGAACGTCGCGACGATGGGCTCGGAGATGACCACGCCGCCGACCGGCACGTAGCCGGAGTTGACGCCCTTGGCGAAGACGATGAGGTCGGGCTGCACGTCGTAGTTCTGGAAGGCGAACCACTTGCCCGTGCGACCGAAGCCGGCCATCACCTCGTCGGCGATGTACATGATCCCGTGCTTGTCGCACAGGGCCCGAACGCCCTCGAGGTAGCCGGGCGGCGGCGGGAAGATGCCGGCGGTGCCGGGCACCGACTCGAGCGTGATCGCCGCGATCGTCTGCGGACCCTCGAAGGTGAGGACCTCCTCGAGATGCGCGAGCGCGCGCTGGCACTCCTCCTCCTCGGTCATGGAGCCGAACACCGAGCGGTAGAGGTAGGGGCCGAAGAAGTGAACGTGGTGGATGCCATATTCGTTGGGCCAGCGGCGCTGATCGCCCGTGGCCGTGATCGCGGTCGTGGTGTTGCCGTGGTACGACCGGTAGGTCGTCAGGACCTTGGTGCGACCCGTGTGCAGGCGCGCCATGCGGATCGCGTTTTCGATGCCATCGGCACCGCCGTTGGTGAAGAAGACCTGCTTCATGTTGGGCCCGGCCACCTCGACGATCTTCTTGGCGGCCTCGCCGCGCACGTCGACCGCGTGCTGCGGGGCGATGGTCGCCAGCTTGCCCACCTGCTCCTGGATGCGGGCGACGAGCTTGGGGTGCTGGTGGCCGAGGTTGGTGTAGACCAACTGGCACGAGAAGTCGAGCATGCGGTTGCCGTCGTAGTCCCAGATGTAGGACCCCTCAGCGCCGGCTATGCAGAGCGGATTGAGCTTGCCCTGTGCACTCCACGAGTGGAAGACGTACTCGCGGTCCAGGTCGTAGACGCGCTTGCCCTCGTCGGGATTGGCGGTGATGGTCATGGCAACTCGCTTTCGGGGACGGCTACGGGATAACTGTAGAGGGCTTCCGATAATGGGCCAACCGCGTCCCGGATTCCCGAAATCGCGTCGGTCACGGCTGCGCCAGGAATCCCAGGATGGCGCGGGCCGTCTCGCGGTCCAGGATCCGGTCGGGGTCCACGACCCGCGAGCGGCGCAGGTACGAACTCATGTCGTGCCCGATGCCGAGCCCGGCCAGGTGCACCGACGGATCGGCCTCGATCGACTCGACCACCTCCAGCAGGTGCCGGTTCGTGAGCCCCCGGCCCGGCGAGATCGTCCTCGACGTCGAGTCCAACGTGACCCCCGAGGGCGTGCCCGTCGCCGAACTGCGCTCCCAGCCGGAGTTCATCGCCCTGCGTGACCAGGTTCGGGACGCCATTGAGCACAGCCACGCCTGACCTCCCGCTACCGTCGGGCCATGACGTTCTCGATCGTGGCTCGCAGCGATGACGGCACCCGCTGGGGAGTGGCCGTCGCGAGCAAATTCCTCGCCGCCGGAGCCGTGGTGCCCGGCGTTCGCGCACCCCTCGGCGCCATCGCCACCCAGTCCTTCGCCAACATGCGCTACCTGCCGGACGGCTTCGCCCTGCTGGGGAGTGGCCACGATGCGCAGGCGTCTCTTGACGTTCTCGTCGCTGCCGACGAGGGCCGGGATCAGCGTCAGGCCGGGATCGTCGACGCGGCGGGCAGCGCGGCCACCTTCACCGGCGACGAGTGCCTCGACTGGGCGGGCGGAATCACCGGCCCGGGCTACGCCATTCAGGGCAACATCCTCACCGGCCCGCACGTGGTCGCGGCCATGCGTGACGCCTATCTCGCCCATCCCGCCGACGCCTTCGAGACACGACTCCACGCCGCCCTGCTCGCAGGGGACCGTGCCGGAGGCGACTCCCGAGGTCGGCAGAGCGCCGCGCTCCTCGTCGGCGGAGTCGGAGCCGGCTACGGGGGCGGCAGCGACATCGCCATCGACCTGCGCGTCGACGACCATCCCGATCCCGTCGTCGAACTCGGCCGGCTAATGGAGATCCACTCGCTGCTCTTCGGATCCCCGGAGTCGACCCTGCCCCTGGAGGGAGAGACCGCGGCCCGACTGCGCCGCGCCCTCGACACGCTCGGCTACGACGACCCCGACCTCGAGAAGGCGCTCGAGCGAGCCGCCGGCATCGAGAACCTCGAGGAGCGCCTCGTGCCGGGAGCCGTCGACCCCGTCGTCCTGGACTTCCTCGAGCGGTTGGCTGCTGCTGCGTGCTAGGACGACATGAAGTCGACGATGAGGGCGCTCGTGCGCTCCGGCTCGTCGTGCAGCACCCAGTGCGTGGCGTTGTCGAACCACTCGACGCGTACGTCGTCGCACAGGTCAGCGCTCGGCTGCACCATCGTGTCGCTGAGGGCCATGTCATTGCGCCCCCAGATGATCATGGTGGGCACGTGCACCCGCTTGTCGGCCAGACGGCCAGGTCGTCGGCGCACTGACGCGCGATACCAGTTGAGCATGCCTGTCGCCGCTCCCGGCTGCGCCCATGCCTGCTGGAGCTGGGCGAGGTAGGGCTCGTCGAATGAGCCCGGGTTGGCGGTCCCGGCAATGAGTCGAGCGAATCGTGGGCGCGTTCGCCGCGAGAAGGCCACGCGTTCGGCGACTGCCGCTGGCTGGATCGCGAAGATGTACCAGCTCTTGCGGGTCTGGCGCCGATTGGTGCGCACCTCCTTGGCGAACACGCTCGGATGCGGCACGTTGATGACCACCATGCGGCGCACCCGGTCGGCGTGCGTCAGGGCCGTCCACCAGGCGACTGCGGCTCCCCAGTCGTGACCGACGATGTCAGCCCTATCTCGACCGAAGGCGTCGATGAGCCCGACGACATCGGCCGCGAGTTCCTCTATGCGGTAGGCGTCGATCCCCCGCGGCTTCTCGCTGAGGTTGTAGCCGCGCTGGTCAGGGGCAACCACGCGGTAGCCGGCGCGGGCCAGCGCCACCACCACGCCCGACATCCCACGCCAGAACTCCGGGAAACCGTGGAGGGCGACCACGAGCGGGCCGTCACCAGGCCCGGCGATCACGCAGTGCAGGCGAATGCCGTTGGTCAGGAGATCGCGGTGCTCAACCTCGACGCCGTCGATGACCTCACGCACGCTCAGACCCTAGTGCGGCGACCCCTGCCGGACCATCGCGATCGGTGAAGGCGCTTCCTGGAATGACCTGGCAGTGGCGCAGGCGTGACGAGGGTTCGGCGCATCGACGCACATTCGCCAAGAGCGTGTTTGGGAAGCAACCAATCTGCCCTATCTCGTCGTCAGCAACGACTCGTGTGCCGCGGGCGTGCAGATAAAGCCCCAATTCCGCGAGGACCGCCGCTACTACACCGGGGATCGCCTACCTCCACTTCAGCATTCGATGCACGCGCTAGTCGCATCCCGGCATCCCGACTGTGATGGGATACCGGGGTGTCCACCCCGGAATTCTCGTTTGCCCTCGGCACGCGCATGCCCGACGGGGCGGGGCGAACCGGTGTCATCTCCACGCCGCACGGCCAGATTCGCACCCCCGCCTTCATCCCCGTGGGCACGAAGGCAACGGTCAAGACGATGCTGCCCGAGTCGCTTCTAGATATCGGTGCGCAGGCCGTGCTGGCCAACGCCTACCACCTCTACCTCCAGCCCGGAGCCGACATCGTGGCGGAGGCGGGTGGGCTCGGGGCCTTCATGAACTGGCCGGGGCCGACGTTCACCGACAGCGGCGGCTTCCAGGTCCTCAGCCTCGGCGCCGGCTTCAAGAAGGTACTCGCCATGGATGCCGGTCGTCGCGATGACCATGTCATCGCGCCCGGCAAGGAGCGACTGGCGGTCGTCGATGACGATGGCGTGACCTTTCGCTCGCACCTCGACGGTTCGGAGCACCGGTTCACTCCGGAGATATCGATGCGCGTGCAGGCGGCCATCGGGGCCGATATTGCCTTTGCCTTCGATGAGTTGACGACACTGAACAACACGCGCGACTACCAGGAGGCCTCGCTGGAACGCACGCGACTGTGGGCAAAGCGCTGTCTCGTCGAGCACGCCCGCCTGCGCGAGGAGCACCCGCGGCGGCCCTACCAGGCGCTCTTCGGCGTCATCCAGGGGGCGCAGTACGAGGACCTTCGCCGTAGGGCGGCCCGGGACCTGGGGGCGATGGACTTCGTCGGTTTCGGCATCGGCGGTGCGATCGAGAAGGTGAACCTGCCGCTCATAGTCGGCTGGGTCACCGCTGAGCTCCCCGACGACCGGCCGCGCCACCTGCTGGGTATTGGCGAGCCCGGTGACCTCTTCGCCGGAGTGGCCGCAGGTGCCGACACCTTCGACTGCGTCTCACCTTCGAGAGAGGCGCGCAACAGCGCGGTCTACTCCCCCAGCGGTCGCTTCAATCTGGTCACCAGCACCAATCGCCGGGCATTCGTCCCGATCGACGAGGTCTGCGACTGCTACACCTGCGGCAACTTCACCCGTGCGTACCTTCACCACGCCTTCAAGGCAAAGGAGATGGTCGGCGCCACCCTCGCCACTATCCACAACATCCGATTCGTCGTGCGGCTCGTTGATCGCATGCGTGAATCGATCGAGGTCGGCGATTTCAGCGCATTTCGGTCAGAATTCCTCGGGCGCTACTACGCCGGGTCGGTGGCCAGGTCGTAGGACGGCTCGTGCCGCTTCACGAAGCGAATGATCGCGTAGGACACCGGTAGCAGCACGACTTCGATGAGGGTCTTGTAGACGTATCCCGCGATCACGTAGATGAGGAAGTCCACGCCGGTCAAGACCCCGAAGAAGGCGACCGTGCAGAAGACGATGGTGTCGGCGAGCTCGCCGACAGCGGTCGAACCGATCAGTCGCACCCACAAGGATCGCTCGCCGGTGCGCTGCTTGATCTTGACGAGCACCCAGGCGTTGAAAAGCTGACCCACAAGATAGCCACAGATGCTCGCGAGCACGATCCGCGGGACGAATCCGAGGACGGCTTCGAAGGCCTCCTGGTTGCCCCAGTCGGCGGCCGGTGGGGAGATCTGGACCAACCAAAGGGTGGCCGCAGCCAGGACCGACATCGCGAAGCCCAGAAGGATGGCCCGGCGCGCTGCCGTGAAGCCGTAGACCTCGCTCAGCACGTCGCCGACGACGTAGACGAGCGGGAAGAGGAATACCCCGCCGTCGGTGATGATCGAGCCGAAGGCGATGAGCTTGACGGCACCGATATTGGAGATGAGCAGCAGGCCCACGAAGATCCCGACGATGACGGGGTAGAGACCGCCGGTCGTTCGCGCGAAGTGGGGGTCGTTGCTGCTCACAGCACGACTATCCCAGTCGTGCCCGTCGACGGGTGCGTCACTCCCCGGTGAAGTCCGGCGCGCGCTTCTCACAGAAGGCAGCCAGGCCCTCGTGGAAGTCGGCGCTCGTCCAGGCACGTTGCCTCAGGGCCGTCAGCTGCTCAAAGGAGTCGGCGGTCAGCGGGCGAGCATCGGTCAGGGCGTTGATCTCCGCCTTGATGGCCTTGATGGACAAGGGAGCCAGTGAGGCAATTCGCCGGGCTAGTCGCTCCGACGACGCCGTGAGCTCGTCGCTCGAGTCGACGACGGAGAAGACGGTGTCGGCGAGTTGGGCCGAGTCGGCGCGAAGGGGCTCAGCGGTGAAGAACATCGCCTTGGCGACCGGCGCTGACACGGCGGCAAGGAACTGGGCAACCCCCTCCGAGTGATAGGGCACGCCGAGCTTGGCTGGCGTGATCGCAAACTCCGCCGTGCGAGTGGCGACGATGATGTCGCAGGCGAAGGCGAGGTTGCACGCAGCGCCCCATGCGCCACCCTCCACTGCCGCGATGACCGGAAATCCAGCCCCACGCACTGCGCGCACCAGGTGCTCCACCGGCGAGGTCCACGCGAGCGGATCGCTCCCGTCAACCGGAAGGTCATCGATGTCGTGGCCCGCGGACCACGTGGTCACGCCTGGCTCAGCTCGCAGGATCAGTGCCCGACAGTCGGCGCCTTCCACCGCGGGCAGGAGTTCGTCGAGCAGGGCCACTCCCAGGGCATTGCGCCGCTCCTGGTGGGTCATCGTGACGGTGCGTACGCCCTGGTCGTCGACGACCGAGATCAAGCCCACACGCACACCCTAGAGGCAGGTCACTGGCATTTGGGTGCCTTGGCGAAGGCATCGCCCACGTCACCATCGACAGCGTCATTGGCCTTCGATAGCGCGTCGAGGGTCGATGTGCCGGCGTCGAAGGTCTCCTTGGCCGCTCCAGCCGCCCTCAACCACTCCAGACCGGCCGACACCGGATCGCCGGCATTCTGCGCGGCCGTGACATGGCCCATGGTGGTGTCCTTGGCCGCATTGAGCGCATCGACCTGCGCCTGAAGGGCCGTCAGGGCCGCCGCTGCCTCGACGTAGTCGAGGGGTACACCGCCCAAGGCGGCGCCGAGGCGCTCGGAAGCCGCCTGGACATCACCCATCTGAGCCTCGACCTGAGCTTGGAACTGCTCGCCGACGGAGTCTGCTGAGTTTGGGTCGTAGTCGAGGTTGGTGGCGATCTCGCCGACGGTGGCGACGAGCTCATCGCGGGCAATGCACACGCTGCCTGCCCACGTGATGATCTCAGGCGTGGGAGACGGCGTCGGGGTCGGCGGAGCCGAACTCGTGGTGGGACTGCCCGGGTCAGGCGTGGGAACGACAACTGAGTCATCGCCGGCACATCCCACGACCATGACCGAAATCACCAACCCCATCGTCGCTGCGATCACACCGGACCCGGTCCTGCGCATCCGGCCATGCTCCACCCGCAGTAGCGCGGTGTCCACCCGATCTGACCGATCGCTGCCCTTCGGGCAATCCCCGCACGCAAGCGCCGAACGTAGCGAATTGTCACAGGGCGAGAGGTCTCATGCGTCGTGGACTGTCGGCACTCACTGCGGTGGGGAGCCTCGTGGCCTTCGCGCTCCTAGCCGGTTGCGGCGGAGGCGACATGGCACCAGCGAGGCCGCAGCGTTCACGCCACCGGGCTTCGTCTTAGGGCTGCAGTCCGGCTGGAACGCGTTTCGAACCGGGACCGCCACCCTCCTCACAGCGGCCGGGTTCTTGCTGCCCTTCCTGCTCGTGATCGCCATCGTCGCGATCCCCGTCATCGTGGTGGAGATCGCCCTGCGGAGGCGCAGGCGGCACTAGATTGGGCCCATGGCGACCGACTCACCAGACGCCACCACTCCGGCGAGGCTCGCTCCCGCCATGGTCAAGCACCTGCGCATCACCGGCCTGTGGGTGACCTTCGTCGTCATCGTCATCGTGTCGATCCAGCTTGCGCTACCCGATGTCGTCACCGTCGGACCAACATGGCTGGTGCCGTTCATCGAACTCATCGGCATCCCCATCATCTTTCTGCTCATGTTCTTCGGTGGCGAGCATCCGCGCGTCGTGCAAGGCGCGATGTCGGCCTTCCTCCTGCTGCTTGTCCTGGCCAGCGTCATGAACGCCGTGCTGCTCCTCCTCAGCCTGCTCACAGGATTCACCGAGCAGGGCGGCCTGCTACTCTTCGCGGGCTTCGGTGTTCTCATCATCAACGTGCTGAGCTTCGGGCTCGTCTACTGGTGGGCCGACGCCGGTGGCCCCGTGCTCCGCGCCGGGGGCCGACCCACGACCCCCGACTTCCTCTTCCCCCAGCAGGGCATGGACGGTATGGCCGACTGGAAACCCGGGCTCCTGGACTACCTCTTCACGGCTTACACCAACATCATCGCCTTCAGCCCCACTGACACCATGCCGCTGACCAAGCGGGTGAAGGTGCTCTTCGCCGTTCAGTCATCGACAGCGGTGCTGACCATCGTGGTGACGCTGAGCAGGGCAATCAATCTGATCGGCCCCACGCCTCCAGCGTCCTAGTCGGGCAGCCGCCACTCGCAGATGCGCTGCTCCCCGCCAAGGGCGAGGTCGGCGACCAGGCGACCGATGATCGGCGTGAACTTGAAGCCGTGCCCCGAGCACGCCGATGCAATGACGACCGGACCGCGACGGTCGAGGAGGAAGTGGTTGTCGTCGGTGACCGTGAACAGGCACGTGACCGCACTCGACACGCTGGTGTCGGCGCCGGGCAGCCATTCTCGCGCGTACGCCGCGGCGTCGGCGGTCCACTGCTCGCAGATGTCAAGGGTGCGCGCGCTGAGGTCGGGCACGGGGTAGGTCGCATCAAGGCCCACCTTGACCCCCTCTCCCGGCGACTCGAGCCCGTAGGTGACGTCGGCAACGGTGTTGGCCGACCCCTCGGCGTCGCGGTGGTGGACGTAGGAGGGGAAGGAGTAGCCGGGCCTGATGGCGAAGTGCACCGGCTGCTGGAGCGTGACCTCGAGGTGCGGAAGCGTGATACCGAAATCAGCCAGGCCGTCGACCTGCTCGAGCCATCCGCCAGCAGCGATGACGACGGCGTCGGCCTCGAAGGACTCGTCGTCGGTGTGAACTCGCACGCCGCTACCACGTTTGTCGATCCGACGAGCCGGCGACATGAATCGCACGGTGGCGCCGTAGCGCTCGGCGAGGGAGATCTGCGCCTCGACCGTGCGATCGGCGAAGACGCGACCGCCGTCTGGCGAGGAGATGACCGCCGTGTCGAAGACCATGCCGGGCCAGCGCTCGTGCGCCTCCTGCGGCGTCAAACGATCGAACGCCCACCCGCCCGCCTCGAGGGTGTGCTCGATCTCGTCGATGGCGCGCACGAATCCGTGATCGAGTTGGCCGGTCTGCTCCAGCAGCGTCTCGCCCGCCTCGGACTCGAGCTGGTGCCACAGCGGGATCGCGTCAGCAGCAAGCCGGGAGTAGAGGGAGTCGCGATAGGAGACGCGGAAGATCCGGGTCGCGCCGTGCGAAGAGCCCCAGGCGTGCCCGCGATCGAATCTCTCGAGCAGCACGACATCCCGTCCATCGCGGGCGAGGTGGCAGGCGGTGGACGAGCCCATGGCACCCGCACCGATCACGACGACATCCGCACGCACCCTCCGAGCCTAGGGCCACGGCGCGAGTGGAGGCGGCTACTGCACGGGATAGGCGGCAGGATTGCGGAAGGCCTCGAGATAGTCATCCATCTGCTCACTGGCCGATCCACCCACCGGCCGACCGGAGGCCACCGCCTCCTGGAAGAGCTCGAAGTCATGGGCCACGAGGTCGGCGTAGGTCAGCGAGAAGTCGGCGATGGCCGCCTGGATGATGCGCTGGCCTTCGACGACGCGCTGCCCCTGATTGGAGTAGTCCGCCACATCGGTGTAGGGCTCCAGGACCGACTTGCTGACTGCCGTCCACATGGTGCGTTGCTGCGCGCGATCGAATGACTTTTGCATCGCCTTGAGATTGAACTGCTTGGTGTTGGTGCGAGCCCACTGCTCCATGCATGACGCATCGATGCGGTCGTACCAGATGTCAATCTCATTCATGCTCGCGGATTGCGCCATCGACTGGCAGTATTGCGCAGCAGCGTCGCGAGCGGCAGATCGGGCGATCACATGCCCGTAGGAGTTATCGCAAGCAGCGAGGGGCACCCGACTCACTTCCTGCCCGAGCAGTAGTTCGATCGGGTCCGGGCGATCCGCGGGCACCAGCCACTGACCCTGTCGCGTGCGCGGCACCCGCTGGCGTGCGGTGCGCCCGACCGCCTCGCGCTCAGTGACGGTGTAGTGGGGGACGAAGGTGTGGATCCCGATCTGGGTCACGCGGGCAGCCTAGCCGGGGCGCTCGATCGCGGGGCCGCGACATTGGTGGGATCGAGGGGGACGAGAAGGCGCCGCAGTCGGATGCGCCAACCAGTGGCCGCGCCGATGGTCTTTCCGACGGTCGCGCTGCCCCGCCATGCCACTGCCACGATCGCTTCGTCTGGAGCGCTTGCTCCGTAGATGGCCGGGCCGGCGAGGCGAGCAAGCCTCACCACGCTCCAGGCCACGTCGTCTGGCATGTCTTCGGGATAGTCGGCATCAGCAGCCGGCGCGTACCACAGCGGCAGCGGAATCCATGCCTCGGCGAGCAGTAGCCGCGCCCACATCCAGGCACCGAGCACCTGCTCTCGTGCGTCGCCCCGCCGAAGTCGGCTGCCGATGCGACGGCGTCGCACCGCTACGTAGACGAGCCACGCCAGGCCGGCCAGGACGACAAGCGCTGGGATCACCACCGACCAGGGGATGGCCAGCTGCTGCTCTTCAGCCGCCGAGTCACCCTGCTGCTGGTCGCCACCGGAGTCGGTGTCAGGGCCGCCCTGGCCGCTCGCGCTCGGATCGGGCTCAGGCTCTGGCTTTACCGGCAGATCCGCCTGCGTCAGCGGCTTGACGACGGCCGGACGCCCGGTGTCGCGATCCTGCGGCGAGGGCTGGAACGCGACCCAGCCCAGTCCTTCGAGTCGCGCCTCCGGCCAGATGCTCACCTGGCCGGCCGTCACCGTGGCGACGCCGGCCTGCGCGGCTTCGTCCAAGGGCCAGCCGATGACCAGGCGCGTCGGGACTCCCCAGGATCGCGCGATGATCGCCCAGATAGCGGCGTACTGCTCCTGGAAGCCCAGGCCGATGGCCAGCACGCCATTGAGCCCGTCGTACGAACGATCGGGTGGTCCCACCGACAGGGCCTGGGCCGGCGCCGCATCGAGCGAGGGGCTGCGCAGGAGCTCTGACAACATCACCAGGCGCTTCCAGGTGTTGTCCCCGGCTTCGTCCTCGACGGTTTGCGCGAGCGATGCCATGGGGCCGCTGAGCGGCCCGGGGATGGTGACGGCCGGATCGAGATCGCCGCTCAACGCCGGGGTCGCCTCGCGCACCTGCCCTGCCTCCGCGACCGCGAGGGAGTAGCGAATGTCGAATGCCTGGTCGATCGGAGAGGACACCGCCGCGACGATGCCCGCGGCGGGATCCGCGCGCGTGGCCACCGGCGACAGCACCTGGTCGACGCGCTGGGGCATCGGCACCCATTGGCCGGGGAGTCCCACGCCCACGGTCACGCGAGTGCCGGACTGGAAGGTGTCGGCCGGCGCGCCCACGGACTCGACGGGGATCTGGTCGCCGGAGACGCCGTAGGTGGGCGGCGCGATCCAGGCGATGCCGTTGTACGACGCGAAGGTGGCCCACGTGGGCCTGTTGCGCAGGATCTCCGGACCGGTGCCGATGGCGAAGAGGATGCGGCTTTGCTCGTTGGGATCGACCTGCCAGCGCGTCGCCACCAAGAAGGGGTCGGGCACGCCACCCTCGGTGCGAGACTCCTGCACGTCGCGTCCGAAGAGGTTGTTGGTGCGGGCATCGCCGGTTATCGCCTCTGCTCCGAGCGACACGGCGTTGGTCGCAAGTGATGCCACGGCCATGGTGACGACGACGAGGACTTCCGCCCACCGAGCGGGTCGCACTGGATCGATGCCGTTCCAGGGGCCGAGGAGGATGAGCAGCAGCGTGATCGACAGCGTGGTGAATGCCGCGAGCACACCTCCTTCGAGCGTGCCGGTGACTCCGGTCGAGAGGACTCCGGCGACCAGCGCGATGCTCGGGATGGCCGCGGCGACGGCGAGTCGTCCGCGCGCGAGCGCCTGACTCGCCCAGGTGCCGATCAGCAAGGAGCCGGCCAGTCCGGCCGACAGCAGCAGGCTCGACGGGGCATATCCGCCCGGCCCGACCGCGATGCCCACTCCCATGCCGAACGCCACGGCACCGAGCCCGATCCACGGGCCCAGGCCGGCGGTCACCCCGGCGACGAGGACGACGAGCGGGGCGTAGACGAATCCGCTGAGGGTGCCCTCGACGACCAGGGGCATGGCGAGTGCGACGAGCAGGGAGGGCAGCGCCGCGACCACGGCCACGCCCCACCGCTGACCGGCAGTGATCTCCGACGATGGCGTGCGCAGAACCCTTCCGTCTGCGGGGCGGGCGCGCGTCGTGGTGCTCATGGCCGAAGCACCGCCATCGCCGGGACGCGATCCCACCATCCCGTCGCATCATGACCCCTGACGACGATCGTCGTCCCGCGGTTGGCCCGCAGCAGGCGCATGTCCACTCCTGATGCACCACGCTCGACGAGGGCGAGCATGTCGATGGCCGCCGACGAGCGGCCCTTGCCATGGGCGGCGCGCTCCCCCGTCGTCGTGCAGACTTCGACGTCGAGTCCAGATGACGCGGCGACCGTTGCCAGCGACGCGATGAAGTCGACAGCACTCTCGAACTCTTCCTCGCTGGTGTATGCGCGAGTCTCGGTCACGAGCACGAGCATCAGACGGGGGCGGGTGACATCGATGTACTGCCGCATCATGAGAGTGCCGGTCTTGGCCGACGACTTCCAGTGCACGTGGCGCAATTCGTCGCCGATCACGTATTCGCGCAGCATGGCGAAGGTCGTGGTGCCCATCTCGGATGAGCCACCGAACTCCGCGAGCGCACTGGGCAGCGATGCCATCGAGACCGGGCGTACGCGCGGCACGACGAGCATGGCGACCCCGTCGGCCTCGCCGACGGTGCGACGAAACATTCCCCACGGATCGACGCGCTCGACGACCCAGGGGCCCAGGCTCAGCGGTCCGCGCCGACGCGTCGGCACGGGCACGTCTGCGTGGACGCCGCTCGCATCCCAGACGACCGGCACGCGGTCACCGAGGCCGGTGGGCGCGTGACTGCGGAGCCGAAGTCCACGCCGATGCGCTCGGTCGGCATCCAGGTCGAGCCGCACGGTGACGTCGGACAGTCTCTCCACGCGCGGGGGCGCCGAGCACTCCACGCCGACGGGGCGGCCGCCGGAGACTAAGAAGAAGGAGACGACGATGAACACGAGGGCGCCGGCGGCGAGGCCGAGGAGCTCGGGGTAGCCGAGCACGAAGCCCAGCGCCACAAGAGCGAGGGCGGTGACGACAACGCCCACTCCCCGGGGAGTCAGTCGCGATCTCACCCGGCGGGGACTCCGGCGACGACCTGCTCGATCGCGCGCGTGCGCGCGGCCGAGTCGGCCTCGACGTCATTGAGGACGATGCGGTGTGCCAGGACCGGCACGGCCAGTCGCTGGACATCGACGGGCGTGACATAGGTGCGGCCGGACATGGCGGCGGATACCTGCGCGGCTCGCAGCAGGCCGACGCTGCCGCGGGGGCTTGCGCCCAGGCGCACGCCCGGCGCGGTGCGGGTCGCCGAGGTGAGGCGCACGACGTACTCCATCACCGCGGGCTCGACGTGGACGGTGCGCGCGAGCGCGACCATGCGCCGGATGTCATCGGCGTCGCCTACGGACTGCAACTCCTCGATGGTGAGTCCACGATGGCTGTTGGCGAGCACGCGCACCTCGGCCTCGAGATCGGGGTAGCCGATCGAGACCGACATCAAGAAGCGATCGAGCTGCGCCTCGGGCAGCGGGAAGGTGCCGTCCATCTCGATCGGGTTCTGCGTGGCGAGTACGAGGAAGGGGCGCGGCACCGCGTGGGTGATGCCGTCGACCGTGACGGTGCGCTCTTCCATGACCTCAAGCAGGGCCGACTGCGTGCGTGGCGAGGCGCGGTTGATCTCGTCGGCGAGCACGATGTGGGCGAAGACGGGGCCGGGATGGAACTCGAAGGTGCTCGAGCCCTGGTGGAAGATCGAGACTCCGGTGACGTCGCTGGGCAGCAGGTCGGGCGTGAATTGGATGCGGTGCCACGTCATGCCGAGGGTGGCCGCAATGCTGCGGGCGAGGGAGGTCTTGCCGACGCCGGGCACGTCCTCGAGGAGCAGGTGGCCCTCTGCGAGGAGGCAGGTGACCGCGAGGCAGATGACCTCGCGCTTGCCCTGGATGAAGCCCGCGACGTTGTCGACGATGGCCTCGGCATTGGCCGCGAAGCGCTGGGCGTCCTCGGCGGAGAGGGGCTCGCTCATCCCGCCACCCTAGGGGAGCCGGCACCGTGACGCCGATACATAAGAAGAGCCCGCCAGGAGGCAGCGACCGGATGGCCAAGCCAATGACCGAGATGCCGTGGACCGAGTCGATTGCCTCCGGCAGGCTAGGGCCATGACCTCCGTGGAGAGCGCAGCAGCTGGCCGGATCGTCGTAGGTTTCGACGGGTCTGATCACGCCCAGCATGCCGTCGACTGGGCCGTAGGCGAGGCGCTCTCGCGTGGCGTCGGCCTGTTCATCGTCTCGGCGTTCACGCCACCGGTGGGGGGGTCGAGCTTTGGCTTCGGTGCCTACCTATCCCCTGACGCACTCGACGACATGTCGCAACGTTTGTCGAGGGACCTGGCGACCTACACCGAAACGGTGCGCGCGGCCCACCCCGGGCTCGACGTCACCGCCGACGTGGTGATGGGCAGCCCCACCACGGCACTCATCCAGGCGAGTGACGACGCCGTGCTCACCGTCGTGGGCAGTCGCGGGCTGGGCGGTTTCCGCGGGCTGCTGCTCGGATCGGTCGGCGTCAACGTCGCCTCCAACGCGCATGGGCCGGTGGTGGTGCTGCGCAAGGACGCCCCCGCGGACGCCAAGACCATCGTCGTCGGCGTCGATGGCTCGGACCTGTCCGACCAGGCGGTCGACTTCGCCTTCGACATGGCCAGCCGCCACGGCTGGACGCTGCGCGCCATCCACGCGTGGGAGGTGCCCTCCTACGACGTGCTAGCCGCACCGATGGGCCTTCCCCCGTCGAGCATCGACGACTTCGGCGAGGTCGCGGCGCGGGTGCTGGCCGAGGCCCTCGCCGAGCATCGCGAGCGCTACCCCGACGTGCCCGTCGAGGTGCGGGTCGTACGCGGGACCCCGGCGCGATCGATCCTCGACAACGCCAAGGATGCGGCGATGATCGCGGTCGGCTCGCGCGGCCGCGGGGAGTTCATGGGCGCCATGCTCGGCTCGGTCGGCCAGGGGGTGCTCTTCAAGGCCAAGGTCCCGGTCGCCGTGATCGGTGGCGGCGACGACGAAGAGGACTAGCCGCCCCGGTAATCTCGGGGCATGGCCGACCGCGCGACCGACCGACTCGTCTGGGTCGACTGTGAGATGACCGGCCTCGACCTCGGCAAGGACCAGTTGGTCGAAGTCGCCGTCATCGTCACGGAGTCCGACCTCACCGAGCTCGATAGCGGCCTCAACATCATCATCCGCCCGGCCGACCTCGCGGTGCTCGACAGCATGGACGAGGTCGTACGCGAAATGCACGCGGCGTCCGGGCTTCTCGAGGAGATCCCCAACGGCGTGACGCTGGCCGAGGCCGAGGAGAAGATCCTCGACTACGTGCGCCAATTCGTGCCCGACTCGCGCAAGGCTCCGCTGGCAGGGTCGAGCGTCTACGTCGACCGCGGATTCCTCGCTCGGGACATGCCGGCGCTCGACTCCCATCTGCACTACCGCGTGGTCGACGTCTCCTCCATCAAGGAGATGGCCCGCCGCTGGTATCCCCGCGCGTACTTCGCCAGCCCTGAGAAGCGCGGCAACCACCGTGCCCTGGGCGACATTCGCGAGTCGATCGCCGAGTTGCGCTACTACCGCGACGCCATCTTCGTGCCGCTTCCCGGGCCCGACACCGAGTCAGCTCGCGCGACAGCTGCGGGCCACGTCGTCGACCACGGCTGATCCCCCAGCATTCCGCCGAGTGTGCGCGCGTGCCAGCGCGTCCCTCATAGGCTCACGTATACAACTGCACACTCGACGGCCGATGGGACGGCCGGACGGCGGATGCGGGCCTGTCTCGCCACCCCGTAGACTCATGCGGCGCCTCCGCGAGGGGTCGCGGTGGGTGTAGCTCAGCTGGTAGAGCGCTGCGTTGTGGTCGCAGATGTCGCGGGTTCGAGTCCCGTCACTCACCCCAGGAATTCGTGAGGGACCGTACCGCCCTACTCGGGGCGGCGAAGGGACAAGACGGCTTCGGCCTCGGCAAACCTGGGGGCCAAGGCCGTTCTCCAGGCCGGGATGGCGCGACTGAGGGTGTTCCAGGTAATCGATCTGTCGATTTCGTCGTATTGGTGGATGACCCAGTTGCGGTTAGCGATCGCATCTGACCACTCCACACCCGGTGGCGGCTCCATGCCTGCTCGCGCCAGGCGCCCGGCCGCCTCACCCACTTTCATAATGATCGAATCGCCAGCTTCCTGACTCAGGGGTGTGGCCAGGTAGGCCTGTCGCCCCTCGTCGACAATCTCCTGTGCGAGAGCGAGCCAGTCGCGAATGTGCAGGTAATCCTTGGCGACGCGGACCTCCATCAGAGCCGGACCATCTCGCTGCGGATGTCATCGTCTACGCCTTCCTTTAGCGCCCCGTAACTGATCACATCGACATGTCGGCCCACAATCTCGGAGAAAATCTGCGCAAGGGACACCATGTCCGCTATTTGCGCATCAGAAGGCGGGCGCACGATCAGGTCCACGTCGGACTCGGGTCCCGCCTCGCCACGAGCGACCGAACCGAACACGGCAAGGTCCGAGAATCCGCGTTGCTCGGCGACTACCTTCAACACCGGGGAGACAGCTTCAAGGACCAGTTCGAGGTCGAGACCACTGACACGCGCCGAGGCAGCCAGCGCCTGGCTGACGGCCGGCTGCGACACCCCCAGTTCACGGGCGATGGCTTGCTGGCTCATGCCGTTGGCTGCCATCGCCCGAATGGCGAGGGCTCTGCGCAGGCGTGCCACGGACTCGTCTCGCCGCGCGCCGTTCACACATGCAGCCAGGTTCATAAGTACACCTTATAGCGTCGCAGCCCAGCTCGCCAACCGCTTGGCAAGTTATTTTTGCCCTAGGAGGCCGCGCTGCCAGATGCCCGGAGGTGAGTTGTGCCACGTTCAGTCGATGAGATCCTTCAGCACGCAGATGCGTTGGCCGCGCGATTTGAAGACTACGAACCCTCGGCCGCTGACGAACTCGACTCACACGCCGTCGCCGCCTTGCGCATCGCAGTGCAGGAACGCTCGGACGCCGAGCGCCACATGATCGAGGCGATTCGGATCGCTCGGGATTCCGGCATGTCCTGGTCCGCTATCGGGCTCTTCGTCGGTACCACTGGAGAGGCCGCACGACAGCGATACTCCGACAAAGTTGCCTGACCGTACGCACGGTTGGCCTGCACCAGGGAGCAACCCAGCTCGATTCAACTGAGCATCCCTGAATGTCGCTGACATCGACTACGCTGCACTCACAACTACACCGCGACTAGGGCTTTTCGGGCACCTTCGAGTCCCGTCACTCACCCCAAGGGGTTTGGGACTTTCGTCTTCCGGCCCTACCTCAGCAGGCGTCCTTCCAGTGACGGGGCATTCAGGTGGCAAGGGGCCAACAGACGGCCGTTGGGTAACTCGACAGCAATCAGAAACTCTCAGAGCCGGGAGTCGCGAGCTCGGAGCAAAAACTGCCTGCGTCCGCGATCACGCCCTGGTGCCGTCTTCAGCCGTCAAGCTAATGCGTTCCGCGATTCGCCGAGCGAAAGCAAGCATGGGTCCGAGCGTCGCGCCGCCGGCCCAGTAACTCCGACCTTGAACGGCGCCCACGCAGTTGCCCACGCCGTACAGCCCAGGAATTGGCTCGTCCATGTCGTCAAGTACTCGCCCGTCCACGTCAACCTTGGGGGCGCCCTTGGTGTCAAGAGTCCCTGCCGCCACGATGGCGCCAAAGTAGGGGCCGGTCAGCGAAAGCGGCCACATCACCGGATTGACTCTCCCAGGCTCATCTGGGACTGGACCACCGAATCCAGCCACATCAGGGGCGACCGCCCCGCGGCCAAAGTCCTCATCGACACCTGCAATGGCCATCTGATTCCAGCGAATGATGGTTTGACGTAGGTTTTCCAAGAAGTCTGGATCAAGGACCGCCCCGCCCGTAAGGTGCTCGAGGCGCGACAGACGGTCCTTTGCCTGTTCGGCAAAGTCTTCAAGCGTGGTGGCCTTGAACACGTGTTCGTGGAATCCCATTGGGACGATGCTTCCATTGCTCTCAGCCTGGCAGCTGTCCTGGGCGCGTTGATCCCCTACCTGGATCATGAAGAGATTCGGATAAGAGGCTGATCGTGAATCCCATGCCCCCATCTCAGTGGCCAACTCGTTGTAGGGCAACTTCTCGTTGAGGCAGCGCTTTCCTCGGAGATTCACCCCAATCATCGAGTCACCGGGCCAGGACGTTGTGGCGTTCATATGGGGGTCCTGAGCAGCAACCCGCTCAAGAGCTACAGCACTGCGCCAACCATGCTGCATGTTGCAAAGTTGTGCTCCCACGGCCGAACCGATCCGGACAAAGTCACCCTCGTTAGTGCGGGCAGCACATCCCCCCAAGCTAGGAAAGGCAAGGAAATTGCGCACGAGCTCCGCATCATGCGTGAAGCCGCCAGATGCGAATACCACTCCCACCTTCGAAGCGATCCGTTCCTTGCGCGCATCAGTGACGCTCGCTATGACACCTCGGACCTGCCCAGTCGGTTCTACCATCAGGCGCTGAACCCGGTGGGAAACCCGAATGTCTACTCCCAAGTCCTGGCAGACTTGCGCCATCTGCGTAACCGCAACGACCCCACCGTTTGTCATCTCTGGATTCGAATCAAGTGGAACCATGACACGTCCATATGGGACACGATCTTCTTCCAGGTGGGCCAGATAGTCGATGAAGTCATCTGCAGGCCTAAACAGAAGGCCTCCGCGCTCGTGCATCTCACGAACAGCCGGCCAAGTGCCGTCGTACATGGCTTTCACCAGGGTGTAGTCCCACTCCGAGACTCCCATGAGCGGAGCGTCGGGGTTGAAGTTCTCGGGTCTTGCCGTCCTTTAGCAGTAGCGCAGAAAATCTTCTTCGACGTCTTCGACGCCAATGTCCTGCAGATGGCCGTTGTTTGGCACCCACGTCCAAAAGGCAGACTTACGCGTCGTCCCACCGATCTCCGGAGCCTTCTCCAAGAGGATCACCGATAAGCCGCGCCAAGCACAGAAGAGGGCCGTCGCGAGCCCTGCGCACCCTGAGCCCACCACGATCACGTCTGCGTCAGGGTCAATTCGTGAATCGCACAGCTCCGGACGGGAAGACTCTCTGGGGGGCACTGGAAGATGCCTGGCTGCCTTCGGGCGGTACCTGTCCCGCGGACCTTGATTCGTCGTCATCAACCTGGATCTACTGTTCGACCCTGGAGAGCCGGTCATAAACTACCTCGCCTTCAATGATCGTGTAGTCCACTTGAGTCGCATGAATCTCGCGGGCTGGAACCGTGAGGGGGTTCCGATCCACCACGATGACATCGGCAAGAAGCCCCGGGGCGATGCGTCCTATGCGGTCGGCCATGCCCTCTTGCCTTGCGGCGTTGACGGTGAAGATGTCGAGCGCCTCCTCAATGGTTATGGCTTCCTCCTTGCCAAAGGTCTCCGTACTGCCACCTGGTTCCTCGCGTGTGACCATCGTTTCGATTCCTACCCAGGGGTTGACCGAAGGAACGACGGACCAGTCCGATCCGGCCACAACGAGCGCATTGGAATCGAGCATTTCTCGGATGGGCCATACCCGGCGAATGATGTCGGGGCCGACCGCGACGGCAATGTCCGAGCAGATCGGGGAAGGCTGCCACAGGTAGGGGGACACTTCAAAGGTTGCACCGATCTCATTGGCTCGAGAAACGTCGGCCTCAGAGACGAAGGTGCAGTGACCAACATTGTGCATCTGGGGGCCGATGCCGTTTTGTTTCCTCGCGAACTCGATCGAGTCAAGGGCCGCGCGGACAGCCGCATCGCCCGCGGCATGGAACTTGACGGTAAGCCCGAGGCGGTCAAATCTCGCCACCGCTTCGTTGAGTACGTGCGGAGCCACGCGTAGCATCCCGTGTCGACTTGCGTGGTCGTCGCGACCTGCGACTGAATCAGCATAGGGCTGCAGCATCGCCGCCGTGTGACTGTCTGTAGGCACACCGTCAAGGAAGATCTTTATGCCATCTGTCTTGAGACGACCAAAGGCGTAGAAGTTCCTGTCCTCAATAACCTCGAGTTGCTCGGGATCGCTCGGCTCCCACGTGATGCTGATGCGTACTCTCTGCTTTATCTCTCCTCTTCGAGCGAGGGCGTTATACGCCCGAATCTCGGTTCGAGCCCCGGCGGTGAACCCAAGCGCCGCCTCAGTGAAGGAGGTGATTCCGTAGCTGAGCATCTCACGCAAGGACCAAGCCAGCCCCGCCTCTACGTCCGCCTGGGTGGGAGTGGGCGCAACGGCGGCGAGAAGGTAGGAGGCCGTCTCTCGTTGAATGCCTGTGGGTTCCCCATTTGCGTCCCGCTCGTAGATGCCATCCTCCGGATCCGGAGTGTCTGCCGTGACGCCCGCGACGGCTAGGGCCGCACTATTGGCCCACGAGCTATGCGCGCTCGTGTCCTCCAGTAGCACCGGGACATCCGGTGCAATCGCGTCCAGCATGGAGCGATGAGGGACACCACCCAGAGCGGATGCGTCCCACTGTCCACCCAGCACCCACTCGCCAGGCCGAGCACTCGCTACGGCTTCGCCGACGATTCGCAGTGTTTCTTCTAGCGAGGACCCTTGAGGAATTCGGCAGCGCGTTGCTCGCACGCCGGCAAAGATGGGGTGCACGTGAAGGTCGTGAAGCCCGGGCAAGACGACTCGACCGGCGAGGTCGATCTTGAGCGCGCCCTCACTGCTGACGCCATCAAGGACCTCGGCATCGGTGCCCACACGCTCGATGACCCCGTTCGAGATGGCCATCGCCTCGGCCCATCCCGACTCAGTCCGGACCTTGCCGGAGTGAAGAATCAGATCCGAAACACGCGATGTCATGGCATTTCCTTTCGCTGAGGAATGGCATCCGGCGTACCGAAAAGTCGCGCGGCGTTGGAGTAGAGGAAGGCCGCCTGGCACGTTGGCGGCAGGTCAAGCGCGGCTATGGCTGCCAGCTGCTCCCCCTGAGGGCAAAAGGGATAGCCCGACCCATAGATGACACGGTCGTGCAAGAACGTCCGCATCGCCAGCACCAAGTCGTATTGGCCCGGCATCCCGGGGAAGTACACGTCAGGTAGGAGCCATATTCGCGGCTGTCGGTAGGCGACTCCCACCATGGCCTGCACCAGCGGCCAAGCGGCGTGCACCACGACGATGTCGAGTTGGGGGAATCGCGCGGCAAGTCGCTCGATGCGGACAGGGTCGCACCACGTCAAATCGAGCCCGTATTCTCCCCCCAGCATGACGAGCACCGGGACCCCCAGGGCCTGAGCAGCGTCGTACATCGGGTCTACATCAACGTCATCGACGTGAGCTGGGGTGGCGGAGAGAAACGGCTCGACGACGAGGCCTCGCGCGCCGTGGCTGACAGCCTCGGCCACTCGGTCAGGGGGCTCCAGGTGGTCGAGGGCTGCGTACCAGATGCGGGACCCATTATCGTCCTCCGCGAGATCACGCACTGCGTCATTGGGCGCAGATCCCCACACGTCATTCGCGATTCGAGCTGGCAGCCCCATGGCGACTATCCCGGAATCCCCGCACTCCTGCTCGAACATCCGCATGGAGGCTGTGAGCAGCGAGGCAGGCGGTGTCCAACCGCGTGACCTGACATTTGCCGCAGTCGCACCCGGTTTGCGCCAAGAGCTCGTGTCGGAGTACGCAGGGGCGGGCGGCATAACCCGGGCATCAAAGATCGGCTGATCGAAGGGATTCACCGTCGATTCACGAAGCCCGCATCGACCGGCAGGGTAACTCCCGTCACATATCTCGCCTCATCCGACAAGAGCCACAGAACGGCGTTGGAAACATCCACCGCCTCTACCGCCAGAACAGGCATCGCATTGGGCTGCTCGCGAGAGAGGACGGGGTCATTGGCGACGAACTCCATGATCGTGTTGTCGGTAGTCATTCGAGTGGCAACTCCCGTGGGATGCACGGAATTGACGCGAATCCACTCTGGAGCCAGATTGTTTGCGTAGGTGCGCATGAGGCCCACCACTCCGTGTTTAGAAGCCGAGTAGCTTAGGCCGCCCGCACTGGCTCCGCCGATACCCGACAACCCTGCGGTGGAGCTCACGATGACAATCGAGCCGCCCTGGCCGGCCGCGACCATTCTCGGAATCGCGGCCTCAATGGTGTTGTAGACGCCCGTGAGGTTGACATCGATAACGTCCTGCCAAGCCTGCGGCTTTCCGTGGACCATAGATGCAATTCCAGCGTTGGCAACGACACCGAAAAGCGGACCAAATTCTTGGTCAGCCTCGTCCAAGGCCTGCCTAAGGGATGACGGATCTCGCACATCACCCTCACGGCCCATGATGCGACCGCCGATTCCTTCGATCTCATCAACAAGGTCTTTCAATTCCGCGGGAGTGGAAAGCGGGTAGGGCACGGAGTCGATTTGTCGGCAGATGTCGACGGCGACAATGGACGCACCTTCCTCGGCGAGCCGCTGGCAGTGAGTTCTCCCAAGCCCACCTGCCGCTCCCGTAACGAGAACGACCTTGTCCTGGAGCCGGCCCACCTGACGCACCCCTGATTCTGAGTCGAGGTGGGCCGCCGAAATGAGTCGGCGGCCCACCGATTCGCTAGTTGCCCCCGAGCAATGCTGCCCAAGGGCTGTTGATCCACGTGAAAGTTGTGGGCGCTCCAGTAAGGCCCGTGCCCTCCCAGACCGTGACCCTGGGGGCGCTGATCGGGATGTAGGGGAGATCGGCGAGGTAGATCTGCTGCGCAGCGAGAGCTTTCTCAGCGCGCACTGCGGGATCTGTAGACACCTTCGCTTCCCCAATCAGGGCGTCGACCTCGGGGTTGGAGTACCCGTTGAAGTTGTTCACCTGCCCCGTAACGATCGTCTCGAAGTAGTTCTGCACCGGGTCTCGTACTGTCGGTGCATAGATCGTGAAGAACAGGTCGATGCCCTCCCGCGAGGCGGGATCAAGGAAGATAACGGCGTACTGAGATGCTTCCATCGGCTTGAGCTCCATGGTGATTCCTGCCTTGGCCGCATCCGTTTGAATCGCCTTGGCCGTGATAGTTGCCAGGGAATCGCCTGCCGGCAGGGCTAGCGTCAGAGTTTTCCCTGTCTGCCCCGCCTCCGACACGAGTTGCTTGGCGCGCTCGGGATCGGCTCCAGTAGCGGCTGCCTCATTGGCAGCATTCCAAGCATCCTGCTCGTTGGTGATGGAGCCTGGTGTCGCCAAGGTGTAGAGGGGATCGGCTGCCCCGCTGTAGACCTTGCTCGCAACCGCCTCACGGTCGATCAAGGCTGAGATCGCCTGCCGCATACGGGGATCTGCGAGGGGGCCTTCCTGTACGTTGCCCACGATCAACCCGTAGATCTGCACGGCCGTATCGCGTGAGCCGACGTACATCTGTCCCTTGTCGGAGCCCTGTAGGGGCGTGATGATCGACGGGGGAATGTTCCAACCGCCCTGGATTTCTCCCGAGGTGAATGCGTTGGTCAGCGTTGTCGGGTCTTGCGGCCAGGTGAAGACGACTTCGTCCACTAGAGGAGAAAAGTCCGAACTCCAGTAGTTGGGGTTCTTCTTGATGGACAAGGAACTCGCCGGATCCCAAGAGCCGAGCGTGTATGGGCCCGTGCACATGACACCAACATCGGGGCTACCCCATCCCTCACCCGCGGCTTCAGCCTGCTTCTTTTGGTAGATCTTGCCTGCAGGACCAGTCATGAGGCTGTTGAAGTTGATGTCCGGTGCCTTCAGGGTAATCGTCACCGTCCGCTCGGCTGTCGCGGACACGGAGTCAATGGCATCGGCAATGGCAAAGAAGGCCGCGCCAAAGGGTGGCGTGGTATTCGCCGTTAGGGAGAACATCACATCGTCCGTCGTCACAGGGGTGCCGTCCCAGAACGCCGCCCCCTCGCGAATCGTGTACGTGTACGTTTTGAAGTCCTCGCTGACAGTAAAGTCCGCGACTCCCGGCACGATGGAGTAGTCCGGCTGCACACGCACGAGGGATTCACATAGATTCGCGTTGACCATGTATTCCGGATAGTCAGCCCAGGTTGCCGCTACTAGGCCTAGCACAGGTCGATAGAAGGTGTACCAGTCAACGCTCGGCAGCGGCTTGGTTGGTTCTCCGGTGCGGAAGGAGGTGGCGCCATCCTCCGCGGTGGTTGCCTCGTTAGTGCCTTGAGTGCATCCAGTCACCATCACAGCGGCCAGAAGCACGCAAGCACTCCATTGTGTCCTTCGCATGGAACCTCCCAGGTCCGACCACAAGTGAACGTTCGTGCCCGAATAATCTGTGGCATTTTCTAGCACTCTGTCAACTAATTGTCTATGAATTCGCCATAATCGGGTCGTGGAGCCGGCAGGGGAGGGGTGATGGGCAGGTACGCACTTCGCCAGCTGGGGGTGCTATTGGCCCTTCTCCTCGTGGGCAGTTTCGTCATCTTCTCCGTGGTGGAGCTCGCCCCGGGCGACCCGATCTCAGCCTTGCTCGGAAATCAGCCACCGAGCCCCGAGCGCATCGCTCAACTCAACGCGCAGTATCACCTTGACCAGCCATTCGTTGCCCGATACTTCCTATGGCTCGGAGACGCCGTTCGAGGAGATCTGGGCCAGTCGATTGTCTATCAGGCAAGCGTGACAGCGCTTCTTGCAAAGGCACTTCCCATCTCCTTGATGCTGATCCTCATGGCCGAGTTCCTGATCGTGGTTTTCGGAGTTGTTGCTGCCATAGTCTCCGCCCGACACAAGGGTGCGCCTGACACTGTGGTGGCGCTTGGGTCCTCCCTCGCAGTTTCAGTCCCTGTCTTTGTCGTCGCGGTCCTCTTCTCCATCGTTTTCGGCCGCGTTCTCGGGTGGTTTCCCACGGTTGGCGCTGGGGAAAGTCCACTGGATAGCCTCTACCACCTATTTCTTCCCGCGCTCGCAATCGCAATCGGCGCTTCGGCGCTTCTGGCCCGGGTAGGTCGGTCCTCCTTGAAGGACGAGATGGAGTCTCCGCATGTCACCACCGAGGTAGCCCGCGGCGTCCCCGAGGGTCGTGTCTTCCGAAGGCACGTTCTCCGGAACGGTCTACCTCCGATGCTCGCGGTCATTGCCCTTCAGGTCCCCGCGCTCATAGCGGGAACGGTAGTCGTGGAGCAAGCCTTCAACCTGGGAGGCGCCGGCACGCTCCTACTGGCCGGCGTGAATGCTGGTGACTTCGCTCTGGTCCAAGCGATCGCGCTCATCATCTTGTTTGTCACCGTCACTCTGGGGATTGCGGTTGACATCGCCTACGGCCTGCTCGACCCTCGAGTGAAGGTCGGTGGCAAGTGAAGGGATCGGGTCGCCGCGTTCGACCAGGCATTCTCGGATGGCTCTCGGTAGTGATCCTGGTGTTTGCCGTTGGTATCGCGATCTTCGCCCCCATCATCGCGCCTCACGAGCCAACGGGCGGCAGCATCCTCAGCCAACTCGAGCCGCCAAGCTCGACTCACTGGCTCGGAACTGACATTGACGGCAACGACATCTTGTCGCGGCTCATGCACGGCGCTAGGCCCAGCCTTCTCGGGCCATTGCTGGTCGTGACGCTCGCTCTGCTCATCGGTGTGCCTCTGGCCTTGATTTCAGCATGGAAAGGCGGCGTATTTGATCAGGTGATCGGCCGCTCGCTGGACCTCATTTTCGCGTTTCCCACTGTCCTTATCGCGGCCATCATCATCCTTGCTATAGGCCGTGGAATCACCGCAGCCATCATCGCGGTATCAATTGCCTACATTCCCTACACGGCACGCATTACGCGCGCCGCAGCACTCCGAGAGCGAAACAAGCCATACATCATCGCCTGCGAGGTCCAAGGACTGTCGACTACGAGAATCTTCCTCCACCACCTGCTGCCTAACCTGTCGCGATTCCTGACGGCCCAGGCGACGATCGCCTTCGGATTTGCGCTGGTCGATCTCGCGGCCCTGTCCTTTGTCGGAATAGGGATTCTCCCACCGGCACCGGACTGGGGGGTCATGGTGGGCGATACAACGAGTCTTGTGCAGGGCAGCTACACAAGCATCGCTGCTGCTGCCGTCTGCATCCTTGCCGTGGTGGCAGCCTTCACCATCATCGGGAATCGGCTCTCGGAGGGCACGGAACGTCGATGACTGCGTTGCTTGAGATCGCCGATCTCCGAATCCAACTCCCTTCCTCCTCAAGAGCGGTCCTCTTGGATGGTGTTTCCCTCACGGTGGATCGAGGTGAGACGCTCTCACTTGTTGGAGAGTCGGGATCCGGAAAGTCGCTGACAGTGCGTTCGGTCTTGGGCCTCTTACCCGAGCGAGCGAAGATTGCCGGTGAGGTCCTCTTCGAGGGCAGGTCCATCTTCGGCATGTCAGCGGAGGAGTTGCGCACCGTGCGGCGTCAGGACGTCGCCATGATCTTCCAGGATCCTCGAGCATCCATTAACCCGGTTCGGTCGATTGGGGACTACCTCGTCGAGGGGCTGCGCACAAGCCGAGGGCTGTCCAAAGGCGAGGCTGCGATCGAGGCAGAAGGGTGGCTTCGCGCGGTGGGCCTATCCAGCCCTGCTGAGCGACTGAACCAGTTTCCACATGAAATCTCTGGCGGAATGCTTCAACGCGTCATGATCGCTAGCGCGATTGGCTCTGGGGCGCGACTTCTACTGGCAGACGAGCCGACAACAGCGCTGGACGTGAGCATCCAGGCCGAGATTATGGGAGTCCTTACGCAACTTCAGCAAAGTCTAGGTCTCGCGGTTGTGTTCGTAACTCACGACATTGATCTGGCTATCGCCACGAGCAACCGCATTGACGTTATGTACGCGGGTCGCATTGTCGAGTCTCGACGCGCTGAGGATCTGCATGACGCGCCCTGGCATCCGTACTCAGCGGCGCTCATCGGATCGCGCCCTCTGGTGAGTCGGCGCTCGACGGCGCTCAGAGCTATCGGCGGACAACCTGCCACGGCAGACGATTCCCAGGGGTCGTGCGCCTTCGCTCCAAGATGCCTCTACGCAATTGCGTCGTGCTGTGACTCTGCGCCAGAGATCACCGCGGGCTCCGGGGGATACGTCCGGTGCTTCCGCTCAGGGGAGTTGCGCGCGGAGCTCGCCCTCGCCGTTGACGTACCCTCCGAAGATCTGACGGAGCCTGAGTCTGGTCGAGTGGTTGTGGAGGTCAGGAATCTGCGGAAGACCTTCAAGATGGGTCGACAAGGCGGTGTCACCGTGGCCGTGGACGATGTCTCTTTTACCGTCGACAGCGGTGAGTGCCTCGGCATCGTCGGCGAGTCTGGATCCGGCAAGACGACACTCGCACGCCTTCTGCTCGGAATCGAGACCCCCGATTCGGGATCAGTCATGATCAGCGGTCAGCCGAGAGGGGCGAGGCCCCGCTCGGCTACTCAACGGCGACACTGGGCGGCTCAGTTGCAGGTCGTCTTTCAGGATCCCTATACATCCCTTGACCCTCGGCAGACGCCAACTGCAGCTGTCGATGAAATCCTCACCGTGAACTCGCCTGGTCAGAGCAGAGAGTGGCGTACAGCCCAGGTGGATCGCCTTCTTGCGAGCGTTGGACTAGAGGGTGCCATGCGGACAGCGTTGCCCTCCGAGTTGTCAGGTGGTCAACGCCAAAGGGTCGCCATCGCAAAGGCGCTCGCGGCTAGCCCCCAAGCCATCATTCTGGATGAGGCTGTTTCCGGTCTTGATGTGTCCATCCAGGCTCAGGTACTTAACCTACTCGCTGAGTTGCAGCGGGAGACCCAGGTGACGTATCTCTTCATTTCTCACGATCTCGCCGTCATCCGTCAGGTTGCACACAGAGTCATCGTCATGAAGGACGGGAAGATCGTGGAGCGAGGGCTAACCTCGCGCGTTCTCGACAGTCCTCAACACGACTACACACAGAGGCTGGTGGAAGCCGCTCCTCGCCCCGGCTGGCAGCCTCCACAGGCTCTAGGCCAGGCCTGAGTGCTCACCCGACACCGCGTTCCCGCTGGCGGCTGTTCTCTTCGTCCAGGTCGCAGTCGAGGCTTGAGCTCGCGTAGCTCAGGATGCGGCCTCTCATGACTTCAGCTTCCGGGCTCGTTCGAATGGTGATGTAGATGCCCGCTGCGTCCTCAATGGCCAGCAAATTCCAGCCGATGACTTCAACGGCTTCTCGCGGGCGAAAGTAACCCTGCGCTACTCCCCTATTGACGATGGCAAGGTACAGATCAAACTGATCCTTTGACATCCGCGCCATGACCGGCAGAAAATCGATGTTGGCACGGAAGGTCGCGATGCTTTCGTACATGACCAGGTACTCACTAGGCGGGTCCGCAGGAATTCCCATTCGCATCATGGTGACCAGTTGTGCTCGGGCGTCTGTCTCCTGAGCGATAGCCGCGGCTCGCAATGTGTACATGAGTCGATAGCCTTGCTCCGCGACACCCAGGATGACGCCGTCCATACCCGAAAAGTGATAGTGAATCGCCGCTCGGGAAACTCCTGCAGCATCGGCAAGGTCTTGGAGGCTGGTCGAATTCACACCCCGTTCCGTGAATACGCTGGCAGCCGCGTCGATGATCATCGTTCGCTTCCAGGGTTCCGGGGGTCTGCCCGCCTTACTCACATGCCCTCCTTTGCTAGGCGCAAGTCTAGGACTGCCCAGAGCTCCGGTGGTCGCCGTATTCAACGCCTCGCCGACGATCCTGCTGCCGGAAAATGACCGAGCTCCTCCAAATGCCGCTGACATCGACTACCTTGCGGCCACAACTGAAGCGCGACTAGGGCTTTCCGGGCACCTTCGAGTCCCGTCACTCACCCCGAGTTGCTAGGCCACGGTATCCAGACGCCGGACCTTGGGAGTTCCCGAGGCGCGCTCCTCCGCAAGATCACACGCTGACTGCATGGCAAGCCACGCACGGGCCGTGCCCACTCCAGCAGCTTCGAGGCGGACTGCAAGGTTCGGCGAAATGCGTGCGTGCTCATGGAGAACTCGGCTCAGCGTGACTCGGGATACTCCCAGCCGCTCAGCTGCCTCGCTGACGCTCAAGCCCAACTCGACAAGGACGTCCTCACGCAAAATTGCACCGGGATGCACCGGATTCCTCATGTCTTCCATCCTCCTTAGTGGTAGTCCAGGTAGTCAACGAGTTAGGTACACCTTGCTGCCCATCGACGTGTGAGACGTTAGGCGTCAGCCTCGTCCAGACGTGGTGCGACGCCGGGTCGACTCTCAGCGTGCTGTGGATGGGTGGCGTCGACCACCAGGATGCGGCACACGTGGGCGGCGCGTCTGCCTTCCAGTGGATCTCTCAGCGTTTCGCCGGAAGCCCTGCCGAGAGCACATGCTCACTGCCCTTGCCGGTGGCGCCTCAGGCCCCCTGAGGACTTTCGGACCACGCCAACCGGCTAGCCACCCAGCCCCCCGGGCGCAATACTTCACCAACCGGCATGCATCACGTCCCACGCGAGGAGAAACCCATGGCCGTGCCCACCCGATCCGAGGTCGAGGCGATCATCGCAGAGCGCATCGCCGCCGACCCTGCCTTCCGCGACGTACTCCTCGCCGACCCCCGCGGCATGGTCTCGACGATCATCGGCTTCGACATCCCCGACAACGTCCAGGTCGTCATCCACGAGGAATCCCTCACCCAGATCCACCTCACCATCCCCTCGAGCGAGCACCTCAAGGACGCCGACCTCGAGCTCGTCGCCGGCGGCGCGTACTGGGAGGATCTGTCGACCGGCAAGTGCGGCAGCCAATGCAGCTATATCCCATGAAGCGAATCCTCGTCGCCACGGTCAGCGTTGGCCTGATCGCCATGGGCCTCACGGTTGCCCCGGCACAGGCAGCCCCTCCTGATGCCACGCCGGTCCCGAGGCTGCTCGGCTTCACGCCGATATTGAAGTACGTCTCCTGCCCGGCGAAGGAGGCGCTGCCCGCGCGTACGCGCTGCGCGACGTTGACGGTGCCGCTCGACTGGCAGAAGCCGAAGGATGGGCGGACCATCAAGATCGCATTGCGCATCACGCGCTCCGCACAGCGTGATGGCGCACTGACCTTCAACCCTGGCGGTCCGGGCGAGCCAGCGATCGGCATCGGTCCGGCTGTCTACTCGTTGCTTCCCGCGGCTGTACGCGACCGGTTCGACTTCGTCGTCTGGGACCCACGTGGCGTTGGACTCAGCGGGCCGGCTCTTACCGACTGCCCCGCCGCCGAGGGGCTTGCTGCTCCCCTCGTCGGACCCGTCGACTGGCGGGACTTCTGGGACTCGCAGTTCGCAGCGTTTGCCAAGGCGAACTCTGAGTGCTTGGCGGCCAATCCCAACGCTGCGCCCTATCTGGGCACCTGGCAGGTTATCCGCGATCTCGAGGCCATGCGCATAGCCCTCGGCTACAAGCAGTGGAACTACTGGGGCATGAGCTATGGCACGCGAATTGGCCATGCCTACGCGCGCACATTCCCATCGAGTCTGCGGACCCTGATCATGGACGGAAGCCTCATGGCGGGGGAGACGGCATTTCGCTTCGGTACGACGTTCCCCTCAGGGGTTTCGGTGACGAAGCAGGTCTATGCCTCGATCAACGGCAAGGCACAGGCCCACAAGATGAATGCCATCTTCGACTACCTCGACCGCAAGGTCATCACGATCAAGGGCACGCAGATCGACCGATGGGGACTTGCGCAGGAACTCAGGGGCTTACTCGGCCAGCAGGCTCAGTACCCCACCATTCGCAAGGTCGTCGATGCGCTCTACCGTCTCGTCAAGGCCAAAACTGGCGCCCAGAAGGCTCGGGCGGCGCACGCGGTTCGCAACGCCCGCGCGCTGCTGCCTAAGACCAACGACAGCACGACGACCATTCGACTGATCAACTGCGCCGACCTGCCGGACCGCCCCACCGCTGACCAGCTTGCCGCCGCGTCGGGAGCCGTAGCCCGTGACTTCGGCACGGTCTTTGTCATGTGGATGGCCAACGCCTCCATGTGCGCCGGGCTGCCCGATGACCTGTCTCCACCATCCCCCCACGGCACCGACCCCATCGACCTAGCGACCCCTCCGATTTTCGTCCTGTCGACCGGCGACGCTGCCACGCCGTGGGCCTGGGGCAGGAGCATGGCCAACACCTTCACCGGCTCGCGCACGATCTCCTACACGAGCACCCAGCACGTGACCTATCTATTCGCACCCTCTCCGTGCGTTAACGACACCGTCACTAGATACCTGCTCACGCTGCGAAGGCCGAGTGGAGACATCGCCTGTGCCTTCACACCGAG
Organism: Actinomycetota bacterium; assembly: GCA_016870515.1. Classification (GTDB taxonomy): domain Bacteria; phylum Actinomycetota; class Actinomycetes; order S36-B12; family S36-B12; genus Mxb001. The sequence continues at coordinate 12,371 of VGBL01000016.1, read as the reverse complement.
CCCTCCGTTGGACTAGCTACGCTGCCAGATGACAGATGACGTGCGCGACGTGCTGATGGCCAAGCAGCAAGACCTGCTCGGCCGAGCAGCCGACCTCACGGTCGCACCGGATGCCACCGGCGGCATCTCCTTCGGCAAGCGAGTCGGCGATGGCACGAGTATCGCCGTCGAACGACTGACCCAGGTGGCTGCCCACGAGCAACTGCTCGTGCAACTCGAGGAGGTCAGTCGGGCACTGACCAAACTCGACGATGGTACCTACGGCCGGTGCGACTCCTGCGGCGCCGACATCCCCGAGGGCCGACTGGAGATTCACCCATGGGCTGTGCTCTGCGTTCCCTGCGCGAGCACCTAGCGCCGGCACGAGTCAGATCTGGCGCAGGCGGGCCTTCTCGGTCGCGGCCCGAATCAGGCTGGTGAGGAGTGTCGTCATCGTTCAGTAGACGGCATCCAAGAATGTCTTCATGCCGGTGATCTCGCCGGGAATGGCGGCCACGGCAATATAGGTCAGCGCGAACAATGGGAGAGTCTCGGACACCATGATGGCCATCACGGTCTTCACCGGTCGATGAAGTGATGGTAGGTGTGTCGGATGTCTCGGATCAGCATGTCGAGGAAACCGAATGCCAATACCGCCAAGGCGACGACAAACAGCACCGCCCGGAGAGCGGTCGGCACCGCGCCAACTTCCCAAAGGTAGATCAATGGAGGAGGGGCCACGCCAGCAATAGCGGGGGGCACGTAGACAGCGTAGTGGTATCCGTTGTGGGTCTTAAGCGCTCCTGGCATCAGTGAGGTCGCGGGGTGAACGTCTCGCAGCGGGCTTCCCGCGCGCCTCCTGGCGTGCGAGGACGCAGTCGTCACACTGGGCACATGACCGTCGTCGTGGAGTTGAGCCCGGAGACCTCCGCCGCCATGCGCCGTCTGCGCCGGCTCAACGTCATCGCGGGGTTCTTCCACCTCGTGCAGATGTTGATGATCCTGATCCTGGCGACCGACTTCACGCTGCCGATCACCGCGTCCTACATGGCGGGCCCGCCTGGCACACCGCTCTCAGATCCGGTGACCCTCGTCGACGTGCGAGTCGCCTGGGGTGTCGCGGCGTTCTTCGGCCTCTCCGCGCTCTTCCACTTCCTTGTGGCAAGCCCGCTCTTCAACGGCCGCTACGTCGTGGGACTGCTCGAGAAGCACAACAACTTCCGGTGGGTGGAGTACTCCCTCAGCTCCTCGATCATGATCGTGCTCATCGCCCAGATCATCGGCATCACCGACGTGGCCGCGATCATCGCCATCTTCGGCGTCAACGTCTCGATGATCCTCTTCGGCTGGCTACAGGAAAAGTACGTCAATCCCGGTGGCGGGCTGCTGCCCTTCTGGTTCGGCTGCATCGCCGGCATCGTGCCGTGGATCATCATCGTGATCTTCGTCATCGCCCCAGGCTCAGCCAACGGTGGGCAGACACCCGCGTTCGTGTACGGGATCATCATCTCGCTGTTCATCCTGTTCAACTGCTTCGCCCTCGTGCAGTACCTGCAGTACAAGCCGGTGGGCAAGTGGTCGAACTATCTGCGCGGCGAGACGGCCTACATCGTGCTGAGCCTGGTGGCCAAGTCGGCCCTGGCCTGGCAGGTCTTCGCCGGCACCCTGGTGCCTCCGGCTTAGGCGCCTACCGACTCGGCTCGATCTCGCGCAGGTCGGGCATCACGTCAGTGCCGAAGGCCTTGATCAGACCAAGAAGCTCGGCGGTAGATGTGGTCACCGAGCCCAGGATCACGACGATTTCGTCGCAGCCGGTAGCGGATATCGCGCGCAAGGCAGTGACGCACTCGGCGGCGGTTCCCCGAACGGCGTAGTCCTCTATCTCTGGGTGCCCCTCCCCCGCGGCCGCAAGCCCATGCGTGGCCAGCGTGTAGGTGTGAGCCGCCTCAGCCGCTGCCCGCGCCTGCGGGGAGTCGTCGTCAGCGAGCGCGTGGTCGGCCATCCGCGCCAGGAGCGGGGTGACCCCGTCGATCGGCGGCGCCGCCCCCTCGCGCTCCAGACCCACAATCACGTAGACCGCGATCGAGAGGTCGCTGTCACCCTGCTCCGCGCGCGCTTCCTCGATGCAGGATGCGATCGCTTCGGGACTGGAGCCGACCTGCAGGATCAGGCCGTCGGCGTTGCGCGCCACCTCTACGATGACGTGCGGCCCGCTGGCGACGCCGAAGACCGCAGGCGGCGAGGCCTTCGGATCGATCCACGCCAATGACGTGAGCGATCCATCGATCTCAACGCTGCCGCCGCGCACGAGTTGACGAAGCTCCGCAAGCGACGTTCCAAAGGCCTCCGGGCCCTCCGGACGCAGTCCAATCTTGGTGACCGCCGAGTCACCTCTGCCGATGCCGAGGGTCATGCGGCCTTGCGACCGGGCCTGCAGCGTGCATGCCATCGCGGCGACCACTGTGGGATGCCGCGTCACGACATTGCTCGCGCAGGTGCCGAGGCGAAGGCTGGTCGTGGCATCAGCCACAGCCGCAAGCTCGACGAATGGATCGGGCAGCAGCATTTGAGAGTCGGTCAGCATGAGCCCGTAGAAGCCAGCCGCCTCAGCTGCGCGGCCAACGTCTTGCGTGACGCCGACCCGGGGGAACGTGCTCAACCACACCCTCATGCGGACCTCCTAGCGCTTCGGCGCCTACCCGACGGCGATCACGGCGGTGTCGCCGTCCATGGACACGCTCGCATTAGCGCCGTCCTCGATGAGCGCGTAGTCCGATTCGCTCACGGTGACGATGGGCATCTGCACGTCGTACAACTCCGCGGCCACGAGCGCCCCGGTCGCGATGATGCCGTCGGGCTCGGTCAGGACGATCCCTGCGGGCGCGATGCCCAGGCGTAGGAGCTCGGCGAGCACGTAGGTGCCCGAGCTCGAGCCGCGCCCCGAGCGCATGACGAGGATGCGCCCCGTGACCACTGCGCCGTGCTGTGGATGGCGGACGTCGATGATGTCGCCGTCGGGGCCAATGCCGCCCCAGAAGGACACCGGCTCGTCGAGCTTGAGCACCGCGCCAGAGGCCTCACCCGACGTCACACGCCAGCCCGTGATCGCGGTCATGTGAAGAGCTCCCGGTTCCACGTGACCGTGCCGGTCGTGGCGGACTCCACGCACTCGCCCAGCGTCGCCAGGACGACGTCGACGCCCATGTTGCCCGGTGCGTAGTGCGCCCACTTGCCAGAGTTCGTCATCACCGTGCGTGTGCCCGGGCGCAGGATCGACGTGACGTAGGTGCACGTGTCGAGCACGAAGGTCACGCCCCACTCCTCGAGCGGCTGCACGAGCCCGCGACGCTCTGCCTCGGCGAAGACGGATCGGCCCGTGGAGATGTAGAAAGCGACTCCCTCGGCGAGCGGCGGGCCGCCAACGATGGCGGCGTGTGCCTCGGCGATCTCGTCGACGGAGGCGTGCGGCGTGCCGAGACTCACCGCATCGAGCTTGTCCTCGCGCGCGGTCGAGAGCTCCTGGCGCGCAGCATTGAGTCGCTGCGCGGTGATGTGGTGAACCGGCGCATCGACGTGAGATCCCAGCGCTGCTTCGAGAGTCGGTGCCTCCGGAGTGCGGCCGACGACATGGAAGAGCGCGACGCCGCCTGAGGAGGCTGCGGCGGCTCCGACGGCCTTGAGGCTGTCCTCCGACACGTCGGCCGGCAGTCCGACGAAGACCGGATTCGTCGTACCCGCGATCGCTCCCGCGAGATAGCCGAGGACCGGATAGGTCACATCGAGGACAAGCGTCTCCGGCGACAGACTCGTGCAGTCGAGCACCACATCGCCCCCGCGCTCGGCATCCAGGTGCAGGCCGCCCTTGGGTGCCTTGCCCGTGATGGCCGCGGCGATATCGACGAAGTCGCCGTAGCGATCGGTGCGCGCACCCAGCACGGAATTGGCGAAGACAATGGCATTGGACTCCGCCCACGCGATGTGCCGGCCGACATCGGGGCGGGAGTCCACCTGGTACGGCGCGCAGGTCCAGGTCTGGCGGCAGCCGAGGTCGACGTAGGCCTGCATGAGATCGCGGCCGCCCTGGGCGACCCAGCGCTCACGCTCGGTGTTCTGCAGGATCAGGTGGGGGTGAATGAGGTCGACGGACCCGACATTGACGGTGGTGGGCACCCGCACCTGGCCGCCGAGCGCTACGAGCTTCTGCGCGAAGTCCAGCCCTGCCTGGCCATAGAAGATGCAGCCGTCGATGTGGACCGAGTCGATGTCGACGAGCTCCGTGGCGCCGCGGATGCGTCCGAGCTCGGTGATGATCCGCATGGAGAGGGCGACCGCCGGCCCCTGCTCCCCCGACAGCATGGCCTGCTCTTCCTCGGTGAGGTGGAGAGGCATCCGCCCACCCTAGTGCTGGCGGCCCGTGATATCCGCAGCGCTAGTAGGGACGCGGCATTCCTTCCTACGCGCGCGGATCACTCTGGCTGCTGCGTCACGGCGACACCGAGTGGGCGGCTTCCGGTCAGGAAACCGGGCGAACCGACATCCCGCTCGCGACGCTCGCCCATGGGCGCTGAGCGCGGGTGGCCTGTCAGTGCTGGGCTGGGAGCGCATCGATGTCCGCGTCTGTCGTCCTGAAGTTCGTGATGCACGGTCGCAGCACCGTCATCCCGTCGATCACAGCACTGGTGACGAGGACGTCGCCGTCTTCCTGCATGCGCCATGCCACCTCTACTACGGCGTAACATTCTTAGGTGGGCCCTAGGAGAGGTCTCGCCCGCGTGGCACTCGTTTGGGACGGTTCACGGCAACGTGTGCCCTCATATGGGCAGGCCGGGACGGTCCATGCCCACGATCTGCGTCCCGTAGAAGAACCGGAAGACGTCCGTGTCGCCATGGCCGCCGATCCCGCTGTTGCGCCAGAAGCTCTGCGCCGACGAGGGACTCATGTCGAGCAGGCTCGTGCCGTTGATCTTGACCTCCCCGAATCGCATCGCGCGACCCACGGCCATCGCGGCCGGGATGTCGGCACCGAAGACGTAGGCGGCCAGCCCGTAGGGGCTCGCGTTAGCCAGCTCAAGGGCCTCGGCGTCGGAATCAACGGCATGCACGGTCACTACCGGGCCGAACATCTCCTCGATCGCATCCTGCGGATCGGCTCCCACGATCACGCGCGGAGCCCAGAACCATCCGCCCGAATCCGGCTCTGAGCCCGCAACGAGCACCTTGGCGCCCGCATCGACGAGTGCCCCCACCTGGGCGTCGAGTCGGGTGCGATGTCCCTCGTAGGACAGCGGTCCCACCTGGGTCTCCTCATCGTCATGTGCACCGATGCGGTAGCCGCCGAGGTGTCCAAGGAGCGCGGCGACCAGGTCATCGTGTAGCGAACGCGCCACCAGGACCTTGCCGGGGGCCTCGCACCACTGGCCGTTGAGCTTGATCATGCCTGCGGCGATGGCAGCGGCCGTCGACTCGACATTCGCGTCGTCACGGACGATGACGGGGTTGTTGCCGCCCAGCTCGAGCTGCAGTGCCTTGAAGTCCTCCGCGGCCGCACGCGCTATGGCGCGACCGATCTCGACTCCGCCCGTGAAGACGACCGCTCGGATGCGGGGGTCGGTCGTCAGCGCGCGGCCGACCTCGGGACCGCCGTGCACCATCTGGAAGACGCCGGGCGGCAAGCATGCCGCGTCGATCGCATCGGCGAGCAGATTGCAGCCGAAGGGACCGTGCTCGGTCGGCTTGAGGATGACCGGAGCGCCCGCGGCCAGGGCGTAGGCAACCTTCTTCGCCGCCTGACCGGCAGGCGCGTTGAAGGGGACGAGGATGGCGGTCGGGCCCCAGGGGATGCGCAGGAGTTGGACAGGTCGATCGGCTTCGCCGAGCTCGGCGTGCGCCCAGCCCTGGCGTAGCAGCGCCGCGGCATCACGGAAATTGCCGGCCAATGAGCCGCCGAAAGCCCGGGCGATCGAGATCGGCACCCCGGTGGTGAGCGACTCAACCCGGCCCACCATGTCGGCAAGCGGCTCGAGCTGGTCGGCGATCACCTCAAGGTAGGCGCAGCGCACGTCAACGGACAGATCGCACCAGATGCCGGACCGGTCAATGGCGTCCGCGATAGCGATAGCGCGCTCAACCGATGCCAGGTCGGTGGCAGCCATCTGCACGACGAGCTCCCCGGTCGACGGATCGCACAGCCAGTCGGAAAGGGTGCCGGCCGGCGCCACCTGCTCGCCGCCGATGCGGTCGACCTGCCGCAGGACCAGCCCTTCGCTGCTACTCACGAATGCTCCCTGCCCCGGCCACTAGATGTTCTCGTAGTAGCGGTCAAGTTCCCAGTCGGTGACCGCCTCCTGGAACGTGCTCCACTCCCATTGCGCAGCGAGCGAGTACTGCTCGACGACGTCCGGCCCCAGCTCGCGCACAGCGAACTGACTAGCGGCCAGGGCGTCGGCCGCCAGACCCAGGTGCGTCGGGAAGCGCATCGACACGTCCTGCGTATAGGCATCACCCTCGACAGGAGCACCCGGGCTGACTTCGCGCGCCATGCCGTCTCGTATCGACGCGAGGAGACCGGCCACGACCAGATAGGGATTCACATCGGCGCCGGGCACGCGCCACTCCGCGCGAATCGACGTCGGCGAGTTGCCCAGCACCCGGCACGACACCGTGCGGTTGTCGAATCCCCAGGAGGCCCCGCGGCCGGCGAACTCACTGGAGTTCGTGCGCCGATAGGAGTTGATGGTCGGGGCGTAGAACGCCATGAAGTCAGCGCCATGCTCGAGGATGCCGCCGATCGCATGCAGCATCCGTGGGCTCATATGGTGCGGCGCCCGGGCCGACCAGAACGGATAGCGCTGCTCGTCCGTCTCCCCACGGTGCCCCTTGAGGGACAGGTGCACGTGGCACGAGGAGCCGACCTGACCTGCCGTGGGCTTGGGCATGAACGTCGCCGACATGCCCGCCTGCGCGGCCACATCCTTCACCGCGAGCTTGAAGATGGAGTGCCGATCGCACATGCCCACCGGGTCGCCGTAGGCGAGATTGATCTCCCACTGGCCCAGGCCCCACTCGCCCTGGCTCATCTCGACATCGAGGCCACTCGCGTCGAGCGCGTTGCGCAGGCGCCGGAAGAACGGCTCCCACGCATCGACCTGCTGCACGGTGTAGTCGGCGTGAATGATGGTCGTCGGGTGACGATCGCGGTAGCCCCGGGCGCGCAGGTCGTCGTAGCCGTCTCGGTAGAGGTGGAACTCGAGTTCGGTTGCCACGGCAGCCTCCAGCCCCTCATCGGCGAGGGCCCGGACCTGTCGCTGAAGGATGCGCCGGGGAGTGACCTCCACCGGCGAATGGTCATGCTCCTCGACGATGTCGCTCATGACGATGGCGGTGCGCTCGAGCCAGGCCGCCGGAACCATGGTGGACAGGTCGGGCATAAGCAGGAAGTCCCGCCAGCCGCTGTGCCAGCCCGTATAGGGCACCTGCAGGCCGATGTCCTGCGGCAGGTCCCAGCTGAAGGTGCAGGACGACACTCCGATGCCGTGGTGCTGGAACTCCTCCAGTTTGCGCGGCGTGAGGCGCTTGCCGATGAGCCGGCCATGCATATCCGGCGCAGCAACGATGACCGTGTCATATCCCCGCTGGTGCAGGTCATCAAGTGTCAGCGTGCCCGTCATCGCGTCAGCCAACCACCGTCAATGGGGATCTGCACCCCGTCGATGAAGGAAGCCTGGTCGGAGAGCAGGAACGACACCAGGTTGGCAACGTCCTCGGGCTCACCGACCCGGTGCACGAGCACCCGCTGGCCTATGAAGGCCATCGCCTCGGGGCTGGTGATGTCACCGCCGGCGAACCCCGTATTGATCGGCCCGGGGGCGACGGCGTTGACCCTGATGCCCTTGGCGGAGAGTTCGACAGCCATCGCCTTGGTCAGCATGGTGACGCCACCCTTGGAAGCGTTGTAGTGCGGCTGGCAGCTACCCGACGATGACACCACGACCTCCGACTCGATGGTCGCGAGGTTGACGATGGCACCGCCGGCCGTCATCGCTCGTGACGCCAACTGACCGACGATGAACTGGCCCTTGAGGTTGACATCGACCACGAAGTCCCATTCATCGTCGGTGAGGTTCTCGAAGTTCGCCATACGAACCACGCCGGCGTTATTAGCCAGCAGGTCGAGGCGGCCGAGTTGTGCGACGGTGTCCTCCACTGCCCTGCTCACCTGAGCCCGGTCGCGCACATCGGCCGTGAGGGCGATGGCAGTGCCTCCCACCTGCTCGACCAGATGCACCGTGGCTTGGGCGGCATCCGCTTTGACGTCGACCACCGCCACTCGCGCACCGTCGCCGGCGAGGCGCAGCGTGATGGCGCGGCCAATGCCCGAGCCCGCTCCCGTGATGAGGGCCACCCTGCCCTCGTGGCTGATGATCATGCTGACCGCCTCTTATGCCCCAGCCCAGAGCCATCCGACTATGTCGACAAGGCTGATGAACTCTCCAATGGTAGATCGTCGCGGAATGCCCCACCGTGGCCAAGACCTTCACCGTCGTTGAGGCAAGTCCAGTCAGGCCCGTCGCAGGACGCCTTGACGCCACCTGACCACCCCCCTGCCGTGGAGGTTTCCCAAATAGAAACGCCCTCTCGGGCTCTCGCCCTGGAGTGGCCCCACTTGGAGTACTCCCTCACTTCCTTAATCATGATCGTGCTCATCGCCCAGATCGTCGGCATCTTTGACGTGGCCGCGATCATCGCATTCTTCGGCGTCAACGTCTCGATGGTCCTCTTCGGCTGACTCCAGGAGAAGTACGTCCAGCCCGGTGGCGGGCTGCTGCCCGTCTGTCCAGGCTACATCGCAGGGATCGTGCCGTGGATCATCATCGTGATCTTCGTGATCTCCCCCGGGTTGGCGAGCGGCAATCAAAAACCCTGGCTTTGTCCGTGGCATCATCCTTTCGCCGTTCATGCTCTTCAACTGCTTCGCGCTGGTGCAGTACCTGCAGTACGAGCCCGTCGGGAAGTGGGCCAATTACCTCCGCGGGGAGTCGGCCTACATCATCTTGCGCCTGGTGGCTAAATCGACCCGGGCCTGGCAGGTCTTCGCTGGCACCCTCGTGGCCTTGGCCTGACCATATCGCCCAAAGAAGTGGCTCTCCCCACTGGCGTGTATCGTTGTGTTATGCGCTTACTAACTAGATTCGTCGTGCCCGTGCTGATTGCCTCGCTCGCCCTGCCGACCACCGTCGCGATTGCCTCCGACGGCCATCACGCCAGCAGCAGCGAGCGCGCGGACTACTCCCTCTCCCTGAAAGTCGACCGCGTCAAGGCATCGACCGGCCAGGTGAAATTCACCGTCACCCCCAAGGGCTTCACCTACGTCAAGGTGTCAGACGCCGGGGCGCCCAACGTCGCCGGGGAAGGCCACGCCCACATTTACGCGAAGGACACCGACACCGGCAAGGTGCGCTATATCGGGTGGACCGGCAACGGCCTCACCGACTGGAGCGATCCCGGGCGACTCAAGCCCGGAAAGACCTACCGCATCTATGCGATCTTCTCCGAAAATGACCACACCGAGCAGCCCAGAATCCGGTCACGTGCCGTGACGGTGACCATGTCCTAAGTCCTGATCCATCGGCACGGTCGCAAGCCCACCCAGAGTCATCCCATGGCTCGGACGACTGATGACCTTATCTATGCGTGTGGACAGCGCTTCGCTTCAGTAATCACCGCGGTCGTCCTCGGCGTCGCCCGGCAGAGCGATGGGGCCAACGGGGGCGTCGGGCGGGCCTTGAGGCCCGACAGCGTGCGCCCGGAGATCTCGTCCAGCGACTTGCCCGCGGGCTCGATCTGGAAGACCTGCGTGATGATCAGCGCGAGGATGCAGATCCCCGCCATGCCGAGGCCCCGCCTGCTGCCCCGCGGGCCTGGGCCAGCCGATCGATCGTCAAGCCTCGGAGGAACTCGCTAAATTGCTCAAGGCTGTCGCCGACCCCGCGCGCCTGAGGATCCTGGCATTCCTGCGCTCCGAGCCGCAGTGCTCCGCATGTGTCGCTGACATCACCGAGGCCGTCGGGCTGAGCCAGCCCACCGTGAGTCACCATCTGCGCCGACCCGCACAGGCGGGCATCGTCGAGGGACACAAGCAGGGCTACTGGACGTGGTACTCACTCAAGCGCACCCGACTGGCCGAGCTCGGCTCCGTCCTCACCTAGATAACGCAGGAGTAGTCTCGGCCGGTGTCGAGCCGCACGCAACCCCCTGTGTGTCTGCTCCTCATCACCCTTGCGCTCGTCGCGCTCAATCTGCGGACGGTCCTCACCTCGATCCCGCCGCTGACACTGACGATCCAGCAGGAGACGGGGTGGAACGATACGACGATCGGGCTGCTGACGACCCTTCCCGTCATCGTCATGGGCCTCGCGGCACTCATCGTGCCGTGGGTCGCGCAGCGCATCGGACGACCGCAGACGGTCTGGCTGGCCCTCGGCCTGCTGGTGGTCGCGAGCGCGGGGCGCCTCCTGGCCGGGATCCCGATCGTGCTCTTCGTCACCGCATTTCTCGGCGGGCTGGGCATCGCACTCGCCTCCGGGCTGGTGCCCGCCCTCGTGCGCGAGAAGTTGCCGAGCGCGACAGGGTCGGCCACGGGTCTGTGGACCGCTGCGATGTTCACTGGTGCGGCCCTCGCCGCGGCGCTCACCGTGCCCGTCGCACTGTGGACAGGCTCCTGGCAGTGGGGCCTTGCCGTGTGGGCGATCCCCGCACTCGTCGCCGTCGCACTGTGGACGGTGGTGGAGACCCCGTATCGCCGGCACGCCGATGATCGCGCGGGCGGCGCCATCTCGCTGCGCTCACTGCCCTGGCGGCAGCCGCTCGCATGGGCGCTGACGGCGTACCTCGCCATCAACTCGGTCGTCTTCTACACCGCCCTGGCCTGGATCGCCCCGTCCTTGGACGAGCGCGGATGGACCTCGGGGGAGGGCGGACTGCTCTTCGGCCTCTTCACTGCCTCGCAGATCGCCGCCGCCCTGCTCATGCCCGGGCTGGCTCAGCGTCTCCCCGGACGCCGGATCGTCTGGTCCGCCACGGTCGTGGTGACGGCGCTGTGCCTGGTGAGCCTGGCCTACACGCCCGGACTACTCACCGCACTGGTGCTCTTCCTCTTCGGCTTCTCCAATGCCGGCGGCTTCACCATCGGCTTGTCGATGCTGAGCGAGTTCTCCCTCGACGCACCGTCCGCAGCACGCCTCACGGCCATGGCCTTCGCCATCACCTACCTCTTGGCCGCGGTCGGGCCGGCCCTGGCCGGTGCACTGCTCGACGCCGCCAGCTCATGGACTCAGGTCTACGTGATCCTGGCCGTTGTCGCGCTGCTCCAGTTGCCCGTGCTCGTCCCCCTGCGCAAGGGCACCGTCATCCGCGCGTGAGCTCGCTCAGTCCGCCAGCAGGCGAGCGACCGCTGCCGCAAGCATGGCCGGCGCATCCTGAGACTGTGCAGATGGCTGCATCACATGACTGAGCACGGTGCGCACAAGCATGTCGGTCGTGACATCGAGACTCTCGCTGCAAACGCCGGGGTAGCAGATGAGGCGATCACGGACGCGTTCGCTCGCCACGGCGATGACAACATCGGCACGCGTGGTGAGCAGCGGCACGAGCTCGGTCTCTGCTCCGTGAGTGGCGGTGACGATTGCGCGCAGGAGCGGATTGACACGCGCCAGGCCGAGCACGCGCCCGATGGCATCGGCGACACTCGCCTGAAGGTCATCCGGGTGAGCATCGAAGCCGGCATCGACCTCATCGAGGAAGGCTCCGAGCTCCCGGAGCACCATCGCCTCTGCGAGTCGATCACGCGAACCCCACTCGTTGTAGACCGTCTGGCGGCTCACGCCCACGCGCTCGGCAAGCGCGGCCATGGTCACGCCGGACCATCCCGACTCGGCAGTCATCTGGGCGGCCGCGGCCAGAATCCGCTCACCGGTCGCCATCTGCGCGACAGGCACGCTCACCCCACGTGCGCAACGAGGAAGTCGACCTTGTCGCGCACGCCGCAGTCCGGGCAGCACCAGGTGTCGGGGATCGAGGCGAACGCCGTCCCCGCGGCGAAGCCCTCACGCGGATCCCCGCGGCGCTCGTCATAGGAGTAGGCACACCCGGGGCAGGTGGCGACCACGGGTCCCTCGGCGACGAGCAACGAGCCCGGGAGATCCTCGCTCGCGCGCGCCGCGGCCGTCGCGGCCTGCGGTGCCGGGTAACGCCGCAGGATGCGCTCCCGCTTGTGCGGGGCGACGTTGGCGCGCGAGATGTCACCATCGAAGTGATCCAGCACGCGCGGATCCATGACGCGATTCCATGCCGGAGGCACGAGAGCGAGAAGGATCATGCTGGCGTAGCCGGTGGGC
>VGBL01000015.1 GCA_016870515.1 Actinomycetota bacterium | reverse complement strand
CCACTCCTGCACGGAGCCGCCGGCGAAGACGGGGCCGTGCGTGATGTGCTCGAATGCCTGGACCTGCCCTATGTGGGTTCGCGCCCCAACGCCTGCCGCCTGTCCTTCGACAAGGCGGTGGCCAAGACGCTCGTACGTCGCGCCGGTGTCGCCACTCCCGAGTGGGTGGCGCTGCCGCACGCGACATTCCGCGAGCTCGGCGCGCCGGCCGTGATGGCCGCGCTAGAGCGCGGGCTCGGCTTCCCGCTCGTGGTCAAGCCCACGCGAGGTGGCTCCGCGCTCGGCGTCAGCGTGGTGCAGGCTCCCCAGGAGCTTCCCGCCGCGATGGTTGGCGCGTTTGCCTACGGCGATGTCGCGCTCCTTGAGCGCTTCCTCGACGGCACCGAGGTCGCGGTAGGGGTCATCGAGACGGCTGACGGGGCGGTGGCCCTGCCGGCGGTCGAGATCGTGCCCGACGGTGGCCTCTACGACTACTCGGCGCGATACACCGCGGGCACGACTCAGTTCTACGTCCCCGCGCGGCTGGACGACACGGTTGCCGAGGCAGCGGCAGCCGCAGCGCTCAGCGTGCATCGCACGCTGGGGCTGCGCGACTGGTCGCGCTCCGATCTCATCATCGACGCCGATGGCAAGGCGCTCTTCCTCGAGGTCAACGTCGCGCCCGGCATGACCGAGACATCGCTGGTGCCGCAGGCGCTGGCCGCGGCAGGGATCGATATGGGCGCCCAGATGGCGACCCTGGTCGACCGGGCTACCGCCCGCGTGTAGCGCGGCTGCCCCGAGGTTCGTCTCCCCGCACCGCGTTTGCCAAGGCTCCGCAGGCGGCGCAAGGTGACAAGTTCCCGGGTCGACGTCGTCCGCCGCGTGTGCGTCGATCGCCGCAGAACTACACGACGTCGATGACGCGCGCGTCGTAGCCGGTCGCGCCCGAGGGCACGACATCACGGACCTCGCTGGTCTGGGTATCTCCGAGCGCGTTGGTCGCACGGACGACGATCCCGTGGCGGCCCGGTGTCGCCTCCCAGTCGAGCCACCATTGGCGCCAGGTGCGCGGTGTCGGCTGCTCCGCGAGATTGGCCTCCTGCCACGGGCCCTCGTCGATGCTGACCTCCACGCGCGAGATGCCGTCGCCGGCCATTGCCCAGGCGACGCCGGCGATGACGCTCGGTCCCACCGCGACGTCGCCCCTGGGCAGGTCGATGCGGCTGCCCGTGAGCACGGGCGCGTCGGTGGCCCAGCCGCGCACTGTCCAATAGGCCGGCTCCGCGGCATAGGTCGTCGCCTGAATGCGCGTCACCCACTTGGTGGCGGATATGAAGCCGTAGAGGCCGGGGATGATTATGCGCACCGGGAACCCGTGGTCGATGGGCAGCGGCTCGCCGTTCATGCCGATCGCGAGCAGCGGCTCGGCCTCCCCGAGTCCGTCGAGCGGCGTCGAGCAGGTCCACCCGTCGACGGAGGTGCTGAGCAACTGATCGGCGCCCGGCTCCAGCCCCGCGCGTTCTAGCAGGGGCATGAGAGGGGTGCCGAGCCAGCGGGCGGTGCCGATGAGGTCGCCGCCGATGGGGTTAGAGACGCACATGATCGTGATGTCGCGCTCCACCATCGGCATGCTGAGCAGGTCGGCGTAGGTGATGGTGAAGGGCCGGCGCACCATGCCGTCGAAGCTCAGGGTCCACTCCTCCGCCATCACCTGGGGCACGATGACGGCGGTGTCGATGCGATAGAAGTCGGCATTGGGAGTGATGAAAGGTCTCATATCCGGCACCGGGGCCTGCACACTCGCGGGCAGTGGCGCGAGCGACTCGACCGGCCGGGGGAGCACAGCACCCACGCGGGAGGCGACGGCACTCGCACGCGTGGTGAGCCAGCGTGCGGATGCGAGTGCAGCTCCACCGATGACGACCACACCGCCGATGCCGAGCAGCACTCCGCGCCGGCTGACCTCCTTCGGAGTTTCCACTGTCGCGTCGAACGTCGGGACATCAGGTGCGAAGACCTCGCTCGGATTCCCCAAGGTCGCCGGCTGAGGAGGCCACGCCATGCGCAGCAGCCACCACAGCGCAAGGGCCGCTGAGGCACCTGCGACGAGCGAGGGCACGGGCGCGAGCAGGGCATCCACCGGACGCAGCAGGGCCGCGACGGCGCCGACCACACCGGCGATGAGCATCACCTGGATGCCGAGCCGCGGTCTCGTCCGCGATGCCACACCAGCCCATGCCGAGATCGCGATGACGGCGACTACCACCACACCGACGACGACCGACTTCGACGCCGTACCGAAGGTCGACGTGGCCCACTCCTTCACCGCCTGCGGCGGCAGGTCGATGGCCGTGGATGCCACGACCTCGATGGGTGAGTACGCCGGATCGACGAAGGCCGCCACCAGGGTGCCCACCGCCACTGCGAACCCGGCGGCAAGGAACCCGAAGAGCGCGAAGAGCCACGTCGGGCTGGACGTGCGCTGCTCTTCGACAACCGTGACGCTCACCGGGTCACGGTACGTCGCGTCCGCTGGATCAGCATCCGGACGCGCTGTCGATCAGCGATCGAACTCGACGTACTCGCCTATCGTCAGCGTCCCCGTGCACGAGCCCGTCGTCGTGCCCACACGCACCTTCGTGGCGCTCGGCATGGTGATGAGCATCTTGGCCTCCTGCCGACCGTCGTCGTAGCAGTACACCTTGCCGTCAGGCTTGACCTGGCTGAAGTCACGGTTGACCTGTCCCGACTTCTGCGGGATGAATCGCCAACTACCCGAGGGAATGCCCTTGCTGAGTCCTGCCGCACCCATGGAGACGACCTGATACTGCGGCTCGATGTTGTCATTCACCAGCGCGAGTTGGTCGTCCTCCCTGCCCAAGAACCACCCGGTCACCTGGTAGAGCCAGGCTCCCTTCGCGGTCCCCGCGACGTCCTGTGCGATCTGACCGCATCGTGGTTCCACCGTGCGCTTGATGGAAAGGTCGTGGTTGCCGAGGAAGCCGTAGAACTTCTTCTTCAACTTGGCGGGGTAGTAGTCCAGGAAGCAGACCGCACGCGCGACCTCGGGCAGCCAGCGTGACTGGTTGGCGAACTTCGCATCCGGCCTGCGCATATCGACCAGCTTGAAGTCCAGGTTGCCGTTGTGGCCGCCCGCATCCCCGATTAGCTCGCCCGCTGTGAGGGCGATCTTAAGATTGTTGTAGGCGCAGGAGCGGAAACTGCGGTCCGGCCACTGCGTCGGGATCGAGTACTCAAAGCAGTCCGGCTTGAGACCCTTGATGGCTTTGGCGAGCTTGCTGCTGATCCCCGAGACGTGGCCGAACCTTCCCGTGACCTGGTTGCATAGACCGAACCAGTAGTCGAACTCATGGCGCACAGTGCCGTCATCGAAGAGGGTGTCGAAGGTGTTGAGCTGGACGATCCACATTCGCCCCGGCGCGTACAGCTTCTTGTCGTTTCCGGGAGCTACCTCGGGTGGTTGCCCGGGAATCTGCGGCAGATACGTCGTACCCGCAATGGCCACGTACATGTGCGCGGTCGGCAGGGTATGAGAGGTCGGCATGAGGTTGCCGAGGGGAATGATGCCGCCATGATCACTGGCATTCAAGGGGAACCGCGTGAGCAGTTGGTTCGCCTTGGCGCCCGTGGGGCAGTTGGGAAGCTCCTGCAGGGTGTCCATGTCACCCTGTCGTGGCAGCGATGCCGTGGCACTGGGCACATTGCGGCCCTCGGTGGGAGCCACGCTGGCTGACGCCGCGGGGAGGGCAGTAGCCGCCAACACGAGGGCAGCGAGGGGGGCCAGGGCACGCTTCACGTGGCGATTGTGCGCCTCACCTGGCCCGGGTTGCAAGAGTTCAGGCGATTCGCCCGATCACGCGATGATCGCGGGCAGGCCGAATGTCGTGTGCACCCCGGGGGAGTAGAGCACCCGCTCAGTCGGCTCGCCAGGCACACGCAGTCCGGCTCGCCCGACGAGATCCTCCTGGAGCTCGACGACGTGGGCGGCGTACAGCGGCCATGGCTTGTGCTCATTGGGTGTCCACACCGTGCGTCCGGCAAGCGTCGAGTGCAACCCCCAGCGCGCGGTGTAGAACACCTCGAGATCCGTCGGCTCCACCCGCTCGCCGACATCGACGGTGAGTCGCAATGATCCACCGCCACCGGGATAGCGCCGATCCGATCGCCACCACCAGCGCTCGCCTCGCTGCTTCACGTGCATGCGCGCCCACGTGTAGGGCAGCCGATAGCCCCAGCGCGCCGACATCGCGGTGAACCACCGCGTCGCCTCGAGGCTGCGGAAGACGACACCGTGGCGACCCTCGTCGTCGACGGAGTAGAGCCGCACATTGCATTCCAGGAAGGTGCCCAGGTAGGGCGTCGGATGCCGACGGCCCAGACCGGCATCGACCATGCGAAAGGGCACCAGGCCGACGTAGGCCGCTCCGTCGAAGACATCGGGGCGCGTGCCAGTCGGAAGAAGCGGCGCGACGTCTGCCGGATCAACGGCCCAGTGAAGGAAGAAAAGTGAGAGCCAGTCCTGGTCGAAGAGGGCGGGGCCGTCGAGCGGAGGGGCAATCGGGCTGACACCGCCTACTTGCATGCCCGCTCCTCCTCGGCTCGCCACTTCAGGATACGGCGGGTTCAGGGCGTGACACCATCCGCGGAGGCGTCGGCGGTGATGACAGTCGACCCCGAGGTGAGGGTGAGGACATCGTCGGCAACCGTCCACGTCGGATTGCCTGCGAGCACGCCGGCAACGAGTCGGTCCTGCTCCATGAGCACGGGCTCGCACGCCATCTCGGTCGCGACCACTAGGCCGACCGTGAGAGTGGTCGGTGAATACTCGACGGTCGCGCCCATGTCGTTGCATGGGGTGTCCACGCTGACGGAGTCAGCCGTGAAGGTGATCGTCACAGGCCCCTGCACCTGGCGCTGGGCTTCACCGACGGTGAAGCTCGTGACGTCGTACGACGCGTCGATGAGGACCTCGGGGTCGCCACCCGCGCTCGATCCTCCACCTCCGCAGGCCATCAATGCCAGGGCGCCTGCAGCCAGGCCCGTAACGATCACGGCAAATCGACCCATGATGCCTCCCCAGTAGTTGCTACTTGGACGTCATCATCCCCGGAGAGGTTCCTGGTCACTGGGTCACCACTGCCCTCACGCCGGCCAGATGTCACCGATCGTGTAGCCCTCGGGGAACGGGTCGGTGTCATCTAGCACCCACTCGGTGCGTCCGGTCACCCAGCCACGGCCGGTAATCGTCGGCAGCACCGCGGCGTAGTCGCCCACCGTCGTCTCGCCGACGAGTTGTCCGGTGAAGGTCGTGTCGAGCATGCCCTGGTGCACGAACGGCTGATCGAGTGGCAACTCACCGCGCGCGTGCATGCACGCCATGCGCGCGCAGGTGCCCGTACCGCAGGGCGAGCGATCGAGCGCGCCCGTCCACGTGGCCGGATCATCACTCAGCTTGTCGGTCACCATGATCATCGCGTTGCGGCCGTCGAGCCCGGGACCAGGCGAATCGCCGGTGATCATCACGAGGTTGGTCAGGTTGATTCCCGGATTGAGCGGGTGCACGACGGGATAGTGCCGATTGGCCTCGAGCTTCAGGCGTGCACCCAGGGACTGCAGGCGCGGCACGTCATCAGGCCCTAGACCGACGCCCAGATCCTCCGCGCGCGCGAGGACGAAGAACTGGCCGCCGAACGCGACGTCGACGGGCACGGTGAGGCTGTCGCCTGGCGGGTCGAATCTCGGATCGGGGGGCAGCGTGAGGGGCACGCCAAGATGTGTGGCGAACGCCGGCACGTTGGCGATCGTCACCGCCAGCACCTTGCCGCCCTCGCATCGAGCCTCCACGCCGACGAGCCCAACGGCAGTCTCAATGGTTACGGGTGTGACCGGCTCCACCATCGGGATACGACCGGTCTCCAGCAGGGCCGTCACCGTGCAGATCGTGTTGCTCCCCGACATCGGAGTGAATGCGCCCTGCTCCATCACGATGATGGCCACGTCGGCGCGCGAATCCGACGGGGTGAGCGCAAGCACCGCACACAGGCCGGGGTAGCCGCGCGGCTCATGAAGCACGAGACGACGTAGGCCGTGCAACTCTCGGGCGGCGTAGTCGAAGCGATCCTGGATGGTGTCGCCTGGCACGAGCGCATCCGCGTCGACGATCACGCGGCCGGGCTCGCCCTCCGCGTGGGCCTCGATGCAGGTGAGCCGGAGCGTCACAGCACCAGGGCTGCCCTCAACGCAGTAGCAAGCTCCGCCCGGAACTCCGCGGACGCGGGCTGGAGCGGTGCGCGCACCGGACCGGCACTGAAGCCGAGGTCCTCGAGCCCGCCCTTGATGGCAGCCACGTAGTTGGTGGACTCCAGCAGGCTGTTGACCTTCCAGAGTCCCTTCCACAGGCGACGCCCCTCAATGAGGTCGCCCTTGATGGCGAGTGCCTCGAAGAGCCGCACGGCCTGCTCGGGCAGGAGGTTGCCCATGCCCCACACCGAACCCTTGGCGCCGGTCGCGAGTGCACCGAAGGTGAGGGTGTCCCAGCCGTTGAAGAGGGTGATGCGGTCGGCGTTGCCAATGAGCATCGCGGTCACGGTCGTGAAGTCGCCGCTGGTGTCCTTGATGTAGTCGACGTTCTTGATGTCACCCAGCGCCGCGAGCTCCTCGGCGTCGAGACGGATGCCCGTGGCGCCCGGCACGTTGTAGTAGACGATGGGGATGTCGACCGCCTCTCCGACGGCCGTGAGGTGCGCGTGGAGCGCGGGGATGCTCAACGGGTCGTAGTACGGCGGCACGATCATCAGGCCCGTTGCTCCGGCCTTCTGCGCATGCACCGAGAGCTCGATCGTCTCCGCGGTGGACTGCGCTCCGGTGTGCGGGAAGACGCCGATGCGTCCAGCCGCCGCCTCGATCACGGCCTCGGTGACGTGCTTGCGCTCGTCATGGGTCATGGTCGTGAACTCACCGGTCGTGCCCAGTGGCACCACTGCGTGGATTCCGGCAGCGACCTGGCGATCGACGTGGCGCTGGATGCCGGCGTCGTCGATGGAACCGTCGGCGTGGAATGGGGTGACGAGCGCGGTGAGGACGCCGGTGGTGGCCACGAGATCTCTGATCAGGAAGCGGGGGTTAGGGCCGGCATAGCCTTCACACGCCGGACGAAGCGGTTGGGAGCGAAGGGCAGCAGCCGCGGCGGGTAACCGTGGCCCAACATGAGGTCGGCAAGCGCCCGTGACGTGCCCGGGCCGAGCGTGACACCGAGCATCCCGTGACCGCTGGAGACATAGGCGTTGGTCGTGCCCGGCAGCCGGCCGATGATCGGCATGCCGTCGGGAGTCATCGGCCGCATGCCGGCCTTGGCCTGCGGCGCACTCGCCGGCGTCACCCATCCCTGCACATAGGCCGCGGGCGAACGCAGGATCGCCGCGACACGCGCGCGGTTGACGTCCTCGTCCAGGCCGGCGAACTCCATCGTGCCTGACAGTCGCAGGCGTCCGTCGTACGGCGTCATCGCGACCTTGGCATCCGAGAGATTGACCGCCGTGCTCATCTGGATGGGCGCGGGGGAGAGGTCGATCGAGTAGCCCTTGCCCGGGCGAATCGGGAGGGGCACGCCAAAGAGATCGGTGACGCGACCCGTCCAAGCACCCGCCGCGATGGCAAACGAATCGGCAGTGAAGCGGCGCTCGCCGCTGCGTACGGCCACGATCGTCTCGCCCACACGCTCGACGCGATCGACCTGCGCATGCTCGGTGATGACGCCGCCCAACTTGACGATGCGCTTGCGCAGGCTCGCCGTGAGCGACGCGGAGTCAAGGTGCCGCTCGTGCGGGAAGAAGATGCCGCCGGCAAGGCCACTGCGCATAACTGGCTCGGCCTGCTGGATCGAGTCGCCCTCGAGGATCTGCGGGTCAAGGCCGTAGGACCTCTGCAGGTCGAGGTCAGCGCAGTGGTGGTGGAGGTTGTCTGCGTCACGGAAGGCCATGAGCAGGCCCTGCGCGTGCGACTCGTAGGTGAGTCCGTCGCGCGAGTAGTCGTCGAGGATGTCGTTGGTCGATTCGCACAGCGCCAGGTGTGCCTGGAATCCGGAGCGGAAGTCGCGCGCGTTGCAGCGGCGCCACATGCCGAGCATGAATCGCACATGCGAGGGATCGGCGGAGGGGCGGATGTAGAGCGGGGAGTCCTTGCGTGTCATCCACTTCATAGACTTCAAGATCAGCCCGGGCCCTGGCACCGGCGCGGCCTCCGACGGCACGACCCAACCGGCATTCACCGCGGATGCGCCGAGGCCTGACTCGCGCGCGTCGAGCACCTCAATCTCAGCGCCCTGGCGAGCAAGGTCGTAGGCCAATGTGAGGCCGAGAATCCCGGCTCCGACGATCACCGTACGCACTGCGACTCCTCCCACGCGGCTGGCTGAAGGCTACGACGTGCACTCCCCCCGGGCGCTGTCGACCCTGGCCCTCGCGCAGTATCTGGCGCTACGACAGGACCCGCAGCGCGCACTCGACATGCATGGCGAACTCATGGGCGCCGTGCTCTCGCAGCGCTCCGAGCGCCCAGAGCAGGCGCTCGGAGCGCCACACGCATTAAAGCACCGAGGAGTTCCTCACCCTGAGGACGAACTAGCCGATCTCGTCGGCGATGCGCTGCAGGTCTTCCAGGTCCGCGAAGTCGATGACCAGGCGCCCGTTACTGCGCGCCGTGCGTACGCCCTCGATTCTCACGCGGGTGTCGAGTGAATCACCCAGACGCTCGGCGATCTCCTTGGTCGTTGCCACCACCTCCGGTGACGCACCGCCGCGAGGCCGAGGGGTGCGCTTCTTGCGCTCGCCGTCGTCACCAATCAGCACGATCTCCTCGACCATGCGCACCGACAGACCCTCCTTGACCACCCGATCGGCGAGGGCATCCATCGCGGCAGGGTCGTCGAGTGACAGGAGCGCACGAGCATGGCCGGCGCTGATGATTCCGGCGGCGACCCGGCGCTGCACGGCCGGCGGGAGCTTGAGCAGCCGCAGGGTATTGGCGACCTGGGGGCGCGATCGGCCGAGTCGCTGGGCGAGTTCCTCCTGCGTGCCCCCGAAGTCCGCGAGCAACTGCTGATAGGCAGCGGCCTCTTCCAGCGGATTCAGTTGCGCGCGGTGGAGGTTTTCCAGCAGTGCATCGCGCAGCATCTCGTCGTCGGCGGCATCGCGAACGATCGCCGGGATGCGCTCCATCCCGACCTCCTGGCACGCGCGCCACCGGCGCTCGCCTGCCACGAGTTCGTAGTGCGGTTCCTTCTTCTTCGCATGCGGTCGACGGCGTACGACGATCGGCTGCAAGAGCCCCACCTCGCGGATCGAGTGCACAAGTTCGGCGAGTGCCTCGGTGTCGAAGACCTGACGTGGTTGCCGCGTATTGGGCATGACGTCGGTGGGCGCGACCTCGACGTAGACCGCTCCCTCGACGGGTGCAACCGTGGTGGGAGCACTCGCCGCCGTCTTGGCCGGGTCTTCGGCGCTAGGCGCTGATTCGACGGGTGCCTCAGTGGGGATGAGGGCGCCCAGCCCCCTGCCTAGTCCCCTGCGCGCTTCTCCCATATCCGCTCTGTCCTAATCGTGTGGATAACCTGTGGATAACTATCCAGCGAGTTCCTTGGCTGCCTCGAGGTAGGCCAGGGCGCCGCTGGAGCCCGGGTCGTAGGCCAAGATCGTCTGCCCGTAGGACGGCGCCTCCGACAGGCGCACCGAGCGGGGGACGAGCGTGGGCAGCACGACCTCGCCGAAGTGGGCGCGTACCTCCTGGACCACCTGCGATGACAGTCGCGTGCGCCCGTCGTACATCGTGAGCAGCACCGCCCCGATCCGCAGCTGAGGGTTGAGGTGCTTCTTGACCAGATCGACGGTGCGCAGGAGTTGGGAGACCCCCTCCAGGGCGTAGTACTCGCACTGGATGGGGAGCATGAGTTCCTGGGCGGCCACCAGGGCATTGAGCGTGAGCAGCCCGAGGCTGGGCGGACAGTCGATGATGACGAAGTCCAGCGGGCGGCCCTCCCGGGCCTCGTGGGCCTGCAGGTAGGCCTGGATGGCCTGATCGAGGCGCCCCTCACGGGCCACGAGGGAGACGAGTTCGATCTCCGCTCCGGCCAGGTCGATGGTGGCCGGGGCTGCCCACAGGTGGCCGTTGCCCTCCTCGCAACCGCGGACGATGTCTGCCAGGGGGAAGTCCTGGGTGAGCACCTCATAGGTGCTGGCCACCCCGCTGTGGTGCTCCAGGCCCAGGGCGGTCGAGGCGTTGCCCTGGGGGTCTAGGTCGATGACGAGCACCTGGCGCCCCTGGGTGGCCAGGGCGGCGGCCAGGTTGACCGTGGTCGTGGTCTTGCCGACCCCGCCCTTCTGGTTGGCAACCGCCAGGATCCGTGTCATTCGGCGGCTCCCGGGGCGGGGAGCCGAGGGGGCTTTGAGGGCCAGCCCAGTCCGCTGATGGGCGTTTCACGGGAAACATCCGCGGGCTCGGTTTCACGTGAAACGGGCCAGCCGAGTCCGGTCATGGGGGTGGTCACGGGGACATTCTGCACGGCGTATGCGCGGTCCGACAGGGGAGCGGCAGAGTTGCCGGCAGTGCTGGGGCGCACCTGTGGAGAACCTGCTCCACGAGCAACTTAGGTAAGCCTAACTGGACATCTCCCACAACGGGGTCGGCTGCCTGCTCGTGGGCACCAGCATCGGCTCGCTCCCGCGACAGCGCCTGACCCATGACCAAGCGGTTCGACTGTCGCGAATCGTCCTAGCGTTAGCCGCCCTGGTGTCGCTCGGCTGCTTTGTCGTCACACCGCTGGGCTAGGGGGCCTTGCGCGCGCGCACCACCGTGGTCGGCGGATCGACGATGCCCACGCCGCACTGCACGATCTCGATCGATTTGATACCGAGCCGATCCATGATGGCGCGCGCCGACTCGACCTCCTCGGTCGCCGACTGGCCCTTGACTGCGAGCAACTCCCCGCCCGGGGTCAGCAGTGGCACCGTCCACCCCGCGAGCTTGTCGAGTGCCGCGACCGCGCGTGCGGTCACGACGTCTGCGCGCAAAGACCCTTCGATCGCGCGCCCGCGCGCGACGTCTTCGGCCCGGGCGCGCACCACAGCGACCCGATCGCCCAGGCCCAAAGCCGCGATCGCCTCGTCGAGGTACGTCGCCCTGCGCTGCAGCGACTCCAGGCAGGTGAGCGTGATGTCGGGGCGCACTATCGCCCACACCAAGCCGGGGAGTCCGGCACCCGAACCCACGTCGATGACATGCGCGCCCTGCGGCACGAGCGGCGCGACCACCGCGCAGTTGAGCAGGTGCCGGTCCCACAGGCGCGGCACCTCGCGAGGCCCGAGGAGCCCGCGCTCGACCCCCGCACCCGCGAGGAACTCGGCGTAGGACTGCAGTCGCTCACGCGCCAAGTCGTCGCCCGCGACCAAGGCCACCTCGGCCGGAGCCGGGGGAAGCTCGCCGACGCTCATGGGGATGTCAGGAAGCGCGTACGACGATGCGCCGATCGGGGTCGACACCCTCTGACTCGCTCACCAGCCCGGCGTTCGTGACAACGTCGTGGACGACCTTACGCTCGAACGCATTCATCGCAGCCAGACGCACCGGCTCACCCGAGGACTGCACCTCCTCGATAGCCGCCTGCGCGATCTGCTCGAGCTCCTTGCGACGATCGAGTCGATGACCCGCGATGTCGAGCATGAGGCGCGCACGATGACCCGTCGCCTGCGCAGCGGCGAGGCGGGCTAGGTCCTGCAATGCATCGAGCACCTCGCCATCGGTGCCGACCAGCGTCTGGAGCTCGCCCTTGGTGACCTCGACGATCGAGACCTGGGCGCGATCCCCCTCGACATCGATGTCGATGTCACCATCGAGGTCGCAGATGTCGAGCAGGCCTTCGAGGTAATCCGCGGCCGCGTCCCCCTCCTTCTCGAGCAGGTCCGCCGGCGGAGCCTCCTTGTCGGTGGCCTCGGTCGTCTCGGTCTCGGTACTCACGTCGATGATCCCTTCGTTGCGGCCCCGCCACCGGAGGAGCCCTTGCCGCGCTTGCTGCGCGGCACCTTCTTTGGCTGCATACGCACGGGCGCCGCCGGCGCCTCCTCCTGCGCCGTCACCTGCGGAGCAGGCGAGGGGCCGCCCTTGCGAGCCGCCTTCGCCGCCTTGCGCTGCTCCCAGGCGTCGTAGGCCGGTGTGCCCGGCTGCGGGTTGTTGCGGATGACGTAGAACTGCTGGCCCATCGTCCAGAGGTTGGTGGTCAGCCAGTAGATGAGCACGCCCATCGGGAAGTTGATGCCACCGACAGCGAAGATCACCGGGAAGACGTAGAGCAGGATCTTCTGCTGACGCACCATCGGGTTGTCGGGGGCGGAGTTCTTCACGATGAGCTGACGCTGCGTGAGGAACGTCGTGGCCGTCATGAAAATGATGAGGACCATGGTGAGGATCTGGGTATGGAGGGGTGAGAAACCGCCCGCGATGAGGTTCTCGTTATTGGCGCCCATGAAGTAGCCGTAGAGGGGCACGTCCCAGATGGACGCCTCGTGCGCCTGGGGCAGCAACACGGCGTACTGCTGCCATGCGAAGACACCCGGCGCCACGTAACCCGGATCGTCGGGGTTGTACATCGCGATGCCCTGCAGTACGCGGAAGAGCGCGAAAAAAATCGGGGCCTGAAGCAGGATCGGCAGGCATGACGCGAGGGGATTGGTGCCGGTCTCTCGATAGATCTTCATCATCTCCTGCGACTGCTTCTCGCGGTCGCCGGCGTACTTCTTCTGGATCTCCTTGATCTTGGGCTGGATGATCTGCAGATTGCGCTGAGCCTTGATCTGCTTGACGAAGAGCGGGATCAGCAGGATGCGGATGACGATGACCAGACCCACGATTGAGAAGGCCCAGGTCCAGCCGCTCGCGGGGTTGAGTCCGATCAGGGTGAAGACCGCGTGGAACTGCACCAGGATCCAGCTGACGCCGGTCCCGATCCAATCGATGATGAACACGCGCGCTCCGGGGATGGGAAGGCGGCACTGCACCGCCCAGGAAGAGTATTAGGCGGGTCCGCCGACCGCATGCGCCGGGGTCCTCGGGCGCCCGTCCGGCAGGACGTCGGGCCGCCAGCTGCCATGAGGCGGCACCGGGTCGAGGCCCCCGAGCGTAAAGGGATTGCAGCGCAGCACGCGCCAGACGGCGAGGGCGAAACCCTTGCCCGCGCCATGCACCTGCAGGGCTTCGAAGGCGTACGCCGAACAGCTCGGGTGATAGCGACACGTCGGTGGCAGGATCGGCGAGATCGTGTGGCGATACGCCCACACCAGGCCCAGCAGCAGCCAGCGAAACGGCGTGCCGACGGTCCATCCGATGCGCGCTAGTCCCAACCGCTCGGTGGCTGGCGCGGGAACGACCTGCGCCTCCACCGCACTGCCATCGAGAGGCGGCACTGGGTCACGATCGCGACGCTGTGCGCGGGCGAGTGCCGACTCCAGGTCGCGCTTGAGGTCATCAGCGGACTCGGAGGCCGCCTCCGGGAGTGCGCGCACGACGACGCGACTGCCAGGCGGAAGTTCGTCGAGCAGAGGTGGCATGAGTGCGCGAAGACGGCGTAAAACCCGGTGACGCGTGACGGAATTGCCGACTGTCTTGCCGACCGCGAAGGCCGCCTGCGCGGATGTGGCGTGCGCGGTGGGGTCGATGACCAGATGAACGACGAGGCCGCCACGACGGGTTCGCAGGCCGCGACGAACCGTCTCGGAGATGTCCGAGCCGCGGGGGATGCGGTAGGGCGCCGGCAGCACGTGGGCCTACGGCGTAAGTCGGCTATTACGCCGACAGGCGATCGCGGCCCTTGCCGCGGCGGGCGGCGAGGATGGCGCGGCCGGCACGGGTGCGCATGCGCGCACGAAAGCCATGGGTTCGCGCCCTACGACGGTTGTTGGGCTGAAAGGTGCGCTTGGACATGGTCTCTCCCGGGTGCGATGCCCTTCGATCAGGGCCCTATGAGGGTACAGAGGCTCCTTGCGTGGATCAAATTCGGGGCGTGGGTGGGGCCTGCGGTACTGCCCGCACCCTGGACCATCTGAGGGACGGTCGTGAACCGACGCAAACTCTCCGCGCGCAGCCGTCCCATGAACGCCCGGCGATCCCGGGTCACGGTCCTCCCGGCCCCCACAGGCGTGATCACCGAGTGGGACGTGCCCGTCCCGATCCGCGACGGCACCATCCTGCGGGTCAATGTCTTCCGTCTGGAGGGGGCCGGACCGACGAGCCCCTGTGGCCGGTCACTTGCTGAGAAGTGGCGTAGTAAAGCACCTTGTGCCATGCACTCGATCGCGACACGCCGTCCCTGTCCACATCCGTTCCTCCCCGCTATTGAGTCATCCACAGATACAGGGCTAGGGTCGCCGTACATGCGCTGATGACCAAGCGCCCGCTTTGCCCGACGGCCCTGGATGCGTCATCCACACCTGTGGACAACCTTGTGGGAACCGTGGGACGAGCGTGACAACAGGGGAAGGGGACGCCGTGGAGACCACCGTTGAGCTGACAGAGGTGTGGACCCTTGCCCTGGACTCCCTCACCGACGGGTCGCTGACCCCGCAGCAGCGGGCATTCGTCTCACTGACCCGCCCCCTGGGCCTGGTCGAGGACACCGCCCTCATCGCGGCCCCCAATGACTTCACCAAGGACGTGCTCGAGACACGCCTGCGGCCCGTGGTCACCGCCGCGCTTTCGGCGCAGCTCGGCCGCGACGTGCGCCTCGCCGTCACCGTCGATCCCGGCATCGCTTCCACATCCGATGAGGACGAGGTCGATGCGCTCGCGGATGCGACGTACCAGGAGGAGTTGCCCGATCTGGAGCCGGAAGGACCCGTCGATCGCCGCGGCAGCGGGTCGCCCGGGTCACGTGCCGAAGACGGCCGTCTCAATGCCAAGTACACCTTCGACACCTTCGTCATCGGCTCGTCCAACCGCTTCGCGCACGCCGCGGCCATCGCGGTCGCCGAGCAGCCGGCCAAGGCCTACAACCCTCTCTTCGTCTACGGAGGCTCCGGACTGGGCAAGACCCACCTGCTGCATGCCATCGGGCACTACGCGCGCACGCTCTACAAGGGCACACGCGTGCGCTATGTCAGCTCGGAAGAATTCACCAACGAGTTCATCAACTCCATCCGCGACGACAAGGCCGCGGCCTTCCAGCGCCGCTACCGCGACGTCGACGTGCTCCTGGTCGATGACATCCAGTTCCTGTCGGGTAAGGTGCAGACGCAGGAGGAGTTCTTCCACACGTTCAACACGCTGCACAACGCCAATAAGCAGATCGTCATCACGTCTGACCTCGCGCCCAAGCAGCTGCAGGACTTCGAAGACCGCATGCGCTCGCGCTTCGAGTGGGGTCTGACCACCGACGTCCAGCCCCCCGACCTCGAGACCCGTATCGCAATCCTTCGCAAGAAGAGCGCCCAGGAGCGTTTGCAGGCGCCCCCAGACGTGCTCGAGTTCATCGCATCCAAGGTCTCCAACAACATCCGCGAGCTAGAGGGTGCCCTCATTCGCGTCACGGCTTTCGCCTCTCTCAATCGCGCACCCGTCGACCTCGCCCTCGCCGAACTCGTGCTCAAGGACCTCTTCCCCACCGATGCCGGCCCGGAGATCACGTCCGCGCAGATCATGACGACGACCGCCGCCTACTTCGGGGTCAGCGTCGATGACCTCTGCGGCACATCGCGCTCGCGGGTGCTGGTGACGGCCCGGCAGATCGCTATGTACCTGTGCCGCGAACTCACCGACCTCTCGCTGCCCAAGATCGGCCAGGCATTCGGCGGCCGCGACCACACGACCGTGATGCACGCCGATCGAAAGATCCGCCAGCTCATTGGCGAGCGCCGCAGCCTCTACAACCAGGTCGCCGATCTCACGGCCCGCATCAAGTCCCAATCCCGCGGCTGAGGCCCGGTCGGCCACCCACCCCTTCTGCGTGCC
This sequence comes from Actinomycetota bacterium, assembly GCA_016870515.1. Lineage (GTDB taxonomy): Bacteria > Actinomycetota > Actinomycetes > S36-B12 > S36-B12 > Mxb001. The sequence continues at coordinate 29,319 of VGBL01000015.1, read as the reverse complement.
GACCACCCCACCCGCTGAGCGGTTTGGCACGGAAAACGCGGGGACCCCAGGTAACGGGGAGGTGTCGCCAGATCCCCAGTTGGGGACTACCTGTGGACAGTCCCTTCACACCACTGCCCCCTTCTACATCTTCTGTGGATAACTCCACCCGTTCATGGGGACTCCTCGCGCGCACTCGACGCCCCTCCACGGTCATCCACAACTCAGGAGTAGTTATCCACAGCCTTTCCGACAAGCCCTAGTAGCAGTTGACGTGGGCGAACGCCCGCTATCCCCACTATCCACCGGACCTATGACGATGACGCTAATGAGAAATCCAAGATGTCAAATCACATCCATCTGCCGATTCAATGTGGACAGGTCACACCCCTCTAGCCGCTACACATTGGCGGTGGCAGGATGACGCGCCTAGGTGAGAGGAAGGGAACGCGAGGTGAAGTTCCGAGTCGAGCGTGATGTGCTCGCCGAGTCAGTCGCCTGGGCGGCCCGCACACTCCCGAGTCGTCCGTCGCTTCCGATTCTGGCTGGTCTACTCCTGGAGGTTGACAGCACCGGTCTGGTCGTGTCGAGTTTCGACTACGAAACCTCATCCCGCGCCGAAGTCGCCGTTGATGTGAGCGAATCAGGTAGAGCGCTCGTCTCGGGCCGCCTTCTAGCCGACATTGGGCGGGCACTCCCAGCTCAACCGGTCAACATCGCCCTCGATGGCACGCGTGTTGCGGTGGTGTGTGGCAAGTCATCATTTACGCTACCGACGTTCCCTGTCGAGGACTATCCGGCTCTACCGGCCATGCCGTCGTCCTCCGGCACCGTCCCTGGAGACGTCTTTGCTTCAGCAGTGGCCCAGGTCGCGATCGCGGCGGGTCGTGACGACACACTCCCCACCCTGACCGGTATACGCGTTGAGGTCGAGGGCGCCACGATCACCCTCGCGGCAACCGATCGCTATCGGCTGGCAATGCGCGAGTTCACCTGGACACCGGCGACCCCATCCCTGTCGGTGAATGCCCTGGTCCCAGCCCGCACCCTCGCCGAGACGGCCAAGTCGCTCGCGGGCGCTGAGACCGTCAACATTTCCCTGGCCGAAGGTGGCGAAGGCCTGATGGGGTTCGAAGGCGGCGGGAGACGCACGACCACTCGACTTCTCGACGGCGAGTTCCCCAAGTACCGATCGCTGCTGCCTAGTGAGACGCTGTCCGAAGCCACGGTCAGCACTACTGCGTTGATCGAATCCGTCAAGCGCGTATCCCTTGTCGCAGAGCGCAACGCTCCCGTGCGGCTTACCTTTGCCGACGGCGAAGTCGTCTTGGCAGCCGGCACATTTGACGAAGCGCAGGCGACCGAATCGGTGGAGTGCGACCTCCCGGGCGACGGCCTCGAGATCGCCTTCAACCCGCAGTACCTCCTCGACGGCCTGGGCGCACTCGATGCCGCGTTCACGAGGTTGTCCTTCACCCAGTCCACGCGTCCGGCCGTCCTCAGTGGCCTTACCGAAGCCGATGGCGCACCGGCGGACGACTACCGCTACCTGCTCATGCCGGTGCGCCTCGCGGGCTGACGCCCGTGGATTCGCCCGCGATCGTCCGGCACATTTCGCTCGCTGACTTCCGCAACTACGAGCATCTCGAGGTGTCCCTCGAGCCAGGCATCTCGTCGTTTGTTGGGCGCAACGGGCAGGGCAAGACCAATCTCATCGAGGCGGTCGTCTATCTCTCCACACTGGGCAGCCATCGCGTGGCGTCAGACGCTCCCCTCGTGCGAAGAGGAACCGAGCGCGCCCTGATCCGCGCCGATGTCGTGCGCGACGACCGCTCACTGCAGGTGGAGGTCGAGATCACGGCCGGCAAGGCCAACCGGGCCCGGATCAACAAGTCACCCGTGCCACGCACCCGTGAGATCCTCGGCATCGTCCGCACGGTGGTCTTCGCCCCCGAAGATCTCGCTCTGGTCAAGGGGGATCCTGCTGAGCGCCGCCGATTCCTCGATGACCTGCTTGTCCAGCGCCACCCACGGCTGGCGGGCACGCGTGCCGACTACGACCGATTGCTGAAGCAACGCAATGCGCTGCTCAAGTCAGCCGGGGCGGCAAGGCGGACTAATCCGCAGGATGTGACCCGCACTCTCGAGGTATGGGATGACCAGATCGCGTCGCTGGGAGCGGAGATAACCGTCAGCCGACGTGAACTCGCCGACCTCCTGCGCCCACGTGCGGCGTCGGCGTACGCCGAACTCATCGACAGCGGCGATACGATCGACTTTGACTATGAGACGAGCGTCCCCCATCTGGCGACGACAGACATCGTCGCGGCGCGTGAGGGCCTTCTCGCCGCCATGGCCGAGCGGCGGCGTGACGAGCTCGATCGGGGGGTGACGCTCGTGGGTCCGCATCGCGATGACCTTCTCCTCACCCTTGGGCCAGCCCCCGTCAAGGGCTATGCATCGCACGGCGAGTCCTGGTCGGCGGCACTCTCCCTGCGCTTGGCGTGCTACGACCTACTCACCGAGGAGGCGGCACCGCCCGTGCTCGTGCTGGACGATGTCTTCGCAGAACTCGATGCATCACGCCGAGCCCACCTTGCCGGGCGCGTGGCGCAGGCCCCCCAGGTGCTGATCACGGCGGCTGTTGCGGAAGATGTGCCCGCCCTCCTGGAGGGTGCACGCTTCGACGTCATGGACGGGACGGTGGAACGCTGTGGCTGATGGCAACCCCACCCCACCCGACAGGGACGGCCTAGCCGTCTCGGCGGGCCCGGACCTAGCTCGCGCACTCATTGCTCGAGCGAAATGGTCGGCCAAGAATGCACCGAAACAAACCTGGTCAAGCGACGCCGGACGACGGCAGAGCCCCTACTCAAGCGCGCACACCGACGACCGCGATCCGCAGCGCGTCGACGATGTCCTGCGCACATGGGTGCGCGACCAGGGCGTGGAAGCCGAGATCGGCGCGGGCGGCCTAGCGGCTCTTTGGACCCAGATCGTGGGCCCGGACATCGCCGACCACGTGGTCCCCGACGCCGTCACCGAGACCGAGAACGGCCGGGAACTCCTCCTGCGCGCCGAGTCGACGGCCTGGGCAACCCAGGTGCGCACCCTGATCCCACAGATCTCGCAACGCATCACGCAGACCCTGGGAATCGGCATCGTCGACCGCATCAAGGTCGTGGGTCCGGCACCCCCGCGACGGGCGACGGGCACCCGGCGAGTCCCCGGTCCTGGCCCCCGGGACACCTACGGCTGAGCGCTACGCAGAGCGATTCGAGGCCGGGGGGCACCATGATGGTTGTGACCCCCCCTGCTGATTGCTCCAAGCCGTCCCCAGGGCCCGTCCCGGGCATACGTGGGTGGGGTTTGGTCGTTAGGATGAGACTTCGGTGGAGATCCGCCATATCCCCCGATCTGGCGGCCCCCCGGCCGTCGACCGCAGACCAGGAGGCAGCCCGCCCGTGTCGTATGACGCCAGCGCCATCACCGTGCTCGAAGGCCTCGACGCCGTCCGCAAGCGCCCCGGCATGTACATCGGCTCGACCGGCGAGCGTGGCCTGCACCACATCGTCTACGAGGTCGTCGACAATTCCGTCGATGAAGCAATGGCCGGCTACGCCACCCACATCACCGTCACACTCCTGGCCGATGGCGGCGTGCGCGTCACCGACAACGGTCGCGGCATCCCGGTCGATGAGCACCTCGTAGAGAAGAAGCCCGCCGTCGAAGTCGTGCTCACCGTCTTGCACGCCGGCGGCAAGTTTGGCGGCGGTGGCTACTCCGTCTCCGGCGGCCTCCACGGAGTAGGAGTGTCGGTTGTCAACGCGCTATCCACTCGGCTCGATGTCGAGATCAAGCGCGATGGCTTCGTGTGGACGCAGACCTATGAGCACGGCGTACCCACGGCGCCACTGAAGAAGGGTGCCAAGACTGACGAGCACGGCACGACGGTGACATTCTGGGCGGACACCAATATCTTCGAGACAACCTGGTACGACACCGCGACTCTGGCACGCCGGTTCCAGGAGATGGCATTCCTCAATCGCGGCCTCACCCTCACCCTCATCGACGAGCGTCGTCGCCCGGGCCTGGTCGAGGAGTTCGGCGGCGACGACATCGCCGAGGTGACCTATCACTACGAGGGCGGCATCGCTGATTTCGTGCGCCACCTCAACTCCAGCAAGGGCGTGGGGAATCCATCGGTGATCGAACTCGCGGGCGAGGATGACAAGAAGGGTCTTCAGGCGGAGATCGCCATGCAGTGGAATGCCGGCTACAACGAGGCAGTCCACACCTTCGCCAACACCATCAACACGACCGAGGGGGGCACGCACGAGGAAGGGTTCCGTGCGGCCCTGACCTCGCTGCTCAACAAGTTCGCGCGCGAGTGGAGCATCCTCAAGGAGAAGGACGCCAACCTCTCGGGTGAAGACGTGCGCGAGGGAATCACCGCGATCGTTAGCGTAAAGCTCAAGGAGCCCCAATTCGAAGGCCAGACCAAGGGCAAGCTCGGCAACACCGAAATGAAGACATTCGTGCAGAAGGTCGTCAACGATCAACTCGGTGCGTGGCTCGAGCAAAACCCGGCCGAAGGCAAGGACATCGCCCGCAAGGCTGTTAACGCCGCCACCGCGCGCATCGCAGCCCGTAAGGCGCGCGACCTGGCCCGCAATCGCAAGGGACTCCTCGGCGGTGCGGGCATGCCCGGCAAGCTCATCGACTGCTCCAGCCGCGAGCCGGAGGAGTGCGAGGTCTTCATCGTCGAGGGCGATTCGGCCGGCGGTTCCGCGCGCCAGGGTCGCGACCCGCGCACGCAGGCGATCCTGCCCATTCGCGGCAAGATCCTCAACGTCGAGAAGGCACGCATCGACAAGGTGCTGCAAAACAACGAGGTGCAGGCGCTCATCTCGGCGCTCGGCACCGGCGTCCACGACGACTTCGACATCAACCGACTGCGCTACCACAAGCTCGTGTTGATGGCCGACGCCGACGTTGATGGCCAGCACATCCGCACGCTGCTGCTCACCCTCATCTTCCGGTTCATGCCCAAGCTCATCACCGAGGGCTACGTCTTCCTCGCGCAGCCGCCGCTCTTTAAGCTCAAGTGGCAGCGGGAAACCCCCGAATACGCCTACTCCGACCGAGAGCGCGATGCGCTCCTTGAGGCTGGCCTCGCTGCGGGCAAGAAGTTACCCAAGGAAGAGGGCATCCAGCGCTACAAGGGCCTGGGCGAGATGAACGCCGACGAACTTTGGGAGACCACCATGGATCCCGCTCGCCGCGTCCTCTTGCAGGTCACCCTCGACGACGCGGCCCAGGCCGACGAGACCTTCAGCGTCCTCATGGGGGAGGACGTGGAGTCCCGTCGCAACTTCATCCAGCGCAACGCACGCGACGTGCGTTTCCTCGACATCTGATGACCCGGGAGTCTCGACGTGCCTGACGACACCGTGATCGACGAGACGACCCCGCCCGGCGGTCGCATCGAGCCGGTCGACCTCCAGGTGGAGATGCAGCGCTCCTACCTCGACTACTCGATGAGCGTCATCGTCTCCCGCGCCCTGCCCGACGTGCGCGACGGCCTCAAGCCTGTGCACCGCCGGGTTCTCTACGCGATGTACGACGGCGGCTATCGACCCGACCGCAACTTCTCCAAGTCCGCGCGCGTTGTCGGCGATGTCATGGGCAACTACCATCCGCACGGCGATACAGCCATCTACGACGCACTCGTCCGCCTCGCGCAGCCCTGGTCACTGCGCTATCCGCTCGTCCAGGGGCAGGGCAACTTCGGATCTCAGGGCAACGACCCCCCCGCCGCCCAGCGCTACACCGAGTGCCGCATGGCGCCGCTGGCCATGCAGATGGTGCGCGATATCGACGAGGAGACGGTCGACTTCGCCCCCAACTACGACGGTCGCACCCTCGAGCCCGTCGTGCTCCCGAGCCGCTTCCCTAATCTCTTGGTCAATGGCAGCGCGGGCATCGCTGTCGGCATGGCCACTAATGTTCCCCCGCACAACCTGCGCGAAGTCGCGTCGGGCGTGCAGTGGATGCTCGATAATCCTGGAGCATCGCGCGAGGAGGCACTCGAGGCGCTAATCGAGCGCGTCAGCGGTCCTGACTTCCCGACCGGTGGACTCATCGTCGGACGGCGCGGCGTCGAGGATGCGCTGCGCACCGGGCGTGGCGCTATCACCATGCGCGCCGTCGTCACGGTCGACGAGGACAGCAAGGGGCGCCAGCTCCTCATCATCACCGAACTGCCCTACCAGGTGAATCCCGACAACCTTTTGCTGCGCATCGCTGAGCTGGTGAGCGACGGCAAGATCGGCGGGATCGCCGATGTGCGCGACGACTCCTCCTCGCGCACCGGCATGCGCCTTGTCATCGAGTTGAAGCGTGACGCCGTGGCACAGGTCGTGCTCAACAACCTCTACAAGCACACGCAACTCCAGGAGACGTTCGGCGCCAACATGCTGACGCTGGTCGATGGCGTCCCCCGCACTTTGAGTATCGAACAGTTTGTGCGGTCGTGGATCGCGCACCAGATCGAGGTCATCCAGCGCCGCACTCGCTATCGCCTGCGCAAGGCCGAGGAGCGCGCCCATATCCTGCGCGGCTACCTCAAGGCCCTCGACGCACTCGACGAGGTCATCGCCCTAATTCGCGCATCGGCCACCGTCGAGGACGCGCGCACCGGCCTTATGGGCCTGCTCGAGATCGACGAGCTTCAGGCAACCGCGATCCTCGACATGCAGTTGCGCCGTCTAGCGGCCCTGGAGCGGCAGAAGATCATCGACGAGTTCGACGAGTTGATGGCTAAGATCGCCGATTACAACGACATTCTCGCCTCCGAGCCGCGTCAGCGCTCGATCGTGAGCGAGGAATTAGCAGAGGTCGTCACCGACTTTGGAGATGACCGGCGCACGCAGTTCATCCCATGGGATGGGGATGTGACCCACGAGGATCTCATCGCCGAGGAAGATGTCGTCGTCACCATCACGGCCGGCGGCTATGCCAAGCGCACCAAGACCGACCTCTACCGGGCCCAGCGGCGAGGTGGCCGGGGAGTGCGCGGAGCAGCGCTGCGCCAAGACGACGTCGTCGAGCACTTCTTCGTCACGACGACCCACCACTGGATCCTGTTCTTCACCACCAAGGGGCGTGTCTACCGGGCGAAGGCCTACCAGCTCCCCGAGTCGGGCCGAGATGCCAAGGGCCAGCACGTCGCCAACCTGCTGGCCTTCCAGCCCGACGAGCAGATCGCACAGGTGCTCACGATTCGCGACTACGAACAGGCGCCCTATCTCGTGCTGGCCACCCGCAAGGGCATGGTCAAGAAGACAGCCCTCACCGAATATGACTCCAATCGCAGTGGCGGGGTCATTGCCATCAACCTGCGCGACGACGACGAGGTCATCTCGGCGCAGTTGGTGAGCCCCGACGATGACCTCCTGCTGGTGTCCCGCAAGGGCCTCTCGGCACGCTTCCATGCGAGCGATGCCCAACTGCGACCCATGGGCCGTGCAACGGGTGGCGTGATCGGCATGCGCTTCCGCGGCGGCGACGAGCTCTTGAGCATGGATGTCGTGCGCGAGGGCACCTTCGTGGTCACAGTCACCGACGGTGGCTTTGCCAAGCGCACCCCGGTTGAGGATTGGGCGTCCAAGGGGCGGGGCATCCTCGGCGTACGCGCGATGCGCCTGGTCGAGGAGCGAGGCGGCCTGGTCGGCGCGGTTGTCTGCGAGATCGATGACGAGATCTTCGCGGTGGCATCTGACGGCATCGTGATTCGCACGCGCGTGGAGGAACTGCGCGCATCCGGCCGCGACACGATGGGTGTCCGGCTGATGAATCTCGGTGATGACCGCAGCCTCGTAGCCGTTGCCCGTGCGGGCGACCACGAAGAGGGCGACTACGGTCACGACCTGGCCCGTGACGACGTCGCGGTGGGCGAATCCGCCGCTCCGCAGGGTTAGTCTGGTGGCTTCACGCACGATCGGGAGGGCTTGGTGTCCAGCAGCGCGGTGACCGGTACCCCCGCCGAGGGGCCCGTGTCGCCTACGCCGATAGGGCGCACCCTCGACAAGGTGAGCAGTCGCGACGCGACCCCGGTAGTGGGAATCCCGCCTGTGCTCGAGGCGCCGCCGCCTTCGCCGCCCGTGGTCAGTCACGCACCAAAGGCAGCACTGCGCGGCAAGGCGCGAGGCGCTCCCAGGCGCGCGCGACTTTACGTCTATCGCCTCGACGCGTGGTCGGTGATGAAGGTCGCATTCATGCTGTCGGTGGCAATGGCGATCGTCATCGTGTCCGCTGTGGCCGGTGCCTGGTACCTCCTCGACTACAGCGGGGTCATCGCCACGATGGCGCGCAATGTCGACGAGGTGATCGGTTCGGGCACGACGACCTTCGACCTCGAGGCAGTGCTCGCATTCGACCGCGTCATGGGGATCGCCGTCGTCGTGGCCGCATTTGAGATCGTCCTCGTGTCGATCCTGGCCGGCATATTCGCCGTGCTCTATAACCTCACGGTCGGCATTACCGGCGGTGTCGAGGTCACGTTTACCGACGCCTTCTAGTCGTTCGCGCTACCGTGCCGGGGTGACCGCGACCGGAACGACGCCGCGCGCGGTCCTTCTCCCGGCCCGTGTCCGTCTCGTTGCTGCCAGCGGCCTCATGCTATTTGTGCAACTTGCCCTCATCCGATGGTCGGGGGCAAACCTCGTCCACCTGTCCTACTTCTCCAATCTGATCCTGCTGGCGGCCTTCCTCGGCATCGGGTTGGGATTCCTGCGGGCTCGTCGTTCCTTCGACTTCGGCCGCTACGCGCCGATCACCGTGCTCGTCCTCGTCGCCTTCATCACCGTCTTCCCCGCGAAGATCGAGGGGTCGTCCACCGACCTGATCTTCTTCACCGAGGTGCGACCTACGGGCCTGCCCACGTGGGTCACGCTGCCACTGGTCTTCGTGGTCGTGGCCCTAGCCATGACCAGTCTCGGTGAGATCACGGGCCGCGCGTTCATCGAGTTCACCGCCCTCGATGCCTATCGCTGGGACATCGTTGGCTCGATCGGCGGCACCCTGCTCTTCACCGTGATCTCGTTCCTGCGTGCGCCGTCATGGGTCTGGCCATCGGTCATGCTCGTCACGCTGATCCTGCTCTATGGCCGCCGACTGCCCGTGCTGTCGTGGATCGCGAGTGCCGCCATCATCGTCATCCTGGTGCTGGAGTCGGTCGCACCAGGTGTCTCGTGGTCGCCGTACTACAAGGTGACGACCCAGGACTACGTGAGCGAGGAGTCGGGTCCGTGGACGGCCATCCAGGTCAATGGCATCCCGCACCAAAACGTGCTCGATGCGAATAAGCGCCTGGATATGGAGCCGATGTATGGGCGCCCCTACGAGCGCGCTGTCGACAATCCACTGGGCCGCGTGCTCATCATCGGGGCGGGCACCGGCACCGATGTCGCGCTGGCGCTGAAGCGAGGGGCTCAGAGCGTCGATGCCGTCGAGATCGATCCGCGCATCCAGCAGATCGGCGTCGAGAAGAACCCCAACCAGCCCTACGCCGACCCGAGGGTCAGTGTTTACATCGACGATGGCCGCGCGTTCCTCTCGCGCACGGACCACGAGTACGACCTCATCCTCTTCGCCCTGCCGGACTCCTTGACCCTCGTCTCGGGCGCGAGCCAGCTGCGACTGGAGTCCTACCTCTTCACGCGGGAGTCGATCCAGGAGGCATACGACCACCTCAGCCCCGACGGCGTCTTCGCGATGTACAACTACTACCGCGAGGACTGGCTCATCAATCGCCTGGCGGGCACCGTCGAGGGCGTCTTCGGTCACGCACCCTGCCTGGATCGATTCACCGCCGTGCAGTCGCTGGCCGTGATCGCGGTCGGCAAGTCTGCGGACAATGCCGTGTGCGCGCCGGGGGCCGTGTGGGAACGTGACGCAATCGTCGCCCTCGGCGAGGACATCCCCGTGCCGTCGGCAGATGACCATCCCTTCCTCTACCTCAAGAACGCGTCCATCCCCGGGCTCTACCTGCTGGTGATCGCGCTGATCCTGGGCGTCTGCCTGATCGCGATTCGCGTCGTCGGGGGTCCGCTGAGGCAAATGCGCGGCTACGCGGATCTGTTCCTCATGGGCATGGCGTTCCTGCTCCTCGAGACGCGATCGATCACGACGTTCGCGCTGCTCTTCGGCACGACGTGGCTGGTCAACGCCCTTGTCTTCGCTGGAGTCTTGATCGCCGTGTTGTGTGCCATCGAGGTGACGCGCCGCTTCACCGTGCCGCGAGCCCCCATAATCGCGGGCCTCTTCATCTCCTTGGCCGTTGCCTGGCTTATCCCCAACGCCTGGCTGCTGACCCTGCCGGTGCCGCTGCGCCTACTGGCGGCGGTGATCCTGGCATTCGCCCCCATCTTCTGCGCCAACCTCTACTTCACGTCCCGGTTCAAGGGGGCGGCCAACCCGACGGCCGCCTTCGCCGCTAATCTCTTCGGCGCCATGATCGGCGGCTGCCTGGAGTACCTCTCGCTGCTGACCGGCTACCGCTTCCTGCTCATCGTCGCGGCCGTGATCTACCTCGCCGCCGTGCTCGTCGGTCGCCGTCACCTGTCGGGTGCTCCGGTTCGTAGAATCTAGAGCAAACGTCCCCGTCGCTGTGTACTCTACGTTGGCTGCTTGGGGCCTATAGCTCAGCTCGGTTAGAGCGCTTCCCTGATAAGGAAGAGGTCGGTGGTTCAAGTCCACCTAGGCCCACATGAAGAAACTATTGCTCGTCGTCGCCCTGGCCGGTATCGGCTACCTCGTCTATCGCCAGGTCATGGCGAGCCGCGCCGAGGACGACCTGTGGACCGAGGCGACCTCGGTCCCGGACCTCACGTAGTTACAGCAGCGTCAGCGCCTAAGCGCTGACGCTGCGCCAGGCGAAGCCCCACGGGAGTACTTCGCGGGAATCCGCGCGTCCAGGTGTTGGTGGCCGTCTAAACCGTTAGCAACTTCGGCTCGGCCGTGGCAATGCTGGCCTTGACCTACGTGTCCTACGTCATCACCAGCAGCCTCATGGTCGCGGTCATCATCGCTGCAGTGTCCGCGCTTTTCGCGCTGCTATTGATGCGCCCCGCCACCGGCCCATGTGGTGCGCCATCATGCGCGCCACGGCTCCGTGGCCCGGACACTGCCGGGGGATGTGGTGCCGGTCGGGCGCCATGGACCCGATCCCGTAGCATCGGATGGTCCTCCGGGGGCTTAGCTCAGTTGGTAGAGCGCTGCCTTTGCAAGGCAGAAGTCAGGGGTTCGAGTCCCCTAGCCTCCACGTATACAGATCGACGTTTAGGCCGATGTCGTCTGTCCCTGGTGCTGCATCGGCAAGCGCCGCTTGCAGAGTGCGCTCGCGGAGCGGGGGCATCGCCAACGAGGTGGAGATCGTGCATCGCGCGTTCCAGCTAGGTCCGATGGCTAGCACCACGACTGAGCCGACGATCGAGCATCCTGCGGCGTCTTCCGCGTCGATGACCTTGTGGGTTTGGCGTGCGAGGTCGGGCTCGACGCTGATACGGCTGGCGAGATGCTCAGCGGGCACGGCGTATCTCGATCAGGTGGTCCAGGACCAGGTGCTCGCACGCACCTTCGGTGCCTCCGGCGTGTCGTTCTGCGTCGTCGACCGGACCCCGGCGTCTCCGGAGCCCAGCCGCTGGATGTCTTCCTCAGCGCGCCCGACCAGGCCCAAGCCCCCGCCCGCTAACGCCCAACCCAACCCGCACCCCCTCCCGTTTCTCCCACAATGTGGGAGAAACGGTTGAAATGAGCCGCCGGAAGGGTCCAAACCCACCGTTTGTCCCGGTCCTCACGCCGTCGAACCGTGCAGCAGCTCCGGTGCGGGTCTGTGCGTACGATGATGCCGACCCCAACACGACAGGATCCCCGCATGCCCGACTCCACCACCAAGGCCACGCTGCACACCTCGATGGGCGTCATCAACGTCATCCTCTACCCCGACCAGGCGCCCAAGACCGTCAAGAACTTCGTCGGGCTCGCCGAGGGCACCCAGGAGTGGACCGACCCGCAGGCACGCACCAAGACGACCAAGCCGCTCTACGACGGCACGATCTTCCACCGCATCATCCCCGGCTTCATGATCCAAGGTGGTGATCCGCTTGGCTCCGGAATGGGTGGTCCCGGCTACCGCTTCAACGACGAGTTCAGCCCCGAACTGCAGTTCGACCGGCCCTATCTGCTGGCCATGGCCAACGCCGGCCCCAACACCAACGGCTCCCAGTTCTTCATCACCGTGGCCCCGACGTCGTGGCTGAACTTCAAGCACTCGATCTTCGGCGAGGTGGCGGACCAGCCGTCACGTGACGTGGTGGATGCGATCGCTGCCGTGCCGACCGGTGCGCAGGATTGCCCGGTGACCCCGGTGGAGATCACGGGCATCACCGTCACGCGCGGGTGAGCGAGGCCAGCCCGCCACCGATTCCGGCGGGTCCTACCCCTCCCGGCACCTGCTTGCAGCATCCTGACCGGCAGACCTACATCCGCTGCACACGCTGTAATCGCAGCATCTGCCCGGAGTGCATGCGGTCGGCGCCCGTGGGCTTCCAGTGCCCCGAGTGCGTCGGCGAGGCGGCCCGCAACGTCAGACAGCCCGTCACCGTGAGCGGGGGATCTCTCGTCGCGCGCCCCTACGTCACCTACACGGTCATTGGCATTACGGCCGCCGTGTTCAGCGTCCAGTTGCTCGTTGGCATTGGCGAGCTCGCCAACGAGTTTGGGATGTGGCCGTTTGGCATCGCTCTCTTTGGGGAGTGGTACCGGCTGCTGACTGCCGCGTTTCTGCACGGATCATTCCTGCACATTGCCTTCAACATGTATGTGCTCTTCGCTCTCGGCCCGACATTGGAGCGGGTGCTCGGACACGTGCGATTCCTGGTGCTCTACCTCGTGGCAGCGCTAGGCGGCAGCGTGGCCTCATACACGTTCTCTGATCCGCGCACCGTGTCGGTCGGAGCATCCGGAGCCATCTTCGGGCTCATGGGCGCGCTGATCGTGGCCGGTCGGCGCCTGAAGTGGGATATCACCCAGGTGCTCGTGCTCCTGGGCATCAACGTCGTCATCGGCTTCCTGAGCCCTGACGTCGACTGGCGGGCTCACTTCGGGGGGCTCGTGGTGGGTGCCGTGGTAGCCGGGGTGTTCGTGTGGACGCCGCCGCCGCTGAAGGCGTCGCGTGCGCTGTGGCAATGGCTCGGGGTCCTTGCCATCCTGGGAGTGTTGTTGGCGGTGACCATGTGGCGCACGGGGGAGTTGGTAGCGCTCGCATCGGCAGTGAGTTAGCGCCTATCCACAGGTTGTCCACGGGTGGGGAGAACTACATCAGTGTGAGTCGTCGGTCATGTCGAGGCGGGTGAGGTCGGCGCCGGGGCACTGTGCGCCCGCCTTGTGGCGCAGCCGTTGGGCACCTTCGCGCCGGCGATGCCGGTGGCGGGTAGGGCAAGGCCCGCCACGGCTGCGGCGGGTGCCCTCACCCGAGCGGCCCAATCGCAGTGCCTTGACACCATGCCCGAAGGACAGGTCACGGGCGGCCCGGAGTGCGCGGCACACGGCAAGTGAGCCGCGACGTATCCGCTCGTGCACCCAACCATTACGCTGACCGAGCCAGATGCAAGCAGGAGGAGCACCGTGCCGGAGTCAAAGGGCCGCAAGCGCGACGACTACGTCCCCCCGCCGGACAAGACCGACCGCAAGCCGGTCAAGTTCAGCTCAGCCGCGTGGGTGGCCCCCGTGATGGTCGCCTGCTTCGTCTTCGGCCTGCTCTGGATCGTGGTCTTCTACATCGCTGGTCCCGACGTCCCCTTCATGAACTCCATCGGCGGCACCTACAACGCCTTGGTTAATGTGGCCATTGGTTTCGCCTTCATCACCGCCGGATTCGTGATCTCGACTAAGTGGCGGTAAGAGCGTCAAGCGTATGAGCCGCATCCTGGTCATCGACAACTACGATTCCTTCGTCTTCAATCTCGTCCAATACCTCTGGCAGTTGGAGGCCGAGGTCGACGTACGTCGCAACGACGAGGTGACGCCCGAGCAGGCACTCGACTACGACGGCGTACTGCTCTCGCCCGGGCCAGGCACGCCTGAAGACGCCGGCGTGTGCATGGAGGTCGTACGCCGATGCGCGGGTGAGGTCCCGATCCTCGGCGTATGCCTGGGGCACCAGGCGATCGCTGCCGTCTACGGCTGCATCGTCGATCGCGCGCCCGAGCTCCTGCACGGCAAGACCTCGCTGGTGCATCACCACGGCGAAGGCGTGCTGGCCGGGCTGCCCGAGCCGTTCACGGCGACCCGCTACCACTCGCTCGTCGTACTCCCCGACTCCGTGCCGAAGGCGCTTGAGGTCACCGGCGCGACCGACTCGGGGGTCGTCATGGCCCTGCGGCATCGCGAACTGGCGGTCGAGGGCGTGCAGTTCCACCCCGAGTCCGTGCTCACCGAGGGTGGTCATCGGCTACTGGCCAACTGGCTGTCAACGTGCGGCGATGCTGACGCGGTACGCCGCTGCGAGGGCCTGGCTCCCGTGGTGGGCAGCTAGGCCCGATTAGGCCGATCGCGGCGGCACGGCGTACTCTCTACGAGGCCCTCCCGCCGGGAGGACGCACCGGGGAGCAATCCCCCACCTCCTGCTCCGGAGAGTCCGGGGCCCTTGAGTCCAGAGGAGGTCGGCGACTGCATGCGCCGATATGAAGTCATGGTCATCCTGGACCCCGATCTCGAAGAGCGCACCGTTGCGCCGTCTCTCGAGACATTCCTCAACGTGGTCAAGCAGGACGGCGGCCAGGTCGACAAGGTCGACATCTGGGGCCGTCGCCGCATGGCCTACGAGATCAACCACAAGCCCGAGGGCATCTACGCCGTCCTGGAGGTCACGTCCAGCCCCGCGGCCGTCGCCGAGCTCGACCGCCAGCTCAACCTCAACGAGGCCGTGATCCGCACCAAGGTCACGCGCTCGGCAGGGACCTGAGATGGCAGCCGGCGACATCAACGTGACGGTGGTGGGCAACCTCACCAACGATCCCGAGCTTCGCTTCACCCCGAGCGGTGCTGCGGTGGCCTCCTTCACGGTGGCCTCCAGTTCGCGCTACCTCGACAAGGCGACCAACGAGTGGAAGGACGGTGACACCGTCTTCATGCGTTGCAGCGTGTGGCGCCAGTACGCCGAAAATGTCGCCGAGTCGCTGCAGAAGGGCATGCGCGTCGTCGTGACGGGTCGCCTCAAGCAGCGCTCCTACGAGACCCGCGAGGGCGAGAAGCGCACCGTGGTGGAGATGGAGGTCGACGACGTCGGCCCGGCGCTCCGCTACGCGACCGCCAAGGTCACCCGCACCCAGCGTGGTGAGGGTGGCGGCGGGGGCGGTGGCTACAGCGGCGGCTCCGGTGGAGGCGCCCCGGCAGACGATCCCTGGGCCCAAGGCGGCGGTGGCGCCTCCTTTGACGAGCCCCCCTTCTAGGACTTACCGACCCTTCGACTTCAGGAGTGAACAACCCATGGCGAACGACCGCAAGAAGGAGCGCAGCAACAAGCGCGCCGAACTCAAGCGCATCCCCAAGCCGGGCGCATGCATCTTCTGCAAGGACGACGCACAGCCGATCGACTATAAGGAAACCGGCATGCTGCGCAAGTACATCTCCGATCGCGGCAAGATCCGCGCTCGACGCGTCACGGGCTGCTGCACGCAGCACCAGCGCGAGATCGCGACCGCTGTGAAGAACGCGCGGGAGATGGCTCTGCTGCCCTACACGGCCACGGTTCGCTAGGAGACCGACATGAAGCTCATCCTTACTCAGGAGGTCGGCGGTCTCGGCGTGCCCGGAGACGTGGTCGAGGTCAAGGACGGCTATGGCCGCAACTTCCTCGTGCCGCGCGGAAAGGCCATGCTGTGGACCAAGGGCGGCGAGAAGCAGATCACCCAGATCAAGCGGGCGCAGGACGCCCGCGAGGTCCGTGACCTGACCCACGCCAAGGAGATCAAGGCGCAGCTAGAGGGCCTCCAGGTCGTCGTGCCCGCGCGCGCTGGAGAGAGCGGCAAGCTCTTCGGCTCGGTGACCAACGCCGACGTCGTCGCGGCCGTCCGCAAGGCAGGCGGCCCCCTGCTCGATAAGCGCAGTGTCGATGTGGGCGCCGTCAAGGCGATCGGTGCGCACAAGGCCAAGGTCAAGGTGCACCCCGAGGTCACTGCTGCGGTCAACTTCACCGTCGTGGCCCAGTAAGGCCCAGTCCCTCGGGGGCCACGGGCGTTGCATCAGGATGGGGAGTCGGGCGACGAGGCCGTCGGCCGCTGACTGCAGCATCCGCAGCACGCCGGTGAACCCGTCGACATCACCGAATCACGGGTCGGGGACGTCGAGCCGCGGATCGGCGTCCGGGATCCCGGCCACCGCCGGATTGACAACGACCTGACGGCTCAGGTCGACGTCATCGACCCGAGCCCGCATGATGGCCTCGGCCATCGGCGATCGACAGATATTGCCCAGGCACATCGTGGTAACGGTGAACGTCACGCCCTCACCTCGGACCAGAATGTGTCAAACAGGGCATGGGCCTGGAAGCGATTTTCGTCTGTGCGCGCATCGAGGGCATCGATGTATTGCTGCCATTGCCACTGCGGCATCTGGAGGTCCTCGAACATCCCTTGAAGCCCGTGTGCGTCCACCTCCGCGTGGAACTGCAGACCCCAGGCGCGCCCGTATCGGAAGCCCAGCGTGGCATGCCCGGCCTCCGCGAGGAGTTCGGCGTTGTCGGGCAGAGTGAAGCGATCTTGGTGGAGCAACATCCAGGGCGCACGCATCTCGGGGATGTCGGTGTCGGGCGTCTCCCATGCGATCACGGTGCGGTCCTGCTGGGTCACCTCGCCGCCGAGCGCCTTCGAAAGAAGCTGACCGCCAAAGCACAGGCCCAGCAGTGGGCGGTCTTGCGCGACACGATGCTGCGCGAGTGCGACCTCTGCGGCAATCGCGGCCGCCGCGTGGGGTGGATCCGTGGGCGCATCCATGGTGCGGGTCATGGTCCAGACGGAACCGAGGATGATGACCAGATCAGCATCGTCGGCCGCGGTCACGGGCAGGATCTCGTCACGGACCAGTCGCGTCACGGCAAAGTCGTGTGCTGCCAGCCATGGGCCTAGGTGGCCGAGTTCGGCGCCGACCTTGGGATTGGCGATCACGGCTGCGGTGGGCACGCGGGAATTGTGCCACTAGCCGGTCGAGGTGACGACCCTAGACTTCGCCCGTGTCCGTGGCCTGGTCCTACTGTGTCCTCGATGCGGCTGGTGCCGTCGTTGATGAGTGCGATGCCGACCGCGTGCAGTCGACCGCCAGCGTGGGCAAGGTCTTTCTTCTGTGCGAGGCTGCCGAACTCATTGTGTCTGGCCAGCTCGATCCGGGTCGACTGCTCACGCGGGAACCCGGGCTGCAGGTGGCGGGTTCAGGGCTGTGGCAGCACCTGTGGCAGCAGCAATTGCCCGTCGCCGATGTGTGCCAATTGATCGGTGCTGTAAGCGATAACTGGGCGACCAACACGCTGCTCGACCTTATCGGGATCGATGCTGTGCGCATGCGCGCCCGAATGCTGGGCTGTGAGTGCAGCGAACTTCACGACTACGTCCGTGATGACCGTCGACCGGAGCACCCTCCGACGCTGTCGGAGGGCACCGCGCGCGAGCTGGCCGAGGTCGCACGCCGCATCCATGCCGGCGCAGCAGGAGTCCTCGTTGGGGGGATCACACCAACCGCGGCATTGATGGTGGAGCGCTGGCTTCTAGTCGGGGTCGATCTCTCGCTGGTGGCCGCACCCTTGCAGCTCGATCCCCTGGCGCATCTATCGGACGACCCCATGGTGTGGAGCAAGACGGGTTTCGACCACGAGGTCCGCGCGGACATCGGGGTTGCGTGGGGCGGGGAGCGATCCCTTGCCTACGCGGCGATAGCGACGTGGCCGGTCGACCTGGAACCGTCAGCGAATCCGGTGGACTTGATGCACTCCCTGGGGCGCTCCATTGCTGAGCGCTTAGCGAATGGCGCCGGGCACTAGCCAGGCGCTGCCCCGCGCGCGCCAGCGAAGCACGATCGCGCGCGAGTAGTGACCAGCCGAGCGCCCACCACGGTGCGGTGACGGTGAGACTGAGGTCGCGCACAAACCAGGCGGCAGGCACAAACGCGCGGCTCGGCCAAAGGGGCCACCACGATGCCGAGTGGGTTGCCCGAAGCGATGCCGAGGGTGGCGACACCGTGACGGTATCCGGGGGCTCCAAGAACTTTTTATCCCCAGCCCGGGGAAAGTGTTTCCGCACGTCAGAGCCCACTTGTGACGGAAGATTCTTGCCCTCCCCCCAACCTGTCCCCAGGCTGTGAACGTGCCGCAGGGGGTTTCCCCCCGGTCATCCACAGGGCCATCCACAGGGCCCATCGACAGGGGTGCTCGAGGCCCATAGGTTCCTCGGCGGAGGCCGTGGCGGAGCCAGGAACCAGGCCCTGTCGGCCCCCCCTGGTATCCACGACGGGTGAGCCCAAGACAGGAGGTGGCGTGAGCGTCTCCGAGCTCCCCGTCCCCTACGACGAGGGTCCTCCCTCCGATCGCATGCCACCGCAAGACGTTGCCGCCGAGCAATCCGTCCTCGGCGCGATGATGCTGAGCAAAGACGCCATCGCCGATGTCGTCGAAGACCTGCGGGTGGGCGACTTCTACCGTCCGGCGCACGCCACTGTCTACGACGCGATCATAGAGATTTACGGCCGCGGCGAACCTGCCGATGCCGTCACGGTGGCGGCCGAGCTCACTCGCACCGGCGAGCTTGCTCGGGTCGGTGGAGCGTCATACCTCCACACCCTCGTATCCCTCGTACCCACTGCTGCTAACGCGGGCTACTACGCGCGCATCGTCAAGGAGCGCGCGATCCTGCGGCGACTTGTCGAGGCAGGCACACGCATCGTGCAGTTGGGCTATACCGGCGAGGGCGATGTCGATGATGTCGTGGATCGCGCGCAGGCCGAGGTCTACGAGGTCACCGAACGCCGCACCGCGGAGGACTACCTCCCTCTGCGCGAGCTCATGGATGGGGCGCTCACTGAGATCGAGGCCATCGCCAATCGCGGCGGTGAGATGGTGGGTGTGCCCACGGGGTTTACCGACCTCGACTCGCTGACCAACGGACTGCATCCCGGCCAGCTCATCATCATTGCGGCGAGGCCGGCCTTGGGCAAGTCGACCCTGGCCGTGGATATCGCGCGATCAGCAAGCATCCGGCACGGTCTCACCAGTGTCATATTCTCCCTGGAAATGGGTCGCAACGAGATCCTCATGCGACTGCTCTCGGCGGAAGCACAGATCGCTCTTCATCACATGCGCAGTGGCAACATGAGCGACAACGACTGGACCAGGCTCGCCGGCAAGATGGGTACGGTCAGCGATTCACCCCTCTTCATCGACGATTCGCCCAACCTCACGATGATGGAGATTCGCGCCAAATGTCGCCGTCTCAAGCAGCGCCATGACCTGCGCCTGGTGGTTGTCGACTACCTCCAGCTCATGACCAGCGGCAAGCGTGTCGAGAGCCGTCAGCAGGAGGTGTCGGATTTCTCGCGCTCTTTGAAGCTCCTGGCCAAAGAACTCGACGTTCCTGTCATCGCCGTCAGCCAGCTCAATCGCGGCCCAGAGCAGCGCACCGACAAGCGTCCACTCCTCGCTGACCTTCGCGAGTCGGGCTCTTTGGAGCAGGATGCAGACATGGTGATCTTGCTGCACCGCGAAGATGCGTATGAGCGGGAGTCACCGCGCGCAGGCGAGGCTGACTTCATCGTGGCCAAGCATCGTAATGGCCCGACATCGACCATCACGGTCGCATTTCAGGGCCACTACTCACGCTTCGTCGATATGGCGCAGTGAGTTAGAACGCCGTCGAGTCCTTCTCGTAGAGGGCCGAGCCCTCGACCCACTGCTGCCATGGCACGCTCCACACTCCACCGAGACCGTCGCCGAACGTCACTGACCCGGCGGCGCCACCCTTGAAGTCGACGACATCGCCCCAGTGCGTGTGGTTGTACATCCAGACGGCGTCGTCGTAGAACATGTTGGTGCAGCCGTGACTGGTGTTGGCGTAGCCGATGACTCCATTCCACGGAGCCGCGTGCATGAACTCACCGGTGTATGTAAGCCGCATCGCGTAGGGAACCTGCACGTCGTAGTTGGCGCCCGGCGCGGTATTGATCATGCGCTTCATGGTGTAGGCCTCGTGCACGATCTTCACCCCATTGAGGGTTTCCCAGCCCGGCTTGCCTCCTGAGATCGCGAATGTCTCGATCTTCTTCCCGTCTTTGAAGTACTTCAGGGTGTAGTCGGTGAGTGAGGCCTTCATGATCACCTCGGCCCCGATACGGAACTGGGTCGATTCGTCCTTGCCCCACACGCCGGGGAAGACCTCGACGTCGGAGAGGTCGGCGGTGACCCGCACCGTCGTGCGCGCGGGCCAGTAGTCCTTGGGGCGGAACATGACCGTGTCGAGATCGGGCCAGAACCACGAGGCCTCGCCGATGTCACGTGAGGTGCTGACCTCGAGCTTCTCCTCGATAGCCTTGCGTGACTTCACCGACGTAGCGAACTCGATCACGATCGGCATGCCCACGCCGTAGGTGCCTTCTGCTGGAGTGATCGTCGCCGTCGCTCGCTCCCCGGCCCCCTTGGTGGTGAACTGCGCGACGCGCTCCGAACCGTCGGGTGCGAGGACGGCAAGCTGGAAATCGGTGGACGGTGGCAGTGCCCCCGTGCGCCATGATCCGGTGGTCGCTCGAAACGAGTCGACCACTATGGGGCTGCCGGTCATCGACATCTCGCTGAGTTCGATTACCGACCCCGCCGGGACATCCTCGACCGACACCTTGGTGCCGGGAGCGAGTGCCTTCGTGGGCTTCAGGTCGCCTTTGCCCTTGACGGTGAAGTGCACGGTATCGGCCAGTGGCGGCGGCGCTGGTGCGGCCGGCGTGGCGGGTGCGACGCTCGCGCTGGCCTTGGGCGTGGGTGCGGCTGTTGTGGCGCGAAGCTCGACGGCAATGGTGCCGCCGCAGCCAGACAGCACCAGGGCGGCGGCAGTTGCCGCGCTAAGCCCCCTGCGCACCATCGTGGCCTCCCTGTCCCCCTTGAGGGCCTCTACGATGTCAAACGTCAAGGGCCGAGGCCAGGGCAGCCCCGTTCCTGACCGATTCATGGCAGAGGCGTAGTTCACATCGTGGGGCGAGCCACCGGACGAACGGTTTCGTAGGCACGAGCCGCGCGGATCACCAGGGCATCGCCATGGGCTGGTCCGACGAACTGCAGACCCACCGGGAGCCCAGCAGACGTCAGGCCGCAAGGAATGGTGATCGCCGGCTGTTGAGTGAGGTTGAAGGGGTAGGAGAACGGCGTCCACGACAGCATGGTCTCCGGTGTCATCGGCACGGCGCCGGCGGGTCGGGAATCGAAGGCGGGCACGGCCACCGCTGGGGTGACGAGAAGGTCGTAGCGGGTCATGAAGTCGCGCATGAGCGTGCCGAGGACATTTCGCTTCAGGCTGAGAAGTTGGATGTCCTGTGCGGTGAACGCTGCTCCCTGCTCGGCCTGAGACGCGAAATCGGGGTCGGTCATGGCCTGCCCGGCGGGCCCGAGGGAGTCGTAGACGGTTTTGGACGACACGAACCACAGGCCTGTCGAGATATCAAGGGGATCATCGAATCCGGGATCCACCTGCTCGACCGCTGCACCGAGCGCTTCGAGTTCGCGGACGGCTGATGCCACCAGCGCGGACACCTCGGGGTCGACGGTCGCGTAGCCGAGGTCGGGGGAGTAGGCGATCCGAAGCCCGCGGATGCCACCGTCGAGGTCTGTGAGGTAGTCGACGCCGTCGTAGGGCAGCGACATCCAGTCGCGTGGGTCGGGTCGGGCGAGGACATTCATGAGGAGCGCGCAATCGGCGACACTCATGCAGTGCGGTCCCAGGTGGGCGACGGTGCCGAAAGGCGACAGCGGATAGGCAGGGATGCGGCCGAAGCTGGGCTTGAGGCCGACATTGCCGCAGAAGGCGGCGGGGATCCGCACGCTCCCTGCCCCGTCGGTGCCCACGCTCAGCGGTCCAATGCCCGCGGCCACCGCGGCAGCCGTGCCGCCAGAGGAGCCACCGGGGGTCTTCGACGCATCCCAGGGGTTGCGCGTCTCCCCTCGGAGAGGGGAATTGGTCTCGGCCTTGCACCCAAACTCAGGAGTGGTTGTCTTGCCAAACATGACACCGCCCGCCTCGCGAATGCGCGCCACGCAGGGAGCATCGACATCCCAGGGCTGGCTAGGGTCGATCGCACGGCTGCCACGCAGCGTGGGCCACCCCTTCGTGAGAAGAATGTCCTTGATTGACACGGGCACGCCTTCGAGATCGCCAACGGGCGCACCACCAGACCTGTAATCCGCCCAGCGCTCCTCGCTCTGTCGTGCCGACGCCATTCCCGCATTAGCGTCGACCATGACGAATGCATTCAACGTCGGCTCGAGTCGCTCGAGCCGGTCGAGGACCTGCTGCAGTGCCTCGACCGGTGACGCATCGCCCGTGCGGTAGAGATCGATGAGCTGGGTCGCCGTCTGCTGCGTCAGGTCCATGTGCGCAGTCTGGCAGGAGCCGGCCCTTCACGTCGCGAGTGTGCGCTGCCGTGCGCGTTTCGGGCCCGCTGGCCGCACGCGAGCGCACACTCGACGCGGAAGGCGCCCTAGGCAGGAGACGCGATGACGACCTGGATGCCGCGGGCCCTCAGGTCTTCGAGCACTGTGGGGTCGGCGCCGCTATCGGTCACGACTACGTCGGCGGCTTGCACCCCGCCAATGCGACCTGGCAGGACGCGACCAAACTTGCTGGCATCGGCCACAACGATCACCCGACCCGCTTGTTCGAGTAGCACGGCATTGGTGCGCGCCTCCACCGGGTCATGAGTGGTCAGGCCGCCGTCGATGTCGAGGCCGTCGACGCCCACATATGCCGTCCCGATGGTGGCCTGCGCCAGGGCTGCCTCGGCCCAGGGGCCCACGAGCTCCGTGCTTTGCGAGCGCGCGACGCCGCCGGAGACGACGACGCGTATGCGGGGCTTCGCCGCCATCTCAGCGGCAATGTTCAACGCGTTGGTGACGACGACCAGGTCGACGCGAGATGACAGCACACGCGCGATCTCGCTCGTGGTGGATCCACCCGTGAATCCCACAGTCTGTGGTCCGCGAGGAAGCAATTTGGCCGCGGTCTCGGCCACCGCCCGCTTCTCCGCCTTGGATCGACGATCGCGGTAAGCGACGGGGAGCTCGGTACTGCTGTCAGTGGGAACGGCGCCGCCATAACGACGCTTGCACAGGCCCTGGTCTTCGAGGATCGCCAGATCGCGTCGCAGCGTCGCCTGCGAGACCCCGAATGTCTCAGCGAGTTCGGTGACGTGCACCTCTCCGTGCTTGCGCAGTTCGACCAGGATGCTGGCCATGCGCTCGCCGCGCAGAGCTGCGTCGGCAGGCCTGGAGGGCATGGGCTACTGGCAGGTGCAGCGACGGTCTTTGGGGACCGATGCCATCACCATTTCGGCGTGTTCGCCGCAGCCGGTCCAGGTGACCTTGCCGCATGGCGGACACTGCGCGGGACTGCACATGCCGACTCCCCTCTGGCGGTGTGCCGGATCTACTGTAGGCCGTGCTGACGGCAGGGGTGTGTGGTGGGATCTCGGCATGCTGCAACTAGGCACCCTTGAGATCGTCTCGGCTGTCGATCGTCCCGACCTCCTGGCCTCGTCGACGGCCACCGCCCTCGGAGCGTGGTCTGAGCGCAACCAGGTCGGGGTCGCCTCGATCGACCCCGACCTGGCCGACACGGCCGCCTTCTGCGAGGCGTACGACGTGCCGCTTGGTGCTTCGGCCAACTGCGTCGTGCTATCCGGCAAGCGCGAAGGTCAGGTGCGTTTGGCGGCGTGCGTGGTGCTCGCGACGACGCGGGCCGACGTCAACAACGTGGCTCGACGTTGGCTCGACGTCCGCAAGATCTCATTCGCCCCCATGGACGAGGCGGTCTCACTGACGGGGATGGAGTATGGCGGCATCACGCCCATTGGCTTACCGAGCGACTGGCCGGTTATCATCGATCCGCGGGTCATGGTTGCGCCGGTGGTCGTGATTGGCAGCGGCGTACGTCGATCCAAGATCGTCCTGCCGGGCTCATTGCTCTCGGTTGCACCCGGCGCGCACATCGTGGACGGACTGGCCAACCCGATCACGCCGTAGTCCACCGGGTGACTAAGACGCAGCGGGGGCGGGGAATGAAGTCTCGCGCCCCGTGGCCTTGTCGTAGGCCAGCCGCATCAGCACACCGACGATCGCACCGATGATGGCCATCGGGGTGACGATCATGCCGGCTCCTGCGCCAAGGACCACGGCGAGAAGTCCACTGGAGAAGGGCATTTTCAGCATGGCTGCACATGCGGCCGCGATGCCCGCGACTATCAGGGCACTTATGGATAACGACGGCAGGAGGAGACCGATCAGCACTGCCACGCCAACACCGATAAAGGTGGAGGGGAAGATCGGCCCACCGCGGTAGCCGCCACCGAGGGAAACACCGTAGGCAATGGCCTTGGCAACAACGATGAAGAGAGCGGCGAAGACGTTTCCCTCAGCGACCAGCGTGGGCATCGCGGTCTCGCCTGAGAATGGCACGATGTCGTAGGGCAGGTCGAAGACCATCATGCCAACGGTGCCGAGAATGCCGATGACGAGTGAGGCGCCGATGATCGTGGGTGCGGGGTGCTTCTTGGCGATACGCAATGTCGCGTAGCCGATGGTGCGCGAGAGCAGGACGGCGAGGCCAGCGACGACGGCGACGGCGAGGCCGACCCCAAGGTCAATGAACGTCAGCTTGTCGACTGCAGTAATGCCGGGGACGGCGAGGCCCACCTCACCCAGGCCGGCGAAGGGGCCGATCCCCGTCAAGACGAGGTAACCCGAGCCGATGGCGATGAACATCGGGACCAGTACTTGGCGGGGCATTGCTCCCAGGGCGGCGAACTCCAGCACGAAGAAGGCGGCAACGAAAGGATTGCCGAGGATCGTGCTGATCGCGGCGATGCCGCCCAGGGCCATCGCCATCTGCTGCACCTGGGGGCTCTGCTTGCGGGTGACGAATCCGCCGATCACGGTGCCGACGACGATGAGCGGCGCCTCAGGGCCGAGCACACCGCCAAAGATCAAGGTCGCCAGGGCCACGGATAGTGCGGCCACGGCATGCGACGGGCCGACGTCGAAGTGAAAGCCCTCGAGCGGGCCGCCCATGCCCTCGCCGAAACGCCACGCGGCCATGATGAGGAAGGCGCCGATCAGGAGCAGCAGGACGACCCACCACCACGGCACTTCGGACAGTCCCAGCGTGCTGGGCAGCCACTCCCACAGCAGGTCGGTGCCCTGCGCCATGACAACGAGGAAGGCGGCGGACCCGATGGCCGCTAGTACGCCCAGCGCGATGGCCAAAGCGACGACACGGACGAGCTCCCTCCCACCGAGGGAGGGAGCTGCGCCAGAGGGAGCGCTCAGCTGAGTGCCTTGACCTTGATCGAGTCGAACTCCTGCTGCGAGATGACGCTTGATTGCCGCAATTGCTGCGCCTGGGCGATCTGCTCCGCGGGGCTGGTGCCGGCCACCTGCTTGATGTAGGCCGCCTGCTTCCTCTGCGCCTGCGCGACGGCATCCTGTTGGCCAGTGGCCACTCCGCGGCCGTAGACGATCACGTATACAGGCAGTGAGATCAGCGGAATGAAGATCAGGAAGAGGATCCAAATTGCTTGGACCACACCGCTCATCTGGTGATTACGGAAGAGATCGATGACCACGCTGAACAAGCTTATTAAGTACATGATCATGAAGAAGATGAGCAGCAAGCTCCATAGAAACTCTCTGAACTTCATGTCTCCCAATCCATTGGACGTGTTTGCCGGGCTCACCCTAGGGCATCCGTGACCTAGTGCTCGGTGTCACGATCACCCGTGAGACTCGATCGGTGGCGCATCACCTACGGTGTGCATGTGGGGCGAGGCGGTGGTCGGAGCGGGCTCGCCCCCTACGCCGTCGTGGCGGTGCTATCGCGGGGCGCGGGTGCCGGCCTTCCCTCCGCCGTGATCCTGGGGGTCCTGGCGGCCGGCGGTTCTGTATCTGACGGATCACTCCTCATCGCCGCATTCACCGCGATGTCGGGGCTCTGCGGCCCATTCGTTGGTGCAGCGGTGGATCGCCTTGAGCACCCGCGGCGCGGCTATCTCGTCGCAGCCGCGATTCTTGCGATCTACGCAGGCATCTTGGCTTTGGCGCTCAACGACATCCCGGGTGGACTGCTGATCGTCGTGGCCGGGATCGCGGGCATGGCACACCCCCTCTTCTTTGGTGCGTGGAGCGCCCAGCTCCCGCGCATCGCTCCCGGCGTCCCGCCCACCCGCGCATACTCGGTTGACGTGAGCACCTACAACGTGGCGGCTATCGCAGGCCCCGCCATCGTGGGTCTTGCCTACATCGCGGACTCAAGGACACCGGGTGCGGCTTCACTCGAAGTCGTTTGCCTGCTCTACATCGCGGCATTTGTCGCCCTGCTGCTGGTTCGCGTCCCTCGTCGCAGTGAGACCCATGACCAACCGCCTGCGCCCTTCGCGACCACTCTTCGCTACGCAGCGGTCCTGTGGAAGTCAGTATCGCTGCGGCGATCCACCACGGTCAGCACACTCGCCTACATCGGTATCGCCGGACTCGTTGTCTCCGCCCCGCTTCTGGGCGCTGACCTTGCCGGTGACTCGGGCACCGGCGCTTTGCTTCTGGCCGTCGTAGCGGTAGGTGCGCTGATGGGCTCCATTGCCATGATCCACCGACCGCCACGCGTGGGTCCCGGCACTCTCGTTGTCATCTCGACCCTGGCCCTGGCGGTAGCCCTGACCCTGCTGGCGGTCTCGCCCAGCATGTGGTGGGCGATTCCGGTCGCGGTTGTCGTCGGCTTCACGCAGGCACCGCAGTTGTCGGCGGTCATGCAGGTACGTGACCGTGAGGCACCCAAGCACGCTCGCGCCCTGGTTTTCAGCGCAGCCGCCTCCCTGAAGACCTCGGCCTTCGCCGTTGGATCCCTCATCGCGGCTGTCCTGGTGCCCCTGGGGTGGCGTGTGCTCCTCGGGGGATCCGCCGTTATCGAGATCATCGCCGTTGTTGTCGGACTGCTGGTGGCCGGTCGACGTGTGAGGCCGCCACGAGGCACCCCTATTGTGGGGGGTAACACCACCGACTAGGAGCGTCATGGCGACGATCGATCGCGTGCGTCTGGCTGGACTTCTCGACGAGGAACGCGCGGCCTACGCCGCCCGCTCGCCCAGATCGCGCGCCCTCTACGAGGAAGCCGACCATCTCTTCGGACGCGTCCCTATGACATGGATGAACAAGTGGTCGGGTGGCTACCCGCTCTACCTCGCCACCGCGCACGGCAACCGCATCACCGACGTCGATGGCCATGAGTACGTCGACTTCGCCCTGGGAGACACCGGTGCGATGGCGGGACACTCGCCGGAGGCCACCGTCAAGGCGGTGCAGGAGCGCATCGGCGTCGAAGGTGGCATCACAACCATGATGCCCAGCGCCGACGCCGAGTGGGTCGCTGCCGATCTCACCCGCCGCTTCGGCCTGCCGCTGTGGTCCTTCGCGCTCACCGCGACCGACGCCAATCGCTGGGCCCTGCGCCTGGCACGCATGGTGACGGGCAGGCCCAAGGTGGGCGCCTTCTCCTTCTGCTATCACGGGTCAGTCGACGAGACCTTCGTGCAGATGGGTCCCGGTGGCGAGACCGTGATCCGTGACGGCAACGTCGGTGCCCCCTCGCCCATCGACCAGACCACGCGCGCGGTGGAGTTCAACGACCTCGACTCGGTGGAGCGGGCACTCGCGCATGGCGACGTGGCCGTCCTCATCACCGAGCCCGCGCTCACCAATATCGGCATCGTGCTGCCCGAGCCCGGCTTCCTCGAGGGAGTCACTGAGTTGTGCCGCAAGCACGGCACACTTCTGCTCATCGATGAGACTCACACCATCTCAGCCGGCCCAGGCGGCTGCACGCAGGCCTGGGGCCTGGACCCGGATATCCTTGTCATTGGTAAGAGCATTGGTGGAGGCATACCCACTGGCGCTTACGGAATCACTCACGACATTGCCCGGCGCGTGGCTGAGTATCCCGACGCCGATCTCATCGACGTGGGGGGAGTCGGCGGCACTCTGGCGGGCAATGTGCTGTCTACCGCCGCCATGCGCGCCACCCTTTGTGACGTGCTGACAGACGCGGCCTTTGACCACATGATTGCGCTCGCTACGCGATTCACAAAAGGGGTCGAGCAGGCTCTGGAGCGATACGACGTGCCGTGGTCGATCTCCCAGCTTGGTGCGCGCGCGGAGTATCGATTCGCTAGGCCCGCCCCGCGCACCGGTACCGAGTCGGCGCACGCCGAGGATGACGCACTCGATCAATACCTCCATCTCTTCATGGCCAACCGCGGAGTGCTGATGACCCCCTTCCACAACATGGCGCTGATGTGCCCGACAACGACATCGGCCGATGTCGACCGGCACACGACACTCTTTGCCGAGGCCGTTCACCGACTAGTGGGATGATGCATCCGTCCCTCGACCTGACTACTCGTGTAGCCCTGATCACGGGCGCAGGCAGCCGGACGGGCATCGGATTCGCCTCGTCTTGATGGTGGTGAGGGTCCAGGTGCCGTAGTAGTCCCCATCGGCGTGCGCGGTGGGAGCGGCCATGATCGAGGCAGCGGCTAAGACGGAGGGGCCGCCGGCCGCGGCAATGACACGCTTGAAGGGGCTGCCGAGGGCACCGGCTGCACCAGTGTAGTGCTTGAAGGATGTGCGCATTCACGCTCCCCAGCAGTGAGCCGGGTGGGTGAGGTCAGGACTTGGAGTCTGTCCTCATACGACGTCTGTCGTGTGGGAATCGCCAAAGCCGCTAGGTGACCGGTGTCTCCGGGGGTCCGGTCGCGCGGGATCGACGTTGCACCAGGCTCTCCCCGCTCACCACGAGGATGACTCCACCGAGCACGATCGTCAGGCCCACCACCACATCGCTGGTGATCGCCTCCGCATAGAGGAAAAGACCCAGCACGACCGCGACCGCGGGATTGACATAGGCGTACGTCGATGCGAGCGATATGGGCGCTTTGTTGATTAGCCATGTGAAGGAACTGAAGGCCACCACCGAACCCGCGATGACCAGGAAGAGC
>VGBL01000014.1 GCA_016870515.1 Actinomycetota bacterium | reverse complement strand
CCTGGCCGATGATCTCCTCGACCTGAGAGCGCACGGCCTCCAGGGAGATGCCCAGGCTCTCGAGGGCCTTGGCGGCGACGCCCTCGCCCTCGTGGATGAGGCCGAGGAGGATGTGCTCGGTGCCGATGTAGTTGTGGTTGAGCATCCGGGCCTCTTCCTGGGCCAGGACGACGACCCGGCGAGCCCGGTCGGTAAACCTCTCGAACATGCTCTCCCACCTTCTGTTCCGCGGCCCTCGGGCCTGTCCGGATGCGACGCACGGGCCGCCCGGCTGGTTCGATGCTAGCGCCGCCTGCCCGAGGTCACCCGTCCGCGCCCGGGCTGGCCGCATGAGGGGTAACGCACGGGGCGCCCGGGGTCTTCCCGGGAGGCCCGGCGGGTCGGCTAAGCCGCCCCTGACGTGCTGTTCCGCCCCCTCCGGAAGGGCCCGCCAGGACGACGAGGGGCGGGAAGGTCCTGGACCTCCCCGCCCCTCGTCCGAGCAACGGCCGGTGGGCTAGTCGCCACCCTGGTTGTTCTTCTTGAAGTCATTCAAGTAATCCCTCATGAAGTCCCCCGAGTCCGAGGACGAGGAGGAGTACACGGAGTACCTGTTGAGATTGGCTGCCGCGGGCTGCGGCGGAGCAGCCGGAGGCGCCTTCGGCACGAAATGGTTCGGGTTGATGATGTTGTCGGTTATCAACGCCGGGGATTCCTGAAGCTGACGAAGCCGGAACTTGTAGGCCGCATCGAACTCCTGGAAGGGCTTTAAATACTCCGGACCCATCTTGTCCGGATGCAGCTTCAGCACTCCACGCTTGTAGACGGCCTTCGCCTCCTCTATCGAGGCCTCAGCGAACATGTTCCCGAAGTCCTCGTTGATCATGACCGTGCTCGGGACGTCGCTCACGACGAGTGCCGTCGTCGGCGTCGGCTGACGCAGTTTGCCGACGTTGCGGACACCCATCTACTCCGGCGCACCTTGCTGCTGTGACTCCAACGCCTGCTTCCACGACTCGGGGATCCACTCGGTCGCCCAAGTCTGGAACTTGTAGGCCCCCGCGAGAGCCCCCCACTTGCCGACCTGCGCGAGGGCGAAGTTCAGTGCCGCGGCGGCCATGCCTGAGGTGGTCGTGAGTTGGCTGGCGTTGGGGGGATTCTTGGGCCAGTTGTTGACCCCTGGGAAGAGGGCACGGTCTCCTGCGTACGCGACACCTGCGGTGAGACCGACGGTGAGTACGGCCGCCATGCCGAGCAGGGGAGCTTTAGTCCACGTGGTTCGGCAACCGACACCGTTCCTTTTTCTGGGTTTGCGGTGTTTGGGGGTGGTGTTGCTGGCGGACATGCCGCGACTTTCGGATCGGCATCACCACCCACTCAACGGAAGTGGCGTTTTACGGGCACTGTCCCGCTGCCGGCCTGGACAGCGGGACAGTGCCCGTAAGCAGCTAGTTAAGGCGCTGTCGGTCGCGTGGGGCAGGTGAAACCACCCGACAACGGTCGTTCGTACAGGAAAGCGCACCCGTCGACCGGCAGGCCGAACAGCATGTGAGCCGCGGGCAGTTCGTAATTCTTGGCGCCGTTCGTGCGGATGGCCGGGCCGGACGGCTCAGGCTCGCCCAGGTCGCCCTGGTCGCGGCTTGATGGCCGATGCGGGCATCATGATCTGCGGTGCGGGGACGCTCCGCATCGCGCTGGGACGCGTCGCGTTGTTGATCGGGTCGGTGCAGCGGATATAGGCGCCGAACCCGAGTCGGTAGATGCCTGCCCTGGGGGAGTTGACGTCGTCAAACCTGAGCGTTCCCCAGAAGAAGTCGATCGGGCCTTTCGCCTGCTCGTTCCAGATCTTTTCCAGGTCCTGACGGTTATAGGGGTTCACCTTCTCGACCCATACCGGCCAGTCGGGCCGGGCATTCAACGCACGTACGCCGGAGACACAATTTCGTTCCCAGCCCGAATTGAGGTACTTAAATTCAACTGTTCCGGGACTCGGGTGGTACCAGTCGACGGGCCACATGCGCGCCCATGGGGGAAGCTTGAACGTCCCTTCGCTGTAGCTGACCAGTGCTTGGAACTCGGTGCGGTCCGGTAGGACGCCGGGAACCTTGGTGGCCAGGTCCTCGATACCGCCGCTGCCCCCTTCCCTGAGGTAGGCGTTCACGGATTTGGCGATCGCGCTGACGTCCCCGGAGTTCATCCTCGCGTACTGCCCGCGCAGGGTGTCGTCGTACGAGCCGGACCAGTTGACGACCACGGTCTTGTCGGAGTCCTTGTCCTTGCCCAGGTAGACGATGAGCTCGTCAGGCTTCATGTCCGGGAAACGGTTCTTCGTGACGAGACTGGGCAGGGTTTGGCCCGTCGGCGTGATGAGCCACTGCTCCATCTGGTCCGCGACGAGCTTCTGTGAAGCCGCCGTCCCGCCCTGCCTCATGCGGGCGGCCGCGATCTTCACGATCGCCCACCGGCTGTAGGTCTCGTCCCAGAAGTCGAGGACACTGTTGAAGTCTCGGGCTGACTGGGGAAGCACGACCGGCGTCTTCACGGACTTACGGAACCCCTGGGGGGTACCCATCGCCTCGTCCATGTCGATCTTGATGCCCTGCCAGGCGTAGTAGAGGTAGCCCTTCGTCGCCTCCCGACTGTTGTCCCCGATCAGGATCTTCACGGCCCCAGCGACGTCGTCCGGGGCCAGCCCCTCAGGTGTGGCCGCGTCGGCGTTCTTCAAGAAGAAGCCACGGGTGATCGCGATGGCCTCATCAGCGGGCCGGGACGCCCCCAGCTGCTCCGGGACCCCGCTATCGTCGAGGGGCCCGTTGAGGTACGGCTTGCACGTGACCTTCGACTTGTCGAGCGCCGCCGCCTGCTTCGCGGCGCAGTCGGTCATGTTAGAGAACGCGGCCACAGCCATGGCAGAGTTCTGCCGGAGCGGGTCCAGGCGCGAAAGGTACTTCTCCTTCTGCAGGTCGTTGATCTGCTCCTCGATCCTGTTCAACCGTGCTTCGACGTCAATGAATCCCTGCTCGACCTCTTTCTGGATCGTGTCCAGCTGGGCCTTGATGGCGTTCATTCCCGAAGGATCCAGGCACGAGCCGCCAGTGGCCTTGGACACCAGGCAGTCGAACAGCATGTCGGCTCCGGAGCCGATGACGAATCCCAGGAACTTTCGCCCGTTACTTGGCCCCGGTGCCGGTGGCCCTTCGCCCACGCGGGTTGGGGTGGCATCAACCGACACAGGTACGGAGGCCGCGGTGGACTGAGCGGCGGCACGCTGCGGTGGGGGAGCGGCCTGGCTGGATGTCGCGAGGCCACCGGCAATACATGCCGAGGCGACAACGGTCACGGCACCTACGGTGACGAGTCGGTTCACGGGGGTCCTTTCGAGCGCCTTTCAGGGGGTGTGCTGGGAGCCAAGCGGGGGTTGCTTGGCTCCCAGCACAGGGGAGCGGGGGAAACGGGGGCGACGTCCGGGCGTGGAGCGCCCGAGGTTGCCTGCTCCGTCAGCGGGGCTGGGTCCCGCTGAGCTTCGTGTTTAGGCGGAAAGCCGGGTTGCTTCCGCGCCGGGTGTCGTGACGTATGTTACCGGGGTGTCCTCGGTGGACGCTGCCTGACAGGGGCGGATGCGGCGGGTGCAATACCTCGTGTGACGGTTGACCACATGTGCGTTCCTCCATGGCCGGGCGTGACGGGAATCTAGCCACTGTCCCAGCACGGTTGCAAGGCGAGTCAAGAACGCGTTCCCCTTCGAGGGCGCCTACTTCCTGAGGGCGGCTCTCAGGCCCGCGACGATCCAGTCGGCGTACTGCTGCTGGCCCGCGGAAGACGACATCCGGGCCGCGTCGGCCGAGTGACGCATGTTGCCCGACTCCAGCAAGATCACGGGGACGTCCGAGAAGTTCAGTGTGGAGATGGTCGGCGTGATCATCATCTGACCCGAGACGTACGTCGAGCGGGGAGCGCCGGATCCGGCCATGCCGGAGACGAATCGCTTGCCCAGCCGGATCGACTTCGCTGAGATGTCATCGGTCCAGCCCTTGATGACCGACGGCACCATGACGTAGAAGCCGTAGCCGGAGGAGTCAGCGCCGTCGGCGTGGATCGACAGCATGAGGTCGGCGCCTACCTTGGTGCCAAACGCCCCGCGCTCGTTTACGCACGGACCCCACTTCTTCCAGGAGTTGGAGTGGCGGGTCATGCGAACGTCGGCGCCGAGGGCCTCGAGTTTCTCCTTGACCTTCAGGGCGACGTTCCAGGTGAACGTGGCCTCTGGGAAGCCCGCGTTGGTCGCCGTTCCTGAGGTGTTGCAGATCTTTCTTTCATGGCCGTTGAAGTGGGTCGCGGCAAGCTCATCGAAGTGAGCCGGGTTGGAGTTGCCGAGCTGGTGCCCGGGGTCGAGTGCGATGACCATCCCTACCAACGGCGCATCGGCCACCGGTGAAGGCGCCGCCGAGGCCGGCAGCGACAGGGCCAGCCCGCCGACGACCAGTGCGGCTACGGCCGCGATCGCTGCCTTCATCACAGCACCCGAAGCATGCGCCGATTGCCGAGGGTGTTGGGCTTCACCCGCTCGAGGTCGAGGAACTCTGCCACGCCCTCGTCGTAGCTCTGCAGAAGTTGCTCGAATACGGCGTGATCGACCGGGCTGCCCTCGATCTCGCGGAATCCGTGGGCGGCGAAGAACCCCGTCTCAAAGGTCAAGCAGAAGAGGCGAGCCAGGCCCAGCGCATAGGCGCGATCGACAAGGGCGTCGAGAAGGCTGCCCCCGACGCCGCGATGCTGGAACTCCGTGTCGACAGCGAGGGTTCGGATCTCGCCGAGGTCCTCCCACATCACATGCAGCGCACCGCAGCCGACTATTCGACCGTCGGACTCGGCGACCAAGAATTCCTGGACGTCTTCGTAAAGGGTCACCGGTGCCTTGGCGAGCAGACGTCCATCGGCGGTGAAGAGACTCACGAGTCGGCGAACCATCTGGACATCGGCCGTGCGCGCAGGCCGGAGAGTGACATTGCTCATCGTTCGGGCTTCACAAGCGGGAAGAGGACGGTTTCGCGGATACCCAGACCCGTGAGCGACATCAGCAGTCGATCGATGCCCAGGCCCACGCCACCCGCGGGCGGCATCCCGATCTCGAGCGCACGCAGGAAGTCCTCGTCGAGAGGCATGGCCTCGTCGTCGCCACGCGCTCCCTGCGCCGCCTGGGCGACAAGTCGTTCGCGCTGGATCACCGGATCGGCAAGTTCGGAGTATCCGGTTGCCTGCTCGTATTCGTCGATGTAGAGATCCCATTTCTCGACCACGCCCGGCCTGTCAGGATGCGCGCGCGTGAGCGGGGAAGTGTCCTCGGGGTAGTCCATGACGAACGTCGGCCGGTCGAGCGTGGGGATCACGTAGTGGTCCAGAAGCGCCTCGACGTATTTGCCCGCGACCCAGTGCGCTTGCGGCTCCACGCCGATGGCCCGGCACAGGGCCACCAACTCGTCCACCGGGGTCGCCGGCGTGATCTCGCGGCCCACGGCCGCCGAAACGGAGCCGAAGAAGTCGATCTCGGGCCAGTCGCCCGATAGATCATGCACTCTGCCGTCGGCGTGGACCACCTCGAGCGACCCGGTGGCAGCGACGGCGGCCTCCTGGATGATCTCGCGAGTGATGCGCGCGACGTCGCGGTAGTCGGTGTAGGCGGCGTAGAACTCCAAGGCGACGTATTCGGGGGAATGCGTGGAGTCGACGCCCTCGTTGCGGAAGTTGCGGTTGATCTCGAAGACGCGCTCGAGACCACCCACCAGCGCACGCTTGAGGAAGAGTTCCGGCGCAATGCGCAGGTAGAGGTCGACGTCAAGGGTATGGGAATGCGTGACGAAGGGACGCGCCGCCGCCCCACCCTGCTGCGTCTGCAGGACAGGCGTCTCGATCTCGAGGAAGCCGCGTTCGGCGAGGCTGCGGCGCACGCTGGCCTCGGCGATCACCCGCATGCGCGCCATCTCGCGCGCCTCAGGTCGCACGATCAGGTCGACGTAGCGCTGACGCACCCGGTTTTCCTCCGACAGGGGCTTGTGCGCGACCGGCAGGGGCCGCAGCGACTTGGTCGCCATGCGCCATTCGTCGGCCAACACCGAGAGCTCCCCGCGCTTGGAGGTGATCACCTCGCCGGCGACGAAGACGTGATCGCCGATGTCGACGAGTTGCTTCCAGGACTCCAGGGAGTCTTCGCCGACGCTGGCCAGCGACAGCATGGCCTGCATTTCGGTGCCGTCGCCCGCGCGAAGCGTGGCAAAGCACAGCTTGCCGGTGTTGCGTTGGAAGATGATGCGACCGGCGACGCCTACGCGTTCACCGGTCGATACGTCGACCTCGAGATCAGGGTATGCCGAGCGCACCTGCGCGATCGTGTGCGTGATGGGCAGTCGCACAGGGTAGGGGTCATGGCCAGATGCGAGGAGGCGTTCGCGCTTGTCTCGCCGTACGCGCATCTGCTCGGGCAGGTCATCGCCCGGCTCGAGTATGTCTGCGTCGTCGGCCACGGACGCAAGGGTAGTCAGTCGACGTTCTTTTCAAACACCAGGCGCAGCCCGACCAGCGTGAGATCGGGGTCGTGATGGGTGATGGTCTCCGATTCGGGAACGACGATCGGGGCGAGACCGCCCGTGGCGATGACGGCGCTCACCCCCCCTAACTCGTCGCTGATGCGCCGCACCAGCCCGTCGACCTGCCCGGCGAAGCCGTAGAGGGCGCCCGACTGCAGGGCCTCGACCGTGTTCTTGCCGATGGCGGACCGGGGGCGAGCGAGTTCGACCTTGCGCAACTGCGCGGCACGCTGCGCGAGTGCGTCGAGGGAAATCTCTATGCCCGGCGCTAGCGCGCCCCCGAGGAACTCTCCCCTGCCTGAAACCACGTCGAGGTTGGTGGACGTGCCGAAGTCGACCACGATCGAGGGGCCGCCATACAGATGAAAAGCAGCGATGGTGTTGACGATGCGATCGGTGCCCACCTCCTTGGGATTGTCGGTGATCACCGACACCCCTGTCTTGGTGCCAGGCTCGACGATGACCGTCGGGATATCCGAGTGGTAGTGGTCAAGCATCGTGCGCATCTCGCGCAGGACCGCCGGCACCGTCGAGCACACGGCTATGCCACTGACGGCGGGCTGCCCAGCCAGCAGGCCGCGGAAGACGAGCTCCATCTCGTCAGCCGTGGATCGCGCATCGGTCTTGATGCGCCACGACCTGATGAGTTCGTCGCCCTCGAAGAGTCCGAGGACGGTGTTAGTGTTGCCAACGTCGATAGCGAGGAGTGTCATTGCGCATCCCGTAGGTCGCCGCCGATATCGAGTGCTGGTGCGGAGTGGGTGAGTGATCCAACCGCGACGAAGTCCACCCCCGTGGCGGAGACCTCCCTAGCATTGGCAAGAGTGAGACCGCCGGACGCCTCAAGTTGAGCCCGGCCACCCGCGCGTCGGACCGCCTCGCCCATCTGGGCGGGAGTGAGGTTGTCGATCATGATGAGGTCGGCGCCAGCGTCGAGCGCCTCGTCGAGTTGCTCTAGGGTATCGACCTCGATCTCGACACGAATGCCAGGGAACTCCGCGCGCACGGCACTGAAGGCCTCGGCGACACCTCCGGCGGCAACCACGTGGTTGTCCTTGATAAGTGCCTCGTCGGAAAGGGACATTCGGTGATTGACGCCTCCGCCGCAGCGCACGGCGTACTTCTCCAGTGCACGCAGGCCCGGGTGCGTCTTTCGACTGTCGCGTACGCGCGGGCCGTCGGGTCCCAACGCGTCAACCCACTGTCGGGTCAGGCTCGCGATTCCTGACAGCTGACAGAGCACGTTGAGGGCGGTGCGCTCGCCCAGGAGCAGATCGCGGGTCGGCCCCTGAGCACTGCCCACCAGGTCGCCGGCAGCCACCGAAGTGCCGTCCGCGACGAGACTCGATCGAACACGGCCTTGCGACGCTCGATGGAAGACCGCGGCGGCAACCGGCGCTCCGGCGATCACACCCGGCTGCTTCGCGACGAGATCTAGCACCGATCTTTGGTCAGCCGGCACGGTGGCCACCGATGTGACGTCGACTCCACCATCAAGATCCTCGGCAAGGGCACGGTCGATGAGCATGACAACGCATGCCGGATCGAGCCCCGCTCGGCTCAGTTCCGCGGCAATCTCCTGCGGGAGATCCTCAGTGGGCATTGACGTCGTCCATTTCGGCAGCGGGTGCCGTCACGTTCTCATGCCGTGTGACCAGATCCCCCGACCAGGTCATGTGCGAGACCAGCCGGATTCGCCAGCGCTGGTCGTCGCGCTCCGGGAAGTCCTCTCGCCAATGCGAGCCGCGCGTCTCCTCGCGAATGCGGGCTTGATGCACGAGCGCGCGAGCCACCAGGTGGAGATTGGTTGCCTCCCAGTCATGGGTGCAGCGGCTCGCACCGGGAATGTCGGTGAGCGAGTCGAGCACGTCCGCTGCCCGCGTGAGGGAATCAGCGCTCCGAATGACACTCGCGTCATCGGTCATGACCTGCTGCAGCGGACGCACCCCCTCGCGCGCCATCAACGGCAGGAAGGCCGTCGTCGGTACAGCCGGGCGCCGGGGATCATGCTCGCCCGCCAACGCCTGCCCGATGCGGGCAGCGAAGACCAGGCCCTCGAGCAATGAATTCGACGCCAGGCGGTTGGCTCCGTGGACGCCGGTGCACGCAACCTCGCCGCAGGCGAACAGCCCGGGGATGGACGCCCGACCATCGAGATCGGTGCGGACGCCTCCCGACGCGTAATGCGATGCGGGTGCGACCGGCACGAGCTCGGTGACCGGGTCGATTCCGTGCGCGCGACAGGACGCAAGAATGGTGGGGAAGCGCTCCTCCCACAGTTTCTCGCCAAAGGCACGGGCATCGAGCCAGACATGGGCCGAGCCCGTCTCGCGCATTCGACGCAGGATGGCGCGCGAGACGACATCCCTCGGCGCTAGTTCGGCAAGTGGGTGGACGTCGACCATGAGGCGCTGCCCGTCGCCGTCGACGAGCAGCGCACCCTCGCCCCGCACCGCCTCGGAAACCAGTGGCTGCTGGCCTCGCGCCCGCGGACCCAGCCACAGAACGGTGGGGTGGAATTGCACGAATTCCAGGTCGGCGACCTCCGCGCCGGCACGCAGGCTGAGCGCGACGCCGTCACCGGTGGCGACCAGAGGGTTGGTGGTCTGCGAGAACACCTGCCCGAACCCGCCGGTTGCCAGGATGACCGCGGGCGCCAGCGCCGCTCCGACGCCGTCACGCGTGCCCTGGCCCATCACATGGAGGGTGACCCCCTGGGCGGCGCCATGCTCGTCGCGCAGGAGGTCGAGCACGAGAGCGCCCTCGATGAGTTCGATGCCAGGATCCAGCGCGACGGCGGCCACCAGGGCGCGCGATACCTCGGCGCCGGTCGCGTCGCCACCGGCATGAGCAATGCGGTCGCGCAGGTGACCTCCCTCGCGCGTGAGCGCCAGCGCTCCGCTGGCATCGAGGTCGAAGTGCGCACCAAGGCCGATCAGCCCCCTGACGGCGCCCGGCCCTTCGGTGACGAGCGCTCGGACCGCTGCGACGTCGCACAGGCCCGCGCCCGCCACCAGCGTGTCGTGCAGGTGCTCCTCCGGGGAGTCGTCTTCATCGAGGGCCGCTGCGATGCCGCCCTGCGCCCACACGGTGGATCCCTCCTCGACGCGACCCTTGGTCACGAGCAGCACGCGGCGGCCGGTGCGACGCGCGTGGAGCGCAGCGGTCAGGCCCGCGACCCCCGAGCCCACCACCACGACATCGGCCTGCGCGGTCCATCCCGGCGCAGGTGCCGGCAAGACCGCGCTCATCGGACGCTCTGCGGGCCGAGGTGCACATCGACATTGTCGAGCAGGCGGGTGCCATCGATGACGACGGTGACGAGCAGTCGAGCGGCGCCGGATCGGGGAGGTGGGCCCAGATCAAGCGATCGGACCACGACGTAGTCCACGTCGACCGGGACACCTACCGATGCTGATGACTGATCGAGATGGCGGCGTACGGCGTCAACCACCGCTTGCGCGCCGTCCGGCCCTGCTGCCTGGCCGGCGGCGAGGGCGACCGGGATCTGGGCAGCCACGCAGCGTGCGTCGGCCGACAGGTATCTGTTGCGGCTGCTCATCGCGAGCCCATCCGCCTCTCGCACCGTGGGCATGCCGATGATCTCGACCGAGAAGTCAAGGGCACGCGCCATGGCCCGCACGAGGACGAGTTGCTGGTAGTCCTTCTCGCCGAAGAGTGCGAAGTCGGGCCGTGTCATGTGCATGAGCTTGGCGACCACTGTCAGCATTCCGGCGAAGTGGCCGGGTCGGGCCGCTCCCTCGATCTCGGTGCCTAGCGGTCCGGGGTCGATCATGATCGCCGCCGCCGGGGAATCGGCCGCGGGATAGACCTCGTCGACCTTCGGCGCGAAGACGACGTCGGCACCGGCATCGGAGGCGATGGCGACGTCGTCGTCGAAAGTGCGCGGATAGCGGCCGAAGTCCTCGCCAGCTCCGAACTGCAGGGGGTTGACGAAGACGGTCACGATGACGCGCCCGTCGGAGCCGGCGAGGCCACGAGCCCCGTGCACGAGGGAGGCATGGCCGTCATGGAGCGCGCCCATGGTCATGACCACCGCCGTGCGCCCAGTGACGTCCGGGAGTCCATCGAGCTCGGCCTTGCGGCGCAGGACGCTCGTCACGGTCGTGCCCCCGATCCGCTATCGGTGACGGCGAGCAACTGGACGATGGGCTCGGCCGCAGCGGCGGTGAGCATCCCGCTCGCCAGCGCACGATCCAACGTGATGCGGGCCATCACGAGATAGGCCTCAAGGGTTCCGGAGTCGGCGTCGGCCAAGTCCGCCAGGTGCGCGCGCACGGTGGCGACGTCTCCGCGCGCGACCGGTCCCGTCAGGGCGGTATCGCCCTCGCGAAGCGCGTTGTCGAGTGCCGCTGTCAGCAGCGGTCGGGCCAGCCGCGCAGGGTCCTGCACCCCAGCTGCCGCGAGCAGATCCAGCGTCTGCGCGACGAGGGTGACGAGGTGGTTGGCACCGTGCGCGAGCGCGGCGTGATACGTCGTGCGCGCACCTTCGTCGACCCACACGGGTTCGCCGCCCATCTCGACCACGAGCGCCTCCGCGATGGGACGTAAGGCATCGGGGGCCGTCACTCCGAAGGGGCAGTCCTCGAGCCTGTCGAGGTCGAGGCTGGTGCCCGTGAAGGTCATCACCGGGTGGGCAGCGATCGGAAGAGAGCCTGAGAGCGGGCTGAGGGCGGCCAGTCCGTGGTGCCCCGACACGTGCATGACGATCTGCCCTGCATGCACCTGCCCCGCGATATCCCCGACGACCTCCGCGAGCCGGTCATCCGGCACGGTCAGGAGCAGTAGATCGCAGTCATGGGCGACCTCGGCCGGCGTGACAATGGGCACGCCCGGGAGCAGCGCTTCCGCGCGTACGCGCGAAAGGTCGGTGCGCGCAGAGCAAGCGACGACGGGGTGGCCCGTGCGTCTCAGGGCAGCGCCCAGCACGGCTCCGACGCGTCCGGAGCCGATCACGCCCACCCGCAACCGCGGCGGCGGAGTCACCACGTCTGCAGGGTAGAGGCTCGTCATCCGACGTCGGCGCGCAGCCAGTAGTGACCGCCTAGGCCCTTGGCAGCTCTGACGTAGCGGCATTCCATGACGTAGGAGAGTGCCGCGGCGTAGTCGCCCGCGGATACGGCGGCCGGATCCGGGAGTGCGCCAGCCAAGGGGGCCAGTGCATCCGCCTGCCGGGTGACGGTGACCGTCGCCCGGGGCGGACTGGCGGCTGCGCACGAGTCGATGGCCACGTGCGCCGTGAGATTGCGCAAGCCGTCGGGGATCGCGTCCAGGAGCTCGCCGTCCCGATAGGCCCGCAGGGTCAACCTGCGCTCCGATCGAACATGGCCGTAGTCGACCGCGATGATCGTGCCGGCCGCGACGCCGGCGCACAATCTCGACCACGCACGGTCGCGTGCCAGGCCGATCTCCGCTCGCTCTCCCACATCTGCCAAAGGCCACCACGCCGCCAACCACGCCCGTTGATCGTCGGCCACCTCCGGTCCGAGTGCCTGCCCGCCGAAGTCATCGACGAGGACTACTCGGTCGACTCCGCGCGCATCACGTTCAATGACATCTACCGGCACCTCATCGAGCCACTCGTGGGCCATCACCAGGCCCGTCACAGTGTCCGGCAAGTGGGCCGTCGCATCACGTACGTGCCAGTCGATCGCCGCAGGCAGGTCCTGGGGTCGCGGCCGTACGTCGACCCCGGTCCAACGCACGCGCCCGCAAAGACGGGTGCCCTGCAAGGCAGACTCCATCGACCGAAGGAGCGCGCCATCTCCCGCGCCGATGTCAATGACGTCAATAATCGACGGTGAGCCCAGGCGCAGATCGACGTCTGCCAGGAGGGCGAGCATCGCGTCGCGCAGAACGGGCCCAACAGTCGTGCGAAAGTGGCGAGCGGGCTCCTCGCGCAGCCAGAAGCCCCCGGGGCCAAGCGCGGATCGCTCCCACGCTCGCGCCCACGTGGTCGAGGTCACCCGGGCACTGTGGCACATCCGTGCGTGACATGCTGCGGCGGTGACCAAGGACGTGATGGTCGGCGTGGGCGTCGGTGCCAATTCGTGCGACATCGCCCTCGACCTTGGCGACCTGCACCCATCCGGTCACGGGGCCCTTCGGCTCGCCTGCCGCATCGATGACGGCGTCGTGACGAGCGTCGACGTGCAACCTGGCCTCCTGCATCGAGGCACGGAGAAATTGCTGGAAGTGCGCGATTACCGTCAGGCGCTCATGCTGGCGAATCGCCATGACTGGCTAAGCGCAGTGACCTCGGAGGTGGCACTCGCCCTGGCGGTGGAGGGCCTGCTGGGCCTCGAGCCACCGCCGCGCGCCACATGGCTGCGCACCATCCTGTGCGAAGTCAACCGTGCGGCCGCGGCACTCTTGCATGCGGCGGGTGCCGCGGGGCTCCCGCCGCTCGGCCCAACGCCGGCGAGGGTTCCCGGGATGCGCGCACGTGAGGAGCTCCTGCGCTGCCTCGAGTCCATCTCCGGCGGGCGCGTCCACGTGATGATCACCCGCATCGGCGGCCTGGCCAACGATGCGCCCGATGGCTGGTCGGATCAGGTAGCCGCCGCACTCGGGGTCGTGAGCGACGAGCTCCCGGCCCTCCACGAAGCGATCGAGCACACCATTCCGCCCGGCCTTGCCGTCGTGACACGTGATGACGCCGTCGCCTACGGCGTGAGCGGGCCCGTCGCCCGCGCCGCCGGACTGAGGCTCGATGCTCGCGTCGATCAGCCCCACCTGGCCTACCCCGCAGTTGCGCCGTCGATAGCCACGGTGACCGCCGAAGAGGGTGACGCGCTCTCCCGCTACCGCGTCCTGCTCGATCAGCTGGAGGCTGACCTGCCCCTGATTCTCGCCCTCCTGGACGGGCTGCCGGAGGGGCCGGTTGACGTGCCCCTGCCCAAGGTGGTGCGAGCCCCCGAGGGAACGGCGTACTGCGTCGTGGAATCGGCAACGGGGCGCAGCGGGGCGTACGTCGTCTCCGTCGGTGAGACAACGCCATGGCGCGTGCGTCTTAGGACACCGTCGTATGCGCATGCTCAGGCGATGGCGGTGGGGCTGCCCGGAACACCACTAGAGCTCTTGGCGGCCGCCATCGGGTCATTCATGTGCGTGGCCGGGGACACCGACCACTGAGGTCAGCCGCTGGCGTGCCCGTGCTCGCGAAGGTAGGTCGCGAATCGCGCGCGGAGCAGTGCCTCGGTGTCGGGATCCAGCTGCGGCGAGTCGCCGAACATCTGGGTGAACGCCTTGATCGACTCGATGATGGTTCCACCGGTCGAGCCAAGATCGCCGCCTTCGCCCTCGATGGCGACCATGCCCGGCATGTGGGAGTAGACGTCAGCGAAGAAGCCGAGGTCGAGCCGGTGTTCGGCCACGTGGAATGCGCGCTTGCGCAACTCGTCGAAGGGCAGATCCTCGAGGGCGGTGGGCTCGCTCATGGTCGCACTGTATCGGTCATTACCTCGCTCAGTCATCGTCGCGGTCGCGCAGCCGGCACATGGACTCCAGCCATACGGCGCCAACGACGAGGACGAGGCACGCGATGACACACGCGATGCAGGCGCTCAAGGACTGCGAGCCGGTCGTCGTGCTCGCAACGGGGATCAGCGCAAGGGCGATGCCGAGGTAGAAGCCGCCGATCACCGCACCGGTGCGTGATGCGGCCATGGCGAGTGCGGCGGTGCGCGCCGCCACCAGTGGTGGCATGCGCGGGGATCGTGGTGGCCGTGCCGCGCCAGCCGAGGGTGGGGAGAGGCTGGTGGCCGCTCGATCCCGCTCGTGCGACACCAGTCGTGGCCGCGACACAACGGCCCAGATGAGCACGGCCACGGCCAGCAGCACGAGCCCGATCGCCGCCGCCCATGGCACCAAGAGGATCCGACCGGCGAATCGCTCGACGAGCTGGACCGCGACCCAGCCGACCGCAAGTCCGATCGCCGCGAGGACGATCAGTGGCACGAGTCGCGTCGGCTTCAACGCACGGCGTCCGGGACCACTAGAGCGACATCAAGCGCGCGCCTGACACCTGAAACGTCAAGTCGGCTGACCACGTCGGCGACGGAACCGACCTCGGGGAGGCGGGCATCGGGGTCGACGTCAAGCCATGGCATGCAGACGAAGGCGCGGGTCGCGGCCCGGGGATGCGGGATCGAGAGGTCGGATCGATCCATGACGACGTCGTCGATCGCCACTATGTCGACGTCGAGGGTGCGCGGACCCCAGCGCACCTCGCGCTCTCGGTGCCAGGCCTCTTCGGCGGCGTGACAGGCGGCGAGTAGGCGAGAGGGGTCAAGCTCTGTTTCCACGACGATGACGGCGTTCAGGAAGTCGTCCTGCTGCGGGCCGCCAACCGGGGCCGTCTCGTAGACGGAGGAGACAGCGATCACCGAGACGCCGTCGGTCGCATCGAGCAGATCGATCGCACCCTGCATTGCCGCGAGCCGGTCACCGAGGTTGGCGCCGAGAGCCAGGACGGCGCGAGAAGGCATCAGCTGGCCCGTCGACGCAAGATGCGGATCACGACGTCGTCTGCTGGCACACCCACCGGCGCCTGGGGCTTGTGCACAGCGATCTCGACCACCTGGACTGCCACATGCGCAAGACACCGTTCGGAGATGCGCTGGGCGAGCGTCTCGATGAGGTCGACCGGGTCACCCGAGAGCTCGGCGTGGACCATCTGGGCGATATCGGCGTAGTTCACCGTGTGGGT
Source organism: Actinomycetota bacterium (assembly GCA_016870515.1). Taxonomy (GTDB): domain Bacteria; phylum Actinomycetota; class Actinomycetes; order S36-B12; family S36-B12; genus Mxb001. Next base: position 31,597 of record VGBL01000014.1, on the reverse strand, counting down.
GAGATCATCGCTGCTCGCCGCCAGCGAGGTGTCGACACCCAGGCGAATATCGGCGATGAATGGCTGCCCGCGAAGTCGCTCATCAGGCAGCACTCCATGATGGCCGTGCGCGCGGATCCCGATGATCTCGATGATGTCCATCGCTTCACCGGGCTCGAGGGCGCTCATGACGGACCCCGCCAGGCTCGAGCGACCATGACCGCATCGCGACTAGCCGCGACCTCATGCACGCGAACCCCCCAGACTCCCCAGGTGGCGGCAAGGGCGGTCACGGCGTCGCCGGCTGCCTCTCGACCCTCGAGCGGGCGGGGCTGGCCGTCGGGATCGGCGAGGAGTTCCCCGAGGAACCTCTTGCGTGATGCGCCGAGGAGGATCGGCTGACCAAGGGCGCCGAGCGCGTCGAGATCTCGCAGGATCGCCCAGTTGTGCTCCGTGTCTTTGGCGAAGCCAAGTCCCGGGTCGATGGCAACGCGCTTCAGGTCGACACCGGCAGCCTCCAACGCGTGGAGCCGCTGCTCGAGCTCGCGGCACACGTCGCTCACCACGTCGTCATAGACGGCCAGCGATTGCATGATCGTGCTGGGCCCCCGCCAGTGCATCGCGACGCAGGGCACGCTCACCGTTGCGAGGAATGGCAGCATCTCGGGATCCGCCTGCCCTCCGCTGACATCGTTGACCAGGCAGGCACCGAGCGTGACACATTGCGCGGCAACGCTCGCCCGCATGGTGTCGATGCTGACCGGAATGCCCTCAGCTACGAGCGCCTCAACGACAGGGATGACGCGCGCGATCTCGTCCGCCTCGGGGATGCGCTCGGCACCCGGACGCGTCGACTCCCCGCCGATATCGATGATGTCGGCGCCGGAATCCCGCAGTAGGTGACCGCGCTTAATCGCGTCACCCGGATCGTGCCAGCGACCGCCGTCGGAGAAGGAGTCCGGCGTGACATTGAGGATGCCCATCACGACCGTGCGATCGAGCGCGGCGATCTCGCGGGGCAGCCCGTCCGGATGGCGCACGCTAGCCCCCGAGGAGCGCTATGGCTTCGGCGCGCGTGGCCGGGTTGGCCAGAGCACCGCGGACCGCACTTGTCACCGTGCGCGCACCGGGCTTGCGCACTCCACGCATCGAAATGCACATGTGCTCGCATGACAGCACGACGATGGCTCCCCGCGGGCGCAGGATGCGCATCAGCGAGTCGGCCACCTGGGTGGTGAGGCGTTCTTGCACCTGCGGACGCTTAGCAAACACCTCGACAAGGCGAACTAGCTTGGACAGCCCAGTGATGCGACCGTCGTCGCCCGGGATGTAGCCAACATGCGCCACGCCATGGAAGGGCACGAGGTGGTGCTCGCAGGTGCTGAAGACCTCGATGTGCTTGACGATCACGAGTTCGTTGTGACCGATATCGAAGGTGGTGGTGAGGACCTCGTCGGCAGTCATGTGCATGCCCGAGAACATCTCGGCATACGCGCGGGCCACGCGAGCAGGTGTGTCGAGCAATCCATCGCGGTCGGGATCCTCCCCGATGGCCAGCAGCAGTTCGCGGACCGCGCGTTCGGCGCGCTCATGATCGAACGGCTGCACGGCGGGCGGCTCGCTGAGCAGGGAGATCGGATCAATGCCACTGCGGCTCGGCGGGCGATCCAGATCGGAGGTCATCGCGCCTCGGGCTGGTCGGGCCGGCTCGGGATCGGCGGCTCCGTCACGTCACCTGACTCCATGGCTCCGGGCGATGGCGCCCCATCGGGAAGGACGGCGTCGGGGTGATGCCCGTTGGCATGGCCGTTGAGCAGACGCTCAGGAGTCTCGATCGGGCCGCGGATATCGGGCATGCGAAGCGACGAGCCGGTCCACGCGGGCCTCGGCGAGCGCAACCGCAGGTCGGCGAAGACGGCCTCGACCTCCCCCTTATCGAGCGTCTCCTTCTCGAGGAGTTCGAGGACCAGGCGATCGAGTACGTCGCGGTTGGCAACGAGCACCTCGTAGGCCTCCTGATGCGCGGCCTCGATCAGCGTTCGCACTTCTTCGTCGATGGCGGCGGCCACTTCCTCGGAGTAGTCGCGCACATGGCCCATGTCGCGGCCGAGGAACACCTCACCCTGCTCCTGGCCGTAGCGAATGGCTCCCAGGCGCTCGGTCATGCCGTATTGCGTGACCATGGCGCGCGCGAGCGCAGTTGCCTTCTCGATGTCATTGGAGGCACCCGTGGTGGGGTCGTGGAAGATGAGCTCCTCCGCCGCACGGCCGCCCAGCATGTAGGCAAGCTGATTAAGCATCTGGCTGCGCGTGGTCGAGTACTTCTCCTGGTCCGGCAGCACCATGGTGTAGCCCAAAGCACGACCGCGGGGCATGATCGTGATCTTGTGCACGGGGTCGGTGCCAGGCAAGGCCGCAGCAACGAGTGCGTGACCCCCCTCGTGATAGGCCGTGATCTTCTTCTCGTGGTCGTCCATCACGCGGGTGCGCTTCTGCGGGCCGGCAATCACGCGGTCAATGGCCTCATCAAGGGACTCGTCGTCGAGCACCGTCTTGTTGGCCCGGGCGGTGAGGAGGGCAGCCTCGTTGAGCACATTGGCAAGGTCGGCACCCGTGAAGCCCGGCGTACGCCGTGCCACCGCGCGCAGGTCGACGTCGTCGGCAATGGGCTTGCCGCGGGAATGCACCTGCAGGATCGCGTAGCGGCCCTCGAGGTCGGGTCGCTCGACCGCGATCTGGCGGTCGAAGCGCCCTGGGCGAAGCAGCGCGGGGTCGAGGATGTCGGGCCGATTGGTGGCCGCGATGAGGATGACACCAGACGACACGTCGAAGCCGTCCATCTCGACGAGCATTTGATTGAGCGTCTGCTCGCGCTCGTCGTGTCCGCCTCCGAGCCCCGCTCCGCGATGGCGGCCAACCGCATCGATCTCGTCGACGAAGATGATGGCCGGGGCGTTGTTTTTGGCCTGCTCGAAGAGATCGCGGACGCGACTCGCGCCGACGCCGACGAACATCTCGACGAAGTCCGACCCGGAGATCGAGAAGAAGGGGACGCCGGCCTCGCCGGCGACGGCGCGCGCTAGCAGGGTCTTGCCCGTGCCCGGAGGCCCGTAGAGGAGAACGCCCTTGGGGATCTTGGCGCCTACCGCCTGGAACTTTGCCGGCTCGGAGAGGAACTCCTTGATCTCCTGCAACTCCTCGACGGCCTCGTCAGCGCCGGCGACGTCGGCAAACGTGGTCTGGGGCATGTCCTTGTTGACAACCTTGGCCTTTGACTTACCGAAGCTCATGATGCGCGAGCCACCCTGCATCTGGTTCATGAAGAAGAAGAGCAGCAGGATGATCAGGGCGAAGGGCAGCAGCGTGAAGAGCAGGCCGAGGAAGAGGTTTTCCTGCGGCACGACGATGTTGTAGCCACCGGTGAGCTGCCCGGCGTCGACCTTCTCCTGGAGGAGGTTTTGGAGCTCGACACCCTGCCCGGAGACATAGTGGGAGGTGACGACCGAGCCGTCCTTGAGGGTGAGTTCGAGCACCTGGTCGCGATCGGTGATCACCGCGGATTCGACCTGGTTGCCCTGGATGTCGGCGACCGCCTGGCTGGAGTCGATCTGCTGCGGGCCGCCGATGTTGCTCAGCAGGCTGGAGCCCAGGAGCACCAGCAGGACGGCCAGGAGGATCCAAAAGAGCGGACCGCGGAAGAACCTCTTCGCGTTCATGGCGCTTCTCCTGGATCGGCGTGGGGCGGATGCCCGCTTAGGAGGGTCAACCTCCGGGCGGACCGGGGGATTCCCGTCCTCAGACGGTACACCGGACCGGGGCGTTCCCTCCTGGTCGAGCCCGGGGCTATCCCCCGTAGACGCGGGCATCGAGCACGCAGATCTCCCGGAGATTGCGGTAGCGCTCGTCGTAGTCCAAGCCGTAGCCGACGACGAAGACGCTCGGTATGTCGAAACCGACGTAGCGAAGGGCCACCGGCACCTGGATCGCATCGGGCTTGCGCAGCAGTGAGAAGACCTCGACCGAGGCCGCCCCTCGCGACCCGAGGTTAGCCAGCAGCCACGACAGGGTCAGACCGGTGTCGACAATGTCTTCGACCACCAGCACGTGGCGTCCGGCGACGTCTGTGTCGAGATCCTTCAGGATGCGGACCACGCCCGACGACTGGGTGCCCGAGCCGTAGGACGACACGGCCATCCAGTCCATGTGGACGTGCGACTTGATGTGACGGGCGAAGTCAGCCATGACCATCGTTGCGCCCTTGAGCACGCCCACGAGGAGCAGATCTCGCCCGGCGTAATCGGCATCGACTTCGACCGCGACCTCTTCGAGGCGCTCTTGGATCTGGCTTTCGGTGAACAGGACGCGGGTGATCTCCGACGGGACGTGATTGGCGTGCACGCTCACTCCTCGGGGGCTCGTTGGGCGGTGCGGTCTCGTCGCTCCCTTACCGAATCGACGCGTCCGAGCGTCAGCCTGTCATACGCGCGCCACGCTCCGACATTGGCGGGCAGGTCGACAGCCCCCTGCCCGTGCCAGTCGGAGACCAACGCTTCGACGCGATCGACGTGCGTGAGCGTCAAGTCACCTGGCGGCACGCCGACGCGCACCGCCGCCTGCCGCAGCAGCCGTGTGCGGACCGCCCTTGGCAGCGAGGCGAGCGCTTTCGCATCGACGGCCAGGCCGTCGACCACCTCGATCAGCAGGTGGGCCAGCGCGTTGTCGGCAAGGTCATCCAGGGCATCGGCGTCATCATGGAGAAGTCGCGCTGAGCGAGCCAGTCCGTCGACGACGTCGGGGCCGAGTGCATCGACGAGCGCTGGCAGCGCCGTGCGCCGGACGCGGACGCGGGCGAACCCCGGATCGGCGTTGTGCGGATCGTCCCAGGCCAGCTCACCGCCAAGGCTGGCTCGGACTACTGACCGCGGTAGGTCCAGGAGCGGCCTGCGCCAAAGTCCGTCGACGGGCGCCATTGCACCGAGGGATCGCGCCCCGGAGCCGCGAGCGAGCCTCAAGAGCACGGTCTCGGCCTGGTCGTCGCGGGTATGCGCCAGCAGGATCGCCGCGCACTTCATGCGTTGGGCCGCTGCCACCAAGGCCGACCGGCGCGCATCTCGCGCCGCTGACTCCAGGCCCCCGCTTCCGGCGCCGCGCACCACCTCGACACGAACGATCTCCACCGGTTCGAGCCCAGCGCGCAGGCATACATCGGCCGCGACGCGCGCCACCTCGGCCGAGTCGTCCTGCAACCCGTGATCGACGACGACCGCACACGTGGGCCGGTGCGTCGACCGACGTTCGTCGGCGGCGGCCAGCGCCAACGCCAGCGAATCGGCTCCCCCGGAGCAGGCGATGAGCACCGGCGCATTGACGTCGAGGCCGGCGAGCGATGCACGCAGGGCGCGGCGTACGGCGAGGCGCTCCTCGGTCATCCGTGCACCCGGCGTACCCACCGCTCCGGCTCGTGGATCTCCTCGGGAAGCGGGAGCGTGTCGGGCGAGGTCCACACCGCGTTGAAGCCCGACATGCCCACGCGATCGACGACGCCCTCGACGAAGGCTGCGCCATCGGTATATTGCCGGAGCTTGGCGTCGAGGCCGAGGAGTCGTCGCAAAGCGCCGTCCAGCGTGCCCGCCTCGTGGCGCCGCTTTTGGAATCGGGCCCTGATGACATCGACCGAAGGGACGACTCGAGGGCCCACGGCATCCATCACCAAGTCGGCGTGACCTTCGAGCAGCGACATCAGCGCGGTGAGCCGATCCAGCACGGCGCGTTGCTCAGGTGTCTGCACGAGGTCGAACAGGCCACCTGTCCCGCGCTGGCCTGAGCGCAGGCCCGACACGGCACGCGAGATGGCGCTGCTCGCGTTGAGGTCGGCGGCCTTGAGGTAGGCGTGGACTTCTGCCGTGAAGTGGCCGGAAAGCCACGGCACCGCGCCAAACTGCACGCGATGCGTCTCTTCGTGCAGGCACACCCAGAGCCGGAAGTCAGTGGGGTCGACTCCGAGCTGGGTCTCCGCATGCACGATGTTGGGTGCGACGAGTAGCAGCCGGCCCTGGCCACCGAACGCTTCGAACTGACCCAGCACCTTGCTGGAGAGCCACGACAGCACGATCCCCATCTGCACAGCGGTGACGCGCGAGCCGATCACCTGGGCAACGGGACTCGGCTCGCGATCGCGCATAAGATGCGCGACGGGCTCGATAGCCGTGCGGAACTGCTCGATGTTGGAGGAGATCCACTCGGGCCGCCCTACCACGACGGATCGGTGCTCCTCGAAGGGAGCCGACAGGCCGGTGACGTCGTGGACGGGCTCGACGGCGCGCTCGCTCGCACGGCGCAACTGGCGGACAACGGTGTCGACGTCCTCGCGCGAGGCCTGCGGGCCCGCCGGTGCGAATCGAAAGCCGGTGGCCCGGGCGAGCTGCCAGTCGACGAGGTCGGTCACCCCTTGACTGTACGTCGCCCCGCTAGCCGGAGCAGGAGCACTCTGCCAGCGCTGCCGCGGCGCGGTCGAGGGCCGCGCGAGACAGTTCGACATCGACGGCCTCATCGGCCATGAACGCGAATGCCAGAAGACGACCGTCGGCGTCGACGACCGTGCCCGCCAGCGTTGACACCCCGATCAGCGTGCCGGTTTTCGCGCGCACAACGCCGGCTCCCGAAGCGGAGTCCGGATCGAGGAATCGGTCGTTCAAGGTGCCGGTGAGCCCGGCGATGGGCAAGCCGGTGATGATCGGCCAACTCCACGCGGGACTCGCATCGCCGGCGACGGTGGCGATCACCGAGGCGAGGGTCAGGGGTGAAGCCCGATCCTCGTAGGACAGCCCGCTGCCATCGACCGAGACGAGTCCGCTCACGGGTACGCCCAGTGACGTGAGTGCCTGCTTGGTCGCCTGACCACCGGACTCGAAGGTCCCCGTGCCGGTCAACTGGGCACCAGCGAGATGCGCGAGCTGCTCGGACATGTCGTTGTCCGACTCGGTCAGCATGGTCTCGACCATGGTCGCGAGCGGGATCGACGCGGTCTCGGCGATGACGCTGCCGACCGACGTACCCGGTTCGGGACCGTCGATGGCCAGGCCTCGCTGGGTCAGCAGCTGCGCGAACACGCCCGCGGCGGCCAGCGCCGGATCGCTATTGCGGGCGTCCATGCCGGGCACGCGTGCCCGATTGACAATGAGCGCCGACACGGGCGCGGCGACGCCGAGCTTGGGATACGACGAGTCCCATCCGGGACCGAGAGCGGGCCCGCTGAAGAGCGACGTGTCGTAGCGCAGGGTGATCGTCTCCTTGTCAGTAACTTCGCCGACCACCTGGCTGGCGAGAGCATCAAGCGACGACCCTTCCGCGGCCACGGAGGCGAGAGTGGGATCGCCAGCTCCCACAAGGGTGAGCACCGAGGTCGATGGATCCCATGTGACGGTGGTCGTGATGCGGTGATCAGGGCCGAGCGCACTGAGGATGGAAACAGCGGTGAAGACCTTTTCGTTGGACGCGGTGGATCGTGCTTGCTCTCCGGTCTGGTCGAACACCACCTCCCCCGTCGACACGTCGATGACGACGGCACCCACCGACGGGCCGAGCACGTCATCGGACAGCGGGCCCTCGAGCGCGGCGGCAACGTATGCGGGCAGCGGCACTGTGCTGGCGGTGGTGCTGGCGGGCGGAAGCACCGGACCGGCAGGTCCAAAGATTCCGGCGGCCGACGCTGGCATCGCCAGGGCGCCCACGACCACGAGGGATCCCAGAATCACCGAAGGCGTACGCCTATCCCGCCACCGAGCGCCCAGCACGTAGGGAACACTAGGCCAGTCAGCCCTCGGAGGAGGCCCCGTGACATCCGCGCCCCTGGAACTTGACGTCACCATCGAGATCCCCGCTGGCAGTCGCAATGGATACGAGATGGACCACAAGACGGGCCGCATCAGGCTCGACCGCATGCTCTTCACCCCCACCCGCTATCCGCACGACTATGGATTCGTGGACGACACCTTCGGGCTGGACGGCGATCCGCTCGATGCGCTCGTCCTCGTGCAAGAACCGACATTCCCCGGCATCGTCATCCGCTGCCCTACTGTCAGGATGTTTCGCATGACCGACGAAGCCGATGGCGATGACAGCCTGCTGTGCGTGCCGCTCATCGACCCACGCCTCGATCAGCTCCGCGACATCTGCCACGTGGCCGAGTTCGATCGACTGCAGATCCAGCACTTCTTCGAGGTCTACAAGGACCTCGGGCCCGGCAAGTCCGTCGAGGGCGCGACCTGGGTCGGACGCGAGGAGGCCGAACAGGAGATCCGCGAGTCCTGGGAGCGCTACGACAAAACGGAGAAGTAGTGCCACGCTCCGGCGACGGGTGGATCACGCTAGCCAGTGGTCGCGTGATGTGGGGGCGCTACGGCGCCGCCGGCATGCTGCTGTGCCATCGCGATGACGATGACGTCGATCGGCTGCTCCTTGCGCGCCGGGCCCACTGGGTGCACGGCGGCAATGGCCTGTGGTCCGTGCCCGGCGGCGCGATCGATGCCGAGGAGACGCCGGTCGAGGCGGCCCTTCGTGAATTCGACGAGGAGATCGGCGCGATTCCGCCAGGTTGGCGCCTCGCGGGCATCCACGAGGTGGTCGTCGAGCTCGGGGTCTGGAGTTATCACACGTGCTGCGCGTTCGTCGACGAGCGCCCGCACTATGACGCCACCTTGTCATTGGAGAACGATGAGGCGCAATGGTGGCCGATAGACGACCTCGACAGCATCCCGCTCTTCGGGCCGTTCGAGGAGGCGCTACCCGATCTGATCCGGATCCTGGGCGAGGGTCGCTAGCGAGCAGCTAACTCGGCAAGGGCCACGTGCTCGATGACGGGTGCGTAGTCGCCCATGGTGCTGGAAGCTGGCTGGCCGAGTGCGACCTTGTCGATGCCATAGGCGAAGGACTTCGACGGGAGAATATTGCGCACGATCAGGAAGGCATTGGGCAGTGGTTCGCTCACATCGGGGTCGGCCCAGTCCAGGAAGGTCACTCCCGGATACGCCGTGCGATCGGCCACCTGACCAGGGCCGACGATGGCGATGGTGTAGTAGCCATCGGTGAGCGCGATCTCGCGATCGCTCGCGCAGTCGACGACCGGAAGCGGCGGCACGTTGATGTTTTGGCAGAGCGACCAGTAGCGCACGTCCTTTCGCGCAGCTGGGGCCTTGCCGCGCACGACCAGGATCGTGGACGGGTCGTAGGGCACGTCGGCAGCGAGGTATGACGTGTCGTAGCTCGGATAGAGGCGCCCACCGGGCGCCCTGACGAAGTAGTAGCTCGGCACTCCTTCGGCCTTGTCGAGGATCGGTACTTCGTCGGGTGGCCGTATCTGCTTGCCCGCGCAGGGCTTGAGCCGCTCAGTGCGAATTCCCTGCGCGCCGTTGTCGTGATGCAAGGTCACCGTGGGGAGCGGGCCTCCCGTGTATCCGGCCACCTCGGAGAGGTAGACGCGATACATGATGATCGTGACGTTTTTGAAGGACGGCGACTGACCAGCGGCCGGCAGCGGAGCGGCCTGCAGCGAGTTTGGGTCCTTGGCGTTCTGCTTCGGGCTCACGGTGACGGTCCAGGAGCCGCCCTTGGCTCGCTTGACGGTCACGTCGTTCACCTGGTCGATGACCTCGCGGTCTTCGTAGTTGTAGGTCGTGATCGACCAGTAGCGGGCCTTGGGATCGCGGCCGGTGATGACGACTTTCTCCTTGGGGCCGATGACGACGGCCTGGTTGATATAGGCGGCATTGGTGTCGGGCCAGGCGTAGTTGGCGCCCTTGGGATAGACGATCGGCCAGGCGCAGCGACGGTCGGCGTCAGCGGGCAGCACTCCCACCGACTGCACGGCCGGTGCGGTCAGCAGGCCCATCACGACCGAACCCGCGGCAACGGCGGCGGCTAGCAGGGGTCGGCTCACGGGCATCCACCGAAGGTAGTGCGATGACACCCCGCGTTGCACGACGTCAGGTGCGTCGGGCGAGCACCAGGAGCACGGCGTAGACAAGCACGAAGACGAGCCCCACGCCCAGGAGTGCCCACCTCACGAGGGTCCACTCACCCGGCAGGGTCACCGTGAGGATGGTCATCAGGCCGCCCGCCACGATCATGACGGCACCGGCGCCCAGCACCGGGTGATTGCCGGCCCGACGTACCAGCCACATCTGGCCGGCGAGGCCAATCAGGGCGGCGCCCAGCATGCGCAGGCACCAGTCGACAGCGTCGGTCGACTCAAATCCGATCCAGCCCGCGAAGGCGCTGGGGAGCACCAGCAGGAGCAGGCCGGTGACGACGAAGAACGCGGCGCCCACGCTCAGGACCAGGCGAATGATCCGGGCCGACGCCGCCACCCCGCCGATATCGCGGAGATCAGCTTCGGTCATGCCCTGACAGTAGGGCGTCCACCCCCGTGTTGAGTGGCACCTGGCGCATCAGGTCGTCGACGCGTCGCCGGCGAGCAGCTCCTGAGGCAGGATCGTCAGCGTGTAGCCCTCATCGCTCGGAGTGAGGAGCCAAAAGAGGTCGAATCGATCCTCGGGCCAGGCCTCCGGCACATCAACGTCGCTCACGAGCGGGAAGGCCTTGGTCAGCGTCGGGATATGGCCGTGGTCCCACACGATGAGCGTCGGCACGCCCGCGGCGACGACCTCCTTCACGAGCTTCGCCTCATCACCGCGACCGAGGTGGGAGAGCATGTGGAGCTGGAGGCGATCGGCGACGACATGGGCGGTCAGGCGCGGACGATCGCTCTCGTGATGAGCGTCCGTGCCGGTCGCGTAGACGGCCTCAGGCTTGGGCAGGACGTCTCCGGCGCCTCCCGCGTGGGCCATGCGCACGGCAAGGGCACCCGAACGAGACCACCCGCGCGGAGTAAGGCCGCGCCCGCTCGGTGAGCCGTGGTGATCCACACCGTGCGGCCCGCCGGACTCGGGCTTCTCCGCATGACGGACGATCACGACGGTGGGGTACATGCTCATGAGCCAGTCTGCGCCAACGAGATCTCAGCAAGAAAAGACGAAGTAAGGTGATCGATCAGGGCATCGCGCGACACCGTCGCACAATCCCATGCAATCACGGTTTCCTCCATCCCCACGAGCCATCCGCGCACGACCAGGCAGGTGAGCGGGGAGGCATCCGACGTTGCCGCTGCGTCGAGCCACCGTGGCACGAGGGCATCACGGGTGTCGGCGATCAGGTCGACGATGCGCTGGTCGCCGCCGCCCGCTCCCCGCACGAGCGCCGTGTAGCTCATGCGATTGCGCTCGACCAGCCGGACGAAGCCGTCCACCAGGGTGCGAATGCGCTCGACCGGCCCGAGACCCTCCGGCAGGCGCGGCGGACGGAGCAGTCGCTGGCCCATGGTGGAGACGACCGCGAAGTAGAAGTCCGCCTTCGTCGGGAAGTAATGGAAGAGCAGCGTTCGCGAGATACCCGCGGCAGCGGCCACTTCGTCGAGCGGCAATTCATGGATGGGCCGGGACTGAAGGAGTTCCCAGCCGACCTCGATGAGTTGCGCGCGACGAGCATCCGCCGACATGCGCGTGGTGAGCCCCGAGGATCCCGGAGATCCGGCCGGACCGTTGCTGTCGGGCCTGGCGGGGCTCGCCACGTCAGGAGTAGCGGCCACCCGACTCTGCCAACGCCACGAGCGAGGGAGGCGGCGAGAAACGGTCGCCGTAGGTCGCCGCGAGCTCGCGTGCACGAGCAACGAATCCGGCCAGACCACCCTCGTAGCCGTTGATGTATTGCAGGACGCCGCCGGTCCACGGCGGAAAGCCGATGCCGAATATGGAGCCGATGTTGGCCTCCGGCACCGAACGCAGCACGCCCTCGTTATAGCACTTGACCGACTCGATGGCCTCGGCGAAGAGCATCCGCTCCTGCATCTCATCGAAGGGCATGTCGAGGTTGTCGCCGCCGAAGTGCTCCACGAGGCCGTCCCACAGGCCCAGTCGCTTGCCCTCCGCGTATTCGTAGAAGCCAGCCCCAGCGGCACGACCACCACGGTCGAAGTCGACGACCATGCGGTCGATCACGGGGTAGGACGGATGGTCGGGGAACGACTCGCCGGCGGCCTCCATGGCGATGCGACCCTCCTCGCGGATGCGACGTCCGAGGGTCAGGCTCACCTCGTCGAAGAGCGCGAGCGGACCTGTGGGATAGCCGGACTGCAGCGCGGCCTGCTCGATCGACGGTGCGGGCACGCCCTCGGCGAGCATGGCCACGGCCTCGCCCATGAACGTGCCGATCACGCGACTTGTGAAGAAACCGCGGCTGTCGTTGACCACGATGGGCGTCTTCTTGATGATCGCCGCTATGTCGAGGGCCTTGGCGATTGCGGCGTCGGATGTCTTCTCACCGACCACGATCTCCAGAAGCGGCATCTTGTCGACCGGTGAGAAGAAGTGCATGCCGATGAAGTCGTCGGGGCGCTTGACGCCCTCCGCCAGTCCGGTGATGGGCAGCGTCGATGTGTTGGAGGCGAGTAGGGCATCGTCGGCGACGACGTGCTCGATGCGGCCGAAGGTCTCGTGCTTGAGGGCCTGGTTTTCGAAGACGGCCTCGATGACGAAGTCGGCCCCCTTGGCCAGGTCGAGCGAGTCGCTCGGCGTAATGCGCGCCAGCACCTCGTCGCGTGCGGCCTCGGTCATCTTGCCGCGCGAGACTGCCTTGTCGAGCAGGCCCTGGGAGTAGGCCTTGCCCTTCTCGGCTGCTTCCGTCGTGGTATCGACGAGGACGACCTCGATGCCATTGCGCGCGCAGACGTAGGCGATGCCCGCGCCCATCATCCCGGCGCCCATGATGAGGCCCTTGGTCGGCTCATAGGGGGCATAACCCTCTGGTCGCGCACCACCCTTGGTGATGTGCTGCAGGTCGAAGAAGAACGCCTGCGTCATGTTCTTGGCGACCTGACCGGTGGCCAGGCTGATGAAGTAGCGCGTCTCGATCTTCTCGGCGTTGGCGAAGTCGACCTGCGCCCCCTCGACGGCAGCGGCCATAATCGCCAGCGGCGCTGGCATCGGGGCGCCCTTGATCTGCTTGCGCAGGTTGGCCGGGAAAGCAGGCAGCATCGCTGCGAGCTTCGGATTGGATGGCGCGCCACCGGGAATCTTGTAACCGGGCGCATCCCACGGCTGCACGGCCTCGGGATGCTCGAGCAACCACCGCTTAGCCGCCGCGAGCATCTCCTCGGGCGTGGACGCAACCTCGTCGACGAGGCCGACCTCAAGGGCGGCCGCAGGCTTGCGCCGCTGGCCCTGCAGCAGCACCTCCATGAGCGCCTTGGCCAGGCCGAACATGCGCGTCGTGCGTACGACTCCACCGGCACCGGGAAGCAGTCCGAGGCTCACCTCGGGCAGGCCGATCTCACTGCCCTTGGCATCGAGGGCGACGCGATAGTGGCAGGCCAGCGCAATCTCGAGGCCGCCGCCGAGCGCGGCGCCGTTGACGGCGGCGGCGACCGGCTTGCCCAAGGTCTCGAGTCGGCGGAAGAGGCCCTTCAGTCGCGCGCTCTCGGCATCGAGCCGCGGGACATCAGCATCGGTGGCCTGGATGATGAGGTTGAGGTCAGCGCCCGCGAAGAAGGTCTTCTTCGCACTGGTGACGATGACCCCAGCGATGTCGTCCTTCTCCGCGTCGAGGCGAGTGAGTGTCGCCTCCAGCGAGTTGACGAACGTGTCGTTGAGGGTGTTGGCGTTGGCCCCGGGATCGTCCATCGTCAGGGTGACGACGTTGTCGGCATCCTTCTCCCAGCAAAACATGTTGTCGCTCACGTGATGCTCCCTCAGACCCGCTCGATGATGGTGGCAATGCCCATGCCGCCGCCGATGCACAGCGTGATGAGCCCGTAGCGACCGCCGATGCGATCGAGCTCGTCCATGACGGCGCCGGTGATCATGGCTCCGGTGGCGCCGATCGGATGGCCCATGGCGATGGCCCCGCCATTGACGTTGACCTGCTCGATGTCGAGGTTGAAGTCCTTCATCCACTTCAGCACGACGGAGGCGAAGGCCTCGTTGAGCTCCCACACATCAATGTCCGCCGGCGTCAGCCCGGCGGCGGCGAGGACCTTATTCGTCGCGGGGGTCGGCCCGGTGAGCATGATCGTGGGATCAGCCCCGGAAACCGCGGTGGCCACGACGCGGGCACGCGGGGTGAGGCCCGCCGCCTTGCCCGCAGCCTCACTGCCGACGAGCGTCAGCGCAGCACCGTCGACGATGCCGGAGGAGTTACCCGGAGTGTGGACGTGGTCGATGCGCTCCACCCAGTGGTACTTCTGCAGCGCCACCGCATCGAAGCCACCCATGTCGCCCATGGCTGCGAACGACGGGTTTAGCTTGCTCAGCGACTCCACGGTGGTCCCGGGGCGCATGAACTCGTCGTGATCGAGGATGACGGCGCCATTGATGTCCCTCACAGGCACGACCGACTTGGCGAAGCGGCCACCTGACCAGGCAGCGGCGGCGCGCTCCTGCGAGCGCACGGCGTACGCATCGACGTCATCGCGGGAGAAGCCCTCGATGGTTGCGATGAGGTCGGCACTGATGCCCTGCGGCACGAAGTAGGAGTTGTACGCCGTCTCCGGGTCCATCGCCCACGGGCCGCCGTCGCTGCCCATCGGCACGCGGCTCATCGACTCGACACCACCGGCCAGCAGCATCTGATCCCACCCCGCGCGCACCTTCTGCGCAGCGAGGTTGATGGCTTCCAGGCCCGAGGAGCAGTAGCGATTGATCTGCATGCCCGCGACGGTGTCGGGCAAGCCGGCGGCGATGGCCGCGGTCTTGGCGATATCGGCGCCCTGATCGCCCAGCGGAGTGAGGCAGCCGAGGATGAGGTCGTCAATCTGATTGGGGTCGAGTCCGGGATGGCGGGCCTGCATCTCGTCGATGAGCCCGGTCACCAGCGACACCGGCTTCACGCTGTGCAGCGAGCCGTTGGCCTTGCCGCGCCCGCGCGGGGTGCGAATCGCTTCGTAGATATATGCCTCGGTCATGGGAGCCTCCTGCCGTTCGAGCGTGGCCGCCGACGACCCCGCCGAGTTGAGCAACCGTCAATAAGGCTACTCGCCGGCAACTCTCCCCGCAAGGGCCCCTCCCCCATTTGTCCCTGTGGACAGAGCAACGGGAGGCGGCCAGCCCACCGCACACGGGCGCGGGGTGCTGGCCCGCCATCATGGACCCGTGGACCCCCGGCGACTCGGCCTCCTCGGAGGGGAGTCAAGCGGCAAGACCACCCTCGCCATGGGGCTGGCTGATGCCCTGCCCGCATTCGTGGCCGAGGAGTACCTGCGCGACTTCGTCCGCGACTTCGGTCGGGTGCCCACGCTTGCCGATCAGGAGGGCATCTTCCTGACTCAGCAGATGACGGTCAGCACCGTGGAGCGTGCAGCGGAGTATGCCGATACGCCGTGGGTCATCGCCGATCCCCTGCCTCTCATGACGGCCGTCTACAGCATCGTGTACTTCGAAGACGACTCACTGCTCGCTGCCGGTATCGCCGACGCATCGACCTACGACGCGGTGCTCTGGTGCGCCCCGGACTTCGCGTGGGTCAACGACGAGGGCGTACGCGACAGCGTGGAACACCGAGACCAGGCAGACAACGTCATCGCCGAGAACATCGCCCCCGTCCTGCCTCTAATCCATGTCAGCGGTACGCCACTGGAGCGAGTCACCTCGTCGCTCGAGGCACTCAAACACTGGCAGCCGCGCGCCAGACTCGACTCACCAGGGGTACGCCAGGGCGATACGCGAGGTGCACGTGGGAGGGGGCGCCCAGGCCAATGATGTCGGCGCGCCTTCCCGGTGCGATGACACCGACGTCGTCGCGCTGCAGCGACGCTGCGCCTCCTGCTGTCGCCGCCCACACCGCCTCGGCAGGTGACAGCCCCATCTCGCGCACAGCGAGCGCCACCATGAGCGGCATGGAGGTGGTGTACGACGACCCGGGATTGCAGTCCGAGGCGATCGCGACGGTGACGCCCGCATCCAAGAGCCGACGCGCGGGGGCGTAGGTCGAGCGCGTGGAGAACTCCGCGCCCGGCACGAGCGTCGCCACCGTGCCGGAACTCGCCAGCGCCTCGATGTCGTCATCACCCAGGTGCGTGCAGTGGTCGACGGACGCAGCGCCCATCTCGACCGCGAGGCGCACCCCGGCGCCCTGCGTGAGTTGATTGGCATGCGCCCGCAGGCCCAACCCCCTTACCTTGGCGGCCTCGAGGATGCGCCGCGCTTGATCGACATCGAAGGCGCCACGCTCGATGAAGACATCCGCCCAGCGTGCGTGGGGTGCGCAGGCGTCGAGCATCGCTCCGCAGACGAGGTCGACGTAGTCGTCCGGGCGGTCGGCGTATTCCGCGGGCACCACGTGGGCGCCGAGGAAGGTCGTCTCGTCGGTCACGGTGCCCGCGGCGACGAGGGAGCGCCGCTCATCCTCGACCGTGAGGCCGTACCCGGACTTCGCCTCGAGGGTCGTGGTGCCCTGGCGAAGGGCCTCGGCCGCCAGGCGAGCGGCATTGGCCGCTAGCTGTTCTTCGCTCGCGGCACGTGTCGCGGCAACCGTCGTGCGGATGCCGCCGGCGGAGTAGGGCGTACCGGTCATGCGCGCATCGAACTCAGCGGCACGGTCGCCCGCGAACACCGGGTGCATGTGGGCGTCGACGAAGCCCGGCAGCACGGCCGCCCCGCCCATGTCGTGGGCGATATCGACGTCGGGGAACTCGGCGGCCAGCCCAATCCAGGCCACGCGACCGTCGACGGCCACCAACGCCGCGTCGCGCACGATGCCCAGCTGCCCTTCCCCGAGGGTCGGGTCGGCGGTGCAGAGCTCGCCGATGTTGGTCCAGCCCACGACGCTCACGAGTCCATCACCTGCCGGATGGTGCGGTCGAGCTCGCGCGCGGTGTCGATCGACGCGTGCGCTCCGTCACGCACGCGCTCCACACCCGCCACGACGACGGTGCGCACATCAGACGCTGTAGCGGCGTAGACGAGCGCGTCGATCGCATTGGCCGCGTCATGACCGGCGAGCCGCACGGCCGAAGTATCGACCTCGATGAAGTCAGCGGGCGCACCCACCGCCAGGCCTGCGTCAGGCAGCCCGAGCGCCGCACTCCCGCCTGTCGTCATGGTGGCCAGGAGTTCCTCGCCCGTGAAAGTGCCGCGGCGCCGACTTCCGAGCCGCTCGTCCATCTCGATGGCGCGTGACTCCTCGAAGGGATCGATCACCGCGTGGCTATCGCTCCCTAGGCACAGGGCAGCACCTGCGTCGCGCAGGGCCGGGATCGGTCCGATGCCATCGGCAAGATCGCGCTCAGTCGTCGCGCACACGCAGACGTGACTGCCGCCGAGGGCGTGCACATCGCTCTCGGTCAGGTGGGTCGCGTGCACGGCCGTGAAGTCTGAGCCGAGCGCACCCGCGTCACGCAGCACCTCCACCGGAGTGAGTCCATAGGCCGTGAGCGACTCGTCGTTCTCGCGCGGCTGCTCCGAGACGTGCCCGTGCAGGGGCACACCGCGATCACGGGCGACCTGGGCGGCCACAGCGATCGCCTCGGGCGGCACCGCGCGCACCGAGTGCACGGCGAGGCCGTGCGTGACGAGACCCGACGCCGAGAGGGCCGCGGTGCGCTCGGCCCATGCCTCCGCCGCGCCGTCGCTGAACCTCACCTGCGTCGCATCGGGCGCCA
The DNA here is from genome assembly GCA_016870515.1 of Actinomycetota bacterium. Classification (GTDB taxonomy): domain Bacteria; phylum Actinomycetota; class Actinomycetes; order S36-B12; family S36-B12; genus Mxb001. Next base: position 13,914 of record VGBL01000014.1, on the reverse strand, counting down.
CCCCTGGACCGCCCGCGAGGTAGAGCGTGTCGAGCAAGACGAGACGGATACCCGCATCCTCTGCCGCTGCGGCCAGCGCGTGCGACATCTCGTTGGGGTTGGCGTACGCCGCGCCCCCGGGCGCATGGTGCAGGTAGTGGAAATCCCCCACCGCGGTGTAACCGGCCTGGAGCATCTCGGCGAAGACCGCGCAAGCGAGCAAGCGATAGGTCTCGGGGTCGAGGACAGACGCCGCGGCGTACATCTGATCCCGCCACGACCAGAAGGAGTCGCGCCCGCGATGGGTGCGGCCGCGCAGCACGCGGTGGAAGGCATGCGAGTGGGCATTGACCGTGCCCGGCAGCACGGCGCCATGGAGGGTCCGCGCGTGCCAGGGCATCTCGGCGTCCGGCTCTACTCGAGTGAGGACTCCGTCAGCGGCCTCGAGGACGACGCTGTCGCGCACGATGCCGTCGACGACAGCGCGCGCAGCCCACCAGGTGGTCATCGAGGCAGGGTATCCGCGGTGAGCAGGTCGGCGAGCACGTCTGCCAGGGCTGCACCGCCCGCCTCGCAGTCCGCGTCCTCGGCGTACTCCTGCGGCGAGTGGGAGATGCCGGTGGGATTGCGGACGAAGAGCATGGCGGCGGGCACGCCTGCCTCGGCCAGCACGCCCGCGTCGTGACCGGCGCCCGTGGCGAGCAGGGGCGCACCGCCCAGCCGCGCGGCGAGATCCGCGGACAGGGTGGCATCGAAGTGCTGAGCAGGAGTGCGCGACTCCATCGCGAAGGTCGCGTGCAGGCCCGGGAGGTCGACAAGGTCGCGACCAATGGCCTCAAGCATCGCGTCGAGCGTCGCCTCGTCCTCGGCACGCGCGTCGAGCCAGCCAGTGACTTCTGCGGGGATGGCGTTGACGGCATTGGGCACGGATCGGATCTTGCCCACGGTCGCGCGGGCTGCGTGCGAGGAACTATCTCGCGCGGTTGCCTCGCGATGTGCGATATCGACGAGGCGAGCGAGGCCGAGCATGGGATCGCGACGATCGGACATGCGCGTCGTACCCGCGTGATTGGGCTCGCCCGTGATGTCGATGCGCCAGCGGCCGTGTGGCAGCACCGCCGTGCCGACCGCGATGGGCGCATCCAGGTCGATGAGCCCACGCCCCTGCTCGACGTGGAGCTCGACGAAGGCACCGATGCGCGCGAGCCGCCCCGGTTCCGCTCCGACCGATCCTGGATCACGTCCCGCACGGATGAGCGCGTCGGCAAACGTGACCCCGTGGGCGTCGCGCAGGGCCAGAGCGCGCTCGGGGGCGAGGACACCGGTGGCGAGCCGCGAGCCGATGCAGGCGACGCCGAAGCGACCACCCTCCTCGTCGGTGAAGCAGGCAATGGCAAGAGGGCGTCGAGGCTGTATGCCGCGCCGCTGCAGCTCGGACACCGCGGCCAGGGCGCTGGCGACACCCAACGGCCCATCGAAGTTGCCGCCGTCGGGCACCGAATCGAGGTGCGATCCGGTGATGACGGCGCCCCCGGCAGATGGGTCGCCCCACCACGCCCAGATGTTGCCGTTGCAATCGGTCTCTACATCGAGGCGGAGAGCCGAGGACTGGCCGATGAACCATTCGCGCAGGGCGAGGTCAGGATCGGTCCATGCGAGGCGCCGGTAGCCGCCGGAGGACGGATCGCGTCCGATATGCGCGATCTCCTCGAGCCGTGCGACGACGCTCACGCACCCTCGCGCATCGGCACGCGCACGCCGCGCTCTTCCGCGACTTCCTCGGCCAGCTCGTAGCCCGCGTCGACGTGGCGGATGACGCCCATGCCGGGGTCGTTGGTGAGCACACGAGCGAGCTTCTGCGCGGCGAGTGGCGTGCCGTCGGCGACGCTCACCTGGCCGGCATGCAGCGATCGGCCGATGCCGACGCCGCCGCCGTGGTGGAAGGACACCCAGCTCGCGCCGGAGGCAGTATTGGCGAGCGCGTTGAGGATCGGCCAGTCAGCGATCGCGTCCGAGCCGTCGATCATGCCCTCTGTCTCGCGATACGGGGAGGCCACCGATCCGCAGTCGAGGTGGTCGCGGCCGATGACGATCGGTGCGGAGACCTCTTCGTTGGCGACCATCTCGTTGAATGTCACGCCTGCCTTGTCACGTTCGCCGTAACCGAGCCAGCAGATGCGCGCGGGCAGACCCTGGAAGGCCACGCGCTCCTCCGCCATGGTGATCCACCGGCGCAGGTGGTCGTTGTCGGGGAAAAGGTCGAGCACGGCACGGTCAGTCGCCATGATGTCCTTGGGATCGCCGCTGAGGGCCACCCAGCGGAACGGGCCCTTCCCCTCGCAGAAGAGCGGACGAATGTACGCCGGAATGAAGCCGGGGAACTCGAACGCGCGAGGGAAGCCCCCGAGACGGGCCTCGTCGCGGATGGAGTTGCCGTAGTCGAAGACCTCGGCGCCGCCGTCCATGAAGCCCACCATCGCCTCGACGTGCCTGGCCATCGACACGCGTGCGCGATCGGTGAACTCCTCGGGCTTCTTGGCCGCGTAGTCGGGACCGTCGGCGAGGTCGATCCCCTCGGGGAGGTAGCTCAGCGGGTCATGGGCACTCGTCTGGTCGGTGACGATGTCGATCTCGACGCCGCGGCGCAGCAACTCGGGGAAGACGACTGCGGCGTTGCCGAGGACACCTACCGAGAGAGCGCGGCGCTCCTTCTTCGCCACAGTCACGCGCGCGATGGCGTCATCGAGGTCGTGGGCGACCTCATCAAGGTAGCGATCCTTCACGCGCTTGGCCAGGCGCGTGGGGTCGACGTCGACGACGAGGCACACGCCTTCGTTCATCGTCACGGCGAGTGGCTGAGCACCACCCATGCCGCCGCAGCCCGCGGTGAGAGTGAGGGTGCCGGCGAGCGTGCCGCCGAAGCGCTTGGTCGCGACCGCAGCGAAGGTCTCGTAGGTGCCCTGCAGGATTCCCTGCGTGCCGATGTAGATCCACGATCCGGCCGTCATCTGGCCATACATCGTCAGGCCGAGGTGCTCCAGGCGGCGGAACTCCGGCCAGTTGGCCCAGTCGCCGACGAGATTTGAGTTAGCCATGAGCACGCGTGGTGCCCACTCATGCGTGCGAAAGACACCGACCGGGCGGCCGGACTGCACGAGCATCGTCTCGTCGTCGGCGAGGGTGGTGAGCGTGCGGATCATCGCGTCGAAGGAACCCCAGTCGCGTGCCGCTCGCCCGGTGCCGCCGTAGACGACGAGCTTGTCGGGATGCTCGGCCACCTCGGCGTCGAGGTTGTTCTGCAGCATGCGCAGGGCGGCCTCCTGCGGCCACCCGCGCGCAGTGAGCGTCGTGCCACGCGGAGCGGAGACGGGACGTGCGCCAGGCAGGGCATCCGACATGTCAGTTCTCCAGTGTGTTGAGCGGTCCGGTCACGGTCTCGACCGCGCGTACGACGGATCCGTCGCGCACGAGGGCGGTGGCGGCAGCGATCTCGGGGGCGAGGTAGCGGTCGGGGCCGGGGCCCTCGACATTGCGACGCAGGAGTGCGACGACCGCGGCCGTCGCATCGGCGGGCGACAGGGGCGAGCGTAGGTCGAGGGCGCGGGCAGCGGTGAGGATCTCGATGGCGAGCACCTGGGCGAGGCCGTCAACTGCTTGGCGAAGCTTGCGGGCCGCCGACCAGCCCATGGAGACGTGGTCCTCCTGCATGGCGCTGGAGGGGATCGAGTCGACGCTGGCGGGGACGGCGAGCCGCTTGAGCTCGTGCACGATTCCCGCGGCGGTGTACTGCGCGATCATGTGGCCGCTGTCGACGCCGACCTCGTGCGCTAGGAAGGGGGGCAGGCCGTGATTGCGGTGGCGGTCAAGCATGCGATCGGTGCGACGTTCGCTCATGTTGGCGACGTCGGCGACCGGGATAGCGAGGAAGTCCAGAGCGTAGGCGATGGGCGCACCGTGGAAGTTGCCGTTGCTCTCCACGCGCCCGTCGAGCGTGACCACGGGGTTGTCGATGGCGGCAGCGAGTTCGCGTCGCGCGACGACAGCGCAGTAGTCCGTGGTGTCACGCGCAGCGCCGTTCACCTGCGGGGCGCAGCGCAGGGAGTAGGCGTCCTGTACCCGGGTGTCCTTGGGGCCCGCATGGCTGGTGACGACGGGCGAGTCCCTCAGCACCTTGCGCATGTTGGCGGCGCTGAGCCGCTGACCGGGGTGCGGACGCAACTGCTGGAGATCGTCGGCCAGCACCCGGTCGGTGCCCAGGAGCGCCTCGATGCTCATGGCCGCCGCGATATCCGCGGTCGTGATGAGGATCTCCAGGTCGGCCAGGGCGAGCGCGAGCATGCCGAGCATGCCGTCGGTGCCGTTGATAAGGGCGAGGCCCTCCTTCTCGGCCAACCGCACGGGCGCGAGCCCCGCGGCCGCGAGCGCATCGGCGGCCGAGACCTTCTCCCCCGCGCTGTTGCGCACCTCGCCTTCGCCCATGAGCGCTAGCGCGATGTGCGATAGCGGCGCGAGATCACCGGAACAGCCAAGAGAGCCGTGCTCGCAGATGATCGGGCTGATGCCTGCGTTGAGCATCGCGGCGTAAGCCTCTGCGGTCGCGGGTCGCACGCCGGTGCGTCCCGTTGCCAGGGTGTGCAGGCGTAGCAACATGGTGGCGCGCACGACCTCGTCTTCGACCTCCGGGCCACTGCCCGCCGCGTGGGAACGGATGAGCGACTCCTGCAGGTGCGCACGCGACTCAGCTGGGATGTGCACGGTGGCGAGCGCACCGAACCCGGTGGAGATGCCGTACGCCGGCGCCGTGGACTCGGCCAGCCCTTCGACGACCTGGCGGCTGCGGGCCATCTCGGCCAGCGCCTCATCCGTGAGTCGCAGCGACTGACGGCGACGGGCAACAGCTACGACCTCGGCAAGGGTAAGCGGCTGGGGCCCCACGTCGATCGCCATGGCCACATCCCATCTCATCGCCCAGATGCACCGAACCCGGCCCCGGCACCACCGGTCGACGGCTACCGTCTCAGGCATGGGGCTTCGAGCCTGCGTGACACGCGGCCTCAGATGCACGGCGTCTGCCGTCACGGTGTGCATGGTCACTGCTGCGCCCGTCGCCGCGATGCCCGACTCACAACCATCGGGTCCTTCCCGCGTCGCCGTGTGGCAGGGGGCGATGGCCGGCCCGCAGGGCACATCTCCCGACGCGACCATTCGACAGCTTCTGATGGTGTCGACGGACGCGTCCAGCATCCGGGTGCGCTTCAGCAATCACTTCGGCGCGACTCCCCTGACGATTCGCCAGGCATGGGCCGGTCTGCCCGTCGCGAGTAGCACGGCTCGACTCGTCGGCGACTCCAACGTGCGCGTGACCTTCGACGGGCGGGGCACCGTCACGATCCCCGCCGGCAAGCATGAGTGGAGTGATCCCATCAGGATTCGCGTCACGGCTGGCGACCAGGTGGCGCTCAGCATCTACGCGCCACGGGCGGCCATCACGAGCAAGAACTTCTTCGCCTATGCCTACGCGGCCCCGGGGATGTACATCAGCACGCCCGGTAATCACGCGCGCGAGGAGTCGGGCCGCTCCTTCCCTGCCCTGACCGTTGACGACACGGACTATCCGCTGCAAAGCGTCGGCTACCACCCGGGACAGGTGTGGTGGACCGATGTCCTCACAGGCCGGAGCAACTCCCGCGGCACCGTCGTCGTCATCGGCGACTCCGTCAGCGACGGTTGGATGGCCTACGGCCCACCCGGACAGCGCTGGACCGACGTACTCGCCACGCGTCTGAATGCCCTGCCCGCTGGCAAACGCCTCTCGGTCACCAATGCCGCCATCTCCGGCAACACCGTGAGCAACCAGCAGAATCCCTTTGAGAAGGACTCGGCCTGCTGCGGCCAGCCCGCGGTCATCCGCCTCTGGCGCGATGCCCTGTCCATCCCCGGAGTGCGCGCGATCATCCTGCTCGAGGGCACCAACGACATCGGGGGTGGTCCCTTCGCGCCCCCGAGCCCGCCGGAGCAGGTGATCGTGGCGATGCAGGACATCGTCGATCGCGCACATGCGCGCGGCATCCCCGTGATCGGCGGCACGTTGATCCCCATGGGCAAGGAGCCGGGCTCGGTGCAGGAGACCTCCCGCCGAGCGGTGAACGCGTGGATCCGGAGCAGCGGGACCTTCGATGCTGTCATCGACTTCGATCGCATGGTGCGCGATCCGCAGGTGCCGTGGCAGATCTATCCCGCCTGGCAGGCGCCACCCTTTAACGGCAACTACTACCACCCCAACGCCATAGGCCACGCCGTCATGGGCCAGCAGATCCCGCTCGGGGTCTTCGCGGTCGCGCGTTAGACGCCCTTCGCATCCCGGGCAGCGAGCAACTGACTCTCCCGCCCGGGCGATGGCAGGAGCAATGCCGGGAGCAAGGCGAGCAGGGCCACGATGGCGAGGGCCCCGAAGGCCGTGCGCACGCCGAAGTCCGCGCCAATGGTCGTAAGCAGTGGCACGACGAGCGTGGAGTCCAGCGACTCCACCGAGGGCCCCTCCGTCCACATCAGCCGCAGGGCGGCTTCCAGATGATCGACCGTAGCCCACGCCCGCTGGCCCGACTGGACTCCACGACCGTCACGCAGTCCTCGAGATCGACGGTGAGGCGGTCTCATCGCTCCAGTCGATGCTGAAGTCGCCGCCCGGGCCGGAGACCTCGGCCCGCACGGATCCGGTCGCAGGCACCCACGTGGCCGTGCCGGTCATCGGCAGGCCCTCGAAGAACCGCACGCCTGCCAGCCGGATCCGGATGCCCTCGCCGCGGTAGGCGGCCGTCCACCTTCCTCCGCGCAGTCCCCGGCCGCTGTCAGAGCCCAGGGCGCGCACGCGATTGACGACGTCCGCGACGGTGAGTGCCGCCGCGTTCCCCTCGTCGATGCCCTGGGAACTGCGGGCGAAGGTCTGATGCAACGGGGGGCGCGGGGCCGAGCGTCCTATCGCCGCTAGACATTCGGAGAACAGCCCGTAGTATGTCAGTGCGTGGGGGAAGTTTCGCCCCTGTGCAGGCACACTCATCGCTCCCATGGAGGTGTCTTGAGTTATCGTCCTCGCCCGATCCTTGTAGCCGCTGCTTCGCTAGCAACTGCTACCGCTCTGACCTTCTCTGTCTCAACGGGTTGGGCCGCGCCGAAAGCGGATCCGCCACCGCCGAAGATTCCCCAGGCGGTCCAGTCTCTGACTGCGACGCCGGACCTCAATCCATTCGAGAGTGGCCCGATGATCGAGCTGGAGTGGAATGCTCCCGCAAAGGGTGACCGGCCCACTGCATACAAGGTCTACATCAATGGTGACCTGTTCGAGACGACAGTCCTGCGGGCATCACGGATCCTGACAGTGAAAACAGGAACCACGTACGCTTTCTCCGTCGCTGCCGTGAACGATGCGGGTGAGGGGCCCCGGGTCACAGTCCAAGAGACCGCCCAGGTCGAGCCGACGGAACCCCTCAACGTGAGCGCGGTTCCCGGCAACGGCTGGATTGACGTCTCGTGGGATCCACCTCAGGACTCCGGCGGGACCCCCATCACTGGTTATCGGGTTAACGTGGATCCGAAGCCCTCTACCCCATGCGTGTTCGTGCAACCAACGGATACCTTCTGTCGCATCACTGGTGTCCGCAACAACCGGTACTACGACATTGAGGTTCAGGCGAAGAATGCTGCATGGCCTGACCTCCAGGGCATCGAGTCGCCGGCTGTCACGGCGATGCCCCGGTCTCTTCCTTCAGGACCACGTGACTTCAAGATCGCCAGCGCAGGAAGTAAGGCTGTAACCCTGACGTGGACAGCCCCCAAGGAAGTGGGTAATCGACCCATTCTTGGCTACCAAATCTCCTACATCGAGTACAACGCCTACGGCGAGCCTGAATACCCCCAGATTCTTAGGGTGCCTGGTGCCGGCACGATGGAGGTGCGCCTGACTGGGCTGACCCCCGGCGTGACCTACGACTTCGGTATCCAGGCATACACGCGAGCCGGTGTCGGAGCCATGACCGTCAACGTGCAACTGATGCCGCTGGGACTGCCGGCCAAACCCGCACGTGTCGAGGTCATCGGGGTCGGAGACGGGGCAGCCAAGGTGCGATGGGAAGAGCCTGACCCAAACGGCGGTATGGACCCGAGTGAGTACCGTATTACCGCCACTCCAACGCTCCCTGGCGAGTCGCCGGTGGTAGCCACATGTACGACGAAGAACCCTGTCGAGGAATGCGACACGGAGTTTGTGCTCATGGGCCTGAAAAACGGCGTAACCTACTCGATCTCCGTAGCGGCGAAGAACAAGTACGGATACGGCCCGGATTCAACGTTCCCGGCTTTTGCCACTCCTGAGGACACGGCCGATGTAAGGAGAGCTCTCCGATGATCCGAGGAACCGTGACCGGCCTGATCGGGGCAGTGATGGTGGGAGCGGTGCTGGCTACCCCTGCCGGGGCGGTGCCGGTCCCATCAGGCACCCCTATCCCGCCGACTCCTGTTGTCGAGGCGGCTCTCAAGAAGATGCTCACCTACGCTGACGTGCCGGCGATCCTTCGAGTGGCCCCAGGCTGGGAGTACACCGTCAAGGCAGATAATTCCCTCGTTCAAACACTGTGCACGAAGGACGGAGTTTCTATCGACGGGCCTCCTGAATCGCTCCTCTTTCAGGTGGAACTGGGGGAGACTGACGCGACCGAAGATCCCATCTCCACCGAGCAGAAGGTGTGGCAGTACGACTCCGCGAATCAAGCGAAACGCGGTTGGCGCATTATGGTTGAACGCGCCAATAAGTGTCACGGCCGAACTCGTGAACCGGACGGTAAAGGGGGTTGGGTTGTTCAGTACCTCTCCCACGGGCGCACTCCGCAGCAGGTGAACGGCACTGCCGGCATATGGATTTGGTCCCAGATGAAGGGCGGCGGGACTGGCGGCCCCGATGGGGGTTACTACGTCCTATCTCTCGCGGGCGACACCATCCAAAGCGTTGAATACGACTACCGGGACTCAGCTGGCTTGAATGCAGCGAAGCGGCGAGCGGTTGATCGCATGGCGCACACACTGGTCACCAGGTGGCTCGCAAACTGACCGGCCCGTGTCAGTGTGTGTCGAGGAGTTTTTCGTGGACGCTGAGGACGGTGGCGGCGTCTCCGGTTACTGTGAGGGTGACGGGCATGTAGTAGCGGCCTGAGGTGTCCGGGTATTCCTCGGTTGCGGGTGTGAGTGCCCCGATTTCGGTGTTGGTGATGGTGGCTGGTGCGGCGGCGGCATGCCGTCGAAACTCTGCTTCGGCTGTTCGGTCGTCCAACAGCGTGCCGGTGAGGATGACGCCGATGAGGACGCGCGGGCCCACACTCTCGGGGATTCGTCCTGCCGTGACGCCTCCCCGACTAGTGACGTCGACAGACTAGGCGGCGGGAGCCGGCAGAGTCCGCGTGATCCAGTAGCCCCCGTCGACGCGGACGCGCACCTCGAGCGTCTTGCCGGCGGCCGATGCCGGCAGCCGCGCCTGCCGCACGCCGGCCAACACCCGCGCGTCCCGCCAGGGTTCCGCGCCGGAAAGCCGATACTGCACGCGATACGACTTCGGGGTCGCGAAGGCCGGGGCCTTCCACGCCAGCGTCGGCTTGCCTTTGTGGGACTCGATGAACCGCAGATTGCGCGGGACCGCAGAGGCGGACGCCTTGGATGGCAGGGCGAAGGACGCCACCTGCCAAGGAGCGGACGGATTGCTGGGTTCTCCGGTGAAGGCCGCATAGGCCACTCCACCGTCGACCACCAGGGCGTAGGTGCCGACCTTGCCGCCGAGGTCACCGAGCACCGACATCTGAGCGCCCATGCGCGCCACCATCCAACGAGCGCCACCCGGCTGGTTACCGAGCGACACATAGGGGATGCCCGCATCGTCGAGGGCTACGGCGGTGCCGACCGTCATTCCACCCGAGGGTTGGGCCGTCCACGAGCTGCCGTTCCAGGTGGCATACCCGGTCAGGGTCGAGCCGATCTTGAACTGTCCGGCAGCGTGCACGGTGCCCGAGCTGTCCACGGCCATGTTGACGATCCCGAAGCATACGGGGTTGAGGCTGGGGCACGAGTAGTCCATGCCCGGCAGGATCGACCACTTGTCGCCCGAGAGGGATGCGGCGTACGACCAGGAGTCGCCGACTCCAAGGAACGCACCGACGTAGACGACGCCACGCGAGACGGCGAGGGCCAGGACGGGGCCGATCATGCGGGCGTCACCGGGAGGCCCACTCCACCCCTTGCCGTCGAAGACGGCAAAGTTCGTCGTCTGCACGCCGCCAAAATTCGTGAATTGTCCGCCGGCGTAGATGCGGCCGTCATTGCCAATCGCCAGGGAGGACACCCAGCCGCCTCCGGGTGCTGGACCGCTCGGCGATCCCAGCCCGATGTCCTTCCATGCCGATCCCTGCCACCTGGCGACGAAGGGGACGACGACGGAGTTGATCGGCTTCGAACCCGCGGAATAGAGGGCGCCATCGGGCCCCACCGCGAAGGCTTGGATTGATCGAGTGTCTTCGCCCAGCAAGTCCCACGCGCCGGCGGACTCATTCCACTGCGCAAAGCCGGTCCCGAATGCGCCACCGGCATAGAGCGAACCGCGGTAGCGGGTGAGTGCGTACACGCTGCCGCGGAGTGGGTCGCCCACATTGGTCCAGGCCTCGGGCAGAGGGACGTCGGCTGAGGCCGACGCGGGCATGCCGACGAGACTTGCGCCCGTCAGCGCGACGGCAGCGAGAGCGGTGACCAGGCGCGTGGATCTCATGCGCGGCAGCCTAGGGCACCTTCGGTGGCGATGTCGCGTCGACTGCAGCGCCCAGGGATCGATGACCTCGATTCCCGTACCCTCGAAGTCGCACGCATTGCGGGTAGCCAGGGCAGTTCCGCGGGAGAGGCAGACAGCGGCAATCATGCGGGCCAGCGGGTCAATGGGCCTGCCGGCCGGGGACTGGCCGCAAGAGAGGATCGACGGCAACACCCGTCGGCGGCGGCGATGGCTTCAAGCGCCGTTCAGGGACGCGAGCAGACTCTCCGGTGTTCCAACGGCGATCTGGCGCGGCGTGGCGCTGAAGTCGTGCTCAGTCCTAAGCTCGTAGAAGGCACGCAGTTCGGTCGACTCGATGACGTCGGCGATGCGCGAGTGGCGCATGGCCTCCTGGTCGCTGACGCGGCTCGCCAGAGCCTCGAACGTCGAGGCGTCAACGTCGACGAAGCCGACGCTGAGGATCTCGCGATCATCGACCAGCGAGACCGCGTTGAAGACCCTGGCGGGAACGCCGAAGCCCTTATCCGCCTCCCAGGCGGAAATGAAGTCGTCGAACGTGGCGCCGCCCTTCAACGGCAACTACTACCACCCCAACGCCATGGGCCACGCGGTCATGGGCCAGCAGATCCCGCTCGGGGTCTTCGCGGTCGCGCGCTAGGCGCCCTTCACATCGCGGGTAGCGAGCAACTGCCTCACCAGGGCGACTTCTTCTTCAATGGCGGATCCGGTGAGCCACCGAGACCTACGACGGGCAAGTATGACCAGCCAGCCTACGCGTTCGGACTGCTCGACAACGTGCCCGATCGCAAGAAGAAGTTCGTCGACTTCACGCTGCGCCAGGGCGCCACCCTGCACGATCAGCCCCTCGCGCCGCAATTCGCGACCGAGGTGATGTTTGACTGGCTCGACCCATTCATGAAGTGACGTGCTCGGGCGCTGGCGCGGGGACGCGAGACCAGCACGAGCCCTTGTGAAATCCTGTGTAATCGGCGTACGCTGGCGGCACGGCCTAAGTGGAGGTCCGGAATGCGCGAACGGACGTACATCGCAATGGCAACCGCGGCAGTGATGGCCGGTGCCATCCTCACAGCGGCGCCACCGGCCTTCGGCACTGCGCAGCCAGGATTCGGAGCGCTCTACAACACCCGCACAGCCGTCAATACCAACACGACGGTGTACGCCATGGGCAATGACCTCAACAACGTGAAGTCCCTGGTGTTCACGTGCAACGACAGCAAATCCACAAAGGTGACGATCACGGGCGTAACGCCCCTTGCCGGGACCAGCAACAACCTCGCCAAATTTACCGTGCCCAGCGCCAGTCTCACGGGGCTGCAGCAAGGCACCCAGTGCAGTCTGTCGACAGTCACCCCGAAGTCAGGCAAGAGCTTCCCCTGGTCCGGCGCACCACTCAGCCTGTTCAGCCTGTTCGTCCGCTCGGCTGCACCCGTCCTGAAGCCTCCCACGCCCAACCAGCTCGAGCAGTCCTTCCCTACCACTCAGGCACCCACCGTCCGCGTGCCTGGGACGTCACTCCAAAGTGTCAGCCCGACGCTGGGTGGAGTCACCCAGGTCATGTGCTCCGGCAACTTGGCGGGGCAGTTCCCGATCAAGCCGAGCGCGATCACGTCATCGCAGGTCAGCTTCATCCCCCAGTCACTGACCGCTCAGACCTGCGCCGTCCTGCTGAACTTCACGGACGGATCCAGCGCGCTGGTGCCCGATGGGCAGGGTGACTACCTCGCGGCCCTGACCTACACCCCCTGGGTCACGGGGCGCATCCGCATCCAGGTGACCAACAACTCCGACGTGCCCGACAGCCAACTCTTCGTCGGCGTGGTGGCGGACACCTCGGGAGGCGGCAGCGCCTCAGGCTTCGGCCCGAGCGTCAACCTCCAAACCGTCACGTCCGTGGCCTTCACCGGCCTCACGAACTTCGCGGGCACCCCTACGTACACGGCCAAGCCCGGCAGCGCCACGGGAGGCTCGGCGTACTTCGACATCCGACAGCCGTTGGCCTCAGGCGTGATCTACCTGTCCAACCAGACCCTGAACAACCAGAGTGCGCCCAACCCCCAAACGTCGCCCGTGCGCTACGCCATGGCCGAGTTCACCTACAGCGCCGGTTTCTTCACCGACTTGACCCTGATCGACCAGATCGGATTCGCGATGTCCTCGCGCCTCTACACCGACCTTCCTGGAACACGGGCGATCGCGAACTCCCGCCGGACGACGGGCTGCCTGGCCAATCTGGTGACCCAACTGCAGGACGTTGTCCCGGCGCAGTACTGGACCAAGGCAAATTCCACCGGCACCGGCGGGGTGATTCGCTACGACGCCACCAACACCAAGGTCGTGGGCTACATCGGGGCCGCCAAGCTGCCCTGGGCCTACATGACCCCACAGGTCAAGACCTACGCGAAGTATGTGCAGACGCTCAGCCCCTTGAAAATTTCCGACGTGCACAACGATGATAGTCAGAACGGGCCCTTCAACTACAAGGCTTCCTATTCGGCATCGGGCGACATGTGGACTCTGGCTGGCACCATGACAGACGACACCGTGCAGGAGGGTCCGACTCTCTACGTGGAGGGGGCCAGCATCTACGGGCCCGGTTCCCACGGCGGCACCGGCTACGCGATGTACGGCCAGGACGGCCCCTTCCGCGTCGTGCTCGACGACTCGGACTACGGTTGGGGCAACGGCAAGCAGGTTCATAAGACCGGATACCAAGACCTCGTCAAGACGATCTACCGCGATTTCATCGCCGCATTCGCCTATGGCTACTGGGGAGGCAAGTACGGCGGCGGCACGAACACCGGACGGCTCGCGTCCAACTTCACCCTTGACCCGAGGACCTCCGCCTACGAAAAGGCGGGCGTGCCGGCTGCGTCTGCCGCATGGAACAACTACGACCAGATAATCCGGATGAACACCACCGGCGGCGGTGGAGCTTCGGGTGCCTACGGCACCGCGTACAGCGACACGTTCCTGCCCGCCGGGCTCAGCCCGGCGATCGCCACCTACGCAGCACGCAACTGGACCATCACGCTGGGTGATCCCCCCGGCTGCGGTCCGACGCCGACACCTACACCCACACCGACACCGACACCGACGCCCACACCGACACCGACACC
>VGBL01000013.1 GCA_016870515.1 Actinomycetota bacterium | reverse complement strand
GCGTTCACCCGCGAGTACAACCCGGAGACACGCTCGCTTTACCGCATGACGGGAACAATTCGTGGCCAGGACGTGAGCGGTTCGTCGCTGTTCAACAACACTCCAGTGGGGGCATTCGCCGCAACCCTGACCGATGTGACCCGCACACACGTCATGACGGTCACGGCTGATGGTGTGGTGGTGCTTGACGGACAGGTCATCGCGAACTATGTCTACGTGCCGTCGATGTACATCCTGGCCGGCCCGCTCCCCGGGACGACGCTGACTCCCCAGCCGGTGATCTATATGGCATTGGGTCATGCCGGTGCCCAGGGCATCGCCGCCATTGTTACGACCGGCTATGGCACGCCCGCCGAGAAGACGTTCAACATGTACCAGGTGCCATCAGGTTCTGTCCATGGTTCTGGACCACGCAGTTCGGGACGGACGGCTTGAACGAAACCCGGCACGGTTCGATGCAGTCGGGAGGGTCAACTATCTGCCACCACTGCGGCTCATGACAGAGCACCGCTACCTGACCGCTCCACGCTTACGCGAGGTCGCCGCTGCATGCGGCGATTACGAGACCCTCATCCTGCTCATGGGGACGACAGGCCTTCGTTGGGGCGAGGCCACCGCTCTCACCGTCTGCGACGTGGACTGGCTTCGACGCAGGGTCCGAGTGACCAAGGCCCACGTGGAGGACAACGGTGCCATTCGGATCGACACACCCAAGAATCACGAGGCCCGCTCAGTGCCTCTCACATCCTTAATGACGGAGAAACTCTCGCTTCTTGTCCAAGGACGAGGAGATGGGGAACTGCTGTTCACGAGCCCGAATGGGGACCCCCTCAGAAACGCCAATTTCCACTCACGGACGTGGGATCCCGCACGTCAAGCAGCAGGCGAGCCAGACCTTCGAATTCACGACCTGCGCCGCACGGCGGCATCTCTTGCGGTGGCAGCCGGAGCCAACGTCAAGGCGGTCCAGCAGATGCTGGGTCACGCCTCAGCCCAGATGACCTTGGACCGCTACGCGGGCCTATTCGATAGCCAATTGGACGACGTTGCAGACAAGATGGATGAGGCATTCCGTGATCCAGAAAGTGACTCAGAAGTGACTGGCACCAATTCAGTCCGTGCATTCAAAGTATCGGGATTGGCAGATTCTGTTGCAGCACAACGACTTTCGTCTGTGGCCCCGGGCAGAATCGAACTGCCGACACAAGGTTTAGGAAACCTCTGCTCTATCCCCTGAGCTACGGGGGCTCGGCCGCGCCTCAGCGCGACGGGGAAGGCTCATTGTGCCGGATGCCTTCACTTTCGTTGCTGGCGGCAACGCTTTCGCGGGGCAGCGGGAACCACCGCAGCGAGTCGAAGTCCGCATTGAGGGATGCGTCGGCAGACAGCGGGGGTAGTGCCTGCAGGAGGGTGCGCGCCTCGAGCAGATGCTCGCCCAGTGCTGACAGTGGGAGTCGATCGTCGTGACGTGGATACGTCAGCATCCCGCTGTCGTAATTCAGGTCTGCGAGTCGAAGAGGTGGTTCGACCGGCCCGTGCTGGTGACGCCACAGGCCGGTCGCCGGCTCGAAGCGGTAGAGCGGAAGCAGGCGTTCACCCGAGTCGGCGACGAGCCGCACCGACTCGATGACGTAGTCAGCCACTTCGTCCTCGATGAAGTAGTTCAAGTTGACGCGCACCCAGCCGGGCTTGATGCCCTCGCACCCAATCAGGACCTGGCTCTCGATGGCATGCGAGCGATCGAGGTCGAGGTTGAGCAGCCGGTGGCCGTAGGGCCCGGCGCACGAGCAGCCGCCGCGCGCCTGGATGCCGAAGAGGTCGTTGAGGATGGCGACGACCGCGTTGTGATGCAGGTATCCGCCCTCGGTGGCGCGAATGGTGAACGAGACGATCGACAGCCGCTCGACATTTCGATTGCCGAGGATATCGATGCGAGGGTGATTGCCCCACGCAGTGAAGGCGCGCGTCAGAAGTTCATCCTCACGCTCCTTGATCACGGTCGTGCCGACCGCTAGCTTCAACTGGAAGACGAGCCCGGCCCGGATCGACTCGACGATTGCGGGCGTGCCAGCCTCCTCACGATGAACTGGGTCGTCGAGGTAGACGTGCTCCTCGGGATTGACGTAGGCCACGGTGCCGCCGCCGACGACCACGGGCACCGAATTGGCGAGGAGTTCGCGCCGGATGATGAGGATGCCCGGCGTGCCAGGTCCGCCGACGAACTTGTGCGGCGACAGCACCACCGCATCCTTGGCGATCGCGCGTTCGCCCGGGTGCATGTCGATGTCGACGTAGGGTGCAGCCGCCGCGTAGTCCCACACCGCGAGTGCGCCGTACTGGTGCAGGAGCTCGGTGACGGCATCGGTATCGGTGAGGATGCCCGTGACATTGCTGGCAGCGCTGAAGGCACCGATGACCAGCGGCCGGTCCCGATGCTCCATCAGCGCCGCCTCGAGTGAATCGAGGTCGATGTGGCCGTCGCGGTCCTCGGGGATTGTCACCAGGTCGGCGATGGACTCACGCCAGGGCAGTTCATTGCTGTGGTGTTCGTAGGGCCCGACCAGGACGACGGGACGCTCATCGGCAGGTATCGCGTCGCTGAGGTGGTAGCGGGCATCGAGGTCGGCTGGAATGCGCAGGTTGAGGATGCCGACGAGGCGATCGATCGCGCCCGTGCAGCCCTGCCCGGCGAAGATCACGCATGTGGAATCGTCACCGTGCACGGAATCGCGAATGATCCGTCTGGCGTCTTCGCGCAGCCGCGTGGTCTGCAGGCCCGTGCCGCTAGCCTCAGTGTGCGTATTGGCGTAGCGGGGCAGCACTTCCCCGCGGATGAAGTCCTCGATGAAGGTCAGGGCCCGGCCGCTCGCCGTGTAGTCGGCGTAGGTCACTCGTCGAGGCCCGAAGGGGCCGTGCATCACGCTGTCCTCACCGATGATCGACGACCTGATCTGCTCCAGGATCGCGTCTTGCTCCGCCACGGCCTTACCGTACATGAGGCACCTTCCTTCTGAATCACGCCCTGCTTAGACACGATGACGAACCAACCAACACCGCGACGGTAGGCGTAGCGAGCATGCGTCTGAGACAGTGTCGAGCTTGTGGCGCACGCGCGGTGGGGCGATCGTGCTGGTGTGCCCGCCCTCACTCACCACGAGCCCTTCGCCGCGCAGGACGCGCAGGGCGTCACGGACGGCGTGGCGGCTGATCTGGTATTGCTTCGGCAAGGTGAACTCGCCGGAAAATCCGGGGACGAACTCACCGGCTGCGATGCGACGTCGCAGGTCGTCGCAGACCTGGCGCCACGGGGGACGGGGCTGCGCCGGTCGGGGAGCAGTGGCCCGCGAAGGCCCGCGGGCATAGCCATGGGGTAAATGCACGGACATCTAGACGGGTGTCAAGGAGCGGGTGTCAGCCGATCTCCACGGCGGTGGCGAGCCACCGTCCGCGCACGATCTCGAGGCGGATCGCGACCGCGCGGGCGCGCATGCCCCCGAGGACCACGGCACTGGCCTCGATGACGCCCGGTGCGGGTTCGGTCACCCGCACGGACCGCACGCGTCGACATGCGGGCGGTCGCCCCTTCCCCGCCGGGTGCCGCATGGCCGCGGCACCTCGTCGGGCGAGCGTCTCGCGAATCTCGCCGGTCACCCAGCGCGTGAGCTGGGCGGCGGGACGCTCACCTGCCACCACTTCGAGGATGGCCGGTGCGAGTCGGCCGACCCATGGTGCGGGAGAGGGCAGGCGGGGTGTGCCCTCGGGCACCTGCGTCACCTGCGCCTGCGATCCGGGCACAAGGCGCAGGTGGCGCGCGGGCGGTGGCACCGCGGGCAGGCCGCTGGGCAGTACCCACTCCAGGGGGAGAGCGGGCTCGGTCGTCTCCATGACGGCCTGGGACGTGCGGGACATGGGGCCTCCTTGTGCAATGCCGGCGGATGCTGGCGTTTGCGTGCATTTGCGTGTCGTGGCTTTGCATTCCAAGGGGCGCGCGAGCAGGAGTCAACCGCCTACGCTTCGGCTGTGGAAGAACCGCGCACGGGCGATGAGCGCTCCCTCGACCCTGTGGAAACGCTGCTCTCCGGCCTGCAGGACCAGGCCGATGCCATGGACGCGGTGTACGACGACTCCGCCGCAGAGGACCTCGCACGCGCTGAGCGCGCCGAGGTCCCGTTGCTCGACCGCTTGCGCGCGGCGAATGCGGTCGTGATCGAGGTCGCTGGTCATGGGCCCATCGAGGGCGTCGTCGCGGAGGTCGGCCGTGATGTCGTGGTCATCGATGCGAGCGACGGCACCTGGGCCATTGTGCTCGGCGGGATATCCGCCGTGACCGGCCTCGCGGAGGTGGCCGAGCGCGCCACTGCCGTCTCCGGTCGCCTCGGGCTGGCCTGTGTCGCCCGCAGCTGGTCTCGCGAGCGCGCCGTCGTTCGGATCCATCGATGGGCGAGTGCTCCTCTAGACGGCACGATCGATCGCGTGGGTGCCGACCATGTGGACCTGGCCGAGCACGATCCTGGAGTGCCCCGTCGGGGGGAGCAGGTGCGGCGCTCTGTGGTCGTGCCGCTCGCGGCTATCAGTGCGCTGCGACGTCGAGCGTGATCTCGTCGGCACCGAAGGGGTGCTGGTGGACGAAGGCGGCAGTCTCGACGTAGAGGCGCTGGATGTAGGCCTCGAGCTCGCACTCCTCGATGCGCCACTGACCCCGGCCGCCGACCTTGATGGCGCGCAAATCACCGGAGCGCACCAGGGCATAGGCCTGTGCGCCCGAGACGCTGAGCACCTCGGCCACGTCGGCGAGGGTGAGGAAGCGAGGCATCCGGGCATCGTGGCACAGCGGCGGTGTGGATGGCCGGTCACGCTCCAGGCTGTGGATAGCCGGGTGAGGGACGCGGACGCGGCGTGTGCCGAACGCGCACGCGGCGTGCGCGGAGCATCGTTGAATTGGCATCGGACACTGGCCCGGATCGATCCTGGATTTTCAACCAGGAGGAATCATGTCTCTCACGCTGCTCTCGCGTTCACCGCGCCCCGAATCAACGACTCCCGCCTCTCCACCGGCTGCCCGCACGGGGCGTGCATGGTGGCGTGACGGTCGAATCGTCGGCGGCATTCTCATCATCATCGTCTCGGTCGTGTTGGGCGCACGCCTCATGGCGTCCGATGACGACACGGTAGCGGTGTGGCAGGTCAATCGCGATGTCGCTGCGGGCACGGTGCTCAGCGCCGCCGACGTCACGGCCGTCGATGTGCCCACCTCGACAGCGGCGGCCTACGCCCTCGCAAGCGGACTTCCCGTCGATCGACTCTCTCGCGATATCCGCGCCGGTGAACTCGTGCCCGTGGTCGAGGATTCGTCCGCCCCCGACGTCCGCTGGGTGACGGTGCCCGTGGAGCCCCTGCACGCACCCACCGATCTCCTGCCGGGCGAGCGCGTCGACGTGTGGGCGACACGGTCCGATGACCTTGCGGCAGCCACGCCCCCGCGACTCGTGCTTCCGGCCGCGCTGGTGTCATCGGTGGCCACTGACTCGGTGGGATTCGGGGGTGAGTACGGCGTCGTCCTCGAGGTGACGCCAGAGGCAGCCGGTGATGTACTCGAGGCGTTGCGCTCGGGTGCCATCGATCTCGTGCGCGTGCCGGCGGTGACGCCATGACCGCGCTGCCCATCCTTCTCGGCGCCCCAGGGCTGGCCGGCGAGCCGGAACTGGTCACCGCACTCACCCGCCCGGGCGCTCCCGTCACGGTGGTCCGCCGGTGCGTCGACGCGGTTGATCTGCTCGGCGCAGCGGCAAGCGGTCGCGCACGCGTGGCCGTGATCGGACCCGCCCTTCCCCGCCTCGCTCGCGAGACGGTGGCCCGTCTGGGATCGGAGAACGTACGTGTGCTGGGAGTGGCCGCGGCCGGCGACGAAGTCGGTCGGCGGCACCTGCGAGACCTCGACGTGCCGGTCGTCTCGCTGGCGATGGATGACGTCGATGCCGCAGTGCTCTCGCTCGCCAGCGCGCTGGACGATCCCGAGGCGATCGGCATAACGCCGCGACATGTCGACCATGACCCTGTCGAGTCCACAGCCGGGTCACTGGTTGCCGTCTGGGGTCCGGTGGGGGCACCGGGGCGCACGACGGTGGGCATCGCCCTTGCCGATGAGATCTCCCGTTGTGGCACCACGACGCTTCTTGTCGATGCCGACACCTACGGCGGCACGGTCGCGACTCACCTGGGTGTGCTCGATGACACCTGCGGGATCGTGGCCGCATGCCGACAGGCTGATGCCGGTGCACTCGACCCCGCCGGGCTCGCGGCAGCCGCGCGCAGCATCACCTCGAACTTCCGGGTCGTGACCGGGATCCCGCGCGCTGATCGATGGGCTGAGCTTCGGCCCGCATCGCTGGGTCGGCTCTGGGAGACGGCTCGAAGGATGCCGGGCGTGTGCGTCGTCGACGCCGGGTTCTCGCTTGAATCGGATGAGGACTATCTCGCTGACACCCGCACGCCTCGTCGCAACGCCACGACTCTCTCGGCCCTGGCGGCCGCCGACACCATCGTCGCCGTGGCGTCTGGCGACCCGGTCGGCATGGAGCGATTCATCGCTGCCCTTCCCGACGTACGACGAGTCGCGGATGGCCGGCCCATCTTCGTCGTCGTCAACCGGCTGCGACCTGGTCCTCTCGGTCGTGATGCGCGTGGCCAGATAAGCGAGGCACTGGCGCGGCACGCGGGAGTGCACGATGCGGTCTACGTTCCCGACGATCGCGACGCTTTCGACACGTGCCTGCGCCAGGGCAGGACGCTGGCCGAGTGCGCCCAGCGGTCCCCAGCACGCGGTGTTCTCGCAGAGTTCGCGCGCAAACTGGCGGTGGTCTCCTCGACTTCATGACACGTCCGTAGGATCGGGGCATGCCACGCGGTCTTGTCGTCGACTGGGGTGGCGTACTCACGTCCGATATCCGCGGTTCCGTTGGCCGCTGGGCCGATCGACATGGTGTCGACCTGAAGGCCTACGGGCGGGTCATGAGCCAGTGGCTCAGCCCCGACGGCGAGCTCGAGGCGATGGTCAATCCCGTCCACGCGCTGGAGCGCGGTGAGATCGAGGTGCCGCAGTTCGAGGAGATCCTCGCCACCGAGCTCACTCGCCACACCGGCAGCCATCACGATGCCCATAAGCTCCTCAAGAGCATGTTCGAAGAGTTCGAGCACGCACATGACATGAATGCCCTTGTGCGGCGTGCCCGACAGCACGGGATTCGCACGGCGCTTCTGTCGAATTCCTGGGGCGACTTCTACCCGCGCGACCTATGGGAGGGCATGTTCGACGTCGTGGTCATCAGTGGCGAGGTGGGCATGCGCAAGCCCGAGCCTGGAATCTTCGCGCTGACACTCGACCAACTCGACCTGCCCGCCCACGAGTGCGTCTTCATCGACGACCTGGCGCACAACGTCGAGGCTGCTGCGGGGCTCGGCTTCATCGGGGTGCGTCACGATAATTACGACGACACCCTGCGTGAGCTCGAGGCGATCTTCGACATGGACCTTACCTGACCGGAGGCGCCTTACCCGTCTTCACGGCGGGTGCCGTGGCACGATGACACCGTGGCCGACCGCCTCTCCGCGCTCGACTCGTCGTTCCTCTATCTCGAGGGACCGACGACGCCCATGCACGTCGGCAGTCTCACTCTCTTCCAGGACGAGGCGGGCACGATCGACCACGAGCGCCTGGTCAAGCTCATCCGCGACCGCATCGCCTACGTGCCGCGCTACCGCCAGCGCCTGCGCGAGGTGCCGGGGCGCCTAGCCAACCCAGTGTGGATCGACGATCAACGTTTCGACGTCAGCTACCACGTACGCCGCTCCGCCTTGCCGGCCCCCGGGAGCCTGCGTCAGCTCAACGACCTGGTGGCACGCATCGTCAGCCGCCCGCTCGACCGGCGCCATCCCCTATGGGAGGTCTACCTCGTCGAGGGAATCGAAGGGAATCGCTTCGCCCTCTTGACCAAGACCCACCAGGCGATGGTCGATGGAGTGACGGCCGTCGACATCGGCGAAGTCATCCTTGAGGAGACGGCCGAAGTGAGGGCAGCCCCGGCCACCACGTGGCGGCCCGCGCCTGGCCCGACCAATGTCGAACTGGTCGCCGGAGCAGTGGGCGACGCGGTCACGCACCCGACGTCACTGCTCGGCGTCGTTCGCGGCGGTGTCGGAACGGCGCGCCAGGCACTAGGAGACGTGGCGGCGACGGTTATGTCGGCCGTGCGCGGAAAGGAGGAGACCGCTTTGACCGTCGAGGTCGGCCAGCAGCGGCGGTTCGCGACCTTGGATCTGCGCCTGGATGAACTCAAGGAGGTCCGGCGACAGCGCGGCGGCACGATCAACGACGTTGCTCTCGCTGTCATCGCGGGCGGGCTGCGTGCGTGGCTGCTTGCCCGGGCAGAACCGGTGACTCACGAGACGGTGGTGCGGGCCCTGGTGCCCATGAGCGTGAAGGTGGGCGACGACCGGGAGGCGGCGAGTCTCGTGGAGGCGTTCCTCCTCGACCTTCCTGTGGGCGAGCCAGATCCGGTCATCCGCCTTCAGCGGATCGGCTTCGACACAGCGAGGTTCGAAGAGACGGCGCGACCGGTGGGGGCGCAGGCGATGGCCGCGCTCGTGGGCTTCGCACCTCCCACGCTGCACACGCTAGGAGCACGGGTGGGCGCATCCCTCTCGCAGCGCGCCTACAGCCTGTCGGTTACCAACGTGCCCGGTCCGCAGACGCCGCTCTTTGCTGGCGGCGCCCAGATGCTGGCGGCCTACCCGATCATCCCATTGACCCAGCGGCATGCGCTGAGCATCGGGTTGACGTCATACGATGGCCGGGTGTTCCTGGGGCTCAATGCAGATCGCGACGCACTTGCCGATCTCGACGTACTCGTGCAGTCGCTGCGCGATGCCCTCGCCGAGTTGCTCGACGCGGTGCGGCCTCGAGGGGCCCGGCTCGCCGTCGCAGGGGATGTGACGGACTAGCCCCATGCCCGCGATTCGACGAGGGCTTGTCCTCGGTGGTGGAGGGGTGCTGGGTGCTGCCTGGGCGGTCGGCGCCCTGCAGTCCATCCAGGAGGCCCGCGGCATCGACCCGCGGACCTTCGACGTCATCGCCGGCACGTCGGCCGGTTCCGTCCTGGGCGCCCTCATCGCGGCCGGCACCAGCGTCGATGCCTTGCGCGATCACCAGTTCGGCATCCCGGTCACCGAAGGCCCACTGGTGGGATACGCGTGGGACTACGAGACCGCGACGGGCGGCCCGAGACCGACCATGCCCAAGTTGCGCGGCCCCGGTTCGGTCCGCCTCATGGCATCTTCCCTGCGCCACGGCCTGCGCATGCCCCCCACGGCGGTGCTGTCGGCCTTCATGCCACTTGGCAGTGGATCACTCGAGCGCGTCGGTCACCTCATCGACGCGATCACACCCATGGACGAGTGGTCTCCCCACCCCAACCTGTGGATCGTCGCTCTGGACTATGAGTCCGGTCGGCGCGTGGTCTTCGGTCGCGACGATGCTCCGCGGGTGGGCCTTGCCGAGGCGGTGATGGCCTCGTGTGCGATCCCCGGCTGGTTCGAGCCGGTCACCATCGGCGACCGCACCTATATCGATGGGGGAGCGTGGTCGGCCACGTCAGCCGATGTCGTTGCCGGAGCCGACCTCGACGAGGTCTACGTCGTCGCCCCGATGGTGTCCTTCGAGGCCGACGAACCCGCCAATCTGCTGAGTCGGCTCGAACGCCGCTGGCGAGGCAGCGTCACGAGGCGGTGCCTGGCAGAGGTGACCGAACTCGAGGCGATCGGCACGCAGGTCACCGTCCTCGGCCCGGGGCCCGACGATCTCGAGGCCATGGGCGGCAACATCATGGACGGGCGACGCCGCCTGCGCGTGCTCGAAACGTCATTGATCACCAGTAGGGCCGCACTGCAGCGAGGGGGATCTGGCAGGCTAGCCGACGCGGGCTGACGGTCCTCAAAAGGAGGCGAGCATGGTGAGGCGTCATGCGAATGGCGATGATCCCTCGACATCGGACCCCTCTGCAGCCTTGACCGCGCTCGCTGACCTGGCGAGGGGGAGCGAACTCGTCGAGGAGGTCGACCCCCACTACTACTACCGGCACGTCCCGGTCGAGGACATCGCGGGGCGCACGCCGGAAGACCTCCTCGGCGCCATGGTCTCCCACATTGCCCTGGCGAGCGATCGCAGGCCCGGCACCGCCCGGGTGCATGTCTACACCCCGACCGTCGACAGCGATGGATGGTCGTGCGGCCGCACCGTGGTCGAGATCGTCACCGATGACATGCCATTCCTCGTCGACTCCGTGTCGAGCGAGCTCACGCGACTCGGGCGTGGCCCCCAGCTCGTCATTCACCCGGTGTTTCGTGTCCTACGCGACGACGAGGGGAGTCTGGTTTCCGTTGGCCCCGTTGATGCAGACGGAACAAAGGAATCCTGGATTCACATCGAGATCGATCGCGGCCCCGGTGATGCCACCCAGATTGAGTCGTCCATCCGCCGTGTCCTGGCCGACGTTCGATCTGCCGTCGACGATTGGCCGAGGATGCGCGAGACGGTGCTCGACCTTTCGAAGGACCTTGTCCAGAACCCCCCGGCATGGGTCCCCAAGGCAGAGGCCGATGAGTCGGCGGCGCTTCTTGGCTGGCTGGCAGACGACAACTTCACCTTCCTCGGCTACCGCGAGTACGACCTCGTGGAGAGCCCCAACGGCGACAGCCTGATCGCCGTCGAAGGCTCCGGCCTGGGCATCCTGCGGCCCACGACCGACGCGGCGCCGGTGCTCCATCACCTGACTCCAGAGGTCGCCGCGCACGCCCGCGAGCCTCGTGTGCTCCTGCTCACCACCGCCAACAGTCGATCAACGATTCATCGACCCGCCTACCTCGACTACATCGGCGTCAAGCGATTCGATGGCGCGGGCAAAGTTGTCGGCGAGCATCGATTCCTCGGACTCTTCGCCGGAAGCGCCTACTCCCACTCCGTGCACGAGATCCCCGTGCTGCGCGCAACCGCGCAGGCCGTGCTGGACATCCTCGGCTTCGACCCACGCTCCCACAGCGGCAAGGACGTGCTGCAATTCCTGGAGACCTACCCTCGTGACGAGCTCTTCCAGCTCGAGCCGGAGTCCTTGGCACGCGTCGCCCTGGCCGTGCATCAACTCGCTCAACGGCGCCAGACCCGCTTGTTTGTCCACCGCGATCCCTATGGTCGCTTTGTCTCGTGCCTGGTCTACCTCCCTCGCGATCGCTATACGACGGCGGTGCGATTGGAGATCCAGGAAATCCTTCGCCGGGCGTACGACGGCGCGACCGTCGATTACACCGCCCGTGTCAGCGAGTCGGTCCTGGCGCACCTGCACGTCGTCATCCATGCGGCCTCCGGTCACCTCATCGGCGACCCGGACATCCCGGTGGTCCAGGAGCAGATCTCCGCTGCGGTGAGGAGTTGGGAAGACTCGTTCCAGGATCTGCTTCGCGTCCGCGTCGGCGATGAGCGATCCCAGCGCCTCGAGGCCATCTACGCCGGCGGCTTCCCGCCGGCCTATCAGCAGGAGGTTCCACCCGAAGCGGCCGTGCGCGATGTGCTGCTGGCCGAGACTCTTGCGAGTGAATCCGACGTTCGATTGCGCTTCTACGCGCCGCAGGGCAGGGACTCTCGCGACCGACGACTGAAGATCATGCGGGAGGGCGGCCCCATCTCGCTGTCTCGCGTGCTGCCCGTCTTGAGCAGTCTCGGTGTGCTGATCGAAGACGAGCATCCGTATGAGCTCATCCGCCGGGATCGCCCGGCCCTCTACGTCTACGACCTGGGTTTCCGGCTGCCAGAGGGCGCCATCGACGATCACGAGCGGCTGCGCGAGCTCTTCGAGGATACGTTCCTCGCCCTGTGGGATGGCCGTTGCGAGTCGGATGCGCTCAACGCCCTGGTCGTGACAGCAGGGCTCGACTGGCGGCAGGTCGTCATCCTCCGCGCCTATGTGCGCTACCTGCAGCAGTCGGGCAACAGCCTCAGTCAGGAGTTCGTCGAGAGCGCCCTGAACGCCCACCAGGGCCTTGCTCGGCTCCTCATCGACTTCTTCGAAGCCCGTTTCGACCCGTCGTGCGAGGAGGGTCGCCGCAGTGCCCAAGAGGAGATTGCCGCGCGCATCCTGCAGTCGCTCGATGCCGTGTCGAGCCTCGACCAAGACCGGGTGTTGCGATCGATCTTCGGTGCTATGCGTGCCACGCTTCGCACCAGCGCCTATCGGCGAGACGAGGCCGGCCGGCACCTCGATCGCCTTTCCTTCAAGGTCAGTGCGCGAGACATCCCCGAACTGCCGCTGCCAAGGCCCTACGCCGAGATCTGGGTCTACTCACCGCGCGTGGAGGGCGTGCACCTGCGTTTCGGCAACGTCGCGCGCGGCGGCCTGAGATGGAGCGATCGCCGAGCGGACTTCCGCACCGAGGTGCTCGGGCTGGTCAAGGCGCAGGAGGTGAAGAACGCCGTCATCGTTCCGGTCGGGGCAAAGGGGGGCTTCGTCCCGAAGGTCCTCCCAGGCCCTGCGACCGATCGTGATGCCTGGCTAGCAGAGGGCCGCGGTGCCTACGCCACCTTCATTCGCGGACTGCTCGACATCACTGACAATCGCGTCGACGGACAGATCATTGCCCCGCGTGATGTCGTTCGCCACGATGGCGACGATCCCTACCTCGTGGTCGCGGCCGACAAGGGGACGGCGACCCTCTCCGATCTCGCCAATTCAGTGGCAGCCGAGTACTCCTTCTGGCTCGGCGATGCTTTTGCCTCGGGTGGCTCCGCGGGCTATGACCACAAGGCCATGGGCATTACCGCGCGCGGCGTCTGGCTGTCGGTGCAGCGACACTTCCGCGAGCTTGGGGTCGACACCCAGCATGACGACTTCAGCGTTGTAGGCATCGGCGACATGAGCGGCGATGTCTTCGGCAACGGCATGCTGCTGTCGGAGCACATCCGATTGCTGGCGGCCTTCGACCACCGTCACATCTTCTTGGATCCCGATCCGGACACCGCGGCGTCGTTCCGCGAGCGACGCCGGCTCTTCGATCTTCCGCGGTCCTCCTGGGAGGACTACGACCCCTCGCTCATCTCCGCCGGTGGCGGTGTCTACCCCAGGTCGGCCAAGTCCATTCCGATCACCCCGCAGGTCCGCGCTGCCCTCGACATCTCGGACGACGTGGACTCCATGACGCCGGCCGACCTCATCAACCGCATTCTCATCTCGCCTGCCGATCTCCTGTGGAATGGCGGCATCGGCACCTACGTCAAGGCGCAGATCGAGACCAACGCCTCCGTCGGAGACAAGGCCAACGATGCCGTGCGCGTCGATGGCCACTCCCTTAGATGCCGCGTGGTGGGCGAAGGCGGCAATCTCGGCCTTACGCAGTTGGGTCGAGTCGAGGCGGCTCGCCACGGCGTGCGACTCAACACCGACGCGATCGACAACTCAGCGGGGGTCGACACCTCTGACCATGAGGTGAACATCAAGATCCTGCTCGACAGTGCTGTGCGAGAGGGTGGCCTTTCCGAGGGCGACCGCGACCAGTTGCTCGCATCCATGACCGATGAGGTCGCCAACCTGGTCCTACGCGACAACTATGACCAAAACGTCCTACTCGGCAACGCCCGAGCGGGCGCTCCTGCCCTCATCTCCGTGCACCAGCGACTCATCGAGGATCTCGAGGCGCGAGGCGTGCTCAACCGCGCCCTGGAGTACCTGCCCGATGACGAGGAGCTCGTGACCCGCGCCGCAGCCGGCCAGGGCCTCACCTCGCCCGAACTCGCGGTGCTGGCCGCCCATTCCAAGATCGCGCTGACCGGCGACCTCACGGGAGCTGGGCTGGCAGACGACCCGTGGTTCGCCCGTCAATTGATCGACTACTTCCCGCGTGCCCTGAGAGAGAGGTTCGCCGACCGCATCGATCACCATCCGCTGCGCGAGGCGATCGTCACGACAGCCGTGGTCAACCAGATGATCAACTCAGGTGGCATCTCCGTCGTCTTCCGCGCCTGCGAGGAGACCGGCACCACCCCTCTCGAAGCAGTACGCGCTGCCGCTGCCGTGACGGCGATCTTCGACCTGCCGGACTTCTGGGAGCGCGTTGAAGCCCTCGATAACCGTGTCCCTACGTCGGGGCAGGATGCGCTCTATCTCCAGTCACGTCGTCTGCTCGATCGTGCAATGAGGTGGTTCCTGCAGACAAGGGGCGCCGGCATCGATGTCAGCCAGGAGGTGGATCGCTTCCGTCCGACCGTTCAGAAGCTCGCCCCGCTGGT
Source organism: Actinomycetota bacterium (assembly GCA_016870515.1). Classification (GTDB taxonomy): domain Bacteria; phylum Actinomycetota; class Actinomycetes; order S36-B12; family S36-B12; genus Mxb001. Next base: position 33,837 of record VGBL01000013.1, on the reverse strand, counting down.
GCCCGACGCACTCGTTGGAATAGAGCGCGAACGCATGGATGGCGTCGCCAGGGATCTGGGTGCCCTCGGGGCTCCAGCGGATCTCGCACTCCAGGCCGCGGCCATGCTGGAGGTGTTTGCGCTCCTCGACGTGATCCAAATCTCGGATAGGACGGGCCAGCCGGCAGAGGCCATCATGCCCCTGTATTTCGCGATCTCCGAGCGCTATGACGTCGACCAACTGCTGCGGCGAATCACCGCGCTGCCCCGAGGCGACAGATGGACGGCACTGGCCCGACAGGCCCTGCGCACCGACCTTTATGCCGCACTCGCCGGAATGACGCGAAGCATCGTCGAAGCGACGCCGAGCAGCGCTGATCCTATGGAGCGCATATCCACGTGGGAGTCGCGATACAGCCAGGGTCTTGCACGTGCCCAGTCCACGCTCGATCAGATCGCGGCGCAAGAGACCGGCGACCTGGCCACCATCTCCGTGGCGCTGCGCGTGCTTCGCAACCTCGTCGCCCAGGGTCAGGCGGGCTCCGAGTAGATTCTTGTCATGGCGTCCCTGGACGAGTCCACGATCCGGGACCTTCCCAAGGTGCTGCTGCATGACCATCTTGATGGCGGCTTGCGGCCCGAGACGGTGGCCGAACTCGCGGCCGAGACCGGATACGCCGATCTGCCGGCCGAGGAACCCCGCGAGCTTGCCCAGTGGTTCCGCGACGCTGGCAATTCCGGCTCCCTAGAGCGCTACCTCGAGCCTTTCCGTCACACGGTGGGCGTCATGCAGACGACGGATGCGCTGGCCCGAGTCGCCTCGGAGTGCGCGCAGGATCTTGCGACCGACGGCGTGGTCTATGCCGAGGTGCGGTTCGCGCCCGAACTCCACACTGAGCGTGGGCTGACGCGCGAGGAGGTGGTCGATGCCGTCTTGGCCGGATTCCGCGATGGCGAGGTGGCCTCCGGCGGTCGGATTCGCGTGGGCACGCTCCTCACCGCCATGCGCACATCAGCCCAGGGCCGACAGATCGCCGACCTCGTCGTCGAGTATCGCGACAGGGGAGTCGTCGGCTTCGACATCGCGGGCCGTGAAGCAGGGTTCCCACCGACCCGCCACCTGGATGCCTTCGAGTTCCTGCGTCGAGAGAATGCCCACTTCACCATCCACGCCGGCGAGGCCTTCGGGCTGCCGAGCATCTGGGAGGCCATCCAGTGGTGTGGCGCCGACCGACTCGGGCACGGCGTCCGCATAGTGGATGACATCGAGCGGCGTCCCGATGGCACCGTCGCCCTCGGTCCACTGGCCGCCTATGTGCGCGATAGGCGAATTCCCCTTGAGATGTGCCCGACGTCCAATGTCATGACGGGAGCCGCGGCCAGCATCGCGGAGCATCCGATCGGACTCCTGTCCGACCTGCGCTTCCGGGTGACGCTCAACACAGACAATCGACTGGTCAGCGATACGACCATGACTCGCGAGATGATGCAGGTGTGCGACGCCTTTGGCTGGGGGATCAATGACCTGCGTTGGCTCACCGTCAATGCAATGAAGAGTGCATTCATCCCCTTCGATGAACGTCTGGCCCTGATCGACGGGGTCATCAAACCGGCCTACGCGGCACACGCCGCCTAAACACGGGAGAGCGAGCATGAGCCTCATGGAGGAATTGAGCATCACCTCGCTGCGCGTCGAGGACCTGCGCGAGGGTCTGGGCCGCGTACGCGGCGTTATCGATCAGGCGGATTCTGTGCTCTCGGTTGCCGACGACGTGTTGGGCAAGGCTGACGACATCATCCTGCAGGCGACCGAAGCTCTCGAGGAGTCCAAGAGATGGGCTCCCCGAGTGGGCATCGTGCTCGGCGTTGTCGCGTTAGCGGCGGTGGGCACCGTCATCGTGCTTCGCATCCGCAAGCGCAAGCAGGACCACTAGTCGGGCAGGTGCAGGCGCCAGGTGGTCTCCTCTCCGACCCCCGATCGGTCAGGCACCGGTCGGGTACCAGACCGTCGTGGTGTCGACAAAGTGCCTGATGCGTCCGAGTCCGGGATCCTCCGTCCAATCGGGCTCTCGCTTCGGCGGATTCAAGACGCGCTTGACGTTGACGGCGGCGGACACCTGCATCTCGGTCGCCAAGGCATCGTCGTCGACTCCGGTGAGGTCGAGGCCCTGCACGTCGAGATGAGAGGCGAGCCACGGGCCGATCTCGGTCGGGCGCCCCGTCAGGATATTGACGACGCCACCGGGCAGGTCCGAGGTGGCCAGGACCTCCGCCAGTGCGATGGCCGGAAGCGGTCGATCCTGCGAGGCGACGACGACGCAGGCGTTGCCGCCCACGATGATCGGCGCGACGACGCTCACGAGGCCGAGGAGCGATGACCGCTGCGGCGCGATCGCGGCGACCACGCCCACGGGCTCCGGGAGCGAGACGTTGAGGTAGGGACCGGCGACCGGATTGATCGAGCCGAGCACCTGGGCGATTTTGTCGGACCAGCCGGCGTACCAGACCCAGCGATCGATCGCCGCATCCACGGCCGATGCGGCCTTTCGCCCAGGAAGCCCCTCGGCCTTGCCGAGTTCGTCCTCGAACGAGGCTCGACGTTGCTCGAGCAGGTCGGAGATGCTGAACAGCACCCGGCCGCGATCAACAGCGGTGGACTGCCACCATTCTGGCTGGGCGGCGCAGGCTGCGGAGACGGCATTGCGGACATCCTTGCGAGAGGCCAGGGAGGCGTTGGCGATAAAGCGGCCCTTGGCATCGGTGATCGCGTAGGTGCGGCCGCTCTCACCGCGGGGAAATGCTCCGTCGATATACAGCTTGTAGGTCTTGCGGACATCAGTGCGGCCATTCATCAGATCACGTCCGTCCTCAGGAAGGCCGCCAGGCCCTGGCGTCCACCCTCACGACCGAACCCGGACTCCTTGAAGCCGCCGACGGGGGAGGCCGGATCGACCACGTTGAAGGTGTTGGCCCACACGGTGCCCGCTCGTAATCGTGACGCCGTCCACAGGGCGCGCGCTCCCTCCCGCGTCCATACCCCCGCCGCAAGGCCGTAGGGACTGTCGTTGGCTATCTCGACAGCTTCGTTGGGCGCGTGGAACGTCAGTATGGACAGAAAGGGCCCGAAGATCTCCTCGCGAGCGATTCGGTGGGCCTGGGCAACGCCCGTGAAGATCGTGGGCGGATACCACCAGCCGCGATCGGGGATGCTGCACGGCGCTGACCAGCGCTCGGCATCCTCGGTGTCACCTGAGCGTACGAACTCGTCGATCCTGGCATGAAGTTCGGCGGAATTGATGGCTCCGATATCGGTGCTCTTGTCGAGTGGATCGCCGAGGTGCAGCGTCTGGAGTCGATCCTTGAGCCGTTCGAGCACGTCATCGTGAATGGAGTCCTGAAGCACGAGGCGCAAGTCAGCGAACGGAACGGGACCAGTGTTGACGAGGAGGCCGCCGACGATTGCTTCGACCGCTTCGTCGATGGGTGCGTCGTCGAAGACGATGTTGGCTACCGTGCCAGCGAGTTGGAGGGTGAGCCCTTTGCGAGTGCCCCCGATTGCGCGCTGAATGGACTCGCCCATCTGCGTCGACCCGGTGAACGCAATCGTGTCGATGTCGGGGTGCTCGACCAGGAGGCGGCCGGTCTGCTCGCCTCCAGTGACGATGTTGACGACTCCCGGGGGGAGTTCGGCCTGTTGGCAGATGTCTGCGAAGGCCAATGCTGTGAGCGGCGTGGTCTCGGCAGGCTTCAGCACGACCGTGTTGCCCGTCGCCAGCGCGGGCGCAATCTTGCCAGCGAGCGCCAGCAGCGGAGAGTTCCAGGGGATGATCACAGCCGCTACTGCGCAGGGACGCGGCTTAGCTCCGAAGCCCGCATGCTCGAGCTTGTCGGCCCAGCCTGCGTTGTAGAAGAAGTGCGCGGCCGCCAGGGGCACGTCGGCATCGAGCGATCCCCTGATCGGCTTTCCGTGATCGAGAGTCTCCAGCACGGCTAGTTCGCGTGAACGCTCCTGGATGATCCGGGCGAGCCGGTAGAGGTACTTGGCGCGCTCGGCGCCCGGCATGCGCGACCATGTCGCCTTGTAGGCGCTGCGAGCTGCCCTTACGGCTCGATCGACGTCCGCCGCGCCGGCCTCGCTGATGCTGGCGAGCACCTCCTCGGTGGCTGGATTGATCGTCTTGAACGACGCGCCGTCGATGGGATCGACGAAGTCTCCATCGATGAAGAGGCCGTAGTGCGGGGCGATGTCGACGTCTGCCCGTGACTGGGGATGAAGCGCGGCGATCACCCAGTCAGCGTATCCGGGGTGCGCGAGTACATGACCAGGTCGTGGTTGGCGCCGTCAGCACGACGCTGGGCTCCGCGAAGGACTCCTTCTCGCTGGAATCCGGCCCTCTCCAGCGAGCGCTGCTCGGCGATGTTGTCGACATCTGTCGATGCCTCGACCCGGTGGGCCGTCTGGAGCAGGTGTTCGCTGAGCATGCGCTGTGCCTCCGACCCGATGCCTTTCCCTCGGCATTCGGGAGCAAGGCCGATGCCCATGCTCCACGCTCGAGAGCCGCGCGTCGGACCGTAGAGCACGGCATGCCACGACATGGTGCCGACAATGTCGCCGTCGAGGATCACGGCAGCGCGATGCTGGTGGGGCTGCTCCTCGTCAGGAAGCCAGTCGTCGTCCCACGCGTCCCATTCGGATGACTCGTCGGGCCGCGCATCGTCGGGGGAGAGGTCGCGCACCTCGAGGCGCTTGCCGTGGATGCTCCCGACGAGATGCATCTCAGGGCAGACGTCGCAGGAACTCGCCCAGTAGGGCGCCCATGCGCTCGGCGGCGGAATTGCCCGCCACGATGACCTCTTCGTGACTCAGGGGTTCGCCCGTCATGCCGGCTGCCAGGTTGGTGACAAGGGAGATGCCGAGGATCTCCATGCCTGCCTCGCGCGCGGCGATGGCTTCCTGCACCGTCGACATGCCGACGAGGGTGCCACCCAGGGCGCGCACCATGTGGATCTCGGCGGGCGTTTCAAACTGCGGGCCGAGGAACTGCGCGTAAACACCCTCGTCCAGCGACGGGTCGATCGCCTTGACGATCGCGCGCAGGCGTGCGGAATACAGGTCGGTCATGTCGACGAAGGTCGCCCCACGCAGGGGCGTGACCCCAAAGAGGTTGAGGTGATCACGGATGAGGACCGGGGTGCCCGGGCTCCACGACGGATCCAGGCCGCCGCAACCGTTGGTCAGGACGAGGGTGCGGCACCCTGCTGCGGCCGCTGTGCGCACGGCATGCACGACGGCATCGATTCCCTGGCCCTCGTAGAGGTGCGTGCGGCCAAGGAAGACGAGAACGGGGCGGCCATCGGCGTCGACGCTGCGAATTCGCCCCGAGTGGCCCACCGCCGATTGCTCTGCGAATCCGGGGATGTCGGTGGCCGGGAACTCCGCGACCGTTGTGCCGAGGAGGTCAGCGGCCAAGCCCCAGCCCGAGCCGAGGATGACCGCAACGTCGTGAGCCGGGACTGCGGTGCGCTTGGCAATGGCGGCCGCGGCCGCGAGCGCGGCTTCCTGCGGGTCATCGCTCGGATCTGTCATGCGTCGACGCTACCAGCGGGGCGGGCTATTCGATGCCGGTGCAGGGGTGCTCGCGCAACTCGCGAACGTAGTTCTCCGGTGCTCCGCCGGCTTCGGCGGCGTCAGCGATGATCGACAGGTACAGGGCCGAGGGCAAGCCACCCTCGTAGGCGTCGAGCACGTAGAGCCACGCCAGCACGTTGCCATCCAGTGTCTGGATGCGCACGCGGATCTTGTGCCACAGGCCGAGCGAAATGCCCTCCCATGCGTCGAGCACCGCCTCGTCGAGCGGATGCATGTCGTAGAGGACGACGAAGACGGCGCTTCCGGCATCTTCGACGACGGTCGGCAGCGCGCCGTCCCAGCCGAGGTCCTCGCCACCGAAGGTGAGACGCCAGCCCTCGAGCCAGCCGGTGCCGGCCACCGGTGAGTGGGGGGCCCGCTCCGCCATCCGGTGGGGATCAAGGTTGGAGCCGTAGGCCGCGTAGAGCGACACGACGCCAGGGTACGGGCGCGAGGGCGTGCTGTGGGTCGTCCGACAAAATGTGGTGGTGACGTCGGTGGTGATCGTGGGGCAGGTCCCGGCGGCCATGAGGCGGCCCAGCTGCCGCGCCGGGCCGCATCGGCGAGCTCGGCATTGGCATCGCCGGCCAGGTCCCGCAAAGCCGGGCACTGAGCGTCGATCTCAGCGTGGTCAACGAGCGCATCCGCCGCCTCGCAGCGGCCCAGAGCGATGACATCGAGACGCGTCTTGCCGCCGAAGGAATCCGTCACCAGAAGGGCCGAGGGCGCCTGCTGTCGGCGCAGCGGGTCAGCGTCTCCACCGATGAGGGCTCCGTCGAGCTACCCGCCGACGTCGTTCGAATTGCGACCGGTTCGCGTTCGCGGCTGCTGCCCGAGTCGCCGCCGGATGATGAACGCATTCTCACCTGGCAGCAGCTCTACGACCTCGCCGAGGTGCCCCCGCGCCTCGTCGTCGGCTCCGGGGTTACCGGCGCGGAGTTTGCGTCCGCCTACGAGGCCCTGGGCTCGCAGGTCGTCCTGGTGTCTAGTCGCAACCACGTCCTGCTCGCCTTCGGCTCCGTCCCCAACACCGAGGACCTCGGGCTGGACGCCGCGGGCATTGCCACGGCCGAGCGGGGCTTGATCCAGGTGCATCGTGTCTGGCACACGTCGGCGCGTGGCGTCTATGCCGCAGGAGATTGCACGGATATCTTTCCGGCCGCTTCGGTTGCGGCGATGCAGGGACGCACAGCCATGTGGCACGCGCTAGGCGATGCCGTGCAATCCCTCGAACGCGTGTCGGTGTCGAGCACGGTATTCGCGACCGGAGATCGCAACGGTCGGGGCGACACAGGCGCAGGTGGACGCCGGCGAGGTGCGCGCGGACTCGATCATGCTTCCCCTCGCGACCAATGCGCGGGCGAAGATGCAGGAGTTGCGCCACGGATTTGTCAAGGTCTTCTGCCGCCTGACCTCGCGGATCGTGATCGGGGGAGTCATCGTCGCGCCGCGGGCGGACGAGCTCATTCATGCGCTCACGCTCGCCGTCGACACCAGGCTCACGGTCGATCAACTGGCGTCGACCTTCGCGGTCTATCTGAGCCTCAGCGGATCGATCGCCGAGGCGGCGCGTCGGCTGCACGTCAGCGACGAGGCCCAGGCTTCAGCTGAAGTCGCCGCCGCCGAAGTCTCCGCCGAAGTCTCCGCCGCCACCAAAGCTCCCGCCGCCGAAGTCTCCGCCGCCGAACCCGCCGCCGTCGGAGGCGCCCCCCGAGGGACCGGCCGTGGAGATGCCCGCGACCGGTGGCATGAAGGCGGTGGCCAGCATCGTGCCGACGAAGATCATCGGCAGGGCATCGGCAAACGAGGAGTAGTAGCCGCGCGCATAGGGCGCGTAGTCGGCTCCGGCACGCCAGTAGGGAACGCGCTGCCCACCCGCCATCACCACGCGGGGCTGCGGGGCGGCGCCGCTCTTCAAGGTGGCCGCGCACGTGGCGCAGACCGGGACCGGATGCGGTGCACCGCCGTCGGGGGCCCACATGACATCGGACTCGCTCGGGCCGTGGCGTGGATCCACGAAGCATGGGGGACGGCGCTGTGGAAGCGCACGACCATCGACCCGCGCCTGCACGCATGCGAGGGCGTAGCGGCCGGCCTCGAGTTCGGAGGTCGCAGTGGTGATGTCGGCATCGGTCCGGGCCCGCGATGAGGCATGGCTGGCACGGGAGTAGGCGTCGAGCGCCGTCTGCAGATCGGCGCGCCCGGTGTCGTCGAGGCGGGGGTCGGCAACATTGAAGGCAGCGAGCTGCTCGCCGAGCGACGTGACGTCCTCGTCGAGAGTGCTGCGAATGCTGACAAGTTGCTTGACGCGCGAGCGACGCGCTGCACGAATGCCGAAGAAGAGGAGAGCTCCGATCCCGCCAAGGATGACCACCAGGATGATCAGGCCGGTCCACGATGAACCGCCGCCCCCTGCTGACGAGTCGCCACCGCTCGACTGCCCCGAATCGTTGTACTGCGCATCGACTCCGGCGACGAAGGCCTCGAGCACAGCGAAGGGCCCGTTGGAGGCCTGCGACTGGAAGGCATCGTCGGCGACGGCGTTCACGGAACCGCTGGTCGCGCCTGCCCGGAAGGCATTGCCGGCGATTACGGCGTACACGCCCTCGCGGCCGACGGCATTACGCAGGTCGCGCAGGAGCGCGTCGGGGCCTCCGGCATCGGTGGCGGCGGCGCCAGGAAGCACCGCGACGTAGATGGGCAGACCCGTGGCGGCGATCTGGTCGCGCAGGTCGCTCGCCTGACCGGGGGTGAGGGCGTTCTCGGCTGAGGGGTCGTTGTAAACGGGGTCGTTGCGCAGGGCCGACGCCACGGCCTCGATCGAGGTGCGAGCGAGGGTCGCGGGAGCGGCGATTAGGGCCAGGGCCGCGAGGAGCACGCACAGGGCCGGGGCGAGGGAGCGGCGGTAGCGCATATCTCGACGGTACCCCGCTCGCGTCTGAGTCACCCCAGTGGTGGGCCAACGACCCGCTATCCCACCGTTGGGGTAACTCAGGTGGGGGGCTAGTCGGTGATCTCGCACAGGACGGTGCCGGTGGGCACCGTCTCCCCCACTGCTGCGTCGAGGCTGGTAATGGTGCCGGCCTTGTGCGCATTGAGCGGCTGCTCCATCTTCATAGCCTCAAGGACAACCACGAGGTCACCGGCGGCGACCTGCTGACCGTCCTTGACCGCGACCTTGACGATCGTGCCCTGCATGGGCGCAACTAAGGAGTCACCCGATGCGGCTGCACCCGCCCTGCGGCCGCGGCTACGTGAATTTGGCTTCGCTCGCGGGGCGGACGAACCGCGTGCTGACAGCCCGGACGGGAGGGTCACCTCGAGACGCTTGCCATCTACCTCCACCACGACCGTCTCGCGCTCCTGGGGATCGGTGGCGGCGTCCGCTGTGCCGGAGTAGGGCGGGATTGTGTTGTCGAACTCGGTTTCGATCCAGCGGGTGTGGATCTGGAATGGCTTGCCATCAGTGGGTGCGAACGCCGGATCGTCGACGACGGCACGATGGAAGGTCAGTGCGGTCGCGATGCCGTCGATCTGGAATTCCGCAAGCGCGCGGCGTGAGCGCTCCAGTGCCTCCTCGCGGTCGCGTCCGGTCACGATCAGCTTGGCCAGCAGCGAGTCGAAGCTGCCACCGATGACGTCGCCCTGACGGAATCCTGCATCGACGCGCACTCCCGGACCGGAGGGAGCCACCCAGGTCGTAAGCACGCCGGGCGCGGGAAGGAACCCTCGGCCCGGATCCTCGCCGTTGATGCGGAACTCGATGCTGTGGCCCCGCAGCACGGGATCGTCGTAGTCGATGACGCCACCGTCGGCGATGCGGAACTGCTCGCGTACGAGGTCGATGCCGGCGACCTCCTCGCTGACGGGGTGCTCGACCTGCAGGCGGGTGTTGACCTCGAGGAAGGAGATGGTGCCGTCGTCGCCAACCAGGAACTCGCAGGTGCCGGCGTTGTCGTAGCCCGCCTCGCGGATGATTGCCTTGGATGCGTGGTAGAGCTCGTCGAGCTGGTCCTGCGAGAGGTAGGGAGCAGGGGCTTCCTCGACCAGCTTCTGGTGACGACGCTGCAGGGAGCAGTCGCGCGTGGAGATGACGACGACGTTGCCGTGCTTGTCGGCGAGCACCTGTGTCTCGACGTGCCGAGGATTGTCGAGATAGCGCTCCACGAAGCATTGGCCACGGCCGAAGGCTGCCACCGCTTCACGCACCGCGGAGTCGTAGAGCTCGGGGATCTCTTCGAGGGTGCGCGCCACCTTGAGCCCGCGACCGCCGCCACCGAATGCCGCCTTGATCGCAACGGGTAGGCCGTGCTCCTGGGCGAAGGCGACCACCTCGTCGGCGCCGGAGACGGGATCAGGAGTGCCGGGGACCTGGGGTGCCCCGGCGCGAGCGGCAATGTGGCGAGCGGAAACCTTATCGCCCAGCGAACGGATCGCCGCCGGCGGCGGGCCGATCCACGTGAGGCCGGCGTCGATGACAGCCTGGGCAAAGTCGGCATTCTCCGACAGGAAGCCGTAGCCCGGATGCACCGCGTCGGCTCCGGATCGTGCGGCCGCGTCGAGGATCTTGGCGATGTCGAGGTAGGTCTCGGCCGCGGTCGAACCTCCCAGGGCGTAGGCCTCGTCGGCCGCCTGCACGTGGAGGGCATCGCGATCGGGATCGGCGTACACCGCCACGGACATCAGCCCGGCGTCGCGGCAGGCCCGGGCGACGCGGACGGCGATCTCGCCGCGATTGGCGATGAGGACCTTGCGCACGCGCGGCAGTCTAGGGAGGGCTGACACAGTGGTCGCATGAGGTCACCCGGGCAGACGCCCCCGCCCTTCATTCTGGCGTCTGCGTCCCCGGCGCGCCGGCGCCTTCTCGAGCAGGCCGGTCTCCGGCCGATGGTGCTGGTCAGCGGCGTGGACGAGGAGACCATCAAGGGGCGCATGAGTGACCGGCCGGTGCCCGATGTGGCGCTCGCCCTCGCCCGCGCTAAGGCGGAAGCGGTTCGGGGCCTTGCCCCCGACGACTCGCTCATCCTCGGGTGCGACTCCATCTTCGAGGTGGACGGCGTGCGGCTGGGCAAGCCCCCATCTGCGGATGAGGCGCTGCGGCGCTGGCAGATGATGCGGGGGCGCTCCGGCACGTTGCACACGGGTCACTGGCTCATTGATGCGGCGACTGGCTCAGGCGTCGGCGCCACCGTGTCGACTGTCGTGCGAATGGCCGACATCGACGACGCCGAGATCGCCGATTACATCGCGACGGGCGAACCTCTGCAGGTAGCGGGCGGATTCACCCTCGATGCCCTGGGTGCGCCCTACGTCGCGGGTGTCGATGGCGATCCGGGCAACGTCATCGGCGTCTCCCTGCCCGAGCTACGTCGACTTGCGACGCGGATCGGCAGGCGCTGGCCGGACGTCATGGGCTGGGGGTAGTCCGTGACCATCTACAGCAATCCGCTTCAGTTGACGGCCACGCTCAAGGCTCCGGCCGTCGACGGCTATGCGGCCTACAAGAAGAAGATGTACTTCGCCGGGTGATGCTCGGCGCCTAACTTCTTGGCTGTCCTGAAGGTGACCGACGTTGAAGCCCCCGTGCCTGCGGAATTCTGGGCGCGCACCTGTGCGGTGTAGCCCTTGGCTGCCTTGAGGCCCGTCCACTTCTTCGAGAAGGTGCCGGTGGAGGACGTAGCGGACTGCGAGCCCCACGCCGACCACTTGCCTCCCGCCACCTTGAGTCGCGTTTCGTATGCGGTTATGGCACCGCCGCCGTCAGTCGTGGGGGCTCGCCAGGTCAGGGTCACCGTTGAGGAGGTCGACCGGCCCACCTTCGCGCTGCGCACCTGGCCGGGGGCGGCGACCACCGGGGCGATCGTCTTGCAGCCATCCAAGCACGGGCTGCCTTCAGTATTCGGTGCTACCCCAGGGCTCTCTGCGGTGGTGGCGCCATAGGGCGTGCCGGTGAGGACCGTTTGGAAACTGGACGATGGAACCTTGCTGGTGCCCGTGGTGGTGACCGCGCGGCGGATGTAGATGCTGTCGCGGCTGAGGCCGTCGTTCACGTAGACCCACACGCCATCGGTTCCGACCATGGCAGACGGCACGCCCCCAGCCCCCTGTGACACGACGGTCACCGATGCCACGGAGTAGGGGCCGGTGACCGAGGGAGCGGTGAAGGACACAACATTGGAACCCATCGAAACGTACAGAACCCACTCCGTGCCGTTGAAGAAGATGTCGGGATCGGACGCCATGCCATGGACGCCCGCGATGTCGAGAGGAACGTCGACCGCCGTTCCGTACTCCACGAAGCTGCTGCCATTGCTGTCGACGACCTCGGTGCCCAACTTCACGGGTATCGACGTCTTTCCCTCGACCTCCTGCATCGAAGGCACATAGACGACGATGAGTCGCCCATCGGTGAGTTGCCCCGCGAATGCGGGATCGCGGGCCAGCGACGGGCTTCCGTCGGTCCTGCTAACACTGAAGGAGTCAGCTGTCACCTGGCCGGTTGTCACATCAATGCGAGACAGTCCCGCGCCGATGACATAGATGGTGTTCTCGCGTCGGATGACATCAGGGACCGAACCGCGGTAGCCCTGCCATCCGCTGACGTCCGTCCAGTTGGCGCCGTTACTGGATTCCGCAATGCGGATGGTGTGGTTGGTCGGGTCTTCGCAATTGCTTGTCGTGGAGCAGGTATGGAAGGCCATGAGGTAGGGCTTTGTCGGTGGGGACACAGTGAACCCAGAGTGGGGTGGCGCTTCAGGGTCATAACCGATGGCGGCGGCTGATCCGGCAGTGACGAGACTGGTTGCGGAGAGCACGCAGGCCCCCAGTAGGGCAAGAGACAGGCGGGCCAAAGTTGGGGTCATGACTAGGTTCAGCACGATTCCTGCCGGGATTCCCGGGGAAGAGATGAAGTGCCCCTGGGGCTCTTGCCCAGGCCTCGTGTCCTGGGCCTAGTGAGGCAGGGCGCAGGCGCGCCAGGCGCCCGGCCCCGGCGATAGGGGGGGACGGGTCTGCCGCGAGGGCAGAGACCACAGGCTGCGCTGGCGCCGTGCAATCTTGGCCCGCGCCTCGCGCATGACCGCCAGGGCAGCGACGACGGCCGCTACCTCTGCGTCGGTGGCGTTTCCGCGGACGACGACAGGCTCGTCGCTCACAGTGGAATGTTTCCGTGCTTCTTCGGCGGCCGGCTCGCACGCTTGGTGCGCAGGGCGCGCAGCGCGCGCACGACCATGGGCCTGGTCTCTTGCGGGAGGATGACGCGGTCGATGTATCCGCGCTCCGCCGCGATGTAGGGGTTGGCGAGGGTCGCTTCATATTCCTCGATAAGCCGTGCACGCTCGGCCGCAGGGTCGGCGGCGTTTGCGATCTCGTTGCGATAGAGGATGTTGACCGCTCCCTGTGCGCCCATGACGGCGATTTGCGCCGTCGGCCACGCGAGATTGATATCGGCGCCGAGGTGCTTGGAGCCCATGACGTCGTAGGCGCCGCCGTACGCCTTACGCGTGATCACGGTGACAAGCGGCACGGTCGCCTCGGAGTAGGCGTAGATGAGCTTGGCGCCGCGCCGGATGATGCCGTCCCACTCCTGATCCGTCCCGGGAAGGAATCCGGGCACGTCGACGAAGGTGAGCACTGGGATGTTGAACGCATCGCACGTGCGCACGAAGCGCGCCGCCTTCTCGGAGGCATCGATGTCGAGGGTGCCGGCGAACTGCATGGGCTGATTGGCGACCACTCCCACCGAGCGCCCTTCGACGCGCCCGAACCCGCAGATGATGTTGGGTGCGAAGAGCGGTTGCACCTCGAGGAAGTCGGCACTGTCGACGACATGCTCGATGACCCGATGCATGTCGTAGGGCTGGTTGGGTGAATCGGGGATCAAGGTGTCGAGCTCTCGATCGGCCTCACCCACCTCGAGGTCGGCCTCGATGTCGTCGTAGGGGGGCTCGTCCAGGTTGTTGCTGGGCAGGTGCGCGAGGAGGGCTCGGACATAGTCGAAGGCGTCGGCCTCGTCGGTTGCCATGTAGTGGGCGACACCCGATTTCGAGTTGTGGGTTCGGGCACCCCCGAGGTCCTCGAACTCGACGTCCTCGCCCGTGACCGTCTTGATGACGTCAGGACCCGTGATGAACATGTGCGAGGTCTTGTCGACCATGACGATGAAGTCGGTCAGGGCAGGGGAGTAGACGGCGCCTCCGGCACACGGGCCCATGATCAGGGAGATCTGCGGTATCACTCCCGACGCGGCGACATTGCGCCGAAAGATCTCGCCATAGAGGCCCAGCGACACCACGCCTTCTTGGATCCGCGCGCCGCCAGAGTCGTTGATGCCGATCACCGGGCACCCGGTCTTCAGCGCGAGATCCATCACCTTGACGATCTTCTCCCCGAAGACTTCGCCGAGCGATCCGCCGAAGACCGTGAAGTCCTGGGCGAAAACGCACACGGGACGGCCGTCGATGGTGCCGTAGCCGGTGACGACGCCGTCGCCGTAGGGGCGGTTGTTTTCGAGCCCGAACGCATGTGAGCGGTGGCGTGCAAGGCCATCGAGCTGTTGGAACGAGTCGGGGTCGAGAAGAGCCTCGATGCGCTCCATCGCGGTCAGCTTGCCCTTGGCGTGCTGCTTGTCGACGGCGGCCTGGCGGCGTCCGACCGCCTCGGCGCGCCGACGTTGGAGGTCGTCGGCCTTGTCCTTCGTGGCACGCGGGATCGGGGAACCTGGGCCCTCGGCTGCGGTCACATGCGTACCTTAGCCCCGTGACCGACCGCAGCCGTGAGGCCCGCCAGGCCCTCTCGGATGTCGCAGACGGCCTCGCGCGTGATGGTCGATGGGCACCGTGGGCCGACCCGGTGGTGCTGCCAACGACGGAATCGACGATGGCCGACGCAGCCCAGCTCGCGGCGTCCGGATCGCCCGAGGGCACGGTGATCGTGGCCGAGGAGCAGACCGCGGGCCGCGGCCGTGCGGGACGTCAGTGGGAATCGCCGGCGCACGCCGGCCTTTGGCTCACGATCCTGCTGCGTCCTGTGCTCGACGCACAGTTCCTCGGGTGGTTGCCGCTCATCACGGGCACCGCGGTCGTGACCGCGCTGCGAGCTACGACCGGATGCGACGTGCGCCTGAAGTGGCCCAATGACCTGGTCGTTGAGTTGCGTGACGGCCTCGGCAAGGTGGGCGGCATCCTCGCCGAGCGGCTCGGCGACGGCTCGGTGCTCGTCGGCATCGGCATCAACGTCGACCAGGTAGCGGATGAGCTTCCACCGGGGGGGACATCCCTTCGACTTCTTCGAGCGGTTGACTCCAGGGAGCACATCCTCGTCTCGGTGCTGGGCGAGTTCGCCGTGGCGTATCGCCAGTGGATCGCTGGCGCGGATCCGGCCCCGGACTACCTCGACCTGTGCGTGACTATCGGTTCCGACGTGCGCGTGGAGGCACCCGGCGTCGCGATCGAGGGGCGCGCGACCGGGGTCGGCCCCCACGGTGATCTCCTGGTCACCGACAGGTCGGGCACTGATCACAAGATCTCCGCGGGTGACGTGCTCCTCGTGCGTCCGGCGTTCAGATGACGACGAATCCTCGGGAGTGCCCACGGCGGTGTGGGAGGATTACCCGATGGGATACCCGACGAAACTGCTGGGCGAGGGCGAGGTCATCGAGTTCGAGATGAAGCCGCACTGGCGCGGCCTCATCCTCCCCGTGATCTACCTCATCCTCACCGTCTTCGTCGGCGCCTGGCTCTTTACCCTCATGGGTGGATGGGACAACATTGTCGAGACGATCGGCCGCCCCGCGATCATCATCATCGGCCTCATCATCTTCTTCGTTTGGGTCCTGAGACCGTTTCTCGAGTGGCTCTCCACCGAATACGTCTTCACCAATCGCCGAATCATCACTCGCTCGGGGGTGATCGCCAAGAAGGGGCGAGACATGCCCTTGTCCAAGGTCAACAATGTGTCGTTCGATATCGGCATGCTGGGTCGCTTCTTGAACTACGGGGTCCTCAAGATCACTTCGGCGAGTGACGAAGACCTCGTGATCAGCGACGTGCCCAACGTGGAGGTCATCCAGCGAGATGTCTATCGACTCCATGAGCAGGACGACGAACGTCGTCGTCGGCGTAGCACCGAGCAGGGCGGGGATCCCTACCCGCCCGCCGACGGCTAGATCGGCGCCGAGGCGTCGCGCTCGGCGAGCTCGCGCCCTGCTTCGTCGCCTGCCGGCATGGCCGGGAAGACCCACTTGCGGTAGGACCAGAAGCGGAACAGGGTGCCGAGGCCGAGGCCGATGACGTTGGCCGAGATGTTGTCGGCCAACGGGCTGTCGAGCCCCAGGGCGTAGTGGCTGAACCACAGGCAGGTCAGCGCAATGAGCATACCGACGCCGTTGAGCGCGAAGAACAGGATGTATTCGCGACCCATGTGCGTGCGGACGCGATGACGGAAGGTCCAGAACCGGTTGCCGAAGTAGGCGAAGGTGGTCGCGGCCATCACGCTCAGGGCCTTCGCCGTCAATGGCTTGTCGGCCAGAGGCCCCTCGCCACCGGCATACATCAAGATGTTGAACAAGCCCACGTCGATGACAAATGCGGTGAGCCCGACGACGCCGAACTTGGCAACCTCGCGCATCAGCATGCCAAGCGAGTCGTGCACGCGGTCGACGAGGGTACGTCGCTCGACCGGAGCCTGGGTGGACATGGGGGGATGCTACCGGCGGCCCACCTCCATCGACGGGCCCGAGAGGTCAGATCAGTAGGGTCCGGCTGTGAACCCAGTCACCGAGCGTCGGATCCCGCGGGTGGGCATGGTGGGAGGCGGTCAGCTCTCGAGGATGACCGCCGCGCCCGCGACCGCGCTCGCCATCGGCTTCCGGGTGCTGGCCACCTCGGCTGACGAGTCAGCGGCCCAGGTCGTGTCCGACGTGGTCATCGGTCACCATGACGACCTCGATGCGCTGCTGCGACTGGCTGATGGATGCGATGTGGTGACTTTCGACCACGAGCACGTGCCGCCCGCCTATCTGCTCGAGTTGGAGGCCTCGGGCGTCGCAGTGCGACCCGGCCCCGGCGCCCTGGTGCACGCCCAGGACAAGCGCACCATGCGGGAGGCACTTGCTGCGGCGGGTGCACCGACCCCGCGCTGGACGATCGTCGAAGGCATCGGCGATCTCACGCGCACGGGGGACTACCTCGGTTGGCCGCTCGTACTCAAGGTCTCTCGGGGCGGATACGACGGGCGGGGAGTCTGGGTGGTGTCGTCGCATCAGGAGGCTGCCGACATCCTGGCGACCACGCCGCTCGCTGCTGATGCCGCGTGGTTGGCCGAGGAGCGGGTGGCCTTCACGCGCGAACTCGCCGCGCAGGTGGCGCGATCGCCCTCAGGCCAGGCGGTCGCCTACCCCGTCGTACGCACGGTGCAGGTCGATGGGATGTGCTCGGAGGTCGTGGCTCCGTGCCCGGGCCTTTCCGATGAGCGCGCCATGCAGGCGCAGG
The DNA here is from genome assembly GCA_016870515.1 of Actinomycetota bacterium. GTDB lineage: Bacteria > Actinomycetota > Actinomycetes > S36-B12 > S36-B12 > Mxb001. The sequence continues at coordinate 16,740 of VGBL01000013.1, read as the reverse complement.
AACTCGCCCTTGGCCTGGCCAAGGACCTGGACGTGACGGGAATGCTGGCGGTCGAACTCTTCGACGCCCCGCAGGGAATCCTGGTCAATGAGCTGGCCATGCGGCCGCACAATTCGGGGCACTGGTCGATCGACGGTGCCGTCACGAGTCAGTTCGAGAACCACCTGCGCGCCGTACTCGACCTGCCGCTCGGGGACCCTCACCCGCTGGCCCCGTGGACAGTGATGGTCAATGTCATAGGTCCTCGCGACGCGGACACCCTGCCGCCGCTTCAGGACGCCTACCGCCATGTGCTCGCACGTGATCCCGGGGTGAGGGTGCACCTCTATGGCAAGGATCCGCGTCCAGGGCGCAAACTGGGGCACGTGACGGTCGTGGGAGACAATCTCGACACGCTTCTCGCGCGCGCCCACCACGCCGCCAACTACCTCATGGGAGTCATTGATGAGTGATCCGAGCCCCCTCGTCGGCATCATCATGGGCAGTGATTCCGACTGGCCCGTCATGGAGGCCGCAGCAGAGGCCCTGCGCGAGTTTGGCGTCCCCTACGAGGCCGACGTCGTCTCCGCGCACCGCATGCCAAAGGAGATGGTGGCCTACGCGGAGTCCGCGGCCGATCGTGGGCTGCGCGTGATCATCGCCGGCGCCGGCGGCGCTGCGCATCTTCCGGGCATGGTGGCGTCACTGACCCCCCTGCCCGTGATTGGCGTTCCGATTCCGCTGTCGCACCTCGACGGCCTTGACTCTCTGCTAGCCATCGCCCAGATGCCCGCCGGAGTGCCGGTGGCCACGGTCGCGGTGGGCAGTGCGCGCAACGCCGGACTTCTGGCGATTCGCATCCTGGGATGCGCAGACGACGACCTCAAGGAGGCGACCAAGGAATTCCAGGCCGGCTTGCGACGGGCCGCAACGGACAATGGCGCCCGGGTCCGCGAGCATGACTAGCCGCGATCCACACCTCTACGGCACCCCAGAGGTCGCCGCCCGAGTGCTGGACGACACGACCATCTGGTTTGTTGTGGGCCTCGGCAACAAGCCGGAAGGCGATGCCTACCAGATAGCGCGTCTCCTCCAGTCGCGCGGCAAGCGGATCATTCCCATCTATCCTCATGCCGAGGTCGTGCACGGCGAGCAGGGATACGCAACCATCGCCGAGGCGGCTGACGCCATCGGCGCCCCCGATGTGGTCGACATGTTCGTGCGTGGTGACCGCGTCGGCCCCCTCGTCGACGAGGCGATTGCCGCAGGTGCCAGGGCCGTGTGGCTTCAACTGGGTGTCATCGACGAATCGGCGGCGCAGCGCGCAGCGGATGCCGGGCTCACGGTCGTCATGGACAACTGCCCCGCCATCGTGTGGGCGGGTCGTTAGGCGGTCGGACGACCCAGGGCGCGGTAGGTCCATCCGGCTGAGCGCCAGCGATCAACGTCGAGGGCATTGCGCGCGTCGATGACGGTGGGAGTCGACATCAGCGGACGAATGACCGCGGGATCAATGTCGATGTAGTCCTTCCACTCGGTGAGGAGAAGGAGGACGTCAGCACCCTGGACGGCGTCAGCCGCACCCTCGGTGTAGTCGAGTTGAGGGAAGAGCGTCCGTGCATGGGGCACGGCACGAGGGTCGTGCACCACGACGCGTGCTCCAGCATTGTGAAGGGCCTGTGCCACATGCAGAGCCGGCGAATCGCGCACATCGTCGCTATTGGGCTTGAAAGCGGCCCCCCACACCGCAACAGTGCGTCCGGCAGCCGTCCCTCCCATGGACGCGACCGCCAGGTCGACGGTGTGCTGGCGCCGTCGGACGTTGATGTCGTCGATATCGCGCAGGAACATCAGGGCCTCATCGACGCCCAACTCGCGGGCGCGTGCCATGAATGCACGGATGTCCTTGGGGAGGCACCCGCCACCGAAGCCGAGTCCGGCGCGCAGGAATTGAGGGCCGATACGCGGATCCATGCCCAGCGCCGCGGACAGGGTCACGATGTCACCGCCGGTGGCCTCGCAGACCTCGGCCATGGCGTTGATGAACGAGATCTTCGTGGCAAGGAAGGCGTTGGCAGAGACCTTGACGAGTTCGGCAGTGGCAAAGTCGGTGACGAGCAGGGGAGTGCCCGCCTCCAGCAGTGGTGCGTAGACCTCGCGGAGGATCGCGTCGTCGCGAGAATCGCGCACTCCGAAGACAAGGCGGTCCGGGCGCAAGGTGTCTTCGACGGCGTTGCCTTCGCGAAGGAATTCCGGATTCCAGGCAACCCTCGCCCCCGTCGGCGTAACGCGACCTTCGATGTCAGCCGCTGTCCCGACCGGCACCGTCGACTTGCCTACGACGAGATCGTCGGTTTGGAGCACGGGCAGCAGGGCTTCAATGGCCGCATTCACCTGGGTGAGGTCGGCTTCCGGCGAGTTTGATTGCTGGGGGGTGCCCACGCACAGGAAATGGACCGTTGCACCCGCGACGTCGGCCGGTTTGGTTGTGAATCGCAGTCGTCCGGATTCCAAGCCGCGTTGCAGAACGGCGTCGAGCCCGGGTTCCCAGAAGGGCACGCGGCCCTCGGCGAGTGCGGCAACCTTCGTTGGATCGCTATCGAGGCCGATGACCTCGTGGCCGAGATCGGCCATACATGCGGCATGAGTCGCCCCGAGGTAGCCGGTACCCACCACGCTCAAGCGCACGCCGTGAGCCTAGACCGCCGCGGGCGTAGGCTTGGGATCCACCAGGAAGGGGCTTCTCGTGCCGCTCGTGTCCAACCCGGACTTCGCCGCCTTCTCCCTGCCAGAGGAGCACCGAGAACTCCGATCGGCGGTGCGCCGCTTGGCCGACGACAAGATCGCCCCGCGCGCCGCCGAGATCGATGCATCGGGGGAATTTCCCCGCGACATCTACGACCTGCTCGTGGCATCGGGCTACCACGCCATTCACATCCCGCAGATGTACGGCGGACAGGGCGGGGATGCTCTGGCGGCCTGCCTAGTCATCGAGGAGATCGCGCGCGTCTGTGCCTCGAGTTCGATCATTCCTGCGGTCAACAAGCTGGGCACCATGCCGCTCATGGTTGCCGGCAGCGAAACGATGCTCGAGCGCTATCTCCCATCGGTGGCCTCGGGCGCGGCGATGTTCTCCTACTGCCTGTCCGAGCGCGAGTCCGGCAGTGACGCTGCGGCAATGAAGACACGTGCCACGCGCGATGGCGATGGCTGGATCCTCACCGGCCAGAAGAGTTGGATCACCAACGCCGGCAACTCCGACTACTACACCGTGCTGGCAGTCACCGATCCCAATGCCGGAGCCAAGGGCATCTCCGCCTTCGTCGTCCACCACGACGATGAGGGCCTGATGATCGGCAGCCCCGAGCGCAAACTCGGTGTCCATGGCTCGCCGACATGCGAGATCATCTTCGATCGCTTGCTATTGCCAGGAGATCGCCTGGTCGGCGAGCCCGGGTGCGGCTTCCGCACCGCGATGACCACCCTTGACCACACACGCATCACCATTGGCGCTCAAGCCTTGGGGATCGCGCAAGGAGCGCTTGATGCAGCGATCGCCTACTCGCGCGAGCGCGAGCAGTTCGGGCGCCCGATCTCCGACTTCCAGGGCATCCAATTCATGCTCGCCGACATGGGCATGAAGCTCGAGGCTGCCCGAGCACTCGTCTACGCGGCCGCAGCCAAGAGCGAACGCGGCGACGATGACCTGCCCTTCTTCGGTGCAGCCGCCAAGTGCTACGCCTCCGACGTGGCCATGGAGATCACCACGGATGCCGTGCAGGTGTTTGGCGGCTACGGCTACACCCGTGACTATCCCGTCGAACGCTTCATGAGGGACGCCAAGATCACCCAGATCTACGAGGGGACCAACCAGATTCAGCGCATTGTCATGGCGCGCGAACTCTTGAGAGGCTGACATGCCGTTTGATCCCATCGTCGAGCAGCCACTCGATCAATCCATTCCTACCGAACGCTCACGCACCACCCTTGCGCGAGTCATGGGCGTGGTCGATGCCAACAACTACGGCAACGTCCACGGTGGCGTCATCATGAGAGCTGTCGATGAGGCGGGTGGCGTCGCCGCGATCCGTCACTCGCAGGGACCAGCCGTGACAGCCTTCATGGACGAAATGGCCCTTCTTGAGCCGGTCAAGCAGGGTGACCTGCTCACTACGCGGGCACAGGTCAATTGGACGGGGCGCACGAGCATGGAAGTGGGCGTGCGCGTCACTGTTCAGCGCCTGGGCATCGAGGGGGAGATCCACGTGAGCACGGCATATCTGGTCTTCGTGGCCATCGACGCCGCCGGCGTTCCTCGCCCCATCCCGCCGGTGGAGCCCGACTGCGATGAGGAGAGGCTCCGATTCCATGCGGCTGAGATTCGCCGGGCATCCCGCCTCGAACGTCGTCGCGCCATCAAGGAATTGCGCGAGCGGGGCCTGGAGCCCTAGCGGGCACCCCGCAGGAAGCCGGCGCCCCAGGCTCCGTGCATGGTTGCGAAGACCGCGGGCAGTCGCAATGCCGCGGCCGGACTGAGCGAGCGCCCTGCACGCGCGCTTGCGACGAGGTTTGCGGCGGCGTAGCCCACCGGCATGGCGAAGCCGATGGCTGTCAAGGAAGGTGAGCGCGTGGCGAGTCCAAGTATGCCAACGAGGGTCCCGCCGAACACCGCGATGAGCGTGACCGGAGGCGCGAGGTATCGAGCAGAAACGGTCTCGGGATGACGCGTTGCCACCTCGCGTCGCCATCGGCCGTACTGAAAGTACTGCCGGGCGAGTGATGCAAGGTCGGGTCGTGGCCGATAGGTGACGTGCAGTTCGGGAGTAAACCAGACGAGCCCGCCCGTCTGGCGGATGCGGTGGTTGAGCTCCCAGTCCTGCGCCCGGACCATCGATTCGTCGAATCCTCCGACGCGCTCGAGGGCAGACCGTCGGAAGCACCCGAGGTAGACCGTCAGGGCCGGTCCGGGCTCGCCGCCGATATGGAATGCGGCACCTCCGACCCCGAACCACGACGTCATGGCGGCGGCAACCGCCCGCTCAAACTCACTGACGCCCTCCGCCCCCATGATGCCGCCGACATTGTCGGCACCGGTTGCCTCAAGAGTTGCGACGGCGACCGCCACGTAGTTATCAGGGATGAGCGCGTGCCCGTCCACGCGGACGATGATGTCGAAGGACGCCGCCTGAACCGCGAGGTTGAGGCCGGCGGCAGTGCGCCCGGTGGGATTGGCGACGGTGCGTACGCGGGGGTCCTCGGATGCCAGGCGCCCGGCGACCACGTCGGTGTCATCGTGCGAGGGGCCAAGTGCCAGTACGACCTCGAGAGAGCCGTCGTAGGCCGACGACAGGATGCGACGTACGGCTGCTTCGAGGTGGCGCTCCTCGCTGAGTACGGGCATGACCACGGACACGCCTGGACGTGCAACCTCGCGTCCCTCGGCACCCACGTCGGAAGGGTAGCCTCGGACCCGTGCGCGCCCGCATTCCCCTCGTTGTCGTGGCCCTGGGCCTCGGCGCGGGACTGCTGGTGCTGGGTGTCGCGGCCGGATGGTCCCCGGCCGTCATCGCGATAGCCGCTCTCATCGGCCTGACCGTCGGTGCGCTGCTCGGGCAGACATTCGCGTGGGTCCGCATCACCACCGGGCGGCTGGCTCGGCTGGAGCACTACGTCAATCATCGGCTCGAGGGCCTGAAGAACGACACGTCACGCCGAGACGGCGCGATGGGCAAGAACATCACCGAGATCCGCGGCAAGGTGGGCAAGATTGACGACGAGTTGACCCATCCCCGCTCGACCTACCGTCTCGCGCTGCGCGAACTCGCCCAAAACCAGTCCGCCGAGCGCCGAGAGACCCGGGTGCACTACCAGCAGAAGCTCGATGACCAGGTGGCCCTGCTCGAGTCGTTCATGCAGCTGCAGCGATTGGTGCCGATGTCGCTGCCCATGCCGCGGGCGGGCACCTGGGCGGCGTCCGAAGACCTGCTGCTGTGGCTCGCCGGATATGTGCTCGAGCATCGTCCGCGTCTGGTTGTCGACCTCGGCAGCGGTCAGTCCAGCGTGTGGATGGCCGGTGCGATGCGCGTCGCCGGATACGACGGCCAGGTTGTCGGGGTCGACCACGAGGAGCAGTACGCGCGGGCCACGGAGGAGCTCGGCAGACGACAGGGAGTCTCCGAGTGGCTGACCGTCATCCATGCGCCCCTCGTCGAGGAGTCCATCGCTGGTCGGGCGGTCACGTGGTACGACGAATTCGCCCTGCGGTCGCTCGACGCGGTCGACCTGCTGTGCGTCGACGGTCCCCCCGCCCAGGGCGCCAGGCAGGCCCGCTGGCCCGCCCTGCCGTTCTTCCACGACCGCATGTCGGCCGGTGGTCGAGTGATCCTCGACGACATGATCCGCGTCGACGAGCAGCAGATCGCCCAGGACTGGCTGGAGCGCTACCCCGGCACCGAGACGCTCAGCCTGGATTTCGAAAAGGGTGCATTGATCCTCACCCTACGGTGATGCCTAGGCGCAGCGCACCTTGTCTGCGGTCGTGGGATCGGTGACCGCGTCGCTCTCCCGGTCCTTGTCGGGATTGCTGGATGTGCCCTGAGTATTAACAACAGACACCCCGCTGAACGACGAGCCGATGACGATCGTGATCGTGGCGGACGACTCGTCCGCCACGGTGGTGGCCCCCGGGAATGCCTCCAGGACCGTGCGCGCGGCTTCGGCCGAGGGCGCGTCGTGCCGGATCTCGGTTGATACGTAGTCGGATCGGTCGGCGTCGTCGATCTCAGTCACGGTGAACCCCTGCGCCTCCAGCGCGGCGGCCGCCTCGGCGGCGCGTCCGGCAATGCCGCTGCCGTTGAGAATGCGCACGGTGATGTCCGACGGGGCAACAGTGATCTTAGAGGTGCCGGACCCGGTGGTACCCACCTTCTTCGGCTTGATCCAGGCGACGTCATCCCGCATTGATTGCCAGACAGGTGCTGCCCCCTCCTCGTCGACCACGACGTTTTCGCCGTCGCCGCGATCGAGCCACGGCATTGTGAGGAAGGCGATGTCTCCGGGAGCCATCCCCTTGACGCTCAGCGCCATGTCGCGCAGGACGTCGATGTCGGCCAGGCCGGGGTCGGTGGTGAGGCCTTGCGTCGCGGAGTCGAGCACGGAAAAAAGGCGCACGGGGTTGAGCAGCAGGCCGGTAGAGGATGCCTCACGGATCATCGACGACAGGAAGGCCTGCTGGCGCTTGATGCGACTGAGGTCTGAGCCATCGGTGAGGGTCTTGCGTGCGCGGACGAAGCCGAGTGCCTGCTCGCCGTTGACGATGCTGGTGCCCGCCGGGAGGTTGAGGTCACTGGACGGGTCGTTGGCCGGCTCGGTGAGACACACCTCGACGCCCCCGAGGGCGTCGACGACGTTCTTGAAACCGGTGAAGTCGACGATCGCGAAATTGTCGATCGTCAGGCCGGTCATCTGCTCGACGAGCTTGACGGTGCAGCCTGGGCCACCGATCTCGAGAGCGGTGTTGAACTTCGATTCGAAGCCGCCGACCGTCTCGCCGACGCGCTTGCACTCCGGGATCATTACCCATGTATCGCGCGGGATGCTGACGGCGGTGGCGAAGGACCGGTCTTCGGACAGGTGCAGGAGGATCGTGGTGTCGGACCGCTGTCCGGTGTAGACGTCGGGGTCTCCGTATCTATTCGATGTCTCGCCCTCACGACTGTCACTGCCCATGAGCAGGATGTTGACGGCGGAGTAGTTACCCTCCTCGTTGATGACGGGGGCACTGACATGCGGACGACCCGTGGTGTCGCTGATATCGATCGCGGTGATGTTGCCTTCGAGCTTGGCCGAGACCACGTCGACGCCGACCCCGGCCAGGCTGAGCATCAGCACCACGCCGGCGGCGACGGCGAGGAGGATGCGCGGCCAGCGGCGGGGGCCCGACGAGGGGGGCTCGGCTGGCCCGTCGGACCGAGCCTGGGCTGCCTTTGTCACGGGGCTCCTCTCGGTGCTGCCCCCCCAGGGTAGGGGCGCGAACCACCTGTTGGGACGCCCGACCGGTCAGGGGCGGTTCCTTCAGGGTGCCTGGGAATGTGATCAACGGGACCTGTGGGGAGGGTGAGTCGCCTTGCCTCGCCCCACGAGGCTGGGGCACCCTCATTCGGTGAGAGTCCTCGCGGTGCTGACGGCTGCCCTGATCGTCCCCGCGACGGTGGCCCTCCCCGTGGCCTCCAGCGTCTCCTCGGCCGAACCCGGTCCCGTTCGCGCTTCCGTGGTCACTATCCCGCTGACGGGCGTGGCGGCCGGGGCCTTGGCCGACACTCCAGCAGCGTCAACCCCGGTCCCGCGGGCCGGAGAGACGCACGTCCACGTGGGACCGCAGACGCGCGATGGGGGGCCGCGCCTTCGTCCCGCAGCGGCCACACAGCCCACGGCGACCGAAGCCTTCGGGCTCGTCGGGATCACGGCCGCCGCGCCCTTCGACCCGCGCACCAGGGTCGTCATCCGCATCCGCGAGAGCGGTGAGTGGCAGCCCTGGATGGAGCTGCCCATGAGCGGACACCTGCCCGATCCCAGCACCGACGAAGGCCAGCGGGCGCGCTACGCCACCGAGCCGATCGCGACCAACGGCAGCGACGGCGTGCAGGTGCGCATCGACACTCCAACCGGAACCGTGCCGACCGACACTCAGCTGACCATGATCGACAACCCCGTGCGACCCGAAGACAACAACATCGGGTCCCGCATGGGGCCGGCATCGACGGTACAGGCTGCTGTCACGCAGCCCCCCATCATCACGCGCAAGATGTGGGGTGCCGACGAATCCCTCAAGCGCGGTGAGACGGCCTACTCGGACACGATCAAGGTCGCCTTCGTGCACCACGTCGTGTCATCCAACGGCTACACACCCGCTCAGGCCGCCCAGCAGATGCGCAACGTCTACTCCTGGTTCACCGAGGGCATCAAGGTCAACGACTTCGGCTACAACTTCATGGTGGATCGCTACGGCCGCCTCTACGAGGGGCGCTCGGGCGGTATCGACAAGGCGGTCATCGGCGCCCACACCTCGGGCTTCAATGCCGAGACCTTCGCCGTGTCCTTCCTCGGCAATGCCGACACCCTCGACCCCACCCAGCCTGATAAGGAGAAGATCCTCGACGCGATCGGCCAGCTCATTGCCTGGAAGTTCGATCTCTTCGACGTCAATCCGCTCGGCACGGCGGTCCTCACCTCGGCCGGCCCGGGGCCGGGCGGAGGCACCACATCGATGTACTACGCCGGCGAGAAGGTCGCGACCAAGACGATCGTCGGCCACGGCGACATCGGCAGCACGTCGTGCCCCGGCGAATTCCTCAGGCCGACGATGGCGCACGTGCGCCTGGCCGTCTCGGCCCGACAGGGCAAGAACTTCTATCCACCGACCATCGATGGCGATGAGGTCCCGTGGGGATCGGGTGGATCCATCAAGCTGACGCCTCGCTCGATCGGACCCGTCGAAGCCACCATGACGGTGTCGAACGCCTGCGGCGACCCCGTACGCACCCTCTCGGCCTCTGCGTCGAGCGCGGCGGAGTTCCCGATGACGTGGAACCTGCGAGACGACGAGGGCAAGCAGGTGCCACCGGGCACCTACATCTTCCACATCTCCGCCACGAGTGGGGCAAAGAAGCTGTATCCGTGGACGGGCACCGCGCGCATAGCCGCGACTCCCGACTCCCCACCTGACCCGTGCACGCCACCCGAGGAGTTCGTCGTCGAGGGTACGGGCTACGGGCATGGCGTGGGGCTTTCGCAGTGGGGTGCGTTCGCGATGGCGCGCAAGGGGTGGAGTGCCAAGCGCATCGTCGAGTACTACTACCCCGGTGTCGCTGTCAAGCCATTCACTGACTCGCAGGACGTTCGCATCAGCCTGCTCTACCAGAAGGAGAACGCCCACGTCCGTGTCGAGGACCTCGATGGGAGCGGGGCGCAGGTCGAATTCACCTACGGCAAGAACGTCCACGTCGCCGGGCCGGCAGCCAACTTCACCCTGACGCCTTCGGGGCGCTTCGTGACCATCCGCAAGACCGAGGGTGGCACCTCCACGCGCATCGGCCGCGCGCGGACCGTCAACATCAAGTGGTCAGGCACACGCGATCCCGGCACGGCAGGCACCGCTTCGGCCCTGCTCAACGTGGCCGGACCGGGGGAGAGCTTCTCCTCTGAGGGCCATCGCTATCGCTACGGATCGGTGGACGTCAGCATCGTCTCGACCAGTGCTGGAAGTCGCCTCGCCCTGGTCAACTCCCTGCGCCTCCATGACGAATACCTCTTTGGCATCGCTGAGGTCAATCCCACGTGGGACTTGCCCGCCCTGCAGGCGCAGGTCATCGCGTCACGCTCGTACGCCCTGTCACAGCTGGCCAAGGGCGTCGACAAGGCGTGCAACTGTCACATGGATGACGGGGATGGCCCCTCCTACGACCAGACGTTCCAGGGATGGATCGCCGAGTCCCGCTACGGCGACCCCAACAAATGGCGCGAGGCCGTCGTTGCCACGCACACCTCGGGTGAGCAGGGTCTGACCGCCGTCTACAAGGACGAGCCCATCAATGCCTTCTATACGGCGGCTACCGGAGGCATGACCAATTCGGCCGCTGAGGTCTGGGGTGGCAGTGGCTACCCCTGGTCGCAGAGCGTCGATGATCACTGGAGCGTCGAAGCGCCCGGCAATCCCTATCTGCGTTGGAAGGTCAAGGTGACCCAGGAAGCCCTCGCTGAGTTCTTCGGAATGGACGACATCATGACGGTGTCGGTCACACGCACGCTCAAGTCGGGGTCGGCAAGGGAGCTCACCGCAAAGAGCATCGACGGCCACACCAGCACCGCCTCGGGCTCCGAATTCCGATCCGCTTTCGGTCTGCGCTCGACCTATCTGTCCGAGATCGTCGACGAGGAGCGCGTGAGCACTGGCCCTGTTCCCAGCGGCGGTGTCACCCTCAATGTCAAGCCAAGTGGCGACGTGGCCGACGGCACGGTCGTCACGATGACCGGACGGGTCAAAGACATGAAGCCCGGCCTCGTCGTGCAGCGTCAGGTGCAGGTCAATGGCAGCGCCTGGCAGGACCGCAATACCGCTGTGCCGAGCTCGGATGGCTCCTTCACCTTCACCGTGCCCGTAACCGGTAAGGGCACGACGTACTCCTGGCGCGTGCTCGTCTACAGCGCGGGCACCGTGGTGGCCAGCAGCCCGACGCGCACAGCCAAGGTCATCTAGCCGTCACGCGCTCTGCGGCAGCTACCGCTTCGACGTCGCCGCCTGCCGCATGGCGGACGATCACCGCTGCGCCATGCAGGCGTAGTGGGACGGCGAGGATCAGCAGATCGGCATGCGGGTCATCCTCGAGGACGAGCATTCGATCGGCCTCAAGACGGCCTTGGCTGAAGATGAGGGCCGCCGCTTCCTGCATCAAGGGCTCGGGCCCGGGATCGGCGGATGCAATGAACACGTCGGGGTGCGCGCGAGCGGCAGAGGCGTGATCGACGATGCCGGCCGGGAGTGGCTCTGCGGACGGCAGGCCGAAAGGTGCCAGCGAGACGATCACGGTCTCGGTTGCCAGCCCCGCCAGATCGAGGTGATCGCGGTCGGTGACCAGGGTGTGCGCGGTCAACGGTTCCGCGGCCGGTTCGTAACGGGCCGCCACGGCCGAGCACGCCGCCTGCCACACCGCCCGTTGCCAGTGGAGGGGCAGTCGGACTGCCACCGTGTCGCCGGGCTGCACGTCGAGCTCGTCGCGAAGCAGGCCCGCGGTCTTGGCGACGGCATTCTCCACGCTCACCGCCGATAGTTCGATGCGCTCGCCGGTGGCCAGGTCGTAATACGTGACAAGGGGAGCGGCAGGCACGCGGCGGGCGCGAGCCTGCAGCGCTCCCCAGAGTGTCTGGTCTCCGAACGATTGCTTCACCCGACCACGCTAGTCCCACGGGCCTAGGCTCGTCGGGTGCTCTTGATCTCCTACCCGGCCCAGGTCGAGGGTCTGCCGCTGTGGCCTGTCATCGTCGTCATCGTCGCGCTGATCGCCTTCAACGTCGTCACCAACCGGCTGGCGCCGGAGGGCCATCACCTGCTGTGGGCCCTGGGTGGGTCCTTCGGGCTCCTCGCGCTGGGCATCCTCGATGGCAATAGCTGGACGGACATGGGCCTGGGGTGGACCTACCTGATTTCCGGCGTCCTGTGGGGCGTGGGCTGCGTCGTTCTCGTAACCGCGGGCTACCTGATTGCCGCCTCGTTTCGGCGCGGCCGCGATGCCATGCAGGACGAGCGCGTCGCCGAGCTCAGCGGTCCTCGCCTGATGTTCAAGGCGCTGGTCCAGGTGCCTTTCGCCATCGTCCTCTTCGAGGAGATTGCCTTCCGAGCGGTGCTCTTTTCGATGCTTGCCCGGCGCTTCGGGGTGGTGTGGGCCGTCGTCATCTCGGCTGTCCTGTTCGGGTTGTGGCACATCCTGCCGTCGATCGGATCGCACGAGCACAGCGCCGCCCTTGGCTCGGTGGTGGGCGAAGGGCGCCGCGGCAACGTGCTGGCCGTCGTGCTGTCGGTGCTCGCGACAACCATTGCCGGCGTGATCTTCGCCGGGTTGCGCATCGTGTCGGGCAGTGTGATCGCACCCATGGGCTCGCACTGGGCGACCAACGGCATGGGGTACTTCTTCTCGTGGACGATCATCCGATGGCGGCGTCGCGGCCGGGCGTAGCCCATCCGGTCTGAGAGGCTGGGGCCATGTCCAGTCCCACCGCCGGCTCGCACCCGGGCGCCAAGGCGTCCCGTCGTCCCAGGTTCTGGCAGCGCTACTCCGCCCTCCCCGATCCGGGCACCCTTACACCCGCTCAGATCCGGTATGACAAGTTCTCGTCACTGCCGATGTTCGTCGTCTCCATCACCTGGCTGGTCTCGACCTTCTTGACGTGGTCCCCCGCCCTGTCGCCGATATATCGGGCGGAAGGCGTCATGATCAGCATCATCACCTGGGGCATCTTTGCCCTCGACCTGTTTATCCGCTTCGTCCTGGATCCCCACAAGAAGAACTTCGTCAAGCGTGACTGGCCGCTTATGATCGCCCTGCTCTTCCCGCCGCTGCGCATCCTGCTGGTGGTCGCGGCCGTCATGCGAGTGGCGCGCGACCGCAATGCCCTGACCAAGATCGTCGGCCTCACCGCCATCTACGCCGTCACCTTCGTCGTCATCTTCGGGTCGCTCTTCACTCTCATGTTCGAGATCGGTGCGCCGGGCGCCAACATCGAGAGCTTCGGTGACTCCACCTGGTGGGCATTCGTCACGGTGACCACCGTCGGCTACGGCGACTTCACGCCCGTCACCGTGGGCGGTCGGGTGATTGCGGTCTTCATCATGTTCACCGGAGCCGCGGCGGTCGGCGCCGTCACGGCGGCGGTGGCATCCCGCTTCATTTCGTCATCATCACAGGCGACACAAACGTCACAGGCAGCACAGGCGGCACAGACTTCATCGACGGACTCACGACTCGACGACCTGCTCACGCACCTTAAGTCGATGGAGGAGGAGGTTCGTCACATTGCTGACCGACTCGACGGCACCTCCGCGACGCGCGCGGGTGACGGTCAATGACATGCCCTCGTACGCCGCCTAGGATGTCGGCACTGCTCCTGACGTCGCCGACGTCACCTTTCCCCAAAGGAGTTGCTGGCATGGATTCAGGCGCCGCACGCCTCGACCCCGATGAAGCGGCGGCAGCAATGTCGGAGCGCGATCGGAGAATCCTGGAGTTCGAGCGCCAGTGGTGGAAGTACGCCGGTGCCAAGGAGCAGGCGATTCGCGACCTGTTCGACATGAGCAGCACTCGCTATTACCAGATCCTCAATGCCCTCATCGACACCCCCGAAGCGCTGGCCGCCGACCCCATGCTGGTCAAGCGCCTGCGCCGGATGCGGGCCTCCCGCCAGCGCGTTCGCTCGGCTCGCAGGCTGGGCATCGACCTCGACGTCCGCTAGGGCCTAGTTCTCCAAGGTGTATTCAGGCACCTGGCGCAGAGGTGGCCGTACGAGGGCATCCACGGGGTGGCGCTCCACCCGCAGGCCCTCCGGCCCGTAGATGAACTGCGCGATCTCCGCCTCGGTCGACGGTCGGGCGATGACGTAGTCGGGGTCGAGTCGATCGAGCGCCACCTGCCAGATCTGCGCCGACATGCGCCCGAGCTGCTGCTCGTCCTGGTGCTTGTGCATGCGCTCCCCGAGGTCGACTTGCGCGATGGCATCGATGCCGAGGCGCTCGGCAGCGTCCACCAGGAGGGCGAATTCCACGCCGTATCCGCAGGGGATCGGCAGGGCCTCGATCAAATCGCGGTGCACCGCGTATTCGCCGGCGAGCGGCTGCGCCACACCGGCGAGCTCCGGCCAGTGCAGGTTGAGCAACGGCCGCGCGACGAGCTCGGTGACGCGACCGCCCCCGGCCACGCGCGCGCCGCAACCGTCGACCAAGGGGCGCTCGTAGGCGGCTTTGACCAGGTGCACCGATGGATCGAGCAGCATGGGCCCGAGGAGGCCGACCACGTAGTCGGAGGTGAACGACAGCAGGTCGGCATCCAAGAAGACGATGACGTCTCCGGTGGTGGCGGCCACGCCGCGCCACATGGCCTCGCCCTTGCCCGGCACGGTGGGGACGTCGGGGAGCACCTCGTGCGTCGCGCGTACGGTCGCGCCGGCGGCTCGGGCGACCTGCGTGGTGTGGTCGGTGCTGTCGGAGTCCATGACCAGGAGTTCGTCGACCAGGGGAGTGACGCCGGTCATGAGGTCGGCGCGAATAGCGGCCACGATGGCCCCGACGGTGGCCTCCTCGTCGCGGGCCGGGATCACGACTGAGACGCGATGCCCCGCCTTGGCCCGGGCGACCTCGGCGCGGGGCCAGTGGGCTACGGTGCTGGTGCGGCGGGCGAACCAGGCGAGGGCACGGGGATTCACCCATCCAGTGTGCCCGCCCGCAGTGGGGGAGGCCGCCTCGGTGCTCCCCAGGATTTGCACTCGGCACTCGAGAGTGCCAATATTTGGCTAGCACTCGACGACCTCGAGTGACAATTTGCCGGTGAGGCCCCGTCGGATGCGGGGCCGTCCGTCGCGGGCATCGGCCGTCCGGAGGGGCATCCCCTCACGTCGTTCCGGGAGGAACCTCACCCCATGGCAAAGATCATCGCTTTCGATGAGGAGGCCCGCCGGTCCCTCGAGCGTGGCATGAATGTCCTCGCCGATGCCGTCAAGGTCACCCTCGGCCCCAAGGGCCGCAATGTCGTCCTCGAGAAGAAGTGGGGCGCTCCCACGATCACCAACGATGGCGTGTCCATCGCCAAGGAGATCGACCTCGAGGATCCCTACGAGAAGATCGGTGCCGAGCTCGTCAAGGAGGTCGCCAAGAAGACCGACGACGTCGCTGGCGACGGCACCACCACCGCCACCGTGCTCGCCCAGGCGCTCGTCAAGGAGGGCCTGCGCAACGTTGCTGCTGGTGCCAACCCGATGGCCCTGAAAAGGGGCATCGAGAAGGCCGTCGACGTCGTCAGCGCCCAGCTGCTCGACATGGCCAAGGACGTCGAGACCAAGGAGCAGATCGCTTCGACCGCCGCGATTTCCGCCGGTGGCGACGTCGAGGTCGGCGAGCTCATCGCCGAGTCGATGGACAAGGTCGGCAAGGAAGGCGTCATCACCGTCGAGGAGAGCAACACCTTCGGCCTTGAGCTCGAGCTCACCGAGGGTATGCGCTTCGACAAGGGCTACATCTCGCCCTACTTCGTCACCGATCCCGAGCGCATGGAGGCGGTCCTGGAGGACCCCTACATCCTCATCGTCAACTCCAAGATCTCCTCGGTGAAGGACCTTCTGCCGATCCTGGAGAAGGTCATGCAGTCGGGCAAGCCGCTGGCGATCATCGCCGAGGACGTCGAGGGCGAGGCCCTGGCCACGCTGGTCGTCAACAAGATCCGCGGGACCTTCCGCTCGGTAGCCGTCAAGGCCCCCGGCTTCGGCGATCGCCGCAAGGCGATGCTGCAGGACATCGCGATCCTCACCGGCGGCCAGGTCATCTCCGAGGAGGTCGGCCTCAAGCTCGACAGCACCGGCCTGGAACTGCTCGGCCGTGCACGCAAGGTCGTCGTCAGCAAGGACGAGACCACGATCGTCGAGGGCGCCGGAGACTCCGAGCAGATCGCTGGGCGGGTCAACCAGATCCGCGCTGAGATCGAGAAGTCCGATTCGGACTACGACCGCGAGAAGCTCCAGGAGCGCCTCGCCAAGCTGGCCGGCGGCGTGGCCGTCATCAAGGTTGGCGCGGCCACCGAGGTCGAGCTCAAGGAGCGCAAGCACCGCATCGAGGACGCCGTTCGCAACGCGAAGGCAGCCGTCGAGGAGGGCATCGTGCCCGGTGGTGGCGTGGCCTTGATCCAGGCAATGACGGCGGCCGGGCCCAAGATCGACGCGCTCGGCCTCACCGACGAGCAGGCCGTTGGCGCCGATATCGTGCGCCAGGCGGTCACGGCCCCGCTCAAGCAGATTGCGTTCAACGCCGGTCTCGAGGGCGGCGTCGTGGTGGAGAAGGTCAAGGAGCTGCCCGCGGGGCACGGCCTTGACGCCTCCAATGGCGAATACGTCGACATGATCAAGGCCGGCATCATCGATCCGGCCAAGGTCACCCGCTCGGCCCTGCAAAATGCCGCGTCCATCGCGGGCCTGTTCCTCACGACCGAGGCGGTTGTGGCCGACAAGCCC
>VGBL01000012.1 GCA_016870515.1 Actinomycetota bacterium | reverse complement strand
GGCCGCCTGCGTCGGCATCAAACTCGGTCCCATGTCGCCTGGCTCGGGCATCAACTGGCTCTACCTTTCCATGGGTGAGCATGACGGCATCGGCGGCTCGTGGTCCTTCCACAAGGGCGGCAATGGCGGATTCACCCAGGTGCTCGCACGCGCGGCGACGGCGTACGGCGCGGAGATCCGCCTCGACTCGCACGTCACGCGACTCATCACTGACGGCGGCGAGGTCCGTGGGGTCGTGCTCGATGACGGCACCGAGTTCCGCGCGCCGATCGTGGTGAGCTCGCTCGACCCGCGGCGCACCTTCCTCCAGCTCGCCGACCCGCGGGAGCTGCCCGCCGACCTCGTGGAGACGATCCAGCGTTTCCGCTTCCAGGGCATCACCTCCAAGGTCAACTTCGCGCTCGATGGCGTCCCTCACTACCCCGCGTTCGGCGACCGCACCGACCAATACGGCGGATTCATCAACATCGCGCCCTCGGTCGAATACATGGAGCGCGCCTACGATGCCGCGAAGTACGGCTGGTATAGCGAGCACCCCTACATCGACGCGTCGATCCAGTCGTTCATCGACCCTGACATGGCACCCCCCGGCAAGCATGTGATGTCGTGCTACGTGATGTACACGCCGTACCAACTCAAGGACAGCAGCTGGGATGCCGAACGGGAGAATATGGCTGACCGCGTGCAGGCCACCATGCAGCGCTTCTTCCCCAACTTCAACGACCTCGTGCTCCAACGCGAGATCGTCTCACCGGACATCATCGAGGCCAAGACCGGATTATCGGAGGGAAACATCTACGCCGGGGAGTTCTTCCCGCACCAGATGTACTTCTTCCGACCCGCCCCCGGATACAGCGACTACCGCACGCCGATCCGCGGCTACTACCAGTGCGGGTCGGGCACGCACCCAGGCGGCTGCGTCATCGGTGCACCCGGTCGCTTCGCCAGCCAGCAGATCGTCACTGACCTCAAGCGCTGACGCGTCGCCCTACTGATTCTGGTTTTGGTCGTTCTGGTTCTGGTTCTGGTCTTGGTTCTGGTTCTGGTCCTGGTTTTGATTCTGGTTGCCCGAGCAGGCCGTCACGGGCACGACGACAAGGGCGCCGACGGCAAGGGCGCCGGCGGCACGACGAATGAGGGCGATCTCACGGCGAGGGGATGTCATTGCCCCACCCTGCACCATGAGACCCCTGTTAACGCCCCAGGTGTCGACTTTTCATGACATCTCATTGCCGAAGGGGCTCGGCGACCGAGGTCGGAGCACTCCGGGAGGCATCACGCCTGGGAGCACTTCCTGCGCCACCATGAAGGGACTTGCCATGCACAAACAGGGCTGAGCCGGTCACTTGATCATCCGTTCAGTCAATGCTGGCCTCGTGCTAAGGCGTTGACGAGGATCTGACTACCGAGGGTGTATCAGCCCAAGCGATCGACGAATGCGCGAGCGATGTCGGGGAAGTCTGTCGTCACCGAGTCCACACCCACCTGACCTATCAATACCTCAAGCACATCGTTCATGCTCAAAGCCCACGGTGGTAGTTGATCGGCGCGTAGGGCCCACGGGGCCACCAGCAGCCCCGCATCGTGCGCGGCTGCTGCCATGCCGTTGCTTGCTACGACGTGACTCTCGACGCGCACAAGGTCGTGGTAGTCCGGTCCGATGGCATCGGCGTACGCGCGTATCCGCGGCATCTCACCGAGCTCGTGCATCCACGCGTGGTCGTAGCGGCGCCATGACCCGTCAGGGCCCTGCTCGTAGGTCTCGTCGCTACCCACCTCGGCGATCAACTGCGTCAGCGGAAGGTCTACCCCCGCCGCCAGCCCTGTCCCACAGCGGATTCGCTCGAGCGCGCGTGGATCGAAGCTCAGCACCCAGCATTGATCGTCACGCGTGCGGTAGCCCGCACTCGCCAGGGCGTCGAGGGTCGGCCGCACGAGGTCGACTCCCTCGCGTTCGTGCCACCAGGGGGTCTTCAACTCGACGAAGACACCCATGGAGCGACCGGTGCTGCGCTCCAGTCCGCGGATCAACTCCAGTTGCGATTGGAGGGTGTGGAAGCGGAAGTCGGATTGCCAGAGGGGAAAGCGATCGGGGAAGACCGGGACCTCTCGGCCATCTTCGACGCGATAGCGGTCGGTGACCTCAAGGGTCAAGATCTCGTCAAGCGCGAAATCCAGAGCGTAGAAATGGCCGTCGGCACGGGCGCGCCCCGGAAACTTGCGTGCCACGTCGCTGACCCCGTCGAGCCACAGGCCATGGTTGACGAGCACGTGGCCGTCCTTGGTCAGGACGACATCGCACTCCACCGCGTCGGCACCCTGACCGTGGGCGAGGGCCATCGCCTCAAGGGTACTTTCGGGCAGGTAACCGCTGGCGCCGCGATGCGCAACGACCAGGGGGCTCATGCGGCGAGGCTACCTACGATCCCTTATTCATCTCCTGCTGGATCTCGTCTTCGGTGATCGGCTTATTGGTGAATACCCCGATCCACATGAAGATCAGTCCGATGGCAAAGCCGCCCATGACCCACGCTGGCCAGAAGTAGCCGCGACCGCTCAGGAACCAGATGATCACCATAAGGATGGAGACGCCAATCGCCCCCACCACGTAGTTTATGAAGCCGCGCTTGCGCTGCAAGCGCTGTACCGCGGCATGACGTGCATTGTTATCACTCATATCACAACGGTATACCCCGTATGCCGAGTGTGCGCTTATGCCTGCCGAACACGGCGTGTCGCCGGCACACGTGCACACTCGCGTCAGGGTTTCACCGCTCAGGGCGTCATCGGCGTCGCCCAGCACCTAGCATGATCGGGTGCGCCGCGCCCTCACGCTGATCATCGCCGGATCTGTCAGCCTGGCGCTAAGCGCTACCCCGTCACAGGCCCTCGTGCCGTCAAGCGATGCTCCCCCTGTCTCGGCATCGTCGGCTTCGCGCACCGCGACCACGATTCCTGCCACCTTGGCGGCCAGCGCCCCCACGGCGATCCCCTACACGCCACCGGCCCTCAACTGGCGCTCATGCGGCTCGTCGATGCCGAGCACCGCACGCTGCGCCACACTCGTGGTCCCCCGCGACTGGGGATCGAAGAGGGTCGCCGGCACCTACGACATCGCCGTGGCACGGATCCCGGCCTCGAGCCCCGGCAAGCGCAGAGGAGTCCTCACCTTCAACCCCGGCGGCCCGGGATCCGCGGCGCTGAGCAACATCTCCTGGGTCTACGGCCTGCTTCCGACCAAGGTGCGCGAACGCTTCGACCTCGTCGCCTGGGATCCACGCGGCGTCGGCATGTCGCAACCGGTAATCAGCGGGTGCAACGGCAAGTCGCCGCATGCTGCGCCGACCGGCCCCGTCGACTGGAAGGCATGGGTCACCAAATTCGTGAAGGCCCAGGCAGCGACCGCAGCCGCCTGCCTGAAGCTGAACCGCGACACCGCTCCCTACGTCGGCACCTGGCAGATCGTGCACGACGTCGACGCCCTCCGCGAGGCGCTGGGCGAGGAGACACTGTCGTTCTGGGGGATGAGCTATGGGTCGACCGTCGGCCGTGCCTACGCGCAGTACTTCCCCAGCCGCGTGCGCGCCCTCTTGCTCGACGGAGTCATCTCACCGGTCTCGACGATCGAGCTATGGTCCCGTGAGCACACCTGGGACGACCCCGCCGCCATCAACACCATGCTCGACGCTTTCGGGCCCGAATACCGGCGCAAGTACGCGGTCGTCTTCAGCGCGCTCGACACCAAGACGCTGCCCTACGAAGGTGGCCGCCTCAACCGTTGGGAAGCCGGCTACAGCATCATCCAGTGGGCTTCCTTCCAGACCACCTGGAGCAGCGCCCGCTATCTCATCGACAGGCTGTACGACGCTGCTTCCAAGCGGTCTTCCCGCTCCATCAAGCGCGCAGCTCGCGCAAGCGCCTGGTTCGACCCGCATTACACCTACGTCAACTGCGCCGACATGCCCGACCGTCCGAGCATCGACCAACTCACGGCCATCGCCGAGGAGGGCTTTCGCTCCGGCGGCGTTCCGGTGGCCCAGTCGGCCCTGCGCGAAGGTGCCCAGTGCGCCGGCTTGCCGTCCCTTGGCCGGCCGCTCGGCCAGATCACGGTGCCCATCACGTTGAGCACCCCGCCGCTCATCGCCAACTCCATCGCCGACAACCGCACCCCCTGGTCGGCTGCTCTCGAAATGGTCGAGGCATTCACGGGCGCCGGCCTCGTCCGCTACGGGGGAACGCATCACATCATCTACGGCCGTACCACCCCGTGCGTACACGAACCCATCACCCGATACCTGACCAAGCTCAAGGTGCCGGCAGCCGAGGTGCGCTGCCCGCTGGTCTGGTACGGCTAGGCCTTCGGTCGCGAACCACCGCGCGGTAGCCTCCCTACATGGAGGTCGACTACGAGTCGCAGGGCGACAGCATCAGCGTCATCCGCCTCAATCGGCCACGGCGTCTGAACGCGGTGACGCCCGCTCTCGTCGACGGAATCCTCGAGGCCTTCGATCGCGCAGAGGCCGATCAGTCGCGGGTGATCGTTCTGGCTGGCAACGGCGCGGCGTTCTGCGCGGGATGGGACCTCAAGGAGCCCCCGCTCCAGGAGAGTCGCGACCAGGCACGCGCGCGATTGCAGCGACTGCAGGACGTCACGCGCCGCACGATGTCATTCCCTGGCCTGGTCATCGCGGCCGTGCACGGCTATGCACTCGGTGCCGGCGCCGAGTTCGCCCTCGGTTGTGATCTGGTGATCGCCACCCAGGATGCGATCTTCGGCTTTCCCGAGGTCGACGTCGGGCTGAGCGGCACCAACGGCATCTCCGCCCTCCTTCCGCGCATGGTGGGCATCATCCGCGCGAAGGAGCTGACGCTGCTCGGTGGGCGCTTCGACGCCGATCGCGCATTAGCACTGGGCCTGGTGACGCGCGTGGTGCCCGTGGGTGCCCACGAGAACACCGCCCTTCACATCGCGGGCGAAATATCCGCCAAGCCGCCCATCGCGCTGCGCCTGGCCAAGCGCCTCATTGATGACAGCATGCAGTCGACCGTCCAGCAGGCACTCGATGCCGAGGTCGAGGCAGCTCTCGCCACCCTTGACTCGGGCGAGAACGATGCCGCGGCCGCCCGCTTCCGCACGACCTGACCTGTATGACCGACGATCCGCGCAGTCTTCCCCAGGCTGTACGTCGCGCCGCCGAACTCTGGCCCGATCGCACGGCCTGGATCTTCGACCTGCGCGAGGGCCCGGAGCCGCAGACGTCAGCTTCGCTCACCTTCGCCGAGGTCGCCGACTCCGCCGAACGCCTGGCCCGGCACCTTCATGCGCGAGGCATCGCGCCCGGCGATCGCGTCGCCGTCATGCTGCACAACCGTCCGCAGTACTCGCTCATCTGGCTGGCCCTCGCGCGAATAGGCGCCACCATGGTGCCGCTGAGCGTGAAGAGCCGGCATGACGACGCCGCATGGATCCTGGGCAAGTCCCGGTCCGTCGCAGTCGTGACGACACCCGAACTCGCGGGATCGATCTCACCGGTGTCGACCCCGATCATCGACATCGCCGACCTGACGGGTGCGCCTTCCAATGCCATTGCGCTACCCGTCGAGCCCGATCCAACGTCGCTGGCCAACGTGCAGTTCACCTCCGGCACCACCGGGCATCCGAAGGGCTGCCAACTCTCGCACGACTACTGGCTCTACCTCGCATCCAGCCTGGTCACCGGCTTCCCGCGCCTCACCGCTGACGACCGGATGCTCACGGCGCAGGCGATGTCCTACATGGATCCGCAGTGGAACATCGCCGCGGGCCTGGTCAGCGGAGCGTCGGTCGTGGTCCTCGACGGCTTCCACCCCGCCACGGTGTGGGACCGACTGCGCGAGCACTCCGCCACCTACTTCTACTGCGTTGCCTCCATGCCCGTGCTCATGCTGACAACGCCGCCGAGTCCCCTCGACCGCGACCATCGCGTGCGCGTCATCCAGTGCTCGGCAATCCCGCCCGCGCGACATGGCGAGTTGGAAGAGCGCTGGGGCGTGCCATGGTTCGAGGTCTTCGGCATGACCGAGACCGGCGGCGACATCCACGTCACCGACGACGACCATGACCAATGCGTCGGCACCGGAACCATCGGCCGCCCCAAGGCTGGTCGCGAGGCGCGCATCGTCGATGCCGATGACCAACCCCTCCCTGCCGGTGCCATCGGCGAACTCACCCTGCGCGGGGCAGGGATGATGGCCGGCTACGACGACGAGCCGGAAGCCACCGCACGCGCCTTCCGCGGTGGCTGGCTGCACACCGGCGACCTCGCCCGCCAGGACGAGCGGGGCTACATCTGGCTCGTCGGTCGAGTGAAGGACGTCGTACGCCGCTCCGGCGAAAACATCGCTGCGCGTGAGGTCGAGGACACCCTCGTATCGCACCCGGCCGTGCGCCTCGCGGCCGTCGTGGGCGTGCCCGATGACATATGCGGCGAGGAAGTAAAGGCGTACGTCGTACTCACCAACGATCACGACGCGCCCGAGATCGTGCCGGAACTGCACGCGCACTGCCTCGAGCGCATTGCGCGCTTCAAGGTGCCGCGCTACTGGGAGGTGCGCGGCGACCTGCCACGCACGCCCTCCGAGCGCGTCGCCAAGAAGGAGATCGTGCCGGGGCGTACGTGGGATTCCGACACGTCGACCTGGATCGGCCCGCGGGCTGACCGCCCGACGAGCGAGCCCTCGTCTGAGGGTTCGCCACCTCCTACTCAGCGCGATCGCCCAGCGTCGCTGGTCGCCTTCGATGCCGCGCGCCATGACGATGCGGTGCGCCGCATCTACGAGACATCGTTCCCCGCTTCGGTGCGCGCCGACTGGTCGAGCGTCAGCGGGCACCGAGCCGACGAGGAACTCCTCGTGCTCGAGGACAACGGCCCCGCGGGCTTCGCGCTCATCCGGCATCTCGGCGACACGACTTTCACCTTCGTGCGCTACTTCGCCATCGACTCCTCGCGCCGGAGTTCTGGTCATGGAGCATGTCTGCTCGGCGGCCTGGTGGATCGACTCACCTGCCAGGGCCGCACCGCACTCCTGCTCGACGTCGAGGATCCGGCGGGTGAGCCCGGCCACGCGGAGCATATACGACGCATCGCGTTCTACGAGCGCAACGGCGTGCAACTGCTGCCCGTCGCGGACTACGCCCCGCCGGAGCACGGCGCCACCGGAGAGGTCGTGCCCCTGCTGCTCATGGGCAGGCCCCTGGGTGATGGACCCGAACTCACCGGTGCGCATCTCGATACCGCTATCGCGGCGGTCATGCGACACCGCTACGGCGTCGTGTCCTAGGTCAGCGCCGCTTCTTGCACGACAGAGCCAGCGTTGTCTCCGGCGGGTCGGCGACCGTCACCCGGCACACCAGTCGCTCGCTCTCGACACTGATGCTGACATCGGCACCCCTGACGTCTATCTCGGTGGTGACCCCGTATTGGGAGGCGACCTGCCGCAGCTGCGGGCTCACAGCGATGGTGACGACTTCGGATGTCAGCGCCGCAGGAGGAATGGTGTTGAGCTGGTCGACGATCGCGTCGGCCACCGTGTATGCCGGATCGACCGCGGCAGGGCTCGCAGACGGGCTTGCCGCATCGCTTGCGTCGCTCGGGGAAGCCACGCTGGAGCCCGGGCTCGACGTCGCGCTCGAACTAGCACTCGAATTCGGCGTCGGTGTCGACATCGGCATCGGCATCGAGGGCTCGGCGGGTGCGACTTCGTCGTCGCCGGAAGCACATCCCACAACCATGACCAGGCCAGCGGTGATGAGCGCGAGCGCGGTCATGCGGGAAGCGATGGTGGGCATGCATTGACGGTAGACGTACCCGCCGTGCTCATGCGACTCGAAAGAGACCCCGGCGCCACCCGCGTGGGTGGGCTAACTCCTCGTGAGCACGACGTATCCCCAAGACAGGCTGGCGGCGACGATGAGCCAGGCCTGGTAGGGCAGCAGGAGCGCCCCGCACCACCACTCCTCGCGCCAGGCGAGCACCACCATCGCGACGGTCAGCAGTGCACACACCGACAGGCACAGCGCCGCCGCCACGAGGTGGTGCGCAACGTAGAAAAGCCAGGCCCACAGGATGGCGGCCGTGACCGACATGGCGAATACGACGAGGTAGGCGATGAGCGGCTGCGGCAGCATCCGCAACGCGAGCACCACACCGACGATGCCCAGGATGGTGAAGTTGTAGACCCACGCGAGACCGAAGACGGGGTCGGGAGGCTGCCATGAGGGCCGAGGCAGCGAGAGATACCACCCGGCATTGGTGGACACCCACACGCCAGAGAGTCCGGCGTACGCGACCACGATGGCCACGGCTGCCACGACAGCGACAACCCTCCAGGCCACGCCTACCCCGCAGGGTGCGCGGCCCGGCGCGCTGCCATTCGACGTTGCAAGGCAAAAACGCCGACGGCGATCCACCCGATCAGCATCTGGGGCAGGAAGCAGAAGGCTCGCCAGATGACGTCAGCGGCAACAGCCGCGGAGTAGTCCGCGCCGAAGGCCACGAGCATGCCGATGAGAGCAGCATCGACCGTGCCCGCTCCCCCCGGGGCGAGCGGCACGGTGGTGAGCACGAGGGCAACCGAGAAGGCCGCGAAGATCTCCAGCACCGTGATGCCCTCGGCACCGACCCCGCGCAGGGCCGCGATGATCACGAGAACGGGCGCCAATTGAGCAAGGACATTGGTCACAGTGAGCGGAATCCAGCGCTTGCCCACCATCTCGGCCGCGGTGTCATTGAACCCGACAACCGAGTCGGCGACGTTGGGTGGAGTCTTCTTGACGAAGCGGAAGACCCCACCGATTGCACCCTGAGCGAACTCGCCAACCTTGCGCGCATTGGTCCGGCTACGAAGCACGAAGGCAATGGCCACCATGGAGACCAGGCAGATGACGCCCGTAACCATGCAGACAATGTCGATCGTCTGGCACGAAACTGGACCGCACTCGTCGCCCGAGAGCGACCGGCGCTCGAAGATCCAGAGCAGGATGAGGGCGACCCCCGGAGCGCCGAACGTCATGAGGTAGGTCCAGATGGCGTCAGCGGCCACAGCCGCTGCCGCAAGTCGCTGCTGCACGCCGTAGCGGGCGAGGATCGCGTATTGCGTGCCCACAGCGATGGGCCCGCCACCGAAGGGAATGGTCGTCGAAATCGCAAACCCGCCCTGCCGATCAACAAACGCCGGGCCGTAGCCCAGGTGCGGTATCGCTGCCAGGGCCGTCAGCGGATACACCAGGATCGCAAACACGGCCGCGAGAATGGCCGCCACCGTCCAGAGCAAGGGCATGCTAAACGCTGCCTTCACACCCTCGGCGAAGCCGCTGAAGTTGCTGGCCATGTAGGTGAAGATGAAGTAGGCGAGCGCGAGCCCGGCGAGGGTGAGCAGGACCTTAGGCAGCCACGACTTCCAGCCCCCTTTGCGCTTGGGCGCCGGGCTCACAGGGATGCCAACCGCACCGCTATCAGTGGGCGGGCCCTCGGCGGACACCCACTAAGCCTGTCGTGCCGACCCGCCCATGTCCAGCATTGGCGCCAAGGCCCAGGTTCATCTGACGGGGGTCGTCCGCTGTCGCCAACCTAGGATGACTCTCCGAGGAGGAATCATGGCCAAGGCCACACCATCCGGCGCCGATCCGTTGGCCGCCTACCGCGCCGACAACCTCGCCGCCTGGGATGAGCGAGCCCCCGCCCATGCGCGGGCCGCTGGCTACAAGGTGCAGAACTTCCTCGACGACTCGTCCTACCTGTCCGACGTCGTTACCTTCGACCTTCCTCTCCTCGGCGAGATCACCGGCATGCGCGGCCTGCATCTGCAGTGCCACATCGGCACCGACACGCTCTCACTGGCGCGACTGGGCGCGACCATGACCGGCCTGGACTTCTCGGGCGCTTCGCTGGCCGAGGCCCAGCGACTGGCAGACGCCACCGGCACTCACATCGACTTCGTGCAGGCCGATGCCTACGACGCCGTTAAGGTGCTGGGCGCCGGCCGCTTCGACTTCGTCTTTACCGGCATCGGTGCGCTGTGCTGGCTGCCCGACGTGCGGCGCTGGTCAGCGGTGGTTAGCGACCTGCTCAAGCCAGGCGGATTCCTCTTCATTCGCGAGGGACACCCCATGCTGTGGTCCCTGGACGAAAACGTCGATGACGACCTCGCTGTGCGCTATCCCTACTTCGAGGTCGCTGCACCCATCACCGACGACTACGACGGGTCGTATCTGGAGACCGACACGAAGTTTCGTGCGTCCATCTCGCACTCATGGAACCACGGGATCGGAGAGACGGTCACGGCACTGCTCGACCAGGGGCTCGTCATCGAGCTGCTCATCGAGCACGACAGCGCCCCGTGGGAGGCATTGCCTGGCAAGTTGGTCGAGGACGCGCATGGGGAGTGGCACCTGGCCGAGGGACGCGAGCGACTGCCGATGACCTACACGCTGAGGGCCCGCAAATCGCTTTGATTCAGCCCGCGGTGAAGCACTCCATCAGCATGCCGGTGATCTTCTCCTCGAGCTCGGGGGTGACCGCGGCATCCCCGGTGCTGTCGTTGTTGAGCGCGGTCAACTCGTCGACGGACAGCTCGTTGAGCTTGCCGCGTACGCAGTCGCCCTGCTCGGTGGTAACGGACCCGTTGGTCGTCAACTCCTCCATGAGGCTGTTGACCAGGGCGTCCTTGTCTCCACCGCCGGCGCTGCCGCAGCCGGTGAGAACGAGGCCGAGGGCACAGATGCCCGCTGAGGCAGCGAGCGCGATACGTCGTGTCATGTCTGTCTCCTAGGAAGCCGCGGGTGAGGCGGATTCGCCCAGCACGCACCCGGTGATGAGGTTGAGGATCTTGTCTTGCAGCTCGGTCGGCACCTCGGTGTCGGCTTCGCTGTCGCGCAGCACGGTCAACTCCTCGACCGAGAAGTCGTTGAAGCCTTCCTTGATGCAGGCCACCTGGTCGGGGGGCACGGCGCCACCCGACTCGAGTTCACCAACGAGTTCGTCAATCAGCTGCTGCTTGGCCGCGCTGTCGCCGATGGAGCTTCCGCCAGAGTTGCTTCCCCCGCACGCGGACAAACCCAGTGACAGGGCGAGTACGGCCGCAGCGCTGAGAGCCCCCACTCGTGACCGATGCATGTCGATACCCCTTCAAGTTGGCCTTCGCTGAGCCCGGGGCGGCTCAGGAGTCGCCTCGGCAGCCGACGTCCTTTGCGCGAAACCCAACGGTATCACCGCGTAGGCCATACTCGGGACGTGTCGTCAGTCAACAGGCATGCCGCGGCGGCTGCGCTGAGGGAGTGCATCCGCGTGCAGAGGGCCCACGTCGACGTCATCGGCGGCATTCGCACGGGCGTTGTCCTGATCGTGCTAATGGCCGTCGGCCATCAGGTTGGCCTGATCGCGGAGGGCCTCAGCCTGGGCATCGGCGCGCTCTTCGCCGCGCTCGCCGATAGCGCGGACTCACCGGGCCGCCGCCTGAGGTCGATGGCGTGGGGCACGCTGTGGAGCGCGCTTGGCACCCTGATCGGCGGATTGGTGTCAGGCAACGACGTCCTGCACATCGTCATCGGATTCGCCATTGCCTTCGCGTGCGGATACGCGGGGGCACTCGGTGCCCGCGGCGGCCTGATAGGCACGCTCACCCTCGTCCTCTTCGCCGTCTTCGGAGGCGATGTCATCGGCACCGGCATTGCATTCCTTGACTTCGGCCTTGTCCTCGTGGGCGGCGCGGTATACATCGTCTTCGCTCTAGCGGCGACTCCCTTCAAGCGCATCATCATGGGACGGCTGACCGTGGCCCGGGCCTACCGCGCCTACGCCGAGGCGACTCACCGCAGCCTTCTAGAGATGACCGCTCCCACGGTCGCTGTCGAGGCGATGGTCGCGCGCACGGTCGCCGACCACATGGGCATGCGCGGTGCCACGGCCGAGTGGATCAACGGATTCATCGTCGACCTCGAGCGCACACGGCTTGTCCTGCTTGCACTGCTCGCCCTCAAAGAGCGGGACGAGGACTATGCGGTACGGCTTGCGCAGGCCAGCGGGCTCGTCGCCAGGCGCATCGGCGACTCCCTGGTGGGTCCGCTCTCCCGAGATGTCGCTACGCCGCTCGCAGCGCTCGAGGCACTCACCAGCACGGCCCCCAACGAGCGACTGCGCGTGCTAGCGGAGGACCTCGCGCAGCCGCTTCGCGATGCTGCCGCGCGACTGGAGAAGCCGTGGCCGATCGGGCGCCGATCCGAGCTTTCGCCGCCGCGCATCGTCAATCCACCCGTCATGCCGAATTTGCGCGAGCACTGGGCGGCTGGTGACCCCGTGCGCGAGCACGCGGTGCGGCTGTGCGTCGCCTTCGGCATCGCCAACCTCGTGGCGCTGCTGATCTCGGTGCCGCATTCCTACTGGTTGCCCATGACCGTGGCCTGGGTCACGAAGCCTGACCTGTCGGGCACTGTCACGCGTGTGTTCATGCGCGTGATGGGCACGCTCGTCGGCATCGTGGCGACCATCGGCTTCGTCTTCGTGGCCGACGCAGTCAATCTCCGGGTCATCGTGTCGATCCTGGCCATCGGGGTCGCGTCCTACCTGTTCATCGGCTACATCTGGGCCAACTACCCGGTGGCGGTCGTGGGCATCACCAACTTCGTGCTGATGTACGAGTTCCTCGACGACGCCAAAGCCGAATCCGGCATCGTCACGCGAGTGGCCTTCACCGTGCTTGCCGGCGTGTGGGTGCTGATCGTTGCCACGACGCGGCCCCGTCACTCGAGTCTCACGGCTCTCGACGCCCTTGAGCGCATGGCCAGTGCCATCCGCGCCTACGCCGCCGCCGTGCGTGAGGGTCGCGACCCAACCGACGCGCGTACGACGGTGGACCGTGAGCGGCTAGGCGCGCTGACCGCGGTGTCCGCTGCGGCAACGGAGCCGCACGGCCTGTGGGAGCGGCCCGCACCCCACGTGGACCCTTCTGATGCGGCCGTGCTCCTCACCGATGCGCTCCAGGCTGCCTCCTTCGTCGTGGCCGAAGAGCTCCTGCACGAGCGCCAGGAGGACGGTCCTGAACTGTGGCAGAGTTTCGATGCGACGCTTGACGACATGGAGTCGCGCATCAAGGCACTGCGTGCCGGCTAGCCTGCCGGATAGGGAATCGACTTGAAGAGCGCATCCATCATCGGCACGCCCAGACCGCTCGCCATGTCGTATCCGGCGTAGGCGGAGCAGCATCCGATCATCTGGACGCTGTTGGCGCCGATCGTGACGTCGTAGAAGGGCGATGGGGTCTTGGCGGCTGCCTTGTAGAGCCACGGATTGACGAAGCCGAATCCCGGATAGCCATTCACGCTCTGCTGTGCGGCCATCAAGGCGAGGTTGGCTCCCAGGAACGGCGTACCGCCGCTCGTGCCACCCACGGTGAAGACCTGGTCGCCGTAGACGATCGGCCACCCCGGTCGAATCGCGCCGAGGAGCGCGACATCGGGTACCGCGCGCGGGCCCGCCGGCGTCGACCCGCCCTGATACCAGGGTCGGGCGAAGATCGAACTCGGGCCGCCGCCTCCCGCCGCCGTTGGCGGAGTCGCGGCGGGACCTCCCACGAAGGGATAGTCGTTCCACACGACTTCGTTGGCGCGGGTGTTTTCGGCGGTGATCTCGAGTCTGGTCCCGCCCACGGCGGTCGCCCATGGCGAACTCGCCGGGTACCACACGGTGGGACCTACTTCGAGGGCCTCCTGCGCACCGCACATCGACGAGCCGTAGTCGCCCGCTGCAGCGATGACACTGGTGCCGACCAGCGCCGCCATGCGCAGGAGGTCTTCGCTCAGCGCGAGATAGGGCTTCATGTAGGGCACTAACTGCGACTCGCACATGCCGTAGGAGATGGAGACGACGTCGGGTGAGTCGGTGCCCTTGCCATCGGCGTTGAGCGAGCGAGCGAGGCCGTCGATGATGCTGATCTGCGCCTCGGATACCTCCACCAATCTGATCGTCTCGGCCTCGGGCATCACTGACGACACCGTGATGAGGTCGAGATGGGTCTCGATGGTGGCGTTGACGAACGGCTCGGCGAGCCCCGTGCCGAGTGCGATGCTGACGGGTGGCTGCTTGTAGCCGAAGCAGGCGGCTGCCCTGTCGAGGTCGGCCTGTGCGAAGCCCCCACCGAGGGAGAGCACCGTGAGGCTGGTGCCGGCACCGCGCATGCCACGCGCGGACAGCGATGTCGATCGGTAGGCCTTGCGGATCTGGGCGGGCGCAAAGACGGCTTTGTCTCGCAGCACCTTGGCGTCGCAGGTGCCCGGCGGGAGCGTGCCCGTGTTGGTCGGCCAGGCCAGGGGCGATCCGGCCGACGCTGCCAGCTCCTGGAGATCGGTCTTCTGCTGCGGATCTACGCCGGGCACGTCGGCAGAGGCGACGTATTGGATGTAGATGGCGGCCCACTCGGACACCAGGCCCTTGAAGATCGCCGGGGCGCCGGCGATCTGCTTGTCCTTCACGATCGAGTAGACGCGGTAGGGATACGTTGCCGTCGGCTGGCTCACGCGCACCTTGCTGTCGTAGAGCTTTTCCCACACGGATACTGGCGCGGTGAAGCGGGCGAGGAGGCGTGAGGGGTCGACCTGCACGCGTACGCCGGCGCGCTTGGCGGCGCTGCGCAACTTCTTGAGGGTGGCCGCGCTGGCACCATAGGCCTGTCCGGCTTCGCTCAGGGACATGAAGTCGCGGTATTCGATTTCGTCAGGATTCGATGCCTTGGTCGCCCGGATATCGAGGGCGGTGCTGTCGCGCTTCAGGCCGGCGATGACGGTGAGGTCGGGGTCATCCGCCCGCAGGTCGATCGGCCGGGAGCGCGACAGGGCCTGTGCGAGCGGATCCGCCGGCGAGCCGATCGCGGAGGATGTCGGCGTCGCCACCGGGTCTGCCGAGTCGATCGACGTGGCAGGGGCCGTCGGCACACCGGCGGCTGGCACCGGGGCAACCGAACTCGCGGCAGGAGCGAGGAGCATGCTCACGAGAAGGGCTCCGACAATGCCCGCGACCAAGACCTTCGCTGTGCTCAATCGACGTCTCACGCGACCGACCCTAACCGAGAGGGCTGAGTCACCGGGGTCATGGCCGGAGTCGCACGGTTGTGGGAGCGCTCCATCCGGCGGTGTTGCCGGCCTGAATCTGCACACGATAGGCACGATTCAGTCGTAGGCCCGGTATGCGCGCCAATCGTGGCTGCGTGAGCGTCCAGTCGCCGTATTCGCCACCGGCACGGGCCACGCGCCAGCGATACTTCGTCGCCGCATCACCCGATGGCGCGGGCCAGCGCAGCACGGCGATCGCCGCGGCTGCGCCGTATCTCCATGACACGGCGATGTCCTTCACGGATTGGGGTGGAGTGACCACCGGCTCGTCTACCGTCAGCCGACTGAGGTCGAGGATGCCCGCTCCGCAGCGGGTCGCCGTACACGCATTGGCGACATCGTCGGGGAACGGCTGGACGGCGGCGATGAGGCGTCGCTCGACGGCGGATGGGTCGGTCACGCCCAGGGTGTAGAGGAGGGCGGCTGCCGCTGAGACGTGCGGTGCCGCCTCAGATGTGCCCTGGGCGAGCGCGTATCCGGGCTGCTCGGGGCCTTCGAGCCCGGAGTTGAAGGTCGACAGGATGCGCGTATCGAGCCGCGCGTCGCCACCCGGGGCGGCGAGGGTGATGTCACCTTCGCGTTGGCCGTAGTTGGCGTAGTAGGCGAGGGCACCGGTGCGCGAGGTGGCAGTCACCGAGATTACGTCGGCACAGTCAGCCGGCGATTGGACGCTCACCGGGCTGGCGTCATTGCCAGCCGCGGCCACGACGACGGTGCCCCTTGATCGCACGAAGGAGATCGCCTCCTGCTGGGCGCGACTGCATGGCGCGTCCGGTGACGCCGTGCCAAGTGAGAGGTTGATGACCTGTGCGGGCGTCGGATTGGCCGGTACGCCGGAGATCGAGTCACCCGCCGCCCAGCGCATCGCCGCGATGACATCGGAGAGGTAGCCACCGCACTTACCCAGCGCTCGAACGGGCAGGATGCGCACGCCCGGGGCTACGCCGGAGATGCCCTCCGCATTGCCCTGGGTAGCCGCGATGGTCCCGGCGACGTGGGTGCCGTGCCAACTGGAGGGAAGCACGCGGCATTCGCTGAACGCGGGCTTCAGCTTGTCGCTTGCCGAGATCCAGTCGCCCGGGTCGGCGGGGTCGCTGTCGCGAGCGTCGCCGTCATTGGCACGGTCGATGTCGCGAATGAAGTCGTAACCGGGAAGCACTTGGGCATCAAGGTCGGGATGCTCCTGTATGCCGGTGTCGATCACGGCGACAACGACATCGGGTGATCCGGTGGTGGTTCCCCAGATGAGAGGTGCCTTGACGCTGTAGCCGCCAACGGGTCGGTCGGCATCCCACATGTCCCACTGCTGGGCGAACAGCGGATCACTGGGGATGACCGGGGTGGTTGATGCGATGCGCACCGGCACATCGGGCTCTGCCCACACCACGTCAGCGCGCGATTGGAGTTGCGCAGCAGCCTGCTCGGCCTGCGCCTGCGTGACCGGCTCGGCGAATTCCAGGACGCGCGTCTGCGGCGCGATGGCGGCACCCACTGACACGTCGGTCGATCCCGCGACGTCGGCCATGGCCTCTTGAGATGCGCGGGCTAGGGCCTCTTCGGATGCGCGGGCTAGGGCCAGCACGCTCACCCCGGACTCAGCGATCTTCACGATCAGGCCGCCTATGTCGGCTGCTGAGCTCGGTGCCACGCCACCCGGCGACTCTGCGACTCTTACCGACCCTTGCACGCCTGCGGACCTGGCCACGCCTGCGGACCCGGCAGCGTCCGCGGACCTGGCCACGCCTGCCGACCCGGACACGCCTGCGGACCCGGCAGCGTTCGCGGACCCCGCGCCGTCTGCTCGCACTCCCGGTGCCACCACGCTCGACAACGCCGCCATGCTCGACAGTAGGAGAGCCAGCACCGCACCCGCCGAGGCAATACCCGCGGGCCTCGCGCGCCTACGAGCGGGGTTGGCCGACATGGTCACCAGTCTCCTTCCTGGACGCGGTTGAGGCTCGTCCACCGACTCACCTCCGAGGATTCGCCCAGGCTCGCTCAATCGGGGGCATCATCCGGTCAACGGGGCGGCCGCCGCGTCGCGGCCCGGGCGTGGCCCGGGCGCTCACCTGCTCCGACACCGGTAGTTTCATCCGGTGACCTTGACGCGAGATATGGACGTCGAGATTCCCTACCGATCCGCGCGAGCGTGGCTGTCACTCGTGATTGGGACCGTGCTCGTCGGGATCGGGCTCGGCTTCATGATCGATGCGGGCTTCGGGGTCGCCCCGCTCGACGCGTTCTTTACCGGGATCTCCTACCGGACGGGCCTGAGCGTGGGAGTCATCCTCTTCCTGCTGTCCGGGCTCATGGTGCTGCTGTCCTGGGCCCTTGGCCTCAAGCCGGCCGTCGGCACCCTCGTCACCTTCGTTGGCATCGCGATCCTGGTCGATGTCACCCGGCTCGTCGGGGATGCGATCGGCGCACCCGAGTGGCCGATTGCCGTGCGCGTCGTGTGGTGGGTGCTGGGCCTGGTGCTGTTCTGCTCAGGGGTGCTCGGCATCTTCGCTTGCGACCTTGGTGCCAGTCCCTACGACCAGCTGGTGCGCGCGATCTCATTCCGAACGGGACGCTCACTGGGCTTTGCGCGCATCGTCCTTGACGCGATCACGCTCCTCACCGCCATCGTCCTTGGCGGATCCTGGGGCATCGGCACCGTCATCATCCTGCTCGTCATACCAATCGCGCTCAACCGCTTGCTCCCGCTCGTCAAGCCTCACGTGCATCGTGATCCCGCACACGACCGAAGAGCCTGAGCTACTCCGGCTTCGGCAGGTTCACGCCTACACGTCGCCCGGGGCGCCGGCCGCCGACCAGGCGGTGCTCACGTGCCTGCGTTGGCTGATCAAGCGATACCCAAGCCACGCCAGTCGCGGACCACACGATGCCCACGCGCCGCCGCCCACGCCCCCATGCTCACGCGGTGCCCAGGGCATCGGCGATGACCTGCCACGCCGAGTCGGTTGGCTCACCGGGCACCCGAGCCAGCACCTCGCCCCTCGGGGTGACCACGCATGCCTGCACCCGCTCGGAGTCGGCGATGCCGAGGATCCGCTGGAAGGCACCGACGTTCGTATAGACGGTGATGGTGCGTGCGAGTACGCGCGGAATGCGGATGCTGGCCGCCATCCCGCCGTCGATGAATCCGCGTCCGAGCTTCCAGCCACTCGACAGCACGGGGATCTCGATAACGCAGGTCTCGTCATCGGTGTCCATGTCGAGGGGTGAGCCCGGGACGCCAGCAGCCTCGGCACGGGCGATCCAGCGATCGACGCACGCCTGGTGCCGCTGCTGGAAAGCAAGGATCGCGAGCGTTCGCTCCGCGGGTAGGTCGGTCGGCAACTGCACGTCGTCGCCGGCCAACGAGCGACCATCCACGCGCGGGAAGTCCACGGTCACGGGCACCAGTGTGGGGCACGCGCGTTCGCGATGACAGGTGCGAGCGGTCATCCGATGGAGAGGGACCGCTCCCCACTCCCGTTGAGTGGCGCCTTGTGCTGCCCAAAACCCCGAAACCCACACCACAACCCGCCACTCAACGCGGGATGGGGTTCTCGGGGCTGGATGTGCACCTCATCTGCGCATCCAGCCCGCAGAACGCGCGGCGCACAGACGCGAGCGGTCAGGCGACCTGGATGGAGCGCTTGCTCAGCCCGTAGAACGACCCGGTGATCGCCGTCTCCGGTCTAGCCGACGGATCGGTGGCCGCGCCCAGCGTGACGAAGAGCGGGATGAAGTGCTCAACGGTGGGATGCGCGTACGGCATGCCGGGGGCCTCGCGAAACCGCGCGAGCTGGTCGACGTCGCCGCGGGCGAGCGCATCCGCGGCCCACGCGTCGAAGTCGCGAGACCAGCCGGGCTCCGTCGCGCCGGGGCTCCAGTCGGTGAGGAAGGGCAGCCCGTGCGTGAGGAAGCCCGAGCCGATGAGCAGGATGCCCTGGTCGCGAAGTGGCTGCAGGCGACGTCCGAGTGCGATCAGCGCGTCAGGGTCATTGGCCGGCAGCGACATCTGCACGACCGGAATGTCTGCGTCGGGGTACATGACCTTCAGTGGCACCCACGCGCCATGGTCGAGTCCACGCGACGAGTGTTCGTGGAGTTCCTGCGTGTCAGGCAGCACCGAGCGGACGAGTCGACCGAGGTCGCTGGCATCCGGAGTCTCGTAGGTCATCCGGTAGTAGTGCTCGGGGAATCCCGAGAAGTCGTAGACCAGCGGGGTCTTCGCAGCCGTGGCCGAGATGGCGAGTGGGGCGGACTCCCAGTGCGCGCTCAGGATGACGATGCCGGTCGGACGAGGCAGGCGGGCCGTCCACTGCGCGAGTTCGCGCGTCCAGGTGGCGTCATCGAGCAGGGGCGGGGCACCGTGGCCCAGGTAGAGCGCGGGCATTCGCCGATCCCCGGGCATCGACTCCGGTGCCGACGTGCGGTCCCCGGGAGTCGACTCCGGTGCCGACGAGCGATCCCCGGGCGCATCGCCCAGGCTGCCGAGGGTCGCCGACTGGACATCCATGGGGATCAGGCTATCATATAGTTCAACGCTCAACTAAATCCCCAAAAGCCGTAAGCCGACCGGACCCGCACACCCGCACCACCGACTCGGAGGCCTCGAATGCCCGCCATCACCGTCGACAACCCGCTGTCCCTGCCGCGCGTACCCGCGCCCGACCCCACAGCCGTCGACCGTCCGGTCGTGTCGCTGACGACGGCGCCGCGCGGGTTCGAGGGCGAGGGGTTCCCTGTGCGCCGTGCCTTCGCGGGCATCGACCTCCGCGCGCTCGACCCGTTCATCATGATGGATCAGATGGGCGAGGTGGAGTACGCGCCCGGTGAGCCGAAGGGCACGCCATGGCATCCGCACCGCGGATTCGAGACGGTCACCTACATCATCGACGGCATCTTCGAGCACGCTGACTCGCACGGTGGCGGCGGCGTCATCACCAACGGCGACACGCAGTGGATGACGGCCGGCGCTGGCATCCTGCACATCGAGAAACCACCGGAGCACCTGGTCGTCAGCGGTGGTCTCTTCCACGGCCTGCAGCTATGGGTCAACCTGCCGAGCAGGCTGAAGATGGCCGAGCCTCGCTACCAGGACCTGCGCTCGGGCCAGGTGGGCCTCGCCACCTCCCCCGATGGCGGTGCGCTGCTGCGCATCATCTCCGGCGAGCTTGCCGGCGTACAGGGCCCCGGTGAGACCTACACCCCCGCGACCCTCATTCACGCGACGATCGCTCCCGGTGCCGAGGTGACGCTGCCGTGGCGCACCGACTACAACGCGCTCGTCTACGCCCTCTCCGGTGACGGTCAGGTCGGCTCGGGCACGGGCCGGCGCGCAGTGAAGTCCGGCCAGACGGCAGTCTTCGGTTCGGGCGACACCATCACGATCGCGGCCGACCCGGTGCAGGAGTCACGACTCGGCGGCTTCGACGTCTTCATCCTCGGCGGTCAGCCGATACGCGAGCCCGTGGCGGCACACGGTCCGTTCGTCATGAACACCAGGGCCGAGCTCATGCAGGCGTTCGACGACTACCAGGCCGGTCGCCTCGGCTCGATCCCTGCGGCCCACGGTGCGGTCAACGCGAGCACACCCGACGCCTGATGCGCTCCACCTCGCGCTTCCTGCCCCCCGGAGCGCGGCGCAAGATGACAAGACCGACTGACACGCTCGTCCACGACGCGAAGGCCGCTGAAGTCGGTGGCTTCCGCGTGCGGCGCGCACTGCCGCGCCGCGGGATGCGGACCGTGGGCGCCAGGTGCTTCGCCTACCTCATGGGTCCGCAGGTCGTCACCGAAACCTGCGGACTCGACGTCGGCCCGCATCCGCACATCGGCCTGCACACCGTCACTTGGCTGGTTGACGGTGCGGTGCTGCACACCAACTCGCTCGGCTTCGAGCAGCTCATCCGCCCCGGCCAACTCAATGAGTCCGACCGTCTACCAGCCGCGACTTCCCTACCGTCAGTCTGACGGCTGCACGGGATCGCTGGGTGGGGACCCTCCCGGATCGGCACCGGGCTCCCACGACGCGACGCGCAGGGCGACGTAGGCACCGCCCCCGAGCACACCTGTCGCGACGATCGCCACCGCGCCGAGCCCCCACTCGGGCGTCGCCATCCCGCTGCTCAGCCGCAGCCCGACGAGCACGACGAGTGCCTCGGCGACCACCGCCACGGGCATGACGAGCAGGGCGAGCCAGCGGCGCATCACCACGCCGCGCATGAGGGTTACCAGACAGATGCCGAAGACCACGAGGGAAGCCAGGGGCGCCCCCAGCCACAATCCGACGACCCCCCCGGCGAGCCCGGCCATGCCCCCCGTGGTCGCGTCCGCGAGTCGGGCAAGCGCGACTCCAAAGCCGAAGCCCCCCAGGGGCCCGGCAAGCGCGGTGAGGATTACCGTCCACCAGCTGCGCCAGTCCACGCCATCAGTCTGCCAGAATTCACTCCCGCGAGCCTCATGCGCAACTCCATGGCACCATGAGGGACGTGCCCAGAATCGCCGCTCCGAGCTTGGCAGAGCATCGCGAACAACGCCGCGATGCCCTCGTCGATGCCGCCGTGAGCGTGATGCGCGAATCGGGCACCGTCACCATGGCGGCCGTGGCCGAACGCACGGGCCTGTCGCGATCCGCTGTCTACGAGTACTACCGATCTGCGGCCGACCTCATCGCGGACGTCGTGGTCGATGAGCTCACCACCTGGATCGATCACCTCGCCGCCGCGGTCGAAGGCATCGAGGATCCGCGCGAGCGCGTCGAGTCATGGATCCGCGCCTCCTTAACCTATGTCGTTGATGGGCGCCACGCCCTCGTGCGCGCCGCAGGTGACGCGACTCTCCCACCGGTACGCCGAGCCCAGGTGCAGGCCCTGCACCGTGAGCTCGCGGCGCCGGTGCATATCGCGCTCGTCCAACTCGGCGTCGACGGCGCCGATCGCATCTCGGCGTACATCTGGGGTGTCATGGAGATGGCCACCCGACACATCGAGGCCGGGCACCCCGCCGACGCCGAGGTCGACGCGGCGATTGCCTTCGCGCTCGCCGGCGTCGACCTCAGCCGCTGAATCTGCCGCGCTACTTCACGAGGCGGAAGGTGAGCTCGCGCTCGTAGGGCGCCCACCGGTCATTGCCCGATGAGGTGATGGTCACCGTGCAGGTACCCGAGGTCTTGAGCGCCCGGATCTTGCCAGCCTTGCTCACCTCGCAGGCATTGGATGACAGCGATGCCTTGAGTCCCGACCTCAGGGTGACGGTGAAGTCGCTCGCCGTGGAGTTGGAGACGCGTGGCTGCCACGCACCCTTCACGATCCGTCCGCGCACCGTGGCGACGGCCCGGTCCTTCTCACGCGGAGCCGAGGTCGCAAACTGGGTTGTGAAGGTGCGGATGTACGCCGGGTTGGCGCTCTCGCGTCCCGCCCCGAGCGTGTAGATGGCGCACGAGTCGACGCGGCAGTTGACCTGGGTCGTGCCGGTATCACCGGTCTGCGGGTTGGGGTTCTTGCCGAGGAACTCCGCGTTGGTGACGAGCGGACGCGTCGTCGTCTGCGGCACGGGCGTCTCGACGATGTACATCAGCGTGCCCTGGCCCGCATCGCAGCGTGTCGGCACGGGGCTGGCACCGGGCGGGGGCACGAGGCAGTGGAAGGCATAGAGGCCCACATTGGCCGGCAGGTTGGCGACCGCCATCGTGACGGTCGAGCTAGGCGGCAGATCCGAGATCGTGCCGCGGTTGGGCACGCCGTTGGCGGTCACGCTGAAGTCATTGGCTCCGGCGACTTGGGCGGCCGTCAGCGCAGTGGCGGTGACCGCCAGTGCCGCGGCCCCGATCGCGGCAATTCGGGTGATGCGCATATCTACTCCTCTGTGTCGATTGCCGTGTGTGGATCGTGCTCATCGAAAGGTGACCGGGACGATGACATCCCACGTGCGGTCATTGGCCCGGGTGTGATCGGCGCGCGCGACGATCGCGCAGCGCACGCGGCGGCAGTCGATGGAGCCGATGCGCGCACTCACCCGGATGGAAGTGCTGAACTTCCCACCGGGCCGATAGGGGATCGCCAGTCGAGCACCGTACGGCGGGGGGTTGGAGGAGATCCACGCCGATGCCTTCGTGCTGCCATCCGTGTCGACCCCGCCCCCGCAGGGTGTCGGCTTGGCTCCGGCCCTCGGGAGTACGCACAGGCCGACGTAGATGCCGACGCGCTCATTGAAACGGTTGCCCGAGATGCGCACGGTCTGGCCGAAGGGCGACAGTCGCTGCGTCGGAGACACGGTGAGTGTCTGACGCTTGCGACCCTGGACGGTCCTGGTGCCCGAGGCACTGCGCGCGAGCGTGCTGGACAGGGCCGTCGGCTCGGACAGGGCGGTGGCGGCCTGCGCGGGGGAGCCCGACAGCGACGGCAGTGCCGTGCCGCCAGGCCAGAGCAGAGCCGCCATGGCGATCGAGGCCGCGGTGAGGGTGCCGACGCGACGCATGTCAGGAGATTAGGCACGGCGATCCCATGCGCGCCTGACACGGTGTCGGGAAGTTGCCGACACCTCGTCGGGAAAGGGCCCGCGTGCACTGGGGATACTGTGCGAATGCGCCCCCGTGGATCGGCACTCCTGGGTGCCGCGCTGGCGGCCGCGCTGCTCGCCGCGGGGTGCACCTCCGCCGGGGGCGACTCATCCCCCGCTGCCTCGAGCCCGACGCTGCCGACCGCTGCTCCGGGCGAGCCGATCGTGATCACGGCCGCTGATCTGCCGGACCTCACCGCACAGGGCTCCCCCGGGCCGCAGACTCCGCAGCGCATCGTGAGCCTGGCGACCGGAGTCGGGGAGACCCTGGTCGCACTCGGCGTCGGCGACCGCGTCGTCGGCCGCGATGAGACGAGTGAGGTGCCCGTCAATGCCGCGGTGGTGACCCAGGCACACAGCGTGTCGGCCGAACGGGTCATCGCGCTGCAGCCGGGTCTCGTCATCGTCGACGCGCGTACGACGCCCGAGGAGGCCCTCGACCAGATCAGAGCTTCTGGCGCACGCGTCGTCAAGATCCCCGAGGCCTGGACACTCGCCGACATGGCCCCGCGCACGCGCGCCGTCGCCGAGGCCGTCGGTGTCGATCCCGCGCCCTTGCTCGCGACACTGCCCGACGCGCAGACGAAGAGCGCATCACCGGATGCCCCGCGCGTCGCCTTCCTCTATCTGCGAGGCACATCCGCGATCTACCTCCTCGGTGGCGAGGGATCCGGTGCTGATGACCTCATCACCGCGGCCGGCGGTGTCGACGCCGGCGCCGAGGCGGGACTCGACCCCTTCGTCCCGCTCACCGCTGAGGCCCTGGCGGCCCTCGACCCCGATGTGCTGCTCGTCATGTCAGGCGGCCTGGAGTCGGTCAACGGTGTCGACGGACTTGTCGCGCTTCCTGGAGTCGCGCAGACCACCGCGGGTCGCGAGCGTCGCATCATCGCCGTGGACGACCGTGTGATGCTGTCCTACGGCCCGCGCACGGGTGCACTCGTCGAGCTCCTCCGCGCGGCACTTGCCCAGGCGGCAGCGACTCCGGCATGAGGAGTCGCGCCCGCACGGCGGTCGTGCTCATCCTGCTCGCGGTCCTGCTCGCCGCCGCCGCACTTGGCGCACTCCTCATCGGTGCAGCCGAGACGTCCAGTCTCATCATCACCGAGATCCGCGCGCCGCGCATCGCACTCACCCTCATCGTCGGGATCGGTCTCGGCATCTCCGGTGCACTCCTCCAGGGCACGCTGCGCAATCCCCTCGCCGACCCGGGCATCATCGGAGTTTCCGCGAGCGCCGCACTCGGTGCCGTTGCCGCCGTCGCGATCGGGGCGGCGTACTCTTCGCTGCTTGCCGCCGTCGGCGCCACGCTCGCAGGGCTGGCCGGCATGGCACTTGTGCTGTGGATCGCGCGGTCGGCGTCGGGGCGCACCGAGGTCGTCACGCTCGTGCTCGGCGGTGTCGCGGTCACAGCGTTTGCCGCCGCCGTGCTCTCGGTCGCCGTCGCGACATCGGGTGTGGCTGGGGCGCGCTCCACGACCTTTTGGACCACCGGCAGCCTCGCACTCACCACCTGGCCGGGGGTGTGGTCGACACTGCCGTTTCTCGTCGTCGCCGCCGTGCTCGCTGCTCTGGTCGCGCGCGATCTCGATGTCATGGCACTGGGCGATGGCGCCGCATGGGCCGCTGGCGTGCAGGTCGAGCGCACGCGGATGCTGGCGCTCGGTGCGGCCGTGCTCGCCGTCAGCGCCGGAGTGGCGGTCGTGGGTGTCATCGCCTTCGTCGGTCTCGTGGTGCCCCATACGGTGCGCATGCTCATCGGCCCGCGCCATGGCGGTCTGCTCATCGGCTCCGCGCTCGCCGGCGCACTGCTGCTCCTCCTCGCCGAC
The DNA here is from genome assembly GCA_016870515.1 of Actinomycetota bacterium. GTDB lineage: Bacteria > Actinomycetota > Actinomycetes > S36-B12 > S36-B12 > Mxb001. Next base: position 29,429 of record VGBL01000012.1, on the reverse strand, counting down.
ACGATCGCGCGCACGGTCGTGTCGCCGGTCGAGCTCCCCCTCGGTGTCGTCACCGCGATCATCGGTGCACCCGTCTTTGTCGTGCTGCTCCGCCGCACGCGCGCGGCCCAGGGAGGCTGGGCATGAGCGCGCGTGTGGAGGCCCGCCAGGTCAGCGTGGCGGGTCGTCTGGAACAGGCCGACATCCGTGTCGCTGCTGGTGAGGTGCATGCACTCGTCGGACCCAATGGCTCGGGCAAGTCCACGCTGCTCGCTGTGCTCGCCGGTGACCTGCGACCGGATTCCGGCAGCGTCACGATCGAGGGCAAGCCGATATCAACGATGGGTGCGCGCCTCGCAGCTCAGCGTCGGGCACTGCTCGCGCAGGAGACGCCGCTTGCCTTCGCCTTCACGGTGCGCGAGGTCATTACCTGGGGTCGCCTGCCGTGGCGTGGCACTGATCAGTCAGCGCAGGACGACGCCGTCATCGGCGAGGTCGTTGAAGAGCATGATCTCAGCGAGCTACTCAATCGACCGGTCACGTCGCTGTCTGGCGGTGAACGCGCGCGCGTGCACCTCGCCCGCGTGCTCGCCCAGCGCGCGCCCGTGCTCCTGCTGGATGAGGCTGACGCCGCACTCGACCTCGCCGGTCAGGCCCAAATCGACGCCGCGATACGTCGGCGCCGCGATGTCGGTGACACCGTCATCGTCGTGGGCCACGACCTCGGTCGCCTCGCCGCCGTGGCGGACTCCGCCACACTCCTGTCGCGCGGCCGTGTGATCGGCCAGGGCCCGGCCGACGCCACGCTCACCGCGCAGGCATTGACCCGCGCGTACGGCGTACCCGTGTCGACGTCGACTGCTGACGGTCGACGCATCTTCTGGTCGCATGGCTAGGTCGTGAGCAGGCGCTCTCGCAACGCCTCGGGCATGCGGATCGGACGACCATTGACCGGATCAACCACCGCGAGACGCGTCGTGGCCTCGGCTGCAACATCCCCGTGCTCGTCGAGGATGCGATAGGTAATCGTGTACGACGTACGCGCGATGTCGGTGACGCTCGCCTCGATCACGACCGGGTCGCGGGCGTAGCCGAGTGGCTTGATGTGTCGGATTTCCTGTGACACGACGATCTGGGCGAAGTTGTCGTTGATGACGGCGTCGAGTTCGCCGATGAGGCCCATGCGAGCCTCCTGCAGATAGTCGTGATACGCGACGTTGTTGACGTGGCCGAGCGGATCGAGGTCGCTGAAGCGGCGCTGGATCTCGATGCGGGTCATTGCACCTTCACACGAGCACCGGGAAGAGCGGGTGGTCCATGGGCACACCCGCGGGCAATTCATCGGCGAGGCCGGTGAACTCCGGCGACGTGCGCCACGGACGCGGTGCGTGCACCATGTCGTCGCCCAGGAATCTCAGTGAGAACGCGCGGCGCAGGCTCGTCGTACCCGCGGCGCCGTGCAGCGTCAGCATGTGGAACCACACGGCATCGCCAGGCTCTAGGTCCCAGCCGAGGATCGGGTAGGCGTCGCGGTCGTCATCGATGCGCGGGAGATCTGCGAGTGTGCCCTCCGGGAACCACTTCGCCTGCTCATCGCGGAAGGTGCGTGGCATCAGCCATGGCCCGAGGTGCGAGCCCGCGACGAATTCAAGCGTGGATTCGAGCGGGACGGAGTCGAGCGGTATCCACATAGAGACGTTGATGCGCCCCTCGACGTTGTAGTAGGGCTGGTCCTGGTGCCACGGCGTGCGCTGACGAGTCTTGGGCTCCTTGACCAGGAGATGGTCGTGGTAGAGGCGCACGTGCTCGCTCTGCATGACTTCGCGGGCGATTGCCGCGGCAGGTGACGTGCGGATGAACTCCTCGTATTCGGGGATACGCTGCCAATTGCAGAAGTCCTCGATGAAGCGACCAGCGTCGTCGGGATCACTGGCCACGGCCGCCAGCGGCCCGGGCTCGGCGAGATTGCGCGCCACTCCCGCACGCAGCAGTTCGACCTGCTGCAAAGTGAAGATGCCACGGAGTACGACGGCACCGTCGCGCGCGTAAGCATCGACATCGGCGGGATCGACGTAGACCATGGGAGGAGATTAGCGAGACACGCTGCTACGCGCGGGCCGTGGGCAGGGTTGCCCGCTCGAGGACGGGAGGCCTGTGGGGGAGTCACTCAGTGGACGGCGGGGATGCCCAGGCAAGGTTGCGCGCATGTGGCCAACCAACCTGTGGATAGGGCATGCGCGAAGCATCGACGTCTAACGCCATGCAATGCACGACCCCGAGTACTGTCGGACCCCGCGCATCCCGTCACCACATGAATCCTCCACCACAGCCTGTCCCCTCGTTGCCCACCACCATCGCCCGAGATACATCACCCCCGACATCGCATCGGCGGCACTCGCTCGACCGCCGCCCACCTCGTCATCGCGCGACCACCGCATTCTGCTTGCGGCGCGTGAAGCAGGCGTCAGCGGCCAAGCACTCTCTGTGCTTACGGTGCGCTACCGACCATCTCAGGCGCTGCGTGACCTCGTGTCTGTACGTGATTTCACTTGCACCGCTGACACGTGCATGCGTCCAGCCAGCAACAGCCAACTTGACCATGCGGTCGACTTCGACGGGTCCAACACGACCCTCGACAGCGTTCACGCCGTCTGCGGGCCAGATCACCTAGTTGTCACGGCAGGCCACTTCCTGATCGATACCGACGACGCGGGGCATATCTCGTGGGTGTCTACCGCGAGCGGCCATTCCTATCCGAGTCATCCCGACCTGCTCCGCAAGCAGCCGGTCAAGAGCGGCGAGTAGCAGGTCGGCGGTGGAGGGCGGTGGCTCGGTAGAGAGTTCGCATGACGGCAAAGCGGTATCCCAGACGGGAGCGTCTGACCGTGATGACTAGGCGATGTATGGGCCGCCCGTCGCACCCGGCCGCCCGCGCCACGAACTCCCTACAACGTGCCGCGTTGCTGCTTGTTGCGCTGCGTCCACTCGCGCATGCGTGGGGGATAGCCAACCAATTGCGTGTCGTAGATGGGGATTCCCCACTTGCGAGCGAGGTCGCGCGCCTCCTCGGGAGTCTCTACGCGGCGACGCGTCCATTCTCCGTCGTGGGCGACGAGCACGACGGTGGTCTCGGTCGCCATGGTTACAGGCTCGAGATATGCCTCGACACCTTGTCGCGAGCAAGTGAACTCCTCGAGGTCTTTGATGTCCTCGCGCGTCGAGCCGCGGTCCCAAGCGGCGTGACGCTTGCGTCGGCTGAACAACCCCATGTTTTGAGTCTGCCAGGAGCTCATGCACTGGGCGAGTGGTGGTCACACCAACCGGGAGCATCACTCGGCCCCGGAGATCCACTCGGCCCGGGATCTCCACGCGGCCCTGGACCACTCGGTGCCGCCGGACACGCGACAGCTAGACCCCGCCGCCCAGCCTCGCCATGAACAGCGCCTCGGCAAGGACCATCCGCTGCACTTCGCCCAGATCGACCGACTCATTGGGAGCGTGGATCAGCGCCGCCGGATCCTTAGCGCCCATGAGGATCACCTGCGCATGCGGCGCGACTTGTTGAAGCGCGGCAACGAGCGGGATGCTGCCGCCTTCGCCTGAGCCCTCAGCGGCCTTGCCAAAGGCCGTCTCCATCGCCCAGCGCGCCGCTGCGTACGACGAACCGTCGGTGGCGATTGCGCAGCCGCGTCCTTGCCCTCTGCAGCCGCTGGCGCACCGTCTACGGTGTCGCCTCGTGGGCAGCCACGGGTCTGCGCACCACGGGGTCTAGATCGCGGCCGAGCACCGCGAGAATCTCCGGTTCCAAACAATCGGGAGTGGTAGACAGCACATCCATCACCCTGCTGTCGCGGGCTAGAGCATGCCATCCCCCGTCATCAGCGCTTCTTGCCGGCCCCCTTCGCCGCCTTCCTCGCGGCCCGCGCCGCCCGAGCCTGACGATCAATCTCCTCAGCCTGCGCCAGGGTTGGCGCTGACCCTCCGAGGCGCACCGGCACCCACCAGGGCGATCCCTCATAAGGGTAGCGCGCCACGGTCTCGTCGAGGAGCTCGCGCATGCGCGTGCGCAATTGCTCGGTCAGCTCATCGGTATCGTCACCGCGCTTGGGGTGCATGGCCCGGCCGACCGTGATCGCCACCGTGGTACCTCGCGAGAAGTCCTTGTGCCCGTAGGAGAGGATGCGAGCTCCGCCCAACACGCACATCGGGATCAGCGGCACGGCGGCCGCGACGGCGATGCGCACGGCGCCTGACTTGATCTCCTTGATGTCCATCGCACGACTCATCGTCGCCTCGGGGAAGATGCCGACGAGCTCGCCGGCCTTGAGGTAGGTGACAGCGTCGCGGAACGACTGACTGCCGTGCTCCCGGTCGACGGGGATGTGCCGCATGCCCTTCATCAGGGGCCCGGCGATGGGATGCGAGAAGATCGAGTCCTTGGCCATGAACCGCACGAGGCGCTTGCCCCGCCTGTCAGCAGGCAGGCCAGCCAACGCGAAGTCAAGGAAGCTGGTGTGGTTGATCGCCAGAAGCGCCCCGCCGGTGGCCGGAATGTTGTCGACCCCGACGAGGTCAAACCTGATGCCAAGCGCGCCGAAGACCCCCTTGGCGACCGAGATGATCGGTCGGTACGTCGGATCTCGATGGAAGGAAGCGTCGGGCACCCCACGAACCTACCGGCTGGCAGGCTAGGGACGTGGTCGAACCGCAGCCCCCCGACCGGTCGCCGAGCACGGCGGCGGGGTCTGACCTGCCCGATGAGTCCGCTGCGACTCAGCACGAGCCCGACGAGGCCCCGTCCGCTGCGCCGAATGCCGCCGACGACACATCCGTCAGCCAGTCGACAGCCGCAGCGACACCTACGGGTCCCCCATCGACCAGCGAATCCACATCGACCAGCGAATCCATTGAGCTAGAGCGATTCCTTCTGGCACTCGGTCGTTCGCAACTTGCCGCCGGATACGCCGTCGACGACGTCACCAACACCCTCGACCGGGTCGCTCGCGCCTACGGGCGTCGAGATCTCAGCGTCGCCGTCTTACCCGGCGTCGTCATCATCGACGATCCCGAGGTCGGCCGCGCTCGAGTCATCACCGAGGGCCCGCTGGATGCCCTGCGACTCGACCAGGCAGCGGTCGTACACGACGTGGCGCAGGACGCCCGTCGCGGCGAGATCTCACCGGCCAAAGGCACGCGCATCCTTGATGAGCTCCCCCGCAAGGAACCACGCTTCCCCGGGTGGGCGACCGTACTCGGCTATTGCGTCGCATCCACCGGCTTCGCCCTGATCTTCCGGGCGAGCCTGTGGGGCCTCATCTCGGCCGGGGTACTCGGCCTCTTCGTGGGCTGGCTGCTCATGCTCGCCCGGCCGCACCCGAAGATCGCACCACTGGTCCCACCTTTCGCCGCTTTCGTGTGCTCATTCTCGGTGTTCGGGTTCGCCTCGCTCAGCGAGTCCGACGTCCAGCCACTGCGCGTGGTTGTCGCGCCGCTCATTGCGCTGGTCCCGGGCGCCGCCCTGACGCGCGCGACCCAGGAGCTCGCGAGCGGTCACCTCATCGCGGGCTCATCTCGCCTTGTAGCGGCGATCGTGCAGATCCTCGTTCTCGTCTTCGGGATCCTCGTCGGGTCGCTACTCGCCAACATCTCCCCCTTTGCCATCAGCGATCTGACCGAAAGCCGCCTGCCCGTGTGGGTGGCGTGGCTGGGCGTCGCCGTTTATGCCATCGGCCAAGTGCTGGCCTTCAACGTGCCGCAGGGTGCCGTGCGCTACGTGATTTTGCTGCTGCTGATCGCGTTCAGCGTCCAGCAGTTGGTGACCTGGCAGCTCGACGGAGTGCTCGCCGCCGGGGTCTCGGCGGGTGTCTCGCTCTTCATCGCGCTGCTCATCCAGGACCGTACGGCCAACGGCCCGCCCGCATTCGTGATCTTCACTCCTGTCTTCTGGCTTCTCGTGCCGGGCTCGCTCGGGCTCGTCGGTCTCACCGAGGCCATCACCAAAGCGGCCGACACCACCGAAGCGGCACCGGTGGGATCCACCGGTGCCGCCGGCTTGCCATCCCTGACCGACCTGACCAGCGACTTCCGCGTCATCCTGACGGTGGGCGCCTCCATCATCGCCATCACGATCGGAATGCAGATCGCCTCGATCACCGGCCGGCTCATCCGGCAATTGCCGGAGTTGCCATCTGTGGCACTCCACGCGCGGAAGCACTAGTGCAACTCGCTGCCGCCTACTTCTTGCGCCCCAGGGGAGTCTTCATGTCAGCAAAGACAGGGCCCTCGGCTGCGCTGATCGAGCGTGCCGGCATCTGGACAGCGGGGGCTAGGCGGAGCTCCCACGTACGACGATCCGCGTCTCCATCCGTCGATGGACCGCTGAGCGCGACGGATCGGCGATTCGCTCCATCAGCAGATCTGCTGACATGCGCCCCATGTCGGCCAGCGGCTGCGCCACCGTCGTGAGGTCGAGGGAGTCGAGCAATCGCATGCCGTCGTAGCCGACCAGCGCCACATCTTCGGGCACGCGCAGGCCGCGATCGCGTAGGCCGGCAAGCGCACCGATCGCTGCGAGGTCGTTGGCCACGAAGATGGCGGTCGCTCCGGCGTCGACAGCCGACTGCGCGCCGGCGTAGCCGCCTGCCTCGGTGAACGCGCCATCCACGACGATGGGCTCAAGGCCATGAGCCGACATCGCCTGCTCGTAGCCGGCCCGACGTTCCCATGCGATGCGATTGCTGCCACCACTGACGTGAGCGATGCGCTCATGGCCCAAGCCCACTAGGTGATCCACGGCGAGCCCCGACCCCGAGACGTCGTCACCACTCACCGAGTCCAAGCGTGCGATCCCTGGCGTCTGCCATGTGACCACCACCGTGGGAATCTCTCCGGCGATCGTGGCAAGGTCATCGTCCGACAGCCGGTGAGCGATCAGGATGAGCCCTTCCACGCGCAGTTCCAGGAGCCGGGTGATCTCGCGCCGCTCAGTTGCCGGATCGGCATTGCCGGTGACCAGGATGGTGGAGTAGCCGTGGTCGCGCACGCCCTCGTGTACCCCGTCGAGGATCTCGGCGAACACGGGATTGTGCAGGTCGAGGATGTGCACGCCGATCGTGTGGGTGCGCTGGCGCACGAGGCTGCTCGCCGTGCGATTGGGGCGATAGCCGAGTTCATTCGCCGCCGCCAGGATGGCCTCCCGACTGGCGGGAGACACCTTGAGGGATCCTTGCAGTGCCAGCGATGCCAGCGACTTGGAGACACCTGCGCGGGCAGCCACATCGTGCAGGGTGGGCCGACGGGCAGCCGTGCGTGGCGTGGTCACTGTCATCGTCCCATCACGCAGTGTCGCGGCGTGGTCACGGGCGTGGTCCCATCACCATGCATCGCGGCTCACCCGATCTGGGACATCATCATGCATCGCGGCTCACCCGATCTCCGACATCGCCACCGCGCGGCCTTCACGCGCGGATACCTCGCACGCGATGGCTGCCGCTAACGCGGCACGCGACGCCTCGGGCGGGCACGGATTGACGCGCTCGCCGCGCACGACATCGACGAAGGCCGACGTCTCAGCAGTGAATGCCGCGCGGAAGCGATCCATGAACCCCCGGTAGGGGTCGGCCGTAGCACCCGTGAAGTAGGTCTCGACATAGGCGGGCTCCTCGCCGGCTTCGGCGACGCGAATCGGTGTGCGGTGATCGAGGCCGGCCGCGACCGAGTCGAGCGAGCCGAAGACCTCCATGCGGATGTCATGGCCCGCCGGGTCATGACGGGTGCCGCTGACGAGCACGGGCACGCCGTTGGCCATCGTCAGGTGCACTGCCACCACGTCGTGGTCGTCAGCAGCCGCGTAGTCAGGGTGGTTGCGCACCGCGCCCGTGGCATAGAGCGTGGCAATCTCCGAGTTGCTCAGCCACCGGGCCAGATCGAGATCGTGCACGAGCATGTCGCGGAAGGTGCCGCCGCTACCGGCGATGTAGTCGGGAGAGCCCGGCGTCTTGTCGTGGGCCACGAGAATCATAGTGTAGAGAACGCCGAGCCGGCCCGAGTCGATCGCCTCCTTGATGCGACGTATTCCTGTGTCGAATCTACGCTGAAAGCCGATCTGCATCGTGACTTCCTCCGACATGGCGATGAGCCGATCGGTCTCCTCCAGTGTCATGGCCAAAGGCTTCTCGATCAGCAGCGGCTTGCCACACCGGACGAGTTGCCGCACAAGATCCATGTGGGTGTCCGTCGCTGTGGTGACGGCGTACGCATCGGCCTCAGGCCACTCGCCCCAGGGCGATGTGCGCCCGCCGACGCGTGCGGCAAGTTCCTGCGCACGCGCCGGGTTGCGGTTGGTGACGACGATGTCGTCGACGCGGCCGTCAGCCGCGAGGTCCTCGGCCCGGATAACGCCCATGCGCCCGGCACCCACCACGACTACTCGCACCTGTCGCACCTCCCCTTCTCACCCAACGGCGTCAGCCCCCTCGCCAGCACCTCGCCGCTTGTCCCACAAAGTGGGACAGGCGTGGCGTTTGGCGCCTGACAGTGGCCCCCACCGACCATTTGTCCCACCTCCAAGCAGCGTGCTCACCCACCTCCAAGCCGCTTGCCGGCTTCGACCGAGTGTGTCACGATACTTTGGAACGTTCCAATAATCCGCGCCAACGTTGCGGGATAGCCCCGGGAGTCCCTTGACCGCCTTCCTCGATCGCGTCGCCTCCGCCCCAATCTCCTGGGGTATCTGCGAGGTCCCCGGGTGGGGCGCCATGCTGCCGACGCCGCGCGTACTCGCCGAGATGTCCGGCCTCGGTCTGCCCGCGACCGAACTCGGCGCCCCCGGCTTCTTGCCCACCTCCCCCGACGATGTCAAGGCCGCACTGGCTGACTACGACATGACACTCATCGGCGGCTTCACACCGCTGGTGCTGCACGACCCGGCCTTCCGCGGCACCGCCATCGCCGAGGCACGTCGCGTGGCTGATCTCTTCCAGCGCGCCGGAGCCACGCAATTCGTCTCCGCCATCGTCCTAGATCCCGACTGGTCTATCCCTCGCCCCCTCGACGCCCATGAGCGGCGCCACATGATGGAGATGTTTGCCATCATCGATGACATCTGCGCTGAGCTCGGGCTGCAGCAGGTACTGCACTCGCATGTGCAGACGCTGGTCGAGACCAAGGACGACATCGACATGGTCTACAGCGGCTGCGACGTGCGCTTCTGCCTCGACACTGGGCATATGGCCATCGGCGGCCAGGATCCGGTCGAATTCGCCATCGAGGGATTCGACCGCGTGGGCCACGTCCACCTCAAGGACGTCAACCTCGCGCTCGTGCCCCCGGTGCTGAACCGCACCAAGACCCTCATGGCCGCGACGCAGGAGGGCCTGTTCACCCCGCTCGGCCAGGGCGATATCGACATCGCTGGCGTTGTCGAGGCGCTCGAATCGCGCGGCTACCAGGGCTGGTATGTCATCGAGCAAGACACCGCCCTCACCGACGGACTTCCGCCCGAGGGCGAGGGCCCGATCGAGCAGGTAATCACGTCGATGGACTACCTGCGCGACGTCGTCTCGCTACGCCTGTCTTCATGAGCGCGATCCCCGACGTCCTCACCGTCGGCCGTATCAGCGTCGATCTGTATTCACAGCAGCTCGACGCGAGCTTCGCCGATCCGCAGACATTCATCAAGTCTGTCGGCGGCTCCCCCACCAATGTCGCCATCGCCGCCGCGCGCCTCGGACACCAGGCCGCCGTGGCCACCAAGGTGGGCGGCGAGCAACTCGGTGACTACGTGCGCCAGCAGCTGCGCGACTGGGGTGTCGACACGAGGTACGTCGGCACCGGTGAGGGGCTGACGCCGGTCGTGCTCGCCGCCCTCGACCCACCGGAGGATCCGCAGATCATCTTCTACCGCGGATTGGCGGCACCCGACACTCAGATCACACCGCTTGATGTGCCAACCGTGGTCATCCGCGAGTGCCCCGTGCTCTGGATAAGCTTCGGCGCACTTGCCCAGGGCAGCACTGCCGACACGTGCCAGGACTGGCTCGACCTGCGCGAACGCCGTGCTGATGTCGTCCTCGATCTCGACTACCGGCCCAGCATGTGGCCAGACCGCGACGCCGCACACGCCATCGCCCTCGACGCCGTACGTCGATCCACGGTCGTGGTCGGCAACCGCACCGAGTGCGAGGTCGCGGTCGGGCAGACCGATCCCGATCGGGCAGCCGACGCGCTGCTCGTCGAAGGCGTCCATCTGGCGATCGTGAAGCGGGGTGGTGATGGAGTCCTGCTCGCCACCCCTGACGACCGCTGGACGGTGCCGCCGGTGCCCATCGAGGTGCTGTGCGGGCTCGGAGCGGGCGATGCCTTCGGCGGTGCGCTCATCCACGGGCTCCTGTCAGGCTGGACCGTGCCCGAGATCGGCATGTTCGCCAACGCGGCCGGGGCCTATGTAGCCACCCAGCTCACATGCGGCGATGCAATGCCGACCATCGAGCAGGTCGAGGCACTCATGATGGGTGGCCGGTGACCGACGCGCGCGCGCAACAATCCAGGTTTCGGGCACGACATCGAGGGGTGCTGACTCATGCTTGATCGTTCGACCTACGGTGCACTGTGCGAGGCCCGCGTCTTCGAGCCCGCCTCCCTGCAGCGCGCACTTCGAGACCGTCGGCGCCGGACCCCGCAGGGTGGGTCGGGCACGCATGACGGCTCGTCTAGTCCGGCACCTCAACAGGACGGCAATCTCATGATCCTCGCGGCCGATCACACCGCGCGCGGCATGCTGGCGGTGGGCAAGGATCCCCTTGCCGTCGCCAACCGATACACGCTGCTCGACAACCTGATGCGCGGGCTGTCGGTGCCCGGAGTCGATGGCGTGATGGCCAGCGCCGACATCCTCGAGGAGCTTGCGTGGCTCGGGGCTCTCGAGGGGCGAATCGCCATCGGCACCATCAACAGAGGCGGCCTCAAGGGAGCCCTATGGGAGCTCGATGACCGGATCACGGCGTACGACCCCGACCACATTGCGTCGGCCGGCCTCGACGGCGGCAAACTGCTGCTGCGCATCGAGTTCACCGACCCGGGCGTAGCCCGCACGATCGAGATGTGCGGTGCCGTCACCACGAAGCTCGCCGACCAGGGGATCGCCTGCATGATCGAGCCGCTGCCCTACCTCAAGGACGAGTCGGGCCGCGCCCACCTCGACACTCGTGACGAGGAGCTCATTCGCGCCGTCGCCATCGCCTCGGGCCTGGGCTCGAGCAGCGCCTTCACATGGCTGAAGATCCCGGCGACCCCGCGCATCGCCGAAGTTGCGGCGGCTACCACGATGCCGATCCTCCTGCTCGGGGGCGACCCTGGCGAGCAGTGGCAGGACGTCGTCGACGGATGGGAGCGGGCCATGCGCGAGCCCAACGTGCGCGGGCTCATCCCTGGTCGCGCCCTGCTCTATCCGCACGACGGCGACGTGGAGGGCATCGTCGCGACCGCCGCGCGCATCGTCCACGGTGACGGTCCATGAGCACGGCACCACGAGTCCACGGAGGTAGCGAATGAGTTCGGGCTGGCACCGACCGCACGGCACACTGGCCAATGCCCATGGCCCCATGTCCATCGCGCCGGAGCAGGCTGGTTGGGACTACAGCGGACTACACGTCATCGACCGTGACTGCTCAATCGACCTTGGCGACTCTGAGGCAGTGGTACTGCCGCTCTCGGCCCGAGACGTCACCATCACGGTCGATAGCAACACCTATCCCCTGCGGGGACGCGCGGGGGTATTCGCCTCGGTCAGCGACTGGCTCTACGTAACTCGTGGCAAGACCATCGACTTCAGCTATGTCAATGGCGAGGTCGCCATCCTGACTGCCAAGGCGCGAGCTGACCATCCGGTGCACTACACGCCCGCCGAAGACGTGGCCGTCGAATTGCGCGGGGGCGGGCGCGCGAGCCGGCAGGTCACCAACATCGCGACACCCGATTCCTTTGCTGGGGCCGACCGCATCAACGTCTGCGAGGTGATCACACCCGGCGGCAACTGGTCTAGCTGGCCGCCTCATCGCCATGACGGCATCGGCGACTGCCCGACCACCAACGAGGAGATTTACTACTTCCGGATCGGCAAGAACGACTCCGCGCACGGAGACCCCGAGGGCACCGGACTCTTCCGCGTCTACACCGTCAGCGGCAGCGTCGACGAGACGGTGACGATCAAGGACGGCGACACCTACCTCGTGCCCGAGGGCTATCACGGCCCCACCGCGGCGGCTCCGGACTACCCGATGTACTTCCTCAACGTGCTGGCCGGGCCGGCGGAAGAGCGGACCATGGCCTTCTGCGACGATCCCAGCCACCATTGGATCCGGGGCACCTGGACCGACATCGATCCGCGACTGCCCATGACCTCGGCGAAGGGACGCGTGCAGTGAAGGAAATCGGCATTGCCGTCCTGGGGCTCGGCTGGATGGGGCAAGCACATTCCCGCTCCGTCTTGCGCATCCCCTCACTCTTTCCGCAGCGTTCTTGTAACCCGCGACTCGTCGCGTGCGCCGACACCGAAGGCGAGCGCCGCGAACGCGCGGTCCGCGACTTCGGCTTCGCGCGGGCAACCGACGACTGGTCAGCCGCCGTGGCCGACCCAGAGGTCGACGTCGTCTGGGTCACCGCTCCCAACATGCTGCATGTGCCGATGATCGAGGCAGCCGCCGCAGCCGGGAAGGCCATCTTCAGCGAGAAGCCCATCGGAGGCACGCCCGCGCAGACGGTCGCGGCCTACTCCGCAGCCAAGCGCGCCGGCATCCTGACCGGTGTCGGCTACAACTACCTGTGGTCGCCCCTGGTCATGCACGCCCGCGACCTCATCGCGTCAGGCGCACTCGGGGAGATCACCCACTACCGCGGGCGATTTCTGTCGATGTATGGCTCCGACGAGATGGGCCTGCTCACGTGGCGCTTCAAGCTGGGCGAGGGGGGCTACGGCGTCTCCTCCGACATCCTCAGCCACTGCGTGTCCCTCGCGCAGTTCCTCGTTGGCGACATCAGCGAGGTCGTGGGCATGCAGCACACCATCATCACCGAGCGGCCCATCCCGCAGGGCGCGGCAAGCCACTACGGCCGCGGCAAGCCGAGCGACCCGAAGGGGCCTGTCGAAAACGAGGACTTCGCCTCGATGCTGTGCCGCTTCGGCTGCGGAGCCACCGGCACGTTTGAGACCAGCCGCACGACCATCGGGCCCGAGAGCCACAACGCATTCGAGATCTACGGGACCAAGGGCGCACTCGCCTGGAACTTCGAACGCCTCAACGAACTCCAGTACTACCGGCATGACCCGTCCATCAAGGAGACAGGCTGGACGACGATCTTCGGCGGCGACCGCTTCCCCTTCCACGGGGCCTTCGTGCCCGGGCAGGCCAATGCCATCGGGTTCGAAGACATCGTCGCCACCGAAGACTTCGTCTTCCTCGAGGCGCTTGCCGCCGGTGGCACCTTCACGCCAGGCTTCAAGGAGGCGGTCGACGTGGTCTCCGTGCAGCAGGCGCTCATCGATTCGTGGAGTTCCCGCATGTGGGAACCCGTCGTCGACCTGGGAGCAACCGCATGAGGATCACCGCCGCCGAGGCCATCGTCCGCTATCTGATCGCGCAGCGAGTGCTCATGGAGCCAAGCCCAGGAGCGCCTGGGCCCGCGGGGTCAGCTGAGACGGCGCCGTCACAACTAATCGATGCCCCTCTCTTCCCCGGAGTCTTCGCGATCTTCGGCCATGGCAATGTCACGAGCCTCGGACACTCCCTCGAGTCGCACCGCCGTGAGTTGCCCGTGTGGCGCGGACAGAACGAGCAGGGCATGGGCCTGGCGGCTGCGGCATACGCCAAGGCCAAGCGTCGACAGCAGATCATGGTTGCTACATCGTCCGTCGGCCCTGGCGCCACCAACATGGTGACGGCGGCGGGCATGGCGATGGCCAATCGCCTGCCCGTGCTCTTCATCGCGGGCGACACCTTCCACTCCCGGCTGCCCGACCCGGTACTGCAGCAGGTGGAGCACTTTGGCTCGCCATCGACGACGGTCAATGACGCCTTCCGACCGGTCGTGCGCTACTGGGATCGCATCACCGATCCCGCGCAGGTGATCACGTCCTTGCCGCAAGCGTTTTCGATGATGCGCGACCCTGGCGAGTGCGGGCCGGCTTTCATCGGCCTCCCGCAGGACGTCGCAGCGATGGCCTACGACTTCCCCGACGAGCTCTTCGAGACTGTCGTGCACACTCCGCTCCGGCCCAGAGCAGACCTGGGGCAACTCGACCAGGCCGCAGCCCTGCTCCGCACGGCTCAGCGGCCCCTCATCATCGCCGGCGGCGGCGTGCACTATTCGCTCGCCGAGCGCGAGCTGGCGCAATTCGCGATGCGCCACGGCATTCCCGTGGTCGAGACCGTCGCTGGCAAGTCATCGCTTCTTTGGGACCATCCGCGCTACAGTGGCCCGATCGGCGTGACCGGCGCGGCATCCGCCAACCAGTTGGCATCCAATGCCGACGTAATTATCGCCATTGGCAGTCGGCTGCAGGACTTCACGACGGGTTCATGGACGGTCTTCCACCCGCAGGCGCAATTCATCGGCCTCAACGCCGCGCGCTTCGACGCCGTCAAGCACCGTGCGCTGCCCGTGGTCGGCGACGCGCGCGAAGGCCTGCTCGAGCTCCAAGGCCGACTCGACGGCTGGGTCACGCCCACCGAGTGGACCGCCAAGGGCGAGGTGATGCGGGCCGATCTCAATGCCTTCATCTCCGACCGCACGGCACCCGACGGCGCTCTTCCACTGAGCTACGCACAGATAGTCGGAGCAGTGAATGCGCAGGCCGCCCCTGATGACTACGTGCTGACGGCATCTGGTGGACTCCCGGGAGAACTCAACATCAACTGGCACTCTCTCGGCCTGGCCACCTTCGACTGCGAATACGGCTTCTCGACGATGGGCTACGAGGTGTCAGGTGGCTGGGGCGCTGCGATCGCCAATGCCGGGCGTGGACGCACCTATGTGTTGGTCGGTGACGGCGCCTACATGATGATGAACTCCGACCTCTTCTCAGCCGCCCTTTCCGGCATCGACATGACCGTCGTCATCTGCGACAACGAGGGATTCGCGGTGATCGAGCGGTTGCAGGTCGGCCAGGGCGGGGCTTCCTACAACAACATGCTGCGCGATTCGCACGGCCACACGGGGGCGCGCGTTGACTTCCGCGCGCACGCCGCCGCCATGGGAGCTCGCGCCGTGAGCGTGGGCGACATCGACGAGTTGCGTGCGGCGCTCGCGGATCAGCAGCCAGGCGTCAATGTCATCAGCATGCGGGTGCGAGAGTCCGACTGGACCGAGGGCGGGGCGTTCTGGCAGGTGGGCGTTCCCGAGGTGAGCGAACGAGCTGGCGTGCGCGATGCGCGCGAGCGAATGGACATCGGACTGAAGGCGCAGCGCCGCGGGGTGTAGCCGCGATCGACGGTGTCGATGCCTAGATGCCAAGGCGCCCCGCAAGTTTCCGTGAAGCATGCCCGGGGCTTCTCCCTCGCCCGTACGCCGACTGCGGACACTCGTGGTGAACCCGATCCGGCCCTGCTGCGGACGACACGCTCGCTCCGCTTGCCGCCGTGGCTACCCGGACCCTGGGGATTCTCTCAAGAACCGGAGTTCACTCCGCCGATCCCGCCTAATCCCCTGACCCCCCGCCGATTTGTCACCGCTCACGCCGCCGCAGCTATTGGTCTTGGACTCCTGACAGTCCCCGCGGCCCAAGCCAATCCCGAGGCCTCATGCAACTGGTATCCCGTCGAGTACGACCTCGGAGCAGACGACGCTCGGGCGTGGCTCGCCACGATGGCAGCCAGTGGCAAGGGCGTGGTCTTCTCCGGCGACCGTTTCCGTGACTACGACGCGTCAACCGACACGTGGGGTGCGTGGAAGCGCCGGGAGCTACCAGGCTCCCCGTGGGAATGGCTGCGAATTCTTCCCCTTTGCGCTCACGAGAAGTGATCGACACTTACCATGGCCTCGTGAGAAGCAGCGAATTCACGCTACGGCGTTCTCTGGCGCTCGTCGGCTGTTTGGCGGTCGCCGTCTTCGGAATGGCTGCTGCTGGCTCGTCATCAGCCAGCGCGTCTGAATTCAAGGCGCGAATCACCGTCGTTGTGTCAATGGACGGGGGCAAGACCAAGGAGCGATCCGAGATCACGTGCCCGGGCTTCGCAAGCCGTGCGTGTCGGTCACTCAAGTTGAATGGGGACGTTCTCTGGCCCGACCACGGTCGGATCTGCACGGAGATTTACGGCGGTCCGCAACGCGCACGCATCCGTGGCGAGGTCGATGGTCGCCTAGTCGATGTCATCATCCAGCGTAACAACGGCTGCGGCATCGATGACTGGGATGCACTTCGCGGGGTGCTCCCCCGCATCTAGAACATCATCACGGCTAGACCGAGACCGCTCGTCCGGCCCGGGCACTCTCGGCCGCCGCAGCCGCTACCACGACCG
Source organism: Actinomycetota bacterium (assembly GCA_016870515.1). Classification (GTDB taxonomy): domain Bacteria; phylum Actinomycetota; class Actinomycetes; order S36-B12; family S36-B12; genus Mxb001. The sequence continues at coordinate 12,939 of VGBL01000012.1, read as the reverse complement.
GGGCCCGCCCCTCGGCGAGCGACACCGGCGACGGCCCGCCATCGAGGACGTAGTCGGTGAAGCAGCGCCACTGATCGCGGTAGGCCGTCTCATAGCGCTCGATGAAGAAGTTGGGCAGCACGGGCCGATGCGTCTCGCCCTTGAGGTAGACCTCACTGGAATTGAGACGCTCATTGTCCGACACGGCCATCCCCAGGGATCCGAGCACCTCGACTCGCTGGTCGTAGCCATAGGGCGCCTCGCGCGAGATGTCGATGGTGGTGATGGCTCCATTGGCGTGCGTGAGCACAGCCACCGCGACATCGACGTCGTCCACCTCGCCGATCGCCGGATCGATGAGATTGGCGCCCTGCGCCCATACCTGGACGATCGGGGAGCCCACGACGAATGCAGCCATATCGAAGTCGTGAATCATCATGTCGACCCAGATGCCCCCGCTCACGCGGACGTAGTCGACCGGGGGTGGCGACGGGTCACGACTGGTGACGCGAGCCATGCGGACCTCGCCGATGCGTCCGCTCAACACCGCATCCCGCACCGCGCGGTGCCCCGGATCGAAACGACGATTGAAGCCGACCATGAAGGACACTCCCGTGCGCTCGAGCACCGCGGCCACGCGATCGACTTGCGACAGATCGAGACTGATGGGCTTTTCGCAGAAGATCGCCTTGCGCGCCTCGGCTGCATCGATGATGTAGTCGACGTGCGTATCGGTCGACGTGCAGATAGCCACCGCGTCCGACGAAGCGATGACCTCATCGGGGCCGAGCGCCGGCACGCCGTACATCCCCCCCACCTCGGCAGCGAACGCCGGATTGACATCGCTGACCGCCGCGAGCGTCGCACGGGGGGTCTGTCTGGCGATGTAGCCCGCATGCATGCGGCCGATCCGGCCGGTGCCGATGACGCCGATGCGCAGTGGCTCGCTCACGATGTCTCCCGTCTGGTGGCGTGATCCTCCAGGGCGGTCCGCAGCTCATCCATGGCTCGACCCGCGGCGAGCGCCTCGCGCACGATGGACGCTTGGCTTGCGGGTGCAAGGCCGCCGACCGGAGGGTCGCGGTCGAGGTTGGTGGGGAAGGGATAGCCCTCCGCAGCCGAGCGCAGGGCAATCTCCGCGCGCGGGTCGTCGCCGCGTGCCAGGAGCTCCGGATAGATCGCCAGCACGATGCGCTCGCGGTCGATGCTCTCCATGGCACGACCGAAGGCACTGGACACCTGCAGCAGGTTGACCATGCGCCGCACGTCGGCGGTGTGGTTGGTGCCCGCACCGTGGATAAGCGCAGGATTGAAGAAGATCGCATCACCCTTGGCGAAGGGCACCTGCACGCACGCCTGAGCCGTGTAGTCCGCGAAGTCGTCACGCCCGGCGATTAGGTAACCGCCCGGATACTTCTGCGAATGCGGCAGCAGCATGGTCGGGCCGGTCTCCAAAGGCGTGTCATCGTGCGCGATCGCCCCCTGGAGGGTCAGGACCGGCGACAGGTCATGCACGTGGTCGGGGTAGGACTCGATCTGCGCCGCCGACATGAAGCCCAGGTGGTAGTCGCGGTGCGGGACCTGCGCGACCCCGCCGGGATTGACGACATTCACCTGGGCGGTCATCTGATAGGCGGGTCCGAGCCATGCGGTTGCCACCAGGTCGATGACCGCGTTGCCGTGATAGTCGACGAAGGTCGCCGGATCAGCGATGGCCAGCTTCTCCAAGGAGTTCCAGATGCGGTCATTGGCGCCCGGCTTCGCAAAGTGGTCGCCGACCGATTGCCCGGCGCGATGCTGCTCGTCGATGACCTGGAAGAAGACGCCCGTGGCGCGATCCACCACGTCGGCCGCCATCGCGGCCTCGACGATGATCACGCCCGGACCGGTCGAAAGCGCCCGAGCGAGTTCGGTCAGCGCCTGCTCCCGATCGACGCCGACGAGGGCGGCAGCCGAGTAGATAAGCACATTGTGGTCCACCCGATGGGCCAGCGGGTAGTCGTCCAGGAGGGTCACCTGATCGACGATGGCGACGAGGTCGTCGACCCGGCAGTCAGCGGCGCGCTTCACCCCGATATCCAACCCCATCCGTACCGATCCGCCACCCCCTTCCACTGAGGAGCGGTGCGAGCCTACGCTCGGAGGTGGACTCGGCATAACTGCTCACTCGACGCGCACGGAGGGTCTAGCCTCGCGGGCGAGGCAAGGAGGAATCGATGAAGCGCATGCTCGCTTTGGGAGCCGTCGCCGCCGCCGCGGCAGGGGCAACAGCGCTCGCCACCCGCCGCAAGGCCGAGCACATCCGCAAGGCCGCCGATCCGTTCCCCCTCGAGCAACTCCGGATCGAGCCCCAGGGCGAGACCTCCTTCGCCGAGCGCCCTGATGGCACGCGAATCCGCGTCGTCACGGCCGGGTCCGGGCCCACGGTCGTCTTCGCCCACGGCATCTACATGACGCTGATCGAGTGGAATGTCGTATGGGACATGCTCCTCGAACGCGGTTACCGGGTGGTTGCTTTCGACCAGCGTGGGCACGGCCAATCGACCATCGGCACCGACGGGATCACCACCGCATCGATGGCCGGCGACTACCTAGCCGTGCTGGAGCACGTGGGTGCGGACGATGCAGTCCTTCTCGCGCACTCCATGGGTGGATTCCTGGCGATCGCCGCCGTGTTGGACGTGCCGGGCGTCGCGGAGCGACTGCGCGGGCTCATCCTTATGTCCACCTTCCCCGGCGATGTCCTACGCGGTGCGCCCCAGAACAAGGCGCAGATCCCGCTCATCAAGTCGGGCATGCTCCAGCGGATCGTCGCCAATGATGCCGTCGGTACAATCTTTGGAGCGAGCATCTGCGGCGACGACCCGTCGCCAGCGATAGTGCAGGTCTTCCTCGACACCTTCCGCAAGGCCGACCACCGGTCGCTGCTGCCGATCCTGGAGGCCTTCACGGTCGAGGATCGCGGCGACCGGCTTCACAAGATCACGATTCCCACGATCGTGCTGTGGGGCAACAAGGACGCCACGACTCCACCGTGGCAGTCCGAACGGCTCGCGGAGGGGATCCCGGGTGCGCAGGCGTGGTGGGTACCTCGCGCGGGTCACATGCTCAACTGGGAGGCGCCCGATGCCATCGTGGAGGCGATCAGCGAACTCAGTCGCCGACCCGCCGCCGTTTAATCACGAAGACCTCACGACCGCAGACGAGCCCGCGGCCTACTTCTCGGTGCAGAAGCGAAGCTGTGTCGGCTCGCATAATTTGTCGGCGAGGAATACGTTGCCGTCGGTTACGCGCGGCTGGGTCATGTGCACATCCCACGCCTCGCGCGAGACGAACTTCTCGAACATGCACCAGGTCTCGGACCCGGCACCCCCGACGAGCTTCATATAGACATCACCCGGCTCCTCGCGGGTGGCATCTCGCATGGGACGCAGGCGCTCCACGACCACGTCGGCCACCCCCATGCGAGGCTTGAAGACGGCGACGAGGTAGAGGGGCTCGCTGGACATGGAGGCGGCTAGCGCTCGCTTACACCGCGATGTGAGTCAGGCGGGTATCGATTCGGCCACACGGAGGGCGTTGGCCGCGATCGTCAGGGCCGGGTTTTGTGCCCCCGACGACGGGAAGAACGCCGAGTCCACAACGTAGAGGTTGGCGAGGTCATGGCTCCGGCAGAAAGGATCGAGCACGCTGGTCCGCGGGTCCTCTCCGGCCACCGCCGTGCCGCACATGTGGGAATTCATTGAGATGTCGAAGCGCTGCTCGAAGATCGCGACATAGCCGGCCTTACGCAGCACCGACCGGGCCTTCGCCAGCATGAGTTCGTGGCGGTCGTAGTTGGTGCGCGTCCATGAGACGGTGACGCGGCCGGCCGAGTCGAGATAGATGCGATTGCGCGGATCGGGAGTGTCCTCCGTCATGACGAGCCACTCCATGCTGCGCGCTGCCATGGGCTTGAGCACCGACAGCGGCGCCTTGGTCGCGTGGGTCTTCATCATGGATGCCTGGACCTTGCCGATGAGCTGCAACGTGCCACCCGGGAAGCCATCTCCCAGATCGTCATAGAAGTCGTTCACGCACGCGGTCTTCTGGAAGATCACGTCGTTGGGTCGGCGTGGATCGATTGCGGCGATGTGGGTGTTGTTATGCACCATGTAGCGGGTGCCGATGAGTCCGGAGGAGTTGGCGACGCCGCTTCGCAGAAGAAGGGCTGCGGAGTTGGCCGCCCCGGCAGACGCGGCGAAGACGCGGCCGCTCACCTCCAGCGGCTCACCCTCCAGACTGCCGACAGCCCGCGCGATGCGACCGGAAGCATCCGTCTCGAGGCGATCGACGTACGCACCTGTCACCAGGCGCACGCGACCCGTGGCGATAGCCGGCTCGAGGGCGCACACCTGCGCATCGGACTTGGCATCCCACCGGCACGGGAATCCGTCGCAGGTGCCACATCGTATGCACCGGCCTCCAGGGCGCAGGTCGACCCCCATCGCGGTGGTCGTCGGGTGCAGACCCTGGGCGCGCAGCCGATCGAGGGTCTGCGCGACATAAGGCTCATGGGCGAGCGCTCGATAGGGGTAGGGCTGGCTTCTCCACGGCTCATTGGGCGGTGCAGCGTCATCACCGGGGCCCGGGGTGCCATGCACGTTGTAGAGGGCCTCGACCCGGCAGTAGTAGGGCTCGAGATCGGCATAGGTAAAGGGCCACTTCGGCGAAACACCCGCCGGATAGACCGTCTCGGCGAAGTCACGCTCTCGTAGGCGCGGGAGCGAGGATCCGTAGACCTTGGTGTTGCCGCCCACGATGTAGTGCACGCCGGGTGCGAAAGGCGTGCCATCTGCGGAATACCAGGTGTCGTCGGGCTTGTAGCGACGCTGCACAAACACCGCCTCCGGCGAGGTGTTTTGCGGCTCCTTGGGCAAGTGGTGTCCGCGCTCCAGCACGATCACATCCATGCCCCGCTGGGCCAGGCCGTAGGCGAGGGTCGATCCGCCCATGCCACTTCCGATGATGACCACATCAGCGGAGAGCGAGCCGGACATAGGAGCATTCAACCCGACAGGAGGCATGGGCGTGGCCGATTAGTCAGGGATTGGTCACGGCACGCGCACGTAGGTCAGCGGCCCCGGCGTAGCCTTGTCAGCCCCCAAAGTCCGCACGACGAGCCTGGCGGAGGCGTCTAGCGCACTGGCGTCAGTTGCTGCTGGTCTTCCGGCACTGTCATGGCGCCGGTCATGATCGAGACGACGTCGTTCATCTGATGCGACTGCGGGGTCACCACCGCGGCCCGCCGGCCCAGGCGCTGCACATGGATGCGGTCGGCGACGTCGAAGACCTGGGGCATGTTGTGGGAGATGAGGATGATGCTCATCCCGCGATCGCGCAGGTCCCTGATGAGCTTGAGCACGCGCGCGGACTCGTTGACACCGAGAGCGGCGGTGGGCTCGTCGAGGATGACGACTTTGCTGCCGAAGGCACCGGCCCGGGCCACGGCCACCGCCTGGCGCTGACCACCCGAGAGGGTCTCCACCGACTGCGTGATGCTCTGCACCGTGAGCACGCCGAGGTCGTTGAGGCTCTGCATTGCCTCTTTGCGCATACGCTTCTTGTCCAGGCTCCGGAAGACCGTGCCGAGGATGCCCTTCTTGCGGATCTCGCGGCCGAGATAGAGGTTCTCGGAGATGTCGAGCACGGGCGCGACAGCGAGGGTCTGGTAGACGGTCTCGACGCCCTTGGCGCGCGAGTCATTAGTCGACTTGAAAAAGACCTCCTCGCCGTCGATGTGCATCTCTCCCGAGTCGGGCGTAAGGGCGCCGGAAAGGCACTTGATGAGCGTGGACTTCCCGGCGCCGTTGTCGCCCACCACTGCGATCACCTCGCCGGGGTAGAGCTCGAAGTTGCAGTCGGCGAGACCGATAACGCGACCGAAGGACTTGTTGAGGTCCTTAGCCTGGACGATGGGCTGGGTCGTGGAGGTTGTTGTCATACCTTCACCTTCCGAATCCACTGGTCGACGGCCACGGCGGCGATGACGAGGACGCCGATCGCGAGCACGCGATAGGCCTGGTCCAGGCCCGCCAAGGAGAGGCCGAAGTCAAGAACGATGATGATGAATGTTCCGAGCAGCGTCCCGAGGAGTCGCCCGCGCCCACCGAAGAGTGACGTGCCGCCGATTACGACAGCGGTGATTGTCTCCAGGTTGATCTCGGGCGCGACGTTGGGGCTTGCGGCCGCTGTGCGTCCGATCGTGATCCATGCGGCGATGCCGATAACGACACCTGCAACGACGTACACGCTGAAGAGCACGCGCTTGACGTTGATGCCGGAGAGCTCGGCGGCGGCCGGATCATCACCTACGGCGTACACGTGCGTGCCCCAGGCCGTGCCGCGGAGGATGTAGGCGAAGAGAACGTACAGCAGGAGCATGACGATGAGACCGAGCGTAAAGGTCAGTGGCCCGATCTCGAGCTTCGTGCTCATGAGCAGCATGAAGTCGGGCATCTCCTTGCCCTGGATAGTGCGGGCCTTAAAGAGGATGAGCGTGAGGGCCGTAAAGATACTCAGCGTGCCCAGGGTGACGATGAACGGCGGCAGATTGAATCTGACGATGAGGAAGCCGTTAAGTCCGCCGGCGAGTGTCGCCACGATCAAGCCAATAAAGACGGCGAGCACGGGATTCTGACCGGCCATGAAGGTGACGTTGGACGCGGTCGTGTAGACGGCGAGATTGGCCATGAACATCTGGGCGAAGACCATGATCGCGCCGATACTCAAATCGATGCCAGCCGTGAGGATGACAAGGGTCTGTGCGATGGCCAGCGTGCCGATAATGACCGTCTGCTGAAGCATCAGCGAGATCGTGCCGGGCTTGAAGAGGTTCTCGAGATCACCGACGCCCAGGACGAGCCCTAGGACGCCGAAGATAACCAGCAGCAGGGCCAGGACGACGAGCGGACTCAGCCAAGGGTAGCGGTGCAGTGAGGACTGCACCTTTTGCATGGGGGTCGCGCGATGGGCAAACTCGTCCGCTGCCGTGGTGGGGGCCGTGGAACTCACATCAACCTCCGGTCAATCGTGCGTGAGGGGGAGCGTAGCCGGATAAGGAAAGTGCGGGGCGGCTTTTGGTAAAGCCGCCCCGCACTCCTGCCCTACTACCGAGGACCGCTTAGCCCCAGGCGTTGTCGATGCACTCCTGTGCCGTCCACTGCTCGGCGGCGGTGACGGTGTCCATCGGCTGCTCGGTGCAGAGCTTCACACCGGTGTCGAAGAACTCACCGTTGGCCGAGGTGGGCGAGGGTGGAGCACCGCCGTCAGCGATGGTCTTGATGGCCTCGACGCCGAGCTTGGCCATGAGCAGCGGGTACTGCTGCGACGTGGCCTGGATCTCGCCCGCCTTCACAGCCTCGACGCCGGCGAGACCGCCGTCGACCGAGACGATGATGACGTCGGTGCCGATCGTCTTGCCAGCAGCCTTGAGGGCCTCAGCGGCACCGAAGGCGGTCGGCTCGTTGATCGTGTAGACGACGTTGATGTCGGGGTTGGCAGCGAGGCACTTCTCCATGCCCGCGCGGCCACCCTCCTGGTTGGCACCCGTGGCCTCGAGGCAGACGATCTCGTAGTCGCCACCGGCACCGGTGGAGTACGTGCCCGTCTCGGCCTCGTCACCCATGATGGTGAGGTCCTTGATGTCGATGCCCATGCCCTTGAGGAAGCCATTGTCACGGCAGTAGTCAACGGACACCATGCGATCGTTGAAGATCACGAGGCGGGCGATCGTTGCCTTCTCGCCATTGAGCCAGCCAGCGGCCCACTGGCCGATGGCCTCACCCGCGAGGCAGTTGTCCGTCGCGAATGTGATGTCGACCACGTCCGGCGGATCGGTCGGGGTGTCCAGTGCGATGACATATAGGCCCGCGGCGCGCGCCTGCTCGATCGCCGCGTTGACGTTGACCGAGATCGGCGTGATGAGGATGCCGGCATCACCGCGCGCGATGGCCTGCTCGATCAGGGCGATCTGGCCCGCGTCGTCACCCTCAGCAGAACCGGAGCCGACGGTGAGCTCCACGCCCGAAGCCGCAGCGGCCTCCTTCGCGCCTTCCTGCATGGCGACGAAGAATGGGTTGGTCGAATCCTTGGTGATCAGCGTCACCTTGACGGGCTCGGCGGGAGCGGGCGCCGGAGCGGCGCTCGATGAATCGGGAGCGGGAGCCGCGCTTGACGACTCGCCACCGCCTGAACTGCCACCACAGGCGGCGAGCCCAAGCGCAAGGACACCGGCGGACGCCACAATGGCGAGACGCCGGCCTCCGAATGAAGCACGTGCCATGAAGACTCTCCTCTTCAAGGGGGGTCGGTTGACCCCGGGGGTGTACGCAACCTGTCCTGCCTCGGCCGATAGCGCAACCGGGGCGGACGCCTTGTTACGCAATCGTTGGTGCCTTGAGACCTTGACAACGTTGTCGTAGGGGTTTTCTATGGCCTCCAATCAGACGCCGTCAATGGCTTCCCGGGGGGTGACAAGCACCGTTATGGGAACGTTATCGGCTCCCCCAGGCACTCGGCGCCCCACGTTGCGCGATGTGGCCGCCCGGGCCGGGGTCAGCTTCAAGACAGTGTCCCGGGTCGTCAATGGCGAGCCGGGTGTCTCACCTGGAGTGACGGCCCGCGTGCGCGAGGCTGCAGATGCGCTCGGCTACCGGCCCAATGCCGCGGCAACCGCGCTGCGGCGAGCGGACGGGCGCACCGGCACGCTCGGCGTACTCCTCGATGATGTCGGCAACCCCTTCTTCGCCGCACTGCTGCGCGGTATCGAAGAGGTGGCGCGCTCGCACGGCATCGCGGTCTTCGCCTCCAGTACCGACCTCAATTTTGGATGCGAACGCGACATGACTCGCGCGTACGTCGCACGCCAGGTCGACGCGCTGATCACCGCTCCGGCCGAGGGTGACTTCGCGCACCTTGCCCAGGCGGCCAGCGAGGGCACACGCATCGTGCTCGTCGACAGGCCAGCCACGCGTCTCGACGTCGACGTCGTACTCACCGACAACCGCGCGGGATCGCGCCGGGGAGTCGAGCACCTGATCACCCACGGACATCTGCGCATCGGCTACATCGGCCGTGATCCGTCGATCTACACCGCACGCGAGCGCTTCGCGGGCTACGTCGAGGCCCTCAATGCGGCCGGGATCCCCCTCGACATGACCCTCGTGCGACGGGAGGGGGCCACGCGATCGTCGGCCGCCGACCACGTGGAGGCGCTCCTGTCGCTGGCGGAGCCGCCCACGGCGCTGTTTACCGGGCAGGACCTGATCACGATGACGGCGGCGGCCACGCTGCAGCGCAAGGGCCTGCAGTACGACGTCGCGCTGGTGGGCTTCGACGATTTCGAGCTGGCCGACCTCCTGCAACCCGGCGTGACGGTCATCGCGCAGGACCCGCACGCCATCGGACGACTCGCTGCCGAGCGGGCACTCGGCCGGGAATCGACGGCCGCGACCAACGTGGTGCCCACGCGCCTGATCGAGCGCGGATCCGGCGAGATCCCTCACCCATCCCGCTGAGTGGCGGGTTGTGCTGCGCGACTCGCTCTCGCTGACAGCACGACCCGCCACTGCACTCAGGGGTGAGGGGCCACCACCATGTCTGAGGGGCGGCGGAAGGCGAACCCGCTCGGCGGTGTCACCGACACCAGGTGGATCGTCGGCCACGCGGTCAGCATCTCCTCGAGGGCGATGACCGTCTGCATTCTGGCTAGGTGAACGCCGAGGCAGTGGTGCGCGCCCGACGAGAAGGACAGGCCGTGCCGAGCATTCGGCCGGCGGATGTCGAAGCGCAGCGGATCCTCGAACACCGAGGGATCACGATTCGCGGCGATCACGGACACCCCGACGAACTCCCGGGCGCCGATCGTGACGCCCTCGAGGGTGACCGGCGCATCCGTCCAGCGCTCGATGAAGGCCACCGGGGGCATCCATCGGATCGCCTCGTCGACGGCCCCCACCAGCAACGATGAATCGGCACGCACCTGCGCCATTGACTCCGGGTGCTGGAGCAGCAGCATGAGGGTGGTCAGCACCGACGCCTGGATGGTCTCGATGGCCCCGAACATGACCACGCGCAACTGCGCGGCCACCTCGTCCGGGGTGAGATCGGACTCCGATACGACCGCCGAGCGCGAGAGTCCCTGCACGAGCAGGTCGGTGAGTTCAGCGCGCGCAGCCTCGGCACGTCGCAGCGGCTCGGGATCGCCGGTGTATTCCATGGCGGCGGCGAACGCCGAGTAGAAGCCGTCGATCTTGCGGATGTCATCGAGTGGCAGGCCGATCACCTGCGCGGCGACGCCCACCGCGAAAGGTGCCGCGAAGGCCTCGGTCAACTCAGTCTCGCCTTGGATGCGCCAGATGAGCTCGCGTGCGTACGCGCGGATCGGCTCGGCGTACGCGCTCGCGGTCTCGCGCGCACGGAAGGGCACCTCGAACGGCTGCCGGTAGCGTTCGTGCTCATCGCCGTCGACGGTGAGCATCATGCGCCCGAGGGAGGCGCGCACCATATTTTGCTCCGCCTCGACGGTCGCGCCGGACTTCGGCAGCAGCATCTGCCGAGCGGGCTCGCGCTTGGTGATGAGCCAGCCGCCGAGGGCAGGAAGCCAGGTGACCGGCTCGCGTTCGCGCAGGTCATCAAGCACCTGCTCGCGGCCGGCATCCTCGAGGTCGGCCAAAGTCACGCCGGCGCCGACAGGGAACTCCCGCCGGCGCCGCGCGTCCTCCTCTGGGGAGACGTCAATCTGCTGGAGCATCCCGTTGAGTGGCGACATATGCGGTCCTTCTACGGCGTGTCGGGCAATATAAGTCGCCACTCAACGGATTAGGTCACGAGGTCGGCAATCGCGTCTTCGTTCTGGTCCTTGCGTCGCAGCGCGCCGACGATGAGTCCGACGATGAAGATCCCGAACGGGCTGAGCACGAGAACCCATCCAAGCGGATTGAGTGCCCAGGCCTGCTGGGTTGGGTCGGTGCCCTCAGCCGCCGTGCCGGCGAAGATTGCGAAGCGACTCATCAGCAGGTAGAGCCCGAGCACGAGACCCATGATGGCCAGGATGGGTGCGATCATCGTGTGCCAGACCCGGGTGTCCGCCTTTGTCTTGCGGAAGTAGGCGATCACCGCGATGCTCACGAGTATCTCGACCAGAACGATCGCGATCACGGCGACAGCGGATGCCCAGTAGAAGAGGTTGAGGATCGGGTCGAGACTGAGAATCACGAAAATCGCGACAACGATGGCGGTGATGATCGATACGGCAATCGAACCATTGCCCGGTGCGCCAAAGCGGTTGGTGTGATCGAGGCGCTTGCTGAACACACCCGCGCGACCCATCGCGAAGAAGTAGCGGGCCGATGAGTTCTGCACGGCGAGCAGAGCGGCGAAGAGGCTGCTGAGGACCAGCCAGCTCATGACGGTACCCATCCACTCGCCGACGTACTCGGATCCGATCGAGAAGAGAACGGCGGCCGGATCGAGCAGTGGCTCCCCGTCTATTGCCGAACGCTCGAGCACCTGGTCGACAACGGTGGAGGAACCCATCGCGGTCACCATGGCAAACGTGACGAAGGCGAACACCAGGCCGATCAGGATGATCGCCGTGTAGGTGGCCCGCGGCACGGTCTTCTTGGGCTCGCGTGACTCCTCGCCGTAGATGGCAGTGGCCTCGAAGCCGATGTAGGAGGCGAAGGCGAAGGCCAGGGCGATGCCGGCCGTGCCCGCGATCCCACCGGCGATCACAGCCCCCGGCGCGAACGACGCTCCGAAGTTCACGCCCTCCGGGCCACCTTTGACGAAGACGGCGATGGCGGTGATGACGACAGACAGGATTTCCAGGGTCAGCAGGACGCCGAGGACCTTGGCGCCGATATCGACTGACAGCAAGGTGAGGATCAGCACGACGACCCAGGCGATGAGCACCCAGACCCACCACGAGAGCTCGATGCCGAAGTTCGCTGCCATCGTGCCACCCATCACGGCGCCGAAGAAGCCGTAGACGGCGAGCTGAATAGTGAGGTAGGCCATGAGAGAGACGAACGCCGAGCCCACCCCGACGTTGATGCCAAGGCCGCGGCCGACGTAGGCGAAGAATGCGCCGGCGTTGGTGACGTGCTGGCTCATCGCGGCGTATCCGACACTGAAGAGCAGCAGGACGATGGCTACGGTGAGGTAAGCGCCGGGCACTCCGGCTCCATTGCCTAGGACGACGGCTACGGGGACTGCGCCCGTCAGGCCCACCAGTGGAGCGGCAAACGCGACGACGAAGAAGACGATGCCGAGGACACCGATGCGTCCCTTGCGCAGGGAGGTCTCGGGTGTCTCGGGGGGTGCCGGCTGAAGGTCGGCCATGGGGTGCCCTCCGGGGTGCGGGGGCCCGGTGATCGTATGGGCCCTAATGAACGCGAGCGTGACGTACGGCGGGTCCCGGGTCAAGCACATTCGGGAAATTGGTTCGGGTCCGAACGATCCCGGGTAGGCTGGGATTGTGGCCGGATTCCTCCCTCCCTACTCCCCCGACGGCGGCTCGGCCCTCGTACCGGAGATGCCCTGGCACTACTCCGGCACCCTCCTGACCGTCGAGTACCGCACGGATGTCGAGCGCGTCCTCGCACTCCTGCCGCCCGATCTCGACCTCGCACCCGAGGACCCGGGTGCGGTCGCCTTCATCTGGGCCGACTGGCAGTCCTGCAGCGCCGAGGGTCGCGAGCTGCTCGACCCCTCGCGCTCGCAATACCTCGAGACATTCGCGGTCGTGCGTTGCTCATACGCCGGTACGACGTACAGCCGATGCGTGCTGATCTGGGTGACGACCGACTTCGCGATCGGGCGGGGATGGTTCCAGGGCTACCCCAAGAAGCTCGGCAGCATCTACCTCACGCGCGCCATGAACCACGGCAGGGCGGCGCCGCGCGTGGCACCCGGTGG
>VGBL01000011.1 GCA_016870515.1 Actinomycetota bacterium | reverse complement strand
GACTGCGGAGTGCGTATCAATCCGATGGTCGTCGAGGGCCAGATCATGGGCGGTCTCACCGAGGCCTATGCCATGGCGAGCATGCAATACATCACCTTCGACCAGGAGGGCAACTGCATCGGGTCCAACTTCATGGACTATCTGCTGCCCACCGCATGGGAGACTCCAGGCTTCGAATTGCACGAGGTCGTAACGCCGTGCCCGCATCATCCGATCGGCGCCAAAGGTGTTGGGGAATGCGCGACCGTGGGTGGGCCCGCCGCCTTCGTCAACGCGGTCATGAACGCCCTCGAGCACACCGGAGTCCGCAATATCGACATGCCGCTCATGCCCAACCGGGTCTACGAGGCGCTGCAGTCCGGAAAGGACGTCTCCGGTGCTCCGCCGATGAGGGGGGAGTGACGATATGATCATTGCCCGCTCCTTCGATATCGACCAGCCGGTTGACAAGGTTTGGGAGTTCTTCGATGACGTGCCGCTCGTGGCCGCGTGCGTCCCCGGCGCGGACTTGACCAACAAGATCGCCGGCGACCACTACCAGGGCGACGTCGTAATCTCGGCAGGTCCGGTGAAGCTCGAATTCACCGGGGAGCTCAAGATCACTAGTCGCGACGAGGTCAAGAAGGCCCTCGTGCTCGACGGTGTCGGTGCCGACAAGAAGGGCCGGGGCAATGCCTCGACCGTCCTTGACGTCACCTTGCAGCCCATGGGCGGTGCATCCACTCGCGTCAATATCGCCATGGACCTGCAGATCTCGGGCGCGGCCGCGCAATACGGCCGTGGGCTCGTGCAGGACGTCACCGGCGTGCTCATCGACCAAACTGCCGGGTCCATGAAGGTGCGCATGCAGGCGCTCGCCCAGGGGCAGGATCCCTATGCGGTGGGCGAGCCCAAGGCTGCTAGCGGCATCGCGATCGGCCTCACGGCCTTCATGCGCGCGGTCAAGCGCGTCTTCGGCCGGTTCTTCCTTCCCTACAAGCCGGCACCGAGCCGGTAGAGCGGAGGCATGTCATGAGCCAATGGATGATCGGCAACCTGCTCCTCCTCATCGTCATCGTGCCGGTGCTCGTTGCCCTGCTCAACCGCCTCCTCGCGGCTACGGAGCGGATCCGCGGCGCCACAGATGACACCCTCGCTGGAGGGGTCGCGCTGATCGGGGAACTCCACAACACCCCGGAGCTACTCGAGACCACCGACGGGGTCATCAAGGAAGTTGCCAATGGAGCGGTTCGCTACGCGGGCCCCGTCTCGAAGCTGTTGGGCTAGGAGGTTCCCGTGCCAATCGAAGCCATCATCACACTGATCCTCGGCGCGCTGATCATCGCAGCCGCGGCCATCGGCTTGCTCCGCGTCATCTTCCACCTGGCAGCGACTTCCAAGTCGCTGGCTGCACTCGACGGAGGCGTCAAGGTGATCGTCGCCCAGACGTCGACCGTTCCGCCCGTCGTCTCGTCCGTCAACGCAAGCCTCGCCCCGGTGCGTAGCTTCGCGGAATCGATCTAGGAGGTCACGTGGACTTCACCGGACATGAGGGCTGGCTGATCGGCTACATCATCGGCCTGGTCGTCGTCCTGGCCGTGGTGGCCCTAGTGGTGCCGATCCTGATGCTCGCCGCGCGCATCGGCAACCAGGCGGGCAGCATTCTGCAAGGGCTTCAGCAGGCCGAGATCAACACCGCAGGGCTCAAGGGTCTCAACGAGACCATCGCATCCGCGCTGGCCATCATCGATGGCCTCAAGCGCGGCCGTAGCCGGCTGGGAGGCTGACATGGATCCCCAGGTCGAACAACTTTGGCAGGTGGCGAACAGCCTCGGCATCATCGTCGTTGTTGCCGTCGCCGCGCTGCTGACCATTCTGGTCATCCTGGTGGCCCGCATTCGCAAGCGTGTCGCGGCCATCAAGGCGACGCTTATCGCCGCGCAGGCCAACACCGCCGACACCGCGCTGATCACCGCCACCGGCGGGGGTGTTGAACTGGTGCTCCAGGAAGGCCTGGAGCACCACCTCTTCCTCGGCCGCGTCCTTGACAAGGTGCGGTCGTGAGCGCCAGCGCGCTGGCTTGGTGGTCAGTCGCCGACATCGTTGCCCTCATCGCGGGCCTGGCCATCTACCTCTACATCGTGGGGTCGCAGCTCAAGGCCGTTGCCTCAGACCTCGAGGAGTGCGCCGATCTCGTCTGGCAGATTAAGAAGGATGCCGAGGCGATCGAGCCCGGCTTGACGTCGATCAACACGACCGGCCGTGTCGTGGCCGGCGCCCTGCCCCTGCTCTACGGGATGGGCGAGGGAATCGTCGTCGGGGCGACCTACCAGCACGACGAGAACGTTGCCGATGGCACGGCGCGCCCCGCTATGGGCACGCGCCGCACGCGCCTAATGGAGGGCGTGGGAGTCAACCTCGACTGACGCTGGCCGCTTTGACCTGCCGACGGGCCGGGACCCTCACTGCTGGGGGTCGCGGCCCGTCGTCAATGGGTCGGTGACGGGCGTGGCGTATTCGCCGATCCACTCGTCCTTCCAGGCCTGGTCGAACTTCTCCAGGTTGCAGCTGGGGTCGTAGATGGCGATGAGCTCGCGGGCGATCTGCTCTCGATGGGCTCGTGTGCCGCCGGGCACCTCCAGCCAGCACGCATGGAGGTTGAACTTGCCGTCGGCGCGCTTGACCCAGGCGGCTGATCGGGGGTGGCGGAAGGGAAAGCCCTCGGTCGTGAGGTCGTCGGAGTGGCCGACGTAGATCACCGCGAACTCGTGCGGACGTTGCGGATTGCCCTTGGCGAGGATCGCGTAGACGGCAGGCACATGCGGCGGGGTCCAGCCAGCCAGGGATCGAGGGCCCTCGAAGGAGTAGCCGGCGAGGCTGCCGAGGCGAATCACCTCAGGGGTCCAGGTCGCCATAGTCGTCATCCTCGCCGATGGTCTCGGCGCGGGCCACGGGCCAGGCGGGGAGGGAGGTGCTGGCCACGGCGCGATTGAACTGCTCGAGGGCGATCTCGACGGCTTCGTCGGATGTCTCGGCGTCGACGATGATCTGGGCGCCGTAGCTCATGGTGCCGAAGCCGGAGGCAATGCCGCCCAGGCCGGCCACCGCATCGGCGAGCTCGACCACTTCATCCAGGGTGACCTCGCGATCGCCCTCTGCCTGCAATGAGACGCTGAACCTCATGGCTAACCCACCTTCGATAGACGAGCAGCTAGATGCTCGAGGCTAGCGAGGTTGTGCCCTGAGTGCACCTCGTCGATGTAGGGGTCGGCGACGATCATGCCGAGGGAGGCGGGCACGTAGTCGACGACATCGCCCTTGTGGGGGTTGACCCATATGATCCGGTGGGCCAGGCGGCCAAGGGTCTCCATGGATTCCTCGAGGGCGAGGGGATCGCCGCGATCGAGGCCGTCGGAGCAGATGACGACGATGGCTCCTCGTCCCAGCCGCGAACGTCGTGCCTCACGGGTGAACTGCCGCAGGCTGTCGCCGATACGGGTGCCGCCATCCCAGTCGAGCACGGCCTCGCCGGCGATCCGCATAGCGTCGTCGGGATCCCGGCGATCGAGTGCCTTGGTGATGCGGCTCAAGCGGGTGCCGAAGCAGAAGACGTCGACCTTCGCGTTGGCTCGCCGGGCCGAGTAGGCGAACTGCAGGAGGTTGCGCGAGTAGTCGGCCATCGAGCCTGACACGTCGAGGATGAGCACGAGGGGACGCAGGCGGTGACGACGCTTCTTGTAGGCGAGGTCGCGCGGCTCGCCGAGAGAGCGCATGGTGTCTCGGGCCATGCGACGCATGTCGAGCATGGCGCTCCGGCGGGCGCGCATGGTGCGGTGCGTGCGCTTGCGCGGTGGGGTCACGCGCATCTGCAGCATGAGGCGACGCAATCGACGGAGCTCATCGTCGGAGCACTCGGAGAACGCCTTGTGGCGGTAGACCTCGGACGTGCTGGCCAGGTAGCCGAGCTTGGCTTCCTCGGGGCTGATCTGTCCGGGGAGGCCCTCCTCGGTGTTGGGGATCTCGAGGGTCGCCCCGGCGGTGGCGGAGGAGCGCATCGTGCGCTTGCGCTCGTCGTCTGACGCCGCAGTGGCGTCGAGGAAGAATCGCTGGAAGACCGCGTTGTAGACGGGGACGTGGTCGCGGCGACGCACGAGCGTGGCGCGCCCCGACCAGTAGACATCCATGACATCGGTCACGTCGAGCGAGGCGGTGCCGGCGCAGAACGAAAGGATGTCGTCGGTGCCTACCGGCAGGCCAGCCCCGCGCAGGGCGTGCCCGAACGCCACCAAGAGTGCGTCGAATCCGTCGGGATGCGACTGGGGTTCAGGCGACGACATCCTGGATGCTCTTCGTCGCGTACTCGAGATCGTCGCGATCCTTCACCACCGCGCCGAGGGTGTCGATGGCGGCATCGTCTGTCAGAGCCTCGACGCCGAGGGCGTCGAGGCTCTGGGCCCAGTCGATGGTCTCGGCGACGCCGGGGGGCTTCTCGAGGTCCATCTCGCGCAGGCGATTGACTGCCGCCACGACCTGACCTGCGAGCGCGGCACCGACGTCGGGCAGCCTTGTGCGGACGATCTCGACCTCGCGATCGGGCGGCGGGAAGCCGATCCAGGTGTAGAGGCACCGGCGCTTGAGCGCATCGTGGAGCTCGCGGGTGCGGTTGGACGTCAGGATCACGATGGGGCGGGTCTCGGCGCGGATCGTGCCGACCTCGGGAATGGTGACCTGGAAGTCGCCGAGAAGCTCGAGCAGGAAGGCCTCGAATTCGTCGTCGGCTCGATCGATCTCGTCGATGAGTAGGACACACCGATCGCCCGCTTGCAAGGCCTGGAGCAGCGGGCGTTCGAGCAGGAAGCGCTCGCCGAAGAGGTCATCGTCAGAGGTCGCAGCATCAGCCTGGCTCATGGAGCGGATGTGGAGCATCTGCCGGGCGTAATCCCACTCGTAGAGCGCGTGGTGAACGTCGATGCCCTCGTAGCACTGCAGGCGGATGAGGTCGCGTCCGAGCATCGACGCCAGGGTGCGGGCGAGTTCGGTCTTGCCTACGCCGACTTCGCCCTCGAGCAGGAGCGGCTTGCCGAGCTTGAGGGACAGCAGGAGAGCCGTGGCCAGGCCGCGGTCGGCGATGTAGCCCTGGTCGCGCAAGACGGACGTGAGCCCGGGGATACTCAGGTCAGCGGGGGATGTGGTCATGGCCGCCGTCAGTCGGAGTTGCCGAAGACAAGGTCGGCCAGCGAGCCGGAGCCGAGCTTGCCCTCGCGGGCCAGGGTATTGCGCCAGGCCGTAGCCAGGTCGCCGCCCTCCTCGGCGTAGCCGTCGAAGGTGACGTCCTTCATGTTGCGGCAGGCCTTGGTGGGGCTGCACTCTGCGTCGAGATCGCTGACAGAGCCGGGGACGCCCTGCCACACGGCACGAAGAATGTCAGCCGGGCCCTGGGGATCGTCTGCCATCGATACCTCCTTGTCCTACGCGAGGGTAACAGCGGGCCCGGGCACGCGCAGATCGGCGAAGGGGCTAGCGGGCGTCCGTGGGCGCGTCGGGAGCCGGGGGACGGCAGGCCACCGCGACGAGGGCACCGTCGGCGATCCAGTCGCCCGCGGCATGGGGCAGCACGAGGACGTCGCCCCGGGACACCGCGAGGGTCTCAGCGGGGGTCGTGATCGTGCCGGCCCCGTCGAGGACGGCCACGACGGCGAACCCGGCGTCGACCGTGACGGGCGCGTCGCTCGTGTCCAGGTGCTGGGCCCGGAAGTAGGCGTCAGCCTCGCTGGGGAGTGCCGAGGTCAGTCCCGCACGGGCGATCTCCTCCCGGCGCACGACGAGGCGATTGAGGTCGGCGTCGGTGACGGCCGAGGTGTCGACGGCCTGCAGCGCGACGTCGAATCCCAGGCCGAGATGCCCGTCGCGGGCGCCATCGACCGCGAAGTCCTGCCATTCCAGCAGGATGGACAGGTCGGTGGGCTCCTGGAGTTCGAGCACGAACACTCCCTCCTGCACGGTGTGGGGGAGTCCGGCCGGCACGAGCATGGCGTCGCCCGCGCGCACCTCTCGCGTGCGCAGGGAGTCGAGAAGCCCCTGGCTGTCGTGCGCGGCGACCATGGCGGCAACGTCGGCTAGTGCCATGGGCTGGGCGAATCCCACGCCGACACGGGCTCCGGGGGGCGCGTCGAGGACATACCATGCCTCGGTCTTGCCGTGCGCGAGTCCGAGGTGCGTACGCGCGAACTCGCGGTTGGGATGCAGGTGCACGGGCAGGCGCTGGCCCAGGTCGAGGAACTTCACCAATACCGCGACCGATGTGCCGTATCGGTCGACGTGCGCGGCGCCCAGCCACGCGATGGGGTCGGCGATGACCGCATCGCGCAGGTAACGCCCGTCAGGCAGCGCGCTGAGCCCCTGCACCGGGTCGCCGAACCGCGTGGTCGTGGAGCCCAGCCACTCCTCGGGGCGCCGGGGCCCCCCGGGGCCCTGGCGCAAAGCGCCGATGCGGTCGCCGCCACGGTAGAAGTGGTCGAACTGGTTGACCGGGAGAAGCACCGGCGAAGGAGTCGTCACGGCCCCATGGTCGCATCCTCCGGGGGATAGGGTGCACGGGTCGCGGCGGCCAGCCCCGTGTGGGCCGCCCCCAGGTTAAGGAGCACCGGTGTCCAACAGCGCCTACCGCATGCGGCGGCTCTTCAATCCAGCCTCTGGGCGCTGCCTCGACATCGCGGTCGATCACGGCTTCTTTGGCCAGGGAGGCTTCCTCTCGGGCATCGAGGACCTTCCGGCCGCGGTAAGCGTGCTAGTGGCGGCGAGTCCCGATGCCATCCAGCTCACCCCAGGTCAGTCCCGTCTCCTGCAGGGCCAAGGGGGTCGCGAGCGTCCCGCCCTCGTGATGCGCACGGACGTGGCCAATGTCTACGGGTCGCAGTTGCCCGATCACATGTTCAGCGTGATCGCACGCGACGCGGTCCTGACGGCTGTCCGACTCGACGCGGCCTGTGTCGTGGTCAACCTCCTCGACCTTCCGGGGCGCCCGGAGGTCAGGGAGGCGTGCATCCGCAACGTCATGGACCTGCGCAATGACTGCGATGACTACGGCATGCCCCTGATGGTCGAGCCCCTCGTCATGAAGGAGACCGCGGCCGGGCCCTACACCGTCAACGGCGACGTCGAGCAGATCGTGCCGATCGTCCGGCAGGCGGTGGAGCTGGGCGCTGACGTCATCAAGGCCGATCCCACCGACGATCCGGCCATCTACCACGAGGTCATTCGCACGGCTTCCGGCATCCCCGTCCTCATCCGCGGAGGCGGAAGGGTCTCCGACGAGGAAGTGTTCCGGCGCACGCAGGCCCTGCTTCAGCAGGGAGCCGCGGGGCTCGTCTACGGGCGCAACATCATCCAGCACGACAACCCGGCCGGGATGACCCGCGCGCTCATGGCCATGCTGCACGACGGCGCGGACGCCCAACAGGCGATGGCGGTTCTGCGCTCCTCATGACCGACGTGCGCATCGGCATCATCGGCGGCGGCCTCATGGGTCGTGAGCTGGTGGGAGTGTGCGGGCGGTGGGACCTGCTCGTCGACCACCCGGCTCGAGCGCGCGTGGTCGCCGTCGCCGATCCAGCACCCGCGGCGCGCGAATGGTTTGCGTGCGTGGACTCTGTCACGACGCTGACCGACGACTGGCGGCATCTCGTCGGGTCGGACGACATCGACGTGCTCTACATCGCCGTGCCGCACGATCTACACGAGGAGATCTACACGGCCGCAGCGCAGGCGGGGCGCGACTTCCTTGCCGAGAAGCCTTTCGGAATCGATCGTGGCGCCGCCGAGCGTGTCGTGACGGCGATTGACGCCTCGTCGGCGTTCGTGCGCGTGTCCAGCGAGTTCCCCTTCTATCCGGGAGCGCAGCGGGCCTACGCATATGCGGCATCCGGCGCCCTCGGTGACATCCTCGACGTGCGGGCGGGCTTCTGGCACTCCTCTGACCTCAACAGGGCCAAGCCCATCAACTGGAAGCGGCGTGCAAAGACCTGCGGCCCCGTGGGCGTCATGGGTGATCTGGGGCTCCACGTCGCGCATATGCCACTGCGCCTGGGCTGGCGGCCGGTTTCGGTCTACGCCCGGCTCGATGACGTCGTCAGTGAGCGGCCGGGTCCCGATGGCACGCTCGTCGCTTGCGACACCTGGGACAACGCCCTCCTCGTGTGCGGGGTGCATCCACGAGCCGGCGGCCGTGACTTCACGATGCTCTGGGAGACTCGCCGCATCGCACCGGGCCATGTCAACACGTGGTTCTTCAACGCGGTCGGTATGGACGGTGGAGTGCGCTTCAGCACTCGCCAGCCGACGCTCCTGCACCGCTTCCGTCTGGACGGCAGCGAGCATGTCTGGGAGGAACTCCAGCCGGGCAATGTGTCGTCCTGGCCCGTGGTCTCGGGCGCCATCTTCGAGTTCGGGTTCGGCGATGCGCTCCTGCAGATGTGGGCGTCCTACCTGGCCGAGCGAGCCGGTGCCCTGGGCGATCGATTCGGCACGGCCACGCCGGCGGAGGCCCTCGATGCGCACCGGGTATTCGATGCTGCCCTTCGGTCATGGCAGGGCCAGGGTCTGGCGGCACCCTAGGCGTCGAAGGGCCCACGGGCGTCCCTCGGGCGTGCTTGGATGCCCACGGAGGAGGTTCGCCGTGGGCCAGTTCGTCAGTCCTGATGCATTGCCGCCTGCCAAGGTCAAGCGCCTGCCTCGGGAGTTCTACGAGGAGACCCTCTATACGCTCCAGGGGCAAATCGTGCAGATGCAGGAATGGGTGAAGGCCTCCGGCTCGCGACTGGTGGTCGTGTTTGAAGGTCGAGACGCCGCCGGCAAGGGATCCACCATCAAGCGGGTGACCGAATACCTCAATCCGCGCGTAGCTCGTATCGTGGCCCTCCCGACCCCCACCGAGCGACAGAGGACCCAGTGGTACCTCCAGCGCTACGTCGAGCACTTGCCGGCTGCCGGAGAGATCGTGCTCTTCGACCGCTCCTGGTACAACCGCGCTGGTGTCGAGCGAGTCATGGGATTCTGCACCCCTGAGGAGTACCGTCGCTTCCTCCACCAGGCACCTATTTTCGAGCGCTTGTTGATCGAAGATGGAATCTTCCTCCGCAAGTACTGGTTCAGCGTGAGCAATCACGAGCAGGAGAAGCGGTTCGCCTCGAGGCTCAATGACCCCATGAGGCAGTGGAAACTGTCGCCGATGGACTTCGAGTCCATCACGCGATGGGAGGACTACTCGAGGGCCAAGGACGAGATGATGGTGCACACCGACACCGAGGAGTCGCCCTGGTTCGACGTCGAGGCCGACGACAAGCGCAAGGCGCGCATCAACATGATCCACCACCTGCTATCGACCGTTCCCTACCAGCCTGTCATGCGCGAGCCACTCACCCTGCCCAAGCGTCCGAAGGGGCACGGCTACGAGCGCCCGCCCCGTGATCTCAGCCGGTTCGTTCCCGACTACGCCGGTGAACTACTCCTGGAGGCTCGGTCGATGACCGGCAACGCCAAGGCAAAGGTGAAGAAGGCCAAGTCCACGAAGGGGGATTAGTTGCTCACCGTGCGCCACTGTGCGTTGAGCACGGCACCGACGAGCACGGCGTACGCCGAGAAATAGACGCCGAGCATCAGGATGATTCCTCCGGCGAGTGCCCCGTAGACGACCTCGTAGTCCCCGGCGTAGGCCAGGTAGATGCTAAAACCGATGGCGATGGCGACGGTGCCGACCGCTCCCAGCACAGCGCCCGGCAGATACTTCGGCGTGGGGCATTGCCGTCCAGTCGAAAACCGAAACAGCCCGACGAGCAAGACCACGAGAACGACCAGGACGGTCACGGCGACGGCGGCGGAGACCACGAATTTCCAGGCCCCGGACTGTCGGCTCGCAAAGCCCATGGCCAGGGCGGCGCCAACCACCGCGCCAGCGGTGATCAGGATTCCGACGCTGGCACCCACGAAGGCGCGCGTGCGTGCGACGAGGTAGGGCGCCGGGGGCAGCCCGTAGGCCAGGCGGGCGCCTCTGGAGAAGTTGTAGTAGCCGGAGGACGTCGACCACAGTGCGACGACGAGGGCGACGACGAAGGCGATTGAGAGGGTCGATGGTTGCTGCTCGGCCGCGACGAGAACCTGCTTGAGCACGACGCTGTTCATGCTGTCCGGGCTCGCCTTCTCGAGTTCAGTGACGGCCGCGCTCAACTGCTGAGCATCGAGCACCAAGCCGAGCACCATCAACGTCGCGATCAGTGCGGGGAAGATAGCTATGACGAACCAGAAGGCCACACCAGCGGCGCTCAATCCGATGCGCTCGGTGCCCTGCTCGCGGATGACGGCCCGCACAAGGTCGACGAGCCAATTGAGGCGGGAGTGGGCCCGAAGGTAACTGGCCAATTGCTCGAGGGCCCGTGCCATGAAGGTTGAAGCCAAGGTCAGCCCGTGGCGGTGAAAATGATCGCGAAGATGAATGCCACGATCGCGAGCAAGACCAGGGTGACGCCGATGGCGGCGATGCGCAGGGGCGCCCGCTCGTCGCTGATGGCGATGCGCCAGAAGTGAGTGAAGACCCGTGAGAAAGGCGTGGCCTCCCGTGCTGCATTGCCGGAAGGGTCCCGCTGGGCCCAGTAGGACCTCTCGCTCGACATGCCATAGAGGGCGAAGACCAGGCCGATGAGGGCGAGGAAGATCCCGAGGAACCAGAATGTGATGGCGGCGACGGACACGGGAGAACGCTATCGGCGCAGGAGGTCTGCGACGGATCGGCCCATGTTCGCGTAGGCCTTGGCGGTGGGATGGAGCGAGTCCTGGGGGTCACCGGAGAACGGGGTAACGAACCACGGGCTGGGGGAGCACAGGGAATGCTGGTCGACCGCTCGGGGCCAGTCGATGTAGCGGGCACCGGCAGCCTTGGCGGCCGCGGCGATGGTCGCGTCGAGTTGCCTTTGCAGTTCGATGATGGCCCGGATCTCAGCGATGTTTAGCAGTGAGCCGATCGCTGATGACGCGCACGCGCGAGCTCCGGAGAGGAGGCTCGGGTAGCCGGCAAAGACGATGGTGGCTCGTGGCGCACGGGTGCGCGCGGCCCGCGCAATGTCCTGCAGCCCTGCGCCGATGGCCGGAAGGGCTGCCTCGGACTCGGCGATTCGATCCAGGCAGCTGCCGCCCTGTGGCACGAGACACGCGATGGCGATTGAGGAGAAGCCGACGTCGTTGCCGCCCACCTGCACCAGCACGAAGCTGGCGCCGGCAGGCACGAGGCTGGCCTGCTGGAGTACCTGGGGGATGCGGGCCCCGGGGCATGACTCGTCGATCAGCGCCGACGCGGTGCGCCGGGTCGCGTCGGCGGCGTAGGAGCGCGCCGAGCGCCGGCAGTCGTCGGTCACGGCGTAGTCGCCCGCCCCGACTCCAGCCATGTATGAGTCGCCCAGGGCCGCCACCTGCGGAGGCGCCGCCGCAGCCAAGGAGAACCCGAGGCTCGCCGTCGCGATGACGGCAGCACAGGCAAGGGCAGCTCGAAGCACCCGCCTACGCTACTGGCTGGCGAGTGCGGTGACGCGGTGGCGAGCCCGCGACTCGGCGACCCCGTCGACGTCTGCGCTCACCTCGAGGAAGGTCGGAAAGTCATGAGTCTGCAGGGAGATGGGGCTGCCGGGCTCCATGATCTAGGTATCCGGGTCCGTCGTGCCAGGTATCGTCGTCACGGGCGCAAGCCCGCTACGCGGACGGCCGCGATCAGGCCCGGACTCGCTCCCCGGAGGGGTCGTAGAACGCGCGCGTGCTCGCCTCGAGAAGATGCCGAGCACCTCGCACTCGAACGCTCAGCTCGTCCTCGTGAGGATCGACGCGCGCATTCACTGTAGCGATGCCCACCGAACGGCCGAGGGTATGGCCGAAGGTCCCACTGGTGATGCGACCGACCGGCTCGTCGCCTGCGTAGACGGTCTCCTCACCCCAGAGCCGCACCGCAGGGTCCGCGACCGCCACGTGAATCGCCTGTGAGGTCGGTCCGCCTCGACCAGCAAGTGCCAACCGGCCCGTGAAGTCGACACTTTTGTCCCATGCCACCGCAAATCCCAGCCCCACCGATCGCGGATCATCTACCGGCCCCATGTCATGACCGAGGTGACGGTAGCCCTTTTCCAGTCGGAGAGAATCCAGCGCGAGGTACCCGATCATGACCACGCCCAGATCCTCGCCGCCTACTAGCAGTGCGTCCAGGACATTCATCGCGAGGTCACTGTCGCAGTAGACCTCATAGCCCAATTCACCGGTGAAGCTCACGCGCAGCGCGTAGGCGAAGCCATCGCCGATCTCCACGCAGCGGCCCGTGAAATAGGGCTGCGCAGTGCCCGACCAGTCCTCCGGTGACACGCGGGACATGAGGTTGCGGCTCTGTGGCCCAAAGACGCCGATCACCCCCATCCCCGCGGTCGCGTCGACCACCACGGCGCCCTCGGCCGTCGCGTGTCGCCTGAGGTGCCAGAGCATCCGGTGACGACTGAAAGACGGCGTCACCACGAGAAATCGATCGGGCGCGACCCGCGTGATGGTGCCGTCCGCCTCGATGCCGCCAGCATCGTTGAGGAAGAGCGTGTACGCTGCCCCATCGATCGGCAGGTCGACGTCGGCGGTCGACGCGCGCTGGAGTGCATTGAGTGCTCCCGCACCCGCCACCTCGAACTTCGCGAAGCCGCTCAGATCGATGATGCCGACCCCTTCGCGCACTGCCGCGTGCTCCCGGCCGACGGCGTCATGCCACCCCGGCCGACGGAAGTCGTAGGCATCCTCGAGGGCCGGGGCGCCGTACCACAGGGGTCGCTCGAGGCCGTTCACCTCGCCCATGACCGCACCGAGCTCTCGGTGACGAGAGTGCAGCGGGCTCAGGCGGACGCCGCGGGCGGTCTGCGACTGATAGCCCGGCCAGTGCATCGCGTAGAGGCGCCCGAGGCTCTCGCGCGTGCGCTCGTGCAGGTAGCGGCGGTTCGCCTGGTGCGGGGAGAAGCGCTTGACATCGACGGCGCTGGAGTCAAAGCACGGGGAGCCCTGCCTGATCCAGCGAGCCATCTCCCGGCCCACTCCCGGGGCATAGATGATCCCCTGCGAATTCATGCCCGCCGCGACGAAGAGGCCTCCGATCTCGGCGGTCTGCCCCATGACGAATGACGTGTCCGGGGTGAAGCTCTCGGGAGCGTTGATGAAGCGGTCGTAGCCCGCGTCGGTGAGAGCCGGCACGGCACATTCCGCTGCCGCCTTTATGCCAGCGATGTGATCCCAGTCCGGCTCGAAGGTCGCGTGGCCATCGATCCCGATCCGGGTGGATGCTCGCGGTAGTCCGCGCGGCTCGAAGGCCCCAAGGAGGAGACAGTCAGCTTCCGCGCGGATGTAGTAGCTGTTGTCCACATCCCTGAGCACGGGCAACCCCGTGACGTCGGCACCCAGGGGCGCCGACCGCACGTGCACGTGCTCCGCGGCATAAAGCGGCACGGCCACACCGACTGTGGCAGCCAGGTCTCGGGTCCACAGGCCGCCGGCAAGGACGACCGTGCGCGCACCAATAGCGCCGCGCGTTGTCTGGACCCCGAGCACTCGGCCGCCGTCGACATCGATTGCTGTGACGCCGCAGTCCTCCCGCAACGCCACTCCGAGCGCATGCGCCGACTTCGCCAATGCCAGCGCTGCATATCCAGGATTCACGTAGCCATCCCCAGGGAAGTGCAGGCCCGCGACGATCCCATCCGGATCCAGCAGGGGCCACAGCCGCTGTGCCTGGGATACATCGACCATGCGCGCCTCGATGCCGCAGTGGTCAGCGATATCGCACGCGTAAGCGAGCTCGTCGGCACGTTCCGGTCGTCGCGCGAGGCTGAGCGATCCGGGAGCACTGAAGCCCACGTCGAGGCCACTGAGCGCGCCGAGCGTCGAGTAGAAGGCCCGGCCATAGGACGCCAGCTCGGTCATGGTGATCGTCCCGCGTGCTCCGGCGACCAGGCCCGCGGCATGCCAGGTGGTTCCGCTGGTGAGGGTGTTGCGCTCGCACACGACGACATCGGTCACGCCCTCAAGGGCAAGGTGGTAGGCGATACTCGATCCGATGATCCCCCCGCCGACGATGACCACGTCTGCCTTCCGCGGCGGAGCCTGTCGCGCGTCGGCGGCGATGTTCGCCGCCGACAGAGTGCGATCCGCAAGCCTGTCCACGTGTCAGGCTCCCCCGTCCGCTCGCTCACGCGCATAGGCCAGGGGGTAGTCCGGATGCGGCCCATCGATTTCACGCGCGAGCCGGTGGCCGTCGAAGATCGCCTCCGACGTCATGGACGGCAGTAAGGCGTCGCCGATGACGTGCACAGTGAGTCCTTGCTCCTGCAGTTGCCGTGCGAGTTCATCGTCCGGTTGCCGGTGGGTGACGAGCACCACCGAGGCAGCCGGTAGAAACCATTCCTGTTCCACTGATGTCTGACCACGCACCTCGCCGTTCGCGAGGGATGAGATGACAATGTTGGTGTGCATGTGCACTCCGATCTGGTGCAGGTGACGTCTGAGCAAGTCACCCTCCAGTGTGGCATCCGACACGGGTGAGACCACCGAGTGACTCGTCACGAGGTGTACGTCGTAGCCCTCTTGGGCCAGCAGTTCGGCGATGCCTGGTCCCACGTAGTAACCCTCCGCGTCGTACACCACGACCGGCTGATCGGCTGCCGGGCGTTCGCCCGCCATGATGCGCTCGGGGGTGAGGGCACGATCGGAATTCGCGATGATCGCGTCCGTGCCCGGCTGCGTCCCATCGAAGGCCCACCGAGAGCCAGTGGCGATGACCACGATGTCGGCGCCGTAGTCGGCTACCTCATCGGCCGTGAGGCGGCGTCCCGTGACGACCTCGATGGCCGGCTCCCGCCCGAGTTGTATGACACGCCAGTCGACGATGCGACCCCAGTCGCCCATCGTAGGTAGTTGCCGGGTCCAGCGCAGGTGGCCGCCAATCTGCGGCTCAGCCTCCACAAGGTGCACGGCTGCCAGGCCGCGGCGGGCAAGGGTCAGGGCGCATTCCATGCCCGCCGGCCCGGCACCCACCACGAGCGCTGCTCGCTCGGGCTGATCAATGGGGGGAACCTCCTCTGGGTGCCATCCTCGGCGGTACTCCTCGCCCGCCGTGGGATTCTGCACGCACCCCACCTGCGCGAAGGTCTCCTCCTTGAGGATGCAGATATTGGATCCCGTGCACTCGCGGATATCGCCGTACCGCCCCTCAGCTATCTTGCGCGGCAGGAAGGGGTCGGCGATCGCTGGCCGTGCGGCCCCGATGAGATCAACCGCTCCACTGCGGATGATCGAGGCCATGACATCGGGGCTGGTGTAGCGGCCCACTCCGACGATCGGTTTGTCCGTCGCCTCGCGTACACGCATCACCCAGGGTCGCTGGTGCCCCTCGTCGAAATAGCGCGAGGTGCCAGAGTCCTCGGCCCACTCGCCCACATTGACGTCGAAGAGATCGACGAGGGGATCGAGCCACGAGATGACCGTGAGCACTTCGTCGACATGGATCCCAGGGATGCTGTCACGGCCGTCGACGCACATGCGGGTGGCGATCGCACAATCAGCGCCAACAGCCTGCCTGACGGCCTCCACCGTCTCAAGATGGAATCGCGCCCTATTGGCGAGCGATCCGCCGTAGGCATCGAGTCGGTGGTTGGTGACGGAGGACAGGAACTGCGTCAGGAGGTAACCGTGGGCTCCGTAGACGTAGACGATGTCGAAGCCCGCATCCCGTGCACGACGCGCGGCGTTCACAAAGTCCGCCTGCACACGCGAGATATCGCCCATTGTCATCTCGCGGGCACCGCTTGCCCAGATCATTTCAGCACCCTGGGGGCTTGGGGCGATTCGCATAGCCCGCGACGCTCCATTGACGCTGAGGGCGCCACCATGGAAGGCTCAATGCCCACAAGTGCACCGTGCTTGTGCACCGCCTCGGCGGTCAAACGCAGGTTGGCCGTATCAAGGTCGTCCCAAATTTCGGCCGCAACTGCTGGCGTCTCCTCAGAATCGCGCGACACGGGCGCGTACTCGACGCAGACTCCCCCCCAGCCGCCTTCCGCCTTCATGCCACGGAAGGCCGCCTGGCTCCGTGGCTTGATTGAGCCGAAGCCCGTGGCGTGCGGGACCTGGTAGAACCGATTGGGCAGCGTCTTCGGACCAATCTGCACCGGCTCGAACAGGAGGGCATGACGCAGGTCCATCGCCATTAGCGAAGCCGCCTTTCGGGATCGTAGAACGGCGCAAAGTGCAGCGTTGCCGGGTAGGACGTGCCATCGATAACGACTGTCAAGTCCGCCGACAACCACTCGTCCGTCACGCTGTCCGCGTGGTTGACGGTCGCCAGACCGACGCTGGCGCCGAGGATGAAGAACGGTGCGACAAGCAGCGGGAGCACCAGACCGCGGCACTTCCCGGTGAATGTTGCTGTGAAGTAAGCGACGGGAATGGCGATGATGAGGTAGGCTATGACCGCGACGATGACGTCAGGAAGCGTCCTCAGCACGGCCGGAAGGTATAAAATGTCCGGGCCGAGGAGCCGGTCCCAGACGACTCCCATCTGGGTGAACTGCTCTTCGAGCGGGTTCCAGATCGGCACCGGCGACCGGAAGATCGGGTCCACGGTGCCGAAGGCAACGCAGAAGACGACGTACAGCGGGATGAGGAAGAACAGGGCGATCCCCAGCATCGCGGGGAGGCCAAGGACGGGCCAGAGAAATCTTGTGGAGCGACTGCCCACTTACGCACCTGCCTTGAACTGCTGCCAGATCGCCTGGTACTCGGCCTCCACCTCTGGTGGCAGCTCCAGGACTGGATAGCCGACCTGGAACCACTCCGGCATTACCACCGCGCCAGCGAGATTCGCCGGCACGAGTCCCTCGGCCACCATCGAGTCGGGTGACAGTGACCTTAGCGGGGGCTGGTAGCCGGTCCAGGACAGGTTCTTGCGCGAGACGGCGTCACCTGTCAGGTAGTTTATGAAGTGGTGGGCGAGCACTGGGTTTTCGCCGCCTGTCAGAATGCACATGAAGTTATTGTCGATTCTGCCTCGCCCATCGGGCGGGCTCCAGTAGCGCAGGACCGAGGGATCGGCTCCCTCGGGCATGTAGTACTGGCCGGTTATCAGGTCTCCAGACCAGCACTGCGCAAGTGATAGCACCCCCTCGGGGATGTCGGTGTATCCAGTGATAGTCACACGCGGCTGGCTGAGCGGGAGCATCTCCAGCATCGCATCACGCGCTGCCCCCAGGACGGCGGGATCGGCGGTGTTCACATCGGTGCCACCGTCCCGCAGGACGGTCATCGCGATGACCTCGCGGTAGTCGTCCAGCACGGCGATTTCCCCGGCGTACTTGGAATCCCAAAGCACGTCGTAGGGGTTGGGTCGAGCTCCGATGTCCTCGGGGATCAGGTCGCTGCGCCAGCCAATACCGGTCGTGTAGACGACGTAGGGGACGGTGTATTGCCAGCCCTGGTCGTACCACGGATTCTGGAACTCCTCCCACACGTCGACGATGTTGGGGATGTAGTCCTGGTTCAGCGGCCGGATCAGGTTTCCGTACACCAGGCGTGCGATCAGCTGGTAACCCAGGAATGTTAGATCGAAGGGGATGCTGCCGCTGCGGATCTTCATGAGCGCCTCATCGTAGTCGTTGAACGTGGAGTATTCGACCTTGACGTTGTAGTCGGCGTACTCCTTCTGGAAATCATCGATGACGCCCAGGTCGATGTAGTCCGCGTAGTTGTAGACGCGCAGTGTGGCGTTGGCCTCGGGCTCAAGGCCCGAGGCGATGGGCTCGTTGCCGGGGTTGATCGGCCACTTGACCGGATTGGTCGGCGAAGCGATCGGGAGTTCGGCCGGAGCGGAAGTCGCGCCCCCACCAGCCGATCCTGCGGCAGAGGATCCCGCGCCCATCGGGCCACTCAGGGGCGACTCTCGCGCGCACGCTGCCAGCCCCCACGCGCTAGGCAGGGCCAGGGCCGACGCCTGCAGGAGACGCCGACGGGAGACGGAACGACGGAGGGACGATGACATAGCAATTCCTCGACTTCCCTCGGCAACGGTGTTGGAGAATCAGATTGACCCACGGATCGGCCTTTGGCGAGGATCCTAACGACACCGTAGGAGGACCGCGTAAGCCCATCCCGGATGCCCGATCGCTCCGATCCCCTGCCGCCATGGGCCGAGGTGGGAGCGGACCTGCGCCGGCGGCGGGGCTGATTGCCTCCCGGGTTCACGCAGGCGGGGAACGAGTCGTTGGCGGCAGTGGCTAGGCGGTCGCGTGCTGCTGCACGGCCGGTAGCGGCTGACCGACGTAGCCGCGGGCTACCATGGAGACGAACTGGTAGATACCGTCCTCGTCGGGTGACAGCGGCCCAGGCTGCGCGAAGCCGCTATCCATGCCGCGCTGCACCGACTCGCAGGCGCCCCAGTCCTCGCGGTTGGTGATGTCCCAGAAGTCCATGGCGTACGCCGGGCTGAAGCCGGGCTTGCCCAGTGCCTCCGGCGGGAAGGCCCACTGGCATTCCACCCATGTCTCGCGGGCAGACAGCGGCACCATCCGGTGCGTCATGACGTAGTCCGGATGCAAGCTCACTAGCAGGTTGGGGAAGATGCCGATGTAGTCGATGCGCCGCTTCTCCACATCGTTGAGCCCCGGGATGAAGACCCCGTCGCTGTGCCCGTCCAAGGACATCGTGATCGCGTGGGGACGCAGGTCCTGCCACCCGCCGACCCAGGCACCCGCGCTCGGCGCCCAGTTCTCCCCGCTCTCCGGCGGGCTCACCTGGCAAAGCTCGGGATGGATGGAGGAACAGTGATAGCACTCGTGGTAGTTCTCGATGACGATCTTCCAATTGGCCTGGATGACATATTCGTGGCGGCCCTGCACGACCAGTCGCTCGGGTGAGTACTGCGCGATGCGCTCCTCCAAGCCTGTCACGTGCCGCGACAGCGGCCCGGCGAGACCGGAGATGTCCAGGAAAATCCAGCCATGCCACTCCTGAAGCCTGATGGGCCGAAGCGGGAAGTCCGCCATCTCGAAGTCGCCGAAGCCGCCGTAGCCCGCGGCACTGAACAGATCCCCGTCGAGCTTGTAGGACCACGAGTGATAAGGACACGTGATCGCTCGTGCCTTGGTGGAGGCCCCGCACGGCAGGATCTCGTGCCCGCGGTGACGACACACGTTGGCGAAGGCCCTTAGCGTGCCGTCCTGCTGACGGACAAGCAGCACCGAAGTGTCCCCCACCTTGTCCGCGCGCTGCATGCCCGGCTCGGCGATCTCGTCACTGCGACCGATGCACTGCCAGCCGCGAAAGAAGTGCTGCTGCTCCCAGGCGAAAACCTGATCGGAGGTGTATGCCGCGACCGGCAGCATCCGGCTCTCACCGAACGGGGCAAGCGAGCGGGCGAGCTGATCGGCAGGCAGAGGGGCGGGCATTAAAGATAGGACCATGCGATGAACTATAGAGCTCGGCGCAGGCACCTGCCCAACCACTCCGGCCAGCCCAGGGGCGCGTCGTCACCCCACCAGGACTGCAAGCGATTGCGCCACCACTGAGGCGATCTTCTCCGGGCCCGCGGACCCGACCGCCACGCCAACGGACTCCACTCCGCGCGGCACCGCCCTAGCGGGCAACGTCGAGCCCGACGTGAGCGTGCTGGGCGGCACGATCTTCCCCGCCGCTGTGGGCACCTGGGCAGGAGGCGAGTCGCTGAGCGGCACATCGATGGTCGCGCCGGTGACGGCGGGCATGGCCGCCCTGGTGCCACCGCGGTCCGCTGCAGGCGGAGTGGATGTGCCATGGTTACGCAATGCGCGTGACCCGACTGTCGACCACTCCCATCAAGGGCCTATCCCTTCACCATCCACAATCAGTCCGCGTCGACGAGACGGGGGCTGCGGGCGATCGGCTGTTCTACCTCGCCAACGCACGACCCTCTCTGGTCTCCGTGAGCGAGACCGGCGCGCTCGTCGGGATCACCGCCGACTACGACGCCGCGTCTCGGCGGCTGGTGCTGCGCGAGGGGGACACGGTGCTCGCGGACGACCAGGTTCGCCTCGGCGATGGGCTGGATGCCGACTTCTTTGCCTTCCGTACCGCGCCCGGCCGCATCGTCGAGGGCCCTTTCTCCGAGATCCTCTCCGCGCGCGCAGGGCGCCCCTTGATGCTCGTGCAGGCCACGGATTCGTTGCGCGGGCACGATGTCGAGCCACTTACGCTCGTCGGCACTGGGTCCATTGATCAACTTAGTCATGTCGCCGGAGTGCCCGTCGATGCGCGCCGCTTCCGCATGCTCATCGAGTTCGACGGGGGCCTGCCGCATGTCGAGGACACGTGGCTCGGCAGAGGTATCCGAATCGGCGATGCCACACTCGTGGGAGGCGATCCCGTGCAGCGGTGCGCAGGCACGACCCGGCACCCCGACACCGGAGTCGTCGACCTCAAAACCCTCACCCTCATCGGCAAGTACCGCGGCCGGCAGAAATCGGTCTTCGGCGCCGGCTTCAACTTCGGTGTCTACGCACGGTGCGTCGAGCCCGGGGAGATCCGCGTCGGCGACGACGTGATTGTCATCGGGTGACTTCTCACACTGTCGATGCAAGACGCAGAGACTTCAGGCGCTGGCACCCGCGGCAGAGCCGAGGAAGCCCCGGCGATTCCCGGCACGCGCGTGAGCTGGCCAATGACTCACCCTCAAGTCCCATCGCTCGCGCACCTGTTCGCGGCCGCGGGCATCCCGCACCGGGCGATAGCCGCCGCCGTAGCTCAGGGGTGGAGCAACGCACTCATCATGATTACATCCGGAGTCACCTCCCCGGGGCGACTGCGTAGACAGTTCGCATTCTCGTGAGGTGAGGGTAGGTTCATCAACAAATCCCTTACCTGGCGGTCTGCGGGGCCAGGGCGCCCAGGGGCAAGACATTCATCTGTTGCGCGGTCGTCTGGAGGCATCCCTGGAGCCGTACCCATCGTCCTGCATGAGGAGTCCTCCACGCAGATCCAGCTCACGGTCCCTTCCAGTGAGAGCCTCATCACTGAGCCGATGGCAGTCAGTGGCAGTGGGCACCAGGAGGGGCAACCTCGATGCCGGGGTTGCGTCGGAAGAAGCCCACTGGCTTGAGCATGAACCCGGTGCGCTCGACAGCCATCACCGGCCAGTCCTCGGAGCGGGGGATGTGGTTGGTGCCAAAGACGTGCCACAG
Source organism: Actinomycetota bacterium (assembly GCA_016870515.1). Taxonomy (GTDB): domain Bacteria; phylum Actinomycetota; class Actinomycetes; order S36-B12; family S36-B12; genus Mxb001. Next base: position 37,102 of record VGBL01000011.1, on the reverse strand, counting down.
CACAACGTCGGTGTCCTCGAGAGGGCGGTCCTGCGCCGTCCACTCAGGCAGCCCTGCACCACCCGCGTGCTGGTAGGGGAACTCGCCCGCCGGGTATCGCTCGTTGCGGCGGTTGGGAGTTGCCCACAGGTGGTGGTACATAAACGCTGCACGACGCCCAATGACGGATTCGGGCAACGCCATCGGCCACGTGACAGCACCCGGCACGAGCTTGTAGCCAACCGGTCCGCCCAGATGCCCCGTCGCCTGACGGTTGACCAATTTCCAGTACCGGCCGGTGAATGAATTGACTTCACGCTGAGCGGCTGATTCCCGGGCGAGCACGGTCTGGCGGGTCGTGTAAGACGAACCCTCGGGATTCAGCGGCCCAGGCGGGAGAGGCTCGGAGTCCACCTCGACGAGGGTGTTCGGTCCGCCGTCCACGTCAAGGTCGAGCCGCGCACAGAAGATGTGCTGGTGGTAGGGGGCCAGGAGTCCCGGCTCGATCTCGGTGGCCGAGGGCGCTGGGGCGCCCGGCTGCCCCGCGGTGGTGAGCACGATCCCGGTGAGTTTGGCCTCGAACTCGATGGAGCCGTCCTGGTAGAGATACCAGAAGTAGCCGTATTCGTAGTTGTTGACCGTGACGATCGATGACACCACGAAGCGGCGCGAGCGCCGAACTTCGACGTGATCGCTCTGATCGGTGTGCTTCCACAGGATCCCGTGATCCTCCTCGTGCATGCAGATCGCCTGTGGGATCTCCTGCACATTGCCGAGGGCATCAGCCACCGCCACATCGAGGTAAACGATCTCGCCGAGGCAGTCGCATCCGAGTGTGAGGGAGTTCGTGAAGTTGCCCAGGCTGAACTCCCCGGTGTCGAAGGCCTGCTTGCGCTGTGCTCCGGGGGCTCGGTCGCCGTAGGGAATCACCAGCTCGGCGATGGACATCCGGTAGGCGACTATGCGCTCGCGGCCCTCGTCGACGAAGCGGACGTCGTGGAGCACAAGTCCCTCGCGCTGATCGAAGCCGACGCGCAGCCGCCAGCGCTCCCATGACACAGCCCAGCCGTCGACAGTGAATGACGGGCCGTCCTTTTGCACGATGGCGAGGTCGCGCAAGCGCACGTCCGCGTGGGTCTGGTCGGCCCGGTAGGGGCCCGGCGTCAGTGGGATGGGCGGAGGGTCTTCGTCCTCCTCGACGCGCAGCACTTCGCACGAGTCGAGGTCGACGATGGTACGCAGGCCCTCGATCGGATGCGCGTAAACGTTGGAGTCGGGCTCTGGTCGCAGCCACAGCGGAGTCCACACCAGGCGGCGCGTGGAGTCGATACCGGCGGGCACTTCGGAGCCAAATGACCAGGCCTCGACGTGCACCGAGTCGATGTCTAGGATGCCACGGCGGGCGAGTGCAGCGAGGAACCGCTCATCTTTGCGTACGGCGTCCCTCGCGCGCTGGCAGTCCAGCGCGAGAATCGAAGCGAGAGCACCGGGGGCCTCCTGCACGTCGAGCACGCCACCGCCGACCGCTACGAGTGCGATGTGCACTGTGTGCTCATTGCTATCCCAGAGCGTCGCCCGAGCCACGCGGCGCAGCGTGTCGCCCGGTCGCCACGCTCGAACGGCGACCTTCGCTGGCTCCTCGAGCTGCAGCATCGTGAGCAGCCGATGACCACCGATCAGCCCCTCGGTGCGAAGGACGTCGCACACCGATGTCAGCTCGGCAGGCGATAACGGGTCGAGGGGGTGTTTCATGCCTTTACTGTAGGGCCAGCCTGCGGTCGTCGCCCGCTCTGCGTCGTCGGCGCTAGGCGGGGTCGATCTGCATGACCACGGCCTTGGGCTCGGTCATGAAATCGCGGCTGAAATTGCCGCCCTCGCGACCGATACCCGATTCGCCGAATCCACCGAACGGGGCGCGTAGGTCGCGAATGAAGAAGCAGTTGACCCACACGGTGCCCGCGTGGAGTTGCGCCGCGACACGGTGCGCTCGCGAGAGATTCTCGGTGAAGACCATGGCGTTGAGTCCGTAACGGGTATCGTTGGCCAACGAGATCGCTTCGGCCTCGGTGTCGAACGCCGTCGCCACCGTGACCGGGCCGAAGATCTCCTCCCTCATCACGCGCGCCGTGTGGGGCACATTGGTGATGATCGTGGGCCGCACGCTCCAACCGTCGCCCAGCCCACCCGTCAGGATGCTGCCGCCACCGAGTGAGTCTGCCTGGAGGTATCCCTTGACCTTCGTGAAGTGCTCCTGGCTGGCCAATGCCGCCGAAAACGTCGTCGCCGGGTCCTTAGGATCGCCGACGACGAGCGCCTCGGCCGCGGCCTTGTAGCGGACCATGAACTCCTCGTAGATGCCGCGCTGGACGTAGAGGCGGCTGCCCGCCAGGCACACCTGGCCGGCGTTTCGGAAGATGGCCTCCACTGCCCAGTGCACCGCGTTGTGGAGGTCGGCGTCGTCGAAGACGATGTTGGCGCCCTTACCGCCGAGTTCGAGGCTCACCGGAGTGAGATTGCGAGACGCGACTGCGCTGATTATCTTGCCTGTCCCGGATTCGCCGGTGAACGTGATGCGCTTGACGTCGGGGTTCTCGGTGAGGGCTGATCCGGCGGAGTCGGGCCCGTAGCCGTGCACGACATTAAGTACGCCATGGGGGAATCCCGCCTCGATGGCCAGCCGGCCGATGATCGTGGCGGAGACGGGTGTGTCTTCGGCGGGTTTCCACACGACCGTGTTGCCCCAGGCAAGAGCGGGCATGACCTTCCACGTGCCGAGCATGAGCGGGAAGTTCCACGGTGAGATGGCTGCGACGACGCCCACCGGCTCCCATCGGGTGTAGGCGTGGTGCCCGGTGTCCATCGGCAGTGCCTCGCCGGCGGACATGCGCGCGTGGTCAGCGAAGAAGCGGACGTTGAGCACCGAGCGGGCGACGTCATGGCGGGACTGGGTGATCGGCTTGCCCATGTCCTGCGTGTCGGCCATGGCGAGTTCTTCGGCGTTCTGCTCCATGAGGTCGGCCAGTCGATGCATGAGCTGCTGGCGCTTCTCGTAGCCCATGCGTGGCCACGGGCCGTTGTCGAAGGCGTTCTTCGCCGCGGCAACCGCGCGATCGGCGTCGGCCTTGCCCCCCAGAGCAATGGTTGCCCATGGCTCGCGCGTGTAGGGGTCGACGTCGGCCATGGTGGCGCCGTCCAGTGATGGCACCTCCTGGCCGTCGACGATGTGCCCGTAGAACTGCATGCCCGCCCCTCTCGTGCGACGGCCGCATCGTCCCACGATCGGGGCCGACGGGGCGAAGGGCCTGGTCCGGCGGCCAGAACGCGACGGAGACAGGCGAGGGGGCCGGCCATGGCTGGCCACTTCCCGAGCGATGTCCTACGACCGTGGGATCGCCGCCTCCAGGACTGCTCGCGCGGCCTGCGTGGCGGCAAGGGCCTGGTCTCGTGCTGTCGTGAGAGCGGCTATGAACTGATCCTTGGCCCCGCCCATCGCGTCGCGGAAGGACTCCACGGCAGCGAGGCGCTCCTCGCGGGTGGTCGCCGCGGCCAAGGCCGCACGAAACGCCTCACGTGCCGGGTCGGTGGCGGCCCTCAGCGCTGACTTCGCCGTCGTGAAGGCCGTTCGCAATGACTGCTCGTTGGCTGCCATCGCCGCACGGTAGGCGGTGACTGCGGCGACCTGGTCGGCCGGAAGGGTCGCAGTGTCGTAGGCCAGGAGGGCCGCCGACATGGCCGCTGCATAGGCAGCAAGAGCAGCATCCTTTGCGGCCAACTCACCCGCCGCTGCTTCCAGGGTCACCCGCAGCGTCTCGCGTGCCGACTGGCGGGCGGCCTTCAGTGCTGCCGTCGCCTCCGGGGTCAGCGTGCGGTCGACGTGAGAGTCCAGCCACCGATCCACGCCGTGCCCCTGCTGATGCGCGAGGTGGCCGTGTCCGGGCCGCACGCCCTGCAACTGGCCCGGGCGCTCGTGCGCTGAGGCGGTGGTAGCGGTGGTGGCGACAACGCCGGTGCCGAGGACAAGTGCGGCTGCGGCGGCAGCCACCGGGCGTCGGATCCCCATGGGACCTCCCAGGTCAGGCGGTGCGCGGGGGCGCGCACCGATGCGATGCCTCGATCGTGGCAGGCCGCAACCGTGGGATGCCTCCCTCACAGGGCTTCCCCAGCGTTCCCTTACACGATTCTGACAAGGCTCACAGGGCCGTTCGGGGACGCCGAGGAGCGCGTCGGGTCCAGGCAACACGACGCGAAGTCCACCCGTTGGGTCCCGCCGCATGCCATAGTCGCCGCATGCAGATGTACGGGTTCTTCAGCATTCTGGGCGTGGGAATCGTCATAGGACTTATCGCGCGAATTCTCGTGCCGAGCATGCAGCCCATCGGATGCATCATGACGATCATCTGCGGCATCGTGGGTGCGGGTGTCGGCCTTTGGATCGGGGCGTCGTTCCTGGGTCAGGACTGGGGCTTTAGCTGGGTGACGTTCCTGGTCCAGATCCTGGTGGCCGTCATCCTCGTCGCCATTGTGGCGGCGCTCTTCCGTCGAAGTTCCGCCTAGCGTGTCAGGGGGCGACTCGGCCACTCCAGTCCGGTCGCCACTACTGCATCGACTATGCGCGTGGCGAGTCCGGAGACGTTGCCGGTGTCGAGCGCCTGCGCACGCGACTCGCCGATCGCGATACCACCTCATCGCCCAGGCGGCGCTGCCCGATGAGTGGGTGGAGTTCGAAGACGAGGACCATCCTCGCTCAGCGCTGCGCTCGACGACCCTCACGCAGGCGTGCTTGCACTCGACCGAGCACCGGGCCCAGATCGCGTGTGCCTTGGAGGTCAGCGGCTTCGGCGGAGTGGCGCTCGACGACTACGACGTATGGGCCTTTGTGGCCCAGGAGTAAGCCGACGACGTGGCGCGAGCCGCCCCAAACGGCCTCCTGGCGGGTCCATACCTGACACGAATACCGACCTCGGGCCCGTCATCGGCGGGCTTGGCGGCGACTAGCCGCATTGGTCGCGGGGGAGGGTTGAGGCCGCGTGGACTTGCGAAGGCCTGCGCCCGCGTTAGCGACCCGGGGGTTTCGAGTGGGCGATACAGGATTTGAACCTGTGACCTCTTCCGTGTCAAGGAAGCGCGCTAGCCCCTGCGCCAATCGCCCTGCGGTCATGCGTGTCGTGCTCTGAGGTGGAGACGGGATTTGAACCCGTGTAGAGGGATTTGCAGTCCCTTGCCTCGCCTCTCGGCCACTCCACCAGAGGTCCTGGGGTGAGGACCTTCGAGCGGACGACGGGACTCGAACCCGCGACCCTCACCTTGGCAAGGTGATGCGCTACCAACTGCGCTACGTCCGCGTAGGCGGGATCGCCGCCAAGTCCCACGACGATAGCCGACCGGCCGAATCTGGCTCAAAGCGCCCCAGCGGGGCCAGGATGGTCACATGAAGGTGCGGCCAGGCGAGCCAGCGGCGCACGCGGGGGGCCTGGTAGCCACCGGGCTGAGCGACGTCTCCGATGATCCGGCGGTGCTCGACGGCTCGGGTCGGTGGGCTGTCGCCATTCCGTATTCGGGGCCCATCGTCCTGGCGCGCTTTGATCGCTGGCAGCCGGGATCGCCGGAGGCGGTCGCCGGTCCGTGGCACGGCCCGCGCCAGTGGCGCACGTCCCTGGATAGGCGCGGATACATCGACGCTGTCGAGCGCGTTCGCAGTCGCATCGCCGAGGGCGCGGTCTACCAGGCCAACGTGTGCCGGGTCATGGAGGCGGACCTGCCCGTGCCTGCAGCCGGCGACGTGGGTGGCCTGCACGCACTTCTGTGTGCGGGCAATCCGGCCCCCTACGGCGGGATGCTGCGCCTACCCGACCATGACGTTCACATCGCGTGCGCATCGCCCGAGCTCTTCCTCAGCCGCCACGGCCAGAGGCTGACGTCCGGCCCCATCAAGGGCACCGGGCGCACGCCAGCCGACCTGACGTCCAAGGACGAGGCCGAAAACGTCATGATCGTCGACCTGGTGCGCAATGATCTGTCGAAGGTCTGCGCACCCGGCACGGTCAGTGTCCCCGACCTGCTAGCGGTCGAGGAGCACCCCGGGCTCGTGCACCTGGTGTCGCGGGTCAGTGGCCATCTCGTGCCCCACGCGGGGTGGCGCGACATCGTCGCGGCGACCTTCCCGCCCGGGTCCGTGACCGGGGCACCCAAGATCGCCGCCGTTAAGCTGCTCGGTGACCTGGAGCCGGCGCCGCGAGGGATCTACTGCGGTGCCTTCGGCTGGGTCGACGCCGACGCGGGTTCGGCTGAGCTCGCCGTTGCGATTCGCACATTCTGGCGCGTAGGCGACGTCGTCCGCTTCGGCACCGGAGCGGGCATCACGTGGGGATCGGACGCCGACGCCGAATGGGACGAGACCGAGCTCAAGTCTGCTCGTCTTATTGGGGTGGCCTCCGGCGCGTGGTCGGTGGAAGGCGGGTCTGGGATGCTGCACGTCGGAGGTGCGCGGTGAAGTACTGGGTATCCGACCGCGGTGGCCTGGTTGACCTTGACGCAGCCACGGTGTCGATTCTTGATCACGGCTTCACCGTGGCCGACGGAGTATTCGAGACTCTCAAGGTGGTTGACGGCATGCCCTTTGCCCTGACCCGCCACCTCGATCGCCTGGACCGCTCTGCCGATCGCATCGGTCTGCCGATTCCATCACGCGACGCCGTCACGGAGGCCGTGACGGCAACCGTACGGGCTAACCACGCTGCGGTCGGCCCCTTGGCACGCCTGCGCATCACCTACACGGCCGGGGTTGGCCCTCTCGGCAGTGATCGCGGCGAGTCCGAGCCCACGCTCGTCGTCGCGATGTCTGGGGCGCACCCTTGGCCTGAGTCAGCCGCGGTCATCACCGTGCCATGGCCGCGCAATGAGCGCAGCCCGCTCGCTGGCATCAAGTCCACGTCCTACATGGAAAACGTTCTCGCGCTTGCAGAGGCCCATCGGCATGGTGCCGGCGAGGCACTCATGCCCGATACCGGCGGGCGACTGTGCGAGGGGACAGGGTCCAACGTCTTTGTCGTCATCGACGGTCGGTTGATGACACCCACACTCGAGACCGGGTGCCTCCCCGGGGTGACTCGCGGGCTGGTCCTGGAATGGAGCAACGCACAACAGGTCGACATACCCGTCGAGGCCCTTGCCGACGCCGACGAGGTCTTCTTGACGTCCTCGACGCGAGACGTCCAGCCGGTGCACCGCTGCGATGCGACGTCATACGCCGCGCCCGGCCCCACCACGCTGGCCGTGCAATCGGAGTTCCGCGCGAGGGCCGCGTCCATCCTCGATCCGTGACAGCGCTCGGAGCGGTCCGCGGCTACCGTGGAGGGGTGAGCGAGGCCGGGCGAAACGATGACGACGAGCCAGACACGGCGTGGGAGCGACTCGAAGAGGAAGTCGAAGAGGTATCCGAGCGACTCGTCGAGGGCTACGAGGAGGCCATCGATCGCGTCCTGCCGCCGCATCTGCGGGCACGTGCGTGGGCACGGCGTCGTCGGTCGACCCATAAAATCTGGCAGGCGTCCGTCCTGGTGCTGGGCTTCGCCCTAGTCGTGGCCGGCATCGCGATGCTGGTCCTGCCGGGACCAGGCTGGGCAACAATCATCCTAGGACTTATCGTCCTGGCGTCGGAATACGCGTGGGCTCGTCGGCTGCTCGAACCCGTGCGCCGCTGGGCCAAGAAGGCGGCCGACGCCGCGCTCGACCCGCGCGTGCGCCGCCGCAATCTGATCATCGGCGGTGCTCTTCTGGCGGTGGTGGTCGTGGCGTGCGCATGGTACGTCTCGGCATTCGGCCTGACCCTGGGACCGGTCACCGGGCTCATTCCTGGCTAATGGCCGCCTGCGGTAGTCTCGCCCGCCAGAACGCGGTGCTGACAACGCTCAGATCGCGGGCGATTAGCTCAGTGGTAGAGCACTCGCTTCACACGCGAGGGGTCACTGGTTCGAACCCAGTATCGCCCACCCTTGGCCAGCCAGTCGCGGATCCAGTGGGTCGCCGTGCCGGCTTTGCTACGCCACTTGTCCCCTGGATCAGTGATGAGGAGGTAGGCGCTCACGACCGTTATCCAGCCGGGAACACGAATTCGACGTGCCTTACGCCGAACGGGACCAGCAGCAGGAAAAGCCCCGTCAGGGTGCTCAGCAGGGTGAGTCATCGGGGCAGGAGACTGCGCAGCCGACCGAGCAGGTCGCAGCGATGCGGGGGAGTGCCAAGGGGGGTGCCGCTTCGATCTTCGGCCAAGCCAGGGACGATAGCGTGGCGCCGGAAAGCGCGTGCGACGAGAGGCAGGGCAGTGGCCGACCTGGCTATCTCCGTGGTGGAGCCCGATGGCGTGAGTGCGCAGTCGGTCGCGCCGGGAACGACCGCCCTCGACGTGATTGGTGCCGACCGCAGCATCGTCGTTGCTCGCATCAATGGCGAAGTGCAAGACCTCACCACGCCTCTCCAAGACGGTGACACAGTGGAGGCAATCGCCGTCGACACCCCGGAGGGGCTCGCTGTCCTCAGGCACTCCACCGCGCACGTGCTTGCCCAGGCCGTGCAGGACACCTTTCCCGAGGCCAAGCTTGGCATAGGTCCACCCGTCAAGGACGGCTTCTACTACGACTTCTCCGTCGACCGACCGTTCACCCCCGAGGACCTCAAGGTTCTCGAGAAGCGCATGCAGGAAATCGTGAAGTCGGGCCAGCGTTTCCAGCGACGCGTTGTCACCGATCACAACGCGCGCCACGAGCTAGCCGGCGAACGCTTCAAACTCCGCCTGATCGGCAGCGAGGGTGGCGCCGAGGTCATGGAGGTCGGTGGTAGCGAACTCACCATCTACGACAACGTGGACCCCAAGACCGGTGCCGTGTGCTGGGGCGACCTCTGCCGCGGCCCCCATGTGCCAGATACCCGCTATATCGCTCCCAATGGGTTCCGGCTGATGCGCACCGCGGCGGCGCACTGGCTCGGAGATCAGGCCAACGAGCAATTGCAGCGCGTGTACGGCACGGCGTGGCCGAGCAAGGACCAGCTCCAGGCCTACCTCACCTTCCTGGAGGAGGCGGAGAAGCGCGACCACCGCAAGCTCGGGGCAGAGCTCGACCTGTTCAGCTTCCCCGAGGAGATCGGCTCAGGCCTGGCCGTCTTCCACCCCAAGGGTGGGGTCGTCCGCCGCGTCCTGGAGGACTACTCGCGGCGTCGCCACGAGGAGGGCGGCTACGAGTTCGTCAACACGCCCCACATCACCAAGTCGACCCTCTTCGAGAAGTCGGGCCATCTGGATTGGTACGCCGAGGGCATGTATCCGCCGATGCAGCTCGATGCCGAAGTCGACGCCGAAGGCAATGTGCGTCGCCAAGGGTTCGACTACTACCTCAAGCCCATGAACTGCCCAATGCATAACCTGATCTTCGACGCGCGTGGTCGCTCCTATCGGGAGCTTCCACTACGCCTCTTCGAGTTTGGCACCGTCTATCGCTATGAGAAGTCCGGCGTCGTGCAGGGTATGACCCGGGCGCGCGGATTCACCCAGGACGACGCGCACATCTACTGCACTCGCGAGCAAATGGCCGACGAACTCGACAAGCTGCTGACATTCGTGCTGGACCTGCTGCGCGACTACGGCCTGTCCGACTTCTACCTCGAGCTGTCTACCCGCGATCCAGAGAAGTCAGTGGGAGCCGATGAGGTCTGGGTCGAGGCCACCGAGGTGCTGCGCCAAGCCGCCGAGAAGCAAGGGCTCGAGCTCGTGCTCGACGAGGGCGGTGCGGCATTCTACGGGCCCAAGATCTCGGTCCAGGCGAAGGACGCCATCGGTCGCACGTGGCAGATGTCCACGATTCAGCTCGACTTCAACCTGCCCGAACGGTTCGACCTCCAATACCAGGATGCGAATGGCACGCGTCAGCGCCCGGTGATGATCCACCGCGCCCTCTTCGGCTCCATCGAGCGCTTCTTCGCGGTGCTCCTGGAGCACTACGCGGGTGCCTTCCCGCCCTGGCTCGCGCCGGTCCAGGTCGTGTGTATCCCCGTGTCCGATGCGCATGCCGACTACCTCCATGGCGTGGCAGGGCGTTTGCGGAAGGCGGGAATACGCGTTGAGGTAGACGACTCGGGCGACCGCATGCAGAAGAAGATCCGCACGGCGCAGAAGTCGAAGGTTCCCTACATGCTGATCGCAGGAGACGACGACGTGGCGGCGGGCGCCGTGTCCTTCCGCTATCGCAACGGCAGCCAACGCAATGGCATCGCCATCGACGAGGCGCTCGCTGAGATCTCCGATGCGGTCGCGCGTCGCGTCCAGGTCGACGGCGCCCCATCGACATGACCGACGAGGTTCGGCGCGATCATGGCGGTCTACCGGACCGGTGGGATCGTTTGTGGACGCCGCACCGGCAGCCCTACCTCGCGGGTGAGAGTCGTCCGGCGCATGACGGGCCGGGGGAGGACTGCCCGTTCTGCCGTTCGCCGGGGATGCCCGAGGAAGAGGGGCTCGTCGTCCACCGCGGCAAGACGGCCTATGTGGTCCTCAACCTGTTCCCCTACAACGCCGGTCACCTGCTCGTGTGCCCCTACCGCCATGTGCCGGACTACACCGACCTCACCGAGGCCGAGATTCTCGAGATCGGCGTGCTGACCCAGCGCTCGATGGACGTACTGCGCGCGACGACCCGGGCGCACGGATTCAACATCGGCATCAATCAGGGGAAGGTGGGCGGAGCGGGCATCGCCGGGCACCTGCATCAGCACGTAGTACCCCGCTGGGGAGGCGACACCAACTTCCTCCCCGTCATCGGCCACACCAAGACGATGCCTCAGGTGCTCGAAGAGAGTCGCCGCGTACTTCAGGACGCCTGGGACAAGGGAGATTGACCATGCCGCGATTCGATCGGCCTGATGCGGCCGCATTGCTTGCCGATGTTGGCAGCGAGTTCTGGGTGGCCGACGGCGCCGACATCGATCCTGCGGATATCGCTCGGCGCCTGCCGATCGGAGAAGATCCAGTGCGCGCGGTGGTGTCGATCGATCCACCCGTCCCCGGCGGGGAGGATTCCGGGATGGGCGCCTGGCACGTCAACGAGCGCGATGAACTCCATCTCGTGCGATCGGGCGAGGGCCTTCTTCAGGTGATGACCGATGGCGGGATCGTCACGGTCTGGCTTCGTGCCGGAGACGTGATGGCCATGAGCGGTGCTGAGCACCGCTTTCGCGCCCTCACCCCCGCGGAGTGGGCCCTGCGCTGGTCCGGACCGAGCGATGCGGACCTGGGGGCGCGCGAGACAGGTCGGGCTCCGGGAGCCTGGCCCGTCTAGGGCGCTATCTTGTGTAGGCCAGGCCCTGGGCGACCTGCGCGGGCATCGCCTCGTGGCCAAGGTAGTGACGCGTGAATGTCGCGGTCCCGTGCGCAAGGCTGCGCAGGTCGATCGCGTAGCGCGTCAGCTCAAGGCCCGGCACCTCGGCGGTAATCTTGGTGCGCCCGGTGCCAACTCCCTCGCTGCCGGTCACCCGCCCGCGGCGACCGGACAGATCCGACATGACGGCACCGACGTATTCATCGGGAACGAGGACGAGCACCTCGTCGACGGGCTCCAGCAGGGAGATCCGCGCGGCTGCGGCCGCCTCCTTCAACGCGAGTCCCCCAGCCATCTGGAAGGCCATGTCCGATGAGTCGACGCTGTGTGCCTTGCCGTCGACAAGGGTGACCCGGATATCGACGACGGGGTAGCCGGCGGCCACGCCTTTGGCCATCTGGGCTCGCACACCCTTCTCGACTGAAGGGATGAACTGCCGGGGGACGGCACCGCCAACGACCCGGTCGACGAATTCGAAGCCGCTGCCCGGCGGCAGCGGCACTACCTCGATGTCGCAGACGGCATACTGCCCGTGGCCGCCGGACTGCTTGACGAGCCGACCGTGGCCCTTGGCCGGGCCGGTGAAGGTCTCGCGGAGCGAGACGCGAAGGGGCTCGGAGTCCACGTTGACGCCGTAGCGGGCCTTGAGACGATCCAGGACCACGTCGACATGGGCTTCGCCCATGCACCACAGGACGATCTGACCGGTTTCGGGATTGCGCTCCAGCCGCATCGTAGGGTCTTCGGCGACGAGTCGAGCGAGGGCAACCGCGAGCTTGTCCTCGTCCGAGCTCGCGTGGGCGACGATGGCGACGGGAAGGAGCGGATCGGGCATGACCCACGGCTCGATGAGCAGCGGATGAGTCGGGCTGGACAGCGTGTCGCCGGTCTCGGCGTGATTTAGCTTCGCCACGGCTGCGATGTCGCCGGCGATGACCTGGCCGATCGCGCGTTGTGTCTTGCCCAGCGGTGAGATGAGCGCGCCAACGCGCTCATCGAGGTCGTGATCGTCATGACCGCGGTCGGACATGAAGTGTCCGGACACGTGAAGGGTTGACTCCGAGCGAAGAGTGCCGGAAAACACGCGTACGAGTGACATTCGCCCAACATACGGATCCGACGATGTCTTGACGACCTCCGCACACAGGGTTCCGGAGGGGTCGCACGTTAGTGGCGACTCAGGGGCACCGTCAGGACTGGTGACGGCAGGCAGGGGGTGTTCGAGCGGTGACGGGAATCCGCGCACGAGGATCTCCAGGAGTTCGCTCATGCCGAAACCCACCGGGCTGGTAGCGGTGATGAGCACAGGGAAGAAGTGGCCGCGAGCCACCGCCTTCTCCAGATCCTCGACCAGGGTGTCGAAGGGGACCTCGTCGCCGGCGAGGAAGCGATCCATGAGGGTCTCGTCTTCCGACTCGGTGATGATGCCCTCTAGCAGCGATGTCCGCGCGTCGTCGATGAGCGACAGGTGTTCCGGATCGGGACTCGTCTCGACCCGAACGCCGTCGGAATAGTCGAAGACTCGCCGCGATAGCAGGCCGAGCAGGCCCGCGACGTGACCGTCGTCGGCGTGCAGTGGGAGGTAGAGCGGGAGAACGCCCATGCCCTCCCCGAAGAGCGCCTGGCAGTGCTCGATCGTTCCTTCGACGTCGGCACGTTGTCGGTCGGCCTTGGTGATGACGATCGCGCGCGGCATGCCCACGGCCGCACACTCATCCCAGAGCATGCTGGTGGCGGTGTCGACGCCGTCGACCGCAGAGACGACGAAGAGGGCGGCATCGGCGGCTCGGAGGCCTGCGCGCACCTCGCCGACGAAATCCGCGTAGCCCGGGGTATCGAGCAGGTTGATGCGTGCGCCGTCGTGGTCGACGGGCACGAGACTAAGGGACACCGATCGTTGCTGTCGGTGCTCGGCGTCGTCACCGTCGCTGAGGGTGGAACCGTCCTCGACCACCCCGGCGCGCGTGATCGCGCCCGTGGCCAGGGCCAGGTGCTCGACGAGGGTCGTCTTGCCCGCATGGCTGGGACCGACGAGCACGACGTTGCGGATGGCTTCGGGGGCACGTGGAATGCCCGCCCCGAGCTCCCGGCCCGATGATGTCTGCGACACGGCACCTCCCTGGCTCCCGCCATGCTGCTCCCACCCTTCACCTCACGGGACGGTCCCGGCAAGTGGTTCGGCCAAGGCCCGGCCATCCGGGGGCGGTCCCCTGACGCCGTAGCATCCGCTGTACGCGGCAAGAGGAGACGTGGTGCTCAACAATCCCGCGGCCAGGAGGCTCTCCTCGGCCGTTCTCGAGCCACCGGCACGACTCCTGCTGCGTTTGCACGTCTCTCCCGACGTCGTCACGCTCATCGGAACCCTCGGCACGTGCACGGCCGCCCTGGTGTTCTTCCCTCGCGGCGACTTCGTTCCCGGTTGCTTGATCATCGCCGCCTTCGTGCTCTGCGACCTGCTCGACGGAACTATGGCGCGGCTCTCCGGACGCGCTGGCCCATGGGGCAACTTCCTCGATGCAACGCTCGATCGCATCGCCGACGGTTGTGTGTTCGGGGCGCTGATGCTGTGGGCAGCGGCCACGCAGAGCGCGTGGACGACGGCGGCCTCCCTCGCCTGCCTGGTCGGGGGGCAGGTGATCTCGTATGCCAAGGCTCGAGCCGAGGCCGTGGGGGCGACCGCCAACGTCGGCATCGCCGAACGAGCCGAGCGCCTGATCGTCGTGCTGCTCGCCGCGCTGCTCGCCGGCCTTGGCGTGCCATACGTGTTGCCCATTGCCCTCGGCATCCTTGCCGTCGTCAGCGTCGTCACGGTCATCCAGCGCATAGTCGTCGTGCGCCGGCAGCTCTACGCCAAGCCGGATAGGGCCGAATCGTGACGATGTCCGAAGCACTGTCCAACGTGGGCTTCGGAGTGGGTTGGTCGGTCGTCAAGCGGATGCCTGAGCCGGCCGCGCAGCGCCTCTTCCAGTCCGTCGCCGACCGCACCTGGAAGCAGCAGGGCCAGGGGGTGAGGCAACTTCGCGCCAACCTAGCGCGCGTCGTTCCCGACGACGACCTTCCACACCTGGACTCCATCTCCCACGAGGGAGTCCGTCGCTATATGCGCTACTGGTGCGAGGCCTTTCGCCTTCCGGCATGGAGCCACGAACGAGTGCGGGAATCGTTCCGCCTTGTTCGCGGCCTGGACCTGCTCGACAGCGCGTTTGCCAGTGGACGCGGGGCGATCATGGTGAGTCCGCACATGGGCAATTGGGATCTGGCGGCCGCTTGGGCATGCGATCGCTACGGCACGCTGGCCACGGTGGCCGAGCGGCTCAAGCCCGAGGGCCTGTACGACAGGTTTATCGCCTACCGGGAGGGCCTGGGCATGGAGGTTCACCCCCTGGGCGACCTGGACGTCATCCGCATCCTGGTACGGCGTCTGCGCGAAGGTCGACTCGTGTGTCTTCTGGCTGACCGCGACCTCTCGCACACGGGGGTACCCGTCGACTTCTTCGGGGAGCAAGCATCGATGCCCGCCGGGCCCGCGGTGCTCTCGCTCATGACGGGCGCGCCGATCATGCCCGTCTTTACGTGGCACACGCCCGACGGCGTCCACGCCGAGGTCGCGGCCGCCCTCGACGTTCCGCCCGAGGGTTCGCGCGATGAGCGCATACGGCGAATCACCCAGGAGATGGCCGATTCCTTCGCGCGCGGGATACGCGCCCATCCGCAGGACTGGCACATGATGCAGCCGCTGTGGACGAGCGACCTGGACGCCGGCGAATCGGGCGCCACGTGAGAATCGGCATCGTCTGCCCCTACGCCTGGGACGTGCCCGGCGGAGTCCAGGTGCATGTGCGCGACCTCGCGGAGACGCTCATCGAGCGCGGCCACGACGTCAGCGTCCTCACCCCTGTGGAGGACCCCGCCAATCTGCCTCCCTATGCCGTCGATGGCGGGCGACCGCGTGCCATTCCCTACAACGGGTCCGTAGCGCGACTGACGCTCGGAGTGAAAGCCACCGCGCGAGTGCGTCGCTGGGTTCGACACGGCGACTTCGACGTCCTGCACGTGCACGAGCCACTGGCCCCATCACTCGGGGGTCTGGCGTGCTGGGCCGCGCGGGGCCCCATCGTTGCCACAGTGCACTCTTCGATCGAGCGCTCGCGCGTTCTCGCAACCGGCTACTACCTCGCTCAGACGGTGCTCGAGAAGGTCTCGGCGATCATCGCGGTCAGCGAGCATGCCCGTCGCACCCTCGTCGACCATGTGGGGGCGGATGCCGTGCTCATCCCCAACGGCGTGCGTGTCGATCGGTTCGCGCGTGCCGCCCCACTGCGCGACTGGGGCTCTCCCACCGTGCTGTTCCTCGGGCGACTCGACGAACGGCGCAAGGGCTTGCCGGTCCTTCTTGATGCCTTCTCTCTCCTGAGGCAGACCCAGCCGGACGTGCGCCTGGTGATCGTCGGTCCCGGTGACCCTGGCGAGGTGCTTGCGGATGTGGATCCGATGCTGCGCGAGCACATCACCTGTCTCGGTCGCGTCGACGACGAGGTCAAGGCGCAGGCACTTGCCTCTGTCGACATCTACGTCGCACCCAACACGGGAGGCGAGTCATTCGGGATCGTTCTCCTGGAGGCCATGGCAGCAGGCACGCCTGTCGTGGCAAGCGACCTCGAGGCCTTCGAGCGAGTCCTCGATGGCGGACGGTGCGGAGTGATGTTTCCCGGTGGTGACCATCGCGCGCTGGCTGGCGCCATCGAGGAGCTCCTGCGTGATCCCGCGAGATGCGAGGCGCTCAGCACACTCGGGCGCCAACGAGCACAGCGCTACGACTGGGGCAGCGTGAGCGAGGACGTCTTGCGCGTGTACGAAAGCGTGGTGAGCGGCCAGCAGCGGGTCGAGGAGGACCTCCGCGGGCAGATCGTCGGACGCCTGGCCGGGCGGGGACGCGGGAGCGACGCGTGAATCCGTGGTGGTGGGCACTCATCGGCGCGGTGGCCGTGCTGCTGCTCGCGCTCTACCTCAGCATGACGGCGGGCCGGCTGGATCGCCTGCATCGCCGGCTCGATGCCAGCGAGACGGCTCTCGATGTGCAGCTCCTGCACCGCTCGGCCCTGGTGCTGGACCTGGCCTCCACGGCGATTTTCGACCCTGCCTCGACGGTGGTCCTTGCCGACAGCGCCCACGCTGCGCGTGCGGCCCAGGACGATGATCGCATCGCTCGTGCACTCATTGAGAGCAATCTCACGCGAGTGCTCGCGGAGACTCTCTCCGACAGGGAGGAGGTGGACGAACTCGGTGATGACGCCAAGGCTCTCCAGATGCTGGCGGAACTCCGGGCCACCTGCGTGCGGGTGCAACTCTCGCGCCGATTCCTCAACGATGGTGTTCGTGCCTGCCGGCAGGTGCGCAAGCAGCGTTTCGTGAGGTGGTTCAACCTGGCAGGGCGCACGCCGTGGCCGGAGACCTTCGAGATGGACGACACGCCGCCCCCCGGGCTCGCGCTTCACTAGCCCTAACGACGTACCGTGGTGTGGTGAACGCGAGATCCGGGCTGCCCGCTCGACGGTATGCCGTCGCCGTTGGCGCGGCTCTCGTGCTCGCTGCCTGCGGGGGCGGTGACGCAGCGCCACCGAGCACGAGTGCGCCGGCCCCGTCGAGTTCGCCTGCCTCGCCGTCACCGTCCGCGACACTGCCGCTGCCGACCCCTTCGCCCACCAACGGCATTCCCGTCGGGGCGTCGCCGTTCTCCGGGCTCCCCGGGGGAGCCGACAAGCCCGTTCTAGTCGTCAAGATCGACAACACCCGGGCGGCACAGCCGCATTCCGGCCTCCAGGCGGCCGACCTCGTCTACGTCGAGGAGGTCGAATGGAGCCTGACCCGACTCGCGGCGGTGTTCTCGACGACTCTGCCTGATGAAATCGGCCCGATCCGTTCGGCGCGGATCAGCGATATCGACATCGTCGCGCCGTTCGGTCGAGTGGCCTTCTCGAATTCCGGTGCGCAGACGAAGCTCCTGCCGGCGCTCGCCGCCGCCAATATCATCGATGTCTCCGCAGGCGTGGCGTGGGACGCCTTCTACGACGATCCGGGGCGTCCGACTCCGGTCGATCACATGGCCGACCCGACCAAACTCCTGGTGTACGCCCCGGATGCTGCCAAGGCCAGGGACATCGGACTGGTGTTCTCCGCCGAACCGCCGCCGGGCGGCCAACCCGTCGACACCGTATCGGTCACCTGGCCGTCGTCCGACATCTCGTTCACCTGGGACGAGGCGGCTGGCAACTACGTCGTGGGACTCAACGGAGAGGAATCCCGCTCCACTGAGGGCGGTCCACAGCGGGCCGCCACGGCGGTGATCCAGTCGGTGGTGCAGACCGACTCCGGCTACGGCGACCGTGACGGCGGCAAGACCCCACTCGTACAGACGATCGGCAAGGGCACAGCACTCGTGCTGCGGGACGGTCGCATGTGGTCGGTCACCTGGGAGCGGCCCGACCTGCAGTCAGGCACTCGCTTCTACCTCAGCGACGGCACGCCGATGCCGTTCGCCATCGGCCAGGAGTGGATCGTCCTGATGGATCGCTCCCTCAAGCCCAAGGTCCGCTAGGCGCAGCTGCCGGAGGGACGCTCGTGGGGCCGACCACGGCCGATGCCAGTACCATGGAGGCACGCCCCGTGCTGCGGGCCGTTCCCCTTCGAGAGGTAGCCGTGTCCACCAATGAGAGCCCCGTCACCGGAACCACGCGCGTGAAGCGCGGTATGGCCGAGATGCTCAAGGGCGGCGTGATCATGGACGTCGTCACCGCAGACCAGGCCAAGATCGCCGAGGATGCCGGGGCCGTGGCCGTGATGGCCCTCGAGCGCGTTCCTGCGGACATCCGGGCCCAGGGGGGCGTCGCACGCATGTCGGATCCCGACATGATCCAGGGGATCGTCGAAGCGGTGACTATTCCGGTCATGGCGAAGGCTCGCATCGGCCACTTCGCCGAAGCCCAGGTGCTGCAGTCCCTCGGCGTCGACTACATCGACGAGTCTGAGGTCCTCACGCCCGCTGACTACTCCAACCACATCGACAAGTGGCAGTTCACCATTCCCTTCGTCTGCGGTGCCACCAACCTCGGAGAGGCTCTTCGTCGCATCACCGAAGGCGCCGCCATGATTCGCTCGAAGGGCGAGGCGGGCACGGGGGACGTGTCCAACGCGGTGACGCATATGCGTCGAATCCGCGACGAGATCCGGCGACTGACGTCCATGCCCGAAGACGAGCTCTACGTGGCGGCCAAGGAACTCCAGGCCCCCTACGACCTCGTGGTCGAGATCGCTCGCGGCGGCAAACTGCCGGTGGTTCTCTTCACGGCCGGGGGCATTGCGACGCCCGCTGACGCGGCCATGATGATGCAGTTGGGCGCCGAGGGGGTCTTCGTGGGTTCCGGCATCTTCAAGTCAGGCGAGCCGATCAAGCGGGCCGAGGCGATCGTGCAGGCCACCCGGCATTACGACAATGCCGACGTCGTGGCCAAGGTTTCCCGCGGGCTGGGCGAGGCGATGGTCGGCATCAATGTCGCGGACATCCCCGTTCACCACCGCCTTGAAGACCGGGGCTGGTGACGCTCGGACCGCGCATCGGCGTCCTCGCCATCCAAGGCGACGTCCGAGAGCATGTCCAGGCGCTCGAGTCTTCAGGTGCGCGCGCCCAGACGGTCGGGTCTCCTACCGACCTCGATGAGGTCTCGGGGCTGGTCATTCCGGGCGGGGAATCGACCACGATGTCGCTGCTCGCTGTCCGTGACGGCCTCCTCGACCCCCTCCGTGAAGCGCGACAGGGTGGAATGCCGATGTATGGCTCCTGCGCGGGCATGATCATGCTGGCAGACCGTGTCCTGGATGCCCGCCCCGACCAGCAGACCATCGGCGGCCTCGACGTCACGGTTCGGCGCAATGCGTTCGGTCGGCAGGTCGATTCCTTCGAGACGGATATCTCGATCGAGGGCCTTGACGACCGAGCCTTTCCCGCCGTCTTCGTCAGGGCGCCCTGGGTCGAGTCGGTGGGAGAGTCCGTGCGGGTGATCGCCCGGCTGGGGGAGTCCAGTGGAGCGGATACCATCGTGGCGGTTACACAGGGTCCCCTCATGGCGACGTCGTTCCACCCGGAACTCACGGGCGACCTGCGGATACACGAGATGTTCATCGAGATGGTGAGGCACTACTCATGAGCGGCCACTCCAAATGGGCCACGACCAAGCACAAGAAGGCGGTCGTCGATGCACGCCGCGGCAAACTCTTCGCGCGACTCATCAAGAACGTTGAGGTTGCCGCGCGTCAGGGCGGGGGAGACCCCGGCGGCAATCCCACCCTCTACGACGCCGTGCAGAAGGCGCGCAAGAACTCGGTCCCTCTCGACAACATCGAACGGGCCGTCAAGCGTGGGTCTGGCGCAGAGGCCGGTGGAGCCGACTACCAGACGATCATGTACGAGGGCTACGGCCCGAGCGGTGTCGCGGTCCTCGTCGAATGCCTCAGCGACAATCGTAATCGCGCGGCTTCCGAGGTGCGCGTAGCGATGACCCGCAACGGCGGAAGCATGGCCGATCCCGGGTCCGTGTCCTATCTCTTCAGTCGCAAAGGCGTCGTGATGGTGCCGCGCGCGGATGGGGTGGACGAAGACGCCATCATCTCGGCCGTACTCGAGGCGGGTGTCGAGGAGGTCAATGACCTGGGTGACACCTTCGAGGTGATCTCCGAGGCCGGTGACGTCGTTGCCGTTCGCACGGCCCTGCAGTCGGCCAGCATCGACTATGACTCTGCGGAGGCGACGTTCGTGCCCAGCATGCAGGTGCAGGTCGACGACAACACCGCGCGCAAGGTCTTTCGCCTGGTCGAGGCACTCGAAGACAGTGACGACGTGCAAAACGTCTATACCAATGTCGATGTCAGCGACGAGGTACTCGCTGCGCTCGACGCCTGATCGAGGAGGGGGCATGGCCGAGCCCACTGGCCAGCAGCTCACCGGCTGGGACGCGGCTACCTGGCGCACGGCGGCCGGAGATCCGTCGTTGCGCTCGACCGTGGTCGGAGTGTGCCTTCTGGATTCCACTCCTTCCTGGGAGCGCCTGCGAGCGCGTGTCGATCGCCTGACCTGCCTTGTTCCCGTTCTGCGGCAGCGGCCGATCCGCGGGCTCTTCGGTGTTGCGTCGCCGCGGCTGGCGTCCGACCCGGACTTCGATCTGGACCTTCACCTGCGGCGCATGCGCCTGGCAGGCAGTGGCACGTGGGCGGAGCTGCTCGACGAAGCGCGCCGCCTCAGCCTTACCGACTTTGATCGCGACCGGCCCCTGTGGGAAATGGTCCTTGTCGAGGGCGTGGAGGGCGGTCGATCGGCCCTGCTGTTGAAGTTGCACCATTCGATCGCCGATGGCCGCGCGACCGTGCTCATCGGCCTGTCGCTGGTCGAACTCGGGGTCGACCCCAACCCGGACGAGCCGATTGCGCCACCGCCGCCCGAGGCGACCGACATCACCCAGCAGGCGGTCAGCTTGGCAGACATCGCCGACAACGTGCGCCGCGCCAAGGGCGCGCTCGAGCGCGCGGGCGAGATCGTGGCCGACCTGGCCAGGGGCTCGCTACGCGATCCGGTGTCGACGTGGTCGTCCGCCTTCTCCACCCTGGCTTCCGTGGGTCGATTCACGGCCGTCCCCGACGGCCCGATGTCGCCACTCATGACCGGTCGTGGCACCACCTATCGATTCGCGGCGTTCGACCTGCCATTCACCGAACTGCGTGCGGCTGCAAAGAGTCGCGACCGAAGCGTCAACGACGCCTTCGTGGCCGCGGTGGGACTCGGACTCGAGCGCTACCACGTGCGCCATTCGGTGGTCGTCGACGAATTGCGCTTCAACGTGCCGATCTCCTTGCGAGGGGACGCCGGTGACCGTTCCGGCCAGGCGTCCAATGCCGTCACCATCGCGCGCTTCACCTTGCCCGTCGCAGGACTCACCGTCGATGAGCGCATGGATTCGGTGCACGACCAGGTCGAGCGCTGGCGCTTGGAGCCGGCGCTGCGATGGGCTGATCCTTTGGCCGAGGTGAGTTGGCTGGTACCGGTGCCGCTGCTCGCTTACGCTGCCCGCGCAAGCGATGTCACGACGAGCAATGTCCCCGGGCCGCCGACACCCCTCTATGTTGCCGGAGCACGAATCGTGGGCATGTATCCGCTCGTGGCCACTATCGGCGCTGCCGTCAATGTCACGATGGTCACCTATGACGGGTCTGCCTTCATCGGAGTCTCGGCCGACGAACGTGCCGTCCCTGATATCCACGAGTTGATCGCCGATCTGCGTTCTGGCTTCGCGACGGTGATCGGCGGCCCGGTTGGCGCAGAGGATCCCCTGAGCGCCCCGGGCCCTGCCGACGGCACGCCGAAGGCTCACGCGGTCCGCGACGACCTCACGCCCGCCGGGTAGCCTTCGCACAGGTGTTCGCATCGCTTGGCGGTGCTGTCCGTGGGAGGTCCCGTGCGAGTCATGGGCGTGGACCCCGGCCTCACCCGCTGCGGCATCGGAGTCGTCGAGGGTGAGCCGGGCCGAACGCTGCGCGCCCTGCATGTGTCGGTCGTGCGTACCCCTGTGGAGTTGCCACTGGCCGAGCGCCTGGCACTCCTGGATGAGGCCGTGGCCGGCCTGATCGACACTCACGGGCCCGAGGCCCTGGCTGTCGAGCGTGTCTTCAGCCAGCACAACGTCCGCACCGTTATGGGCACGGCCCAGGCGGGCGCCGTGGCCATCCTGGCGGCCGGTCGCCGCGGGCTTCCGGTGGCGCTGCGGACCCCCAGCGAGGTAAAGGCCGCAGTCACCGGCAACGGCCGAGCCGACAAAGCCCAGGTGACCGCCATGATCAACAGGCTGCTCGACCTTCCCTCTCCCGTGCGCCCCCCTGATGCGGCCGACGCGCTGGCCCTGGCCATCACCGAGATCTGGCGTGGACAAGCCGAGCGTCAGCGTGCGGCGGCACTGGCGCGGATGTCGGGATGATCGCGTCGCTGCGAGGCACGGTCACGCATACGACGACCGGCCGGCTTGTCGTTGATGTCGCAGGGATAGGCATCTGCGTGGCGTGCCTGCCCCAACTCGCGCTGACCGCAGGACACGGCGAGGTCGTCTCCTTGCACACCACTCTCGTGGTGCGCGAGGACTCACTGACGGTCTACGGCTTCGGCGACGCCGACCAGCGGGATGCTTTCGAGGCGGTGCAGATGGTGTCAGGTGTCGGGCCGCGCACCGCCTTGGCGCTGCTCGCCACCTTGAGCCCGGATGAGCTTCGCCGCGCGGTGGCCAGCGAAGACCTGCCCACGCTGGTCAAGGTGCCCGGTATCGGCCGCAAGGGAGCGCAGCGGCTCGTCCTCGAACTCAAGGATCGACTCGGTCCGGCGCCGGACGCCGGTGGTCAACCTGTCGCGGAGGGCTGGGAAGACCCGGTGAGATCGGGGCTTGAATCCCTGGGCTGGTCGCGCCGCGAGGCTGATGGAGCGATCGCGTCCGTGGCGCACCTGGCCGCCGCAGGGGGCGAGCCCGACGTGCCGGCCCTGCTTCGCGCGGCGCTGCGCTCCTTGGATCGCGCATGACCTTCGGCCCTGACCCGGCGCGGCGCGACGGCGATGCGGACCGATTGGTCGACGCCCATGCCGATGGCGATGACCGAGTCATCGAGGGCGCGCTGCGACCCGAGCGGCTCGACGAGTTCATCGGCCAGCCACGCGTTCGTGCTCAGTTGGGGATCGTCTTGGAGGCCGCCCGGCAGCGGGGGCGCCCAGCCGATCATGTGCTGCTGTCCGGTCCGCCGGGGCTCGGCAAGACGACCCTGGCCTCGATCATCGCCCACGAGATGGATGCCCCGCTACGAGTCACCAGTGGACCGGCCCTTCAGCACGCCGGCGACCTCGCGGCCGTCCTCTCGAGCCTGCATCCAGGAGAGGTGCTGTTCGTCGACGAGGTGCATCGAACGTCGCGCGCGGCGGAGGAGATGCTCTATGTCGCGATGGAGGACTTCCGTGTCGATGTCGTGATCGGCAAGGGACCGGGTGCGACAGCGGTGCCCCTGACCATCGAGCCGTTCACCCTCGTCGCGGCCACGACCCGCGCGGGGCTGCTGCCAAGTCCGCTTCGTGATCGCTTCGGCTTCACGGCTCACCTGGATTTCTACGACCCGGCCGACCTGGAGTCGATCCTCGGCAGATCGGCCGGCTTGCTGCGGGTGTCGATAGACGAGCAGGGGATCGGCGAAATCGCTCGACGTTCGCGTGGCACGCCACGGATCGCCAATCGCCTTCTCCGGCGCGTCAGAGACTGGGCAGAGGTCCATGGCCACGACACGATCGAGCTCCCCACGGCTCGCGCCGCGCTCGACCTCTACGAGGTGGACGGCCTCGGCCTCGATCGCCTCGACCGCGCGGTCCTCGATGCGCTCGTGCGTCGATTCGGTGGGGGACCTGTGGGGCTGTCCACCCTGGCCGTCGCCGTCGGCGAGGAGACCGAGACCGTCGAGACGGTGGCCGAGCCGTTTCTCGTGCGGCGCGGTCTGATCCTGCGCACCCCACGCGGACGCGTGGCCACGCCCGCGGCCTGGGAGCACCTGGGGCTGGCCTACGCTGCCGGTGGTCCGGCCCAGAACGCCCTGGACTTCCCGGGCACGGGGTGAGCCTCCCGGGAGCCGCCGGATAGGCTGCACGTCGAATCAGCCGCGACGCCCGGCTATGGGCGCGGCGCCATCTGGGAGGTTATGCGTGGAGACCCTGGGCACTTTGCTCCCCATTCTCCTCATCGGTGTCGTCTTCTATCTGCTCATCATGCGGCCGGCCCGCAATCGGCAGAAGAAGCAGCAGGCGATGATGGCTGCGCTCCAGCCCGGATCGCGGATCCTGACAACGGCTGGCATCTTCGCGACGGTCGTCGAATTGGACGACGACAACGCGAGTATCGAGATCGCGCCGGGGGTCGTCATACGGGTGGTCAAGGCCGCCATCGGGCGCGTCCTCGACGAGCCTGAGTCGCCTGAGCACCAGGCACCTCCCGCCTCGGGTAGCGAGAACCCCGCCTGACACGTAAACGTCACGAGCGCGCCTGAGGCGCGCGCCTGAGAGGTGAGGATCCCTTGGCCGCAAACCAGAGCAGTCGGACCGGTGTGCAGACGCACGTCGGGCGATCCCTCGTGGTTATGGCACTCATCGTGGTTGGGCTAGCAGTGTGGGCGTTCTTCCCGGGGCAGGATTCCTCGCCGCGCCTGGGCCTGGACCTGCGCGGCGGCACCCAGGTGATTCTGATTCCACGAGCGGTTCAGGAGGGTGAGTCGATCACCGACCAGCAGCTCGAGCAGACCGTGTCGATCATCCGGCAGCGCGTAGACGGCATCGGCGTGGCTGAGGCAGAGGTCACGGTCCAAGGATCCGGCGACAACTCCGCGATCGTGGTGTCGGTCCCCGATGTGAGCCAGGAGCGACTGGTGGAGCTCGTCGGGCGTACCGCCCTGCTGGACTTCCGGCCGGTGTGGAGCGTGGCGCCCCCGGGCGTGTCAGCCCCGGTCGACGACACGCCGGCCAATGCCGACGACACAGGTGCAGCGCCACAGCCCACCTCGGCGCCTTCCGCTGACGACACTGCCGCAGCGCCCGGCACCGGCACGCGGATCGTGCAGGCTCCTGACAACTCCCCGGAGTTCCAGGCCCAGCTCGCCGAACTCGACTGCCTCTTGCCGGAGAACCAGGCCGGCGGATCACCCGACAAGCCCGAGGAGTGGCTCGGCACCTGCGACCAGGATGGCCTCGCCAAGTACTCGCTGCAGCCCGCTTTCATCAAGGGCACCAATGTCACGGGAGCGAGCGCAGGGCTGCCGCAGCAGGGCGTCGGCGGCTGGGTCGTCTCGCTGAACTTCGACTCCGAGGGAGCCGCGGCGCTCTCCAAGGCATCCCAGGAGCTGTTTTCACTTCCTGATTGCCAGCCTGGCGGACCGAGTCCTTGCAATGCATTTGCGATCGTGCTCGATGGCGTGGTGGTGTCCGCCCCGCGCTTCAATGAGCCGATCCTGGGTGGGCAGGCGCAGATCGAAGGTGACTTCACGGCACAGCAGGCGCAGGATCTCGCCAACATCCTTACCTACGGCGCCCTGCCCGTCACCTTGGATGTCGCCGAGGTGACAACGGTGTCGCCCACCCTCGGCAGCGACCAACTGCGGGCGGGCCTCATCGCGGGTGCCCTCGGACTCGCCCTGGTGACCCTCTTCCTCCTGGTGTACTACCGCGCCCTCGGCGTGGTTGCCGTGCTGAGCCTGGGGCTCGCCGGAGCCATGCTCTACTTCCTGATGATCGGCCTGGGCAACGCGATCGGCTTCACGCTGACGCTGGCAGGCATCGCGGGCATCATCGTGGCCATCGGCGTGACGGCCGACTCGTTCATCATCTACTTCGAGCGCATCAGAGACGAGATCCGCGATGGGCGCACGCTTCGCCAGGCGACCGATGCGGGCTGGATCCGCGCCCGGCGTACCATCCTGGCCGCCGACTTCGTCTCCCTGCTCGGTGCGGTCGTCATCTACATCCTGTCGGTCGGCAATGTCCGCGGATTCGCATTCGCGCTCGGCCTGACCACGGTGGTTGACGTGAGCGTGGCCTTCCTCTTCACGCGGCCCGCGGTAGTCCTCTTCGGTCGTACGCGATGGATGCAGCGAGGTAGTTGGCTCACGGGTCTTGATCCCAGGCGACTGGGGGGCAAGGCAGCCGAAGCAGTCGCCGCTGCCAGTGGTGCGCGCAAAGCCGGCAACCAGGGAAAGGAGGGCCCCTGATGGCCAAGAAGCCTCTCGGCGCACGCCTCTACGACGGGGAAGTCTCCATCGACTTCGTCGGCCGACGCCGCACCTGGTACATCGTCTCCGCACTGATCCTGCTCGTCGCGGTGGGTGCGCTGTTCTTCCGCGGGCTCAACCTCGGCGTCGAGTTCCGGGGTGGAGCTGTCTTCACCGTTCCGCAGGCAACGTGCTCGGTCGAGACAGCCCGAGAGGCAGCCCAGGGCGTGGTCGGCGGCGAACCGATCGTCACCCAGACCGGCGCGGGCTTCATGCGCGTCCAGACTGAGCCGCTGACCCAGGAGCAGAACCTGTCGGTCACGCAGGCCCTAGGCTCCGCGTGCGGCGTGTCGGCTTCGGATGTCACCGTGCAGGCCACCGGCCCGAGTTGGGGAGAGGAGATCACGGCCAAGGCGGTGCAGGCACTCATCGTCTTCCTGATCCTCGTGTCGCTGTTCCTGTCGATCTATTTCGAATGGCGCATGGCTATCGCCGCCCTGGTCGCACTCATCCACGACGTCGTCATCACGGTGGGGATCTATGCACTGACTGGACTTGAGGTAACCCCGGCCACCGTTGTCGGCGTCCTCACGATCCTGGGCTATTCGCTCTACGACACGGTCGTCGTCTTCGACAAGGTCAAGGAGAACACCCGTGGCATCACGGGCCAGTCCGTGCAGACCTACGCCGAAGCTGCCAACCTTGCCGTCAACCAGACGCTCGTGCGCTCGATCAACACCTCGATCGTCGCGCTCCTTCCCATCGTGGCCATCATCGTCGTGGGAGCGGGGCTGCTGGGGGCGGGAACACTTCTCGACCTCGCTGTCGCCCTGGGCGTCGGCATGGCTGCCGGTACCTACTCCTCCATCTTCATCGCCACCCCCTTCCTCGTGCAGCTGAAGGAGGGGCAGGCCGACATCAAGGCCCTCAATGCACGCGTCAAGGCACGCAGAGGCGGCTTCGGCAAGCGCGCGGAGGAGTCCCGGGAGGCGCCCGATGCCGGTGCAGACGGCGCGTCGACCGGTCTGCGCACCGAGGCGACGATCGTGACCGGCCAGCGAGCGCAGCCCAAGCGTCAACCTCGCTCGAAGCGCGGCAAGAAGTAACCCGCGGCCGCTCCGCCGCCACCCGGCGAACATTCGCTCGTACACTGGCGGTGGGAGAGCGGGCAGGAGGTAGCGGGTGACACAGGAGGCCGTGACTTCGCGCGAGTCCGTCCCGACCGAGGGGCCGAGCGGCCTGCGGTCCCGCTTGGCCCGACTGGCCGGCGGGCGTACCGGCGGGCCTCCTGAGGTCGAGCCGCTCATTCGCACCCTGCGCCAGTACCACCCCAAGGCTGACGTGCGCTTGCTCCAGCGGGCCTACGAGACGGCCGCCTACCTGCACCGCGACCAGCGCCGGCGCTCGGGCGAGGCCTACATCACCCATCCGCTCGCCGTTGCCACCATCCTGGCTGAGTTCGGCATGACCGTGCCGACGCTCTCAGCGGCCCTGCTGCACGACACGGTGGAGGACACCGGTTACACGCTGGACGCCCTGCGCGGGGACTTCGGCGACGAGGTCGCTGGGCTTGTCGACGGCGTGACCAAGCTCGATCGGGTCTCCTACGGCCAATCATCAGCGGCCGAGACGGTGCGCAAGATGGTCGTCGCCATGGCGCGAGACATCCGGGTGCTGGTGATCAAGCTGGCCGACCGGCTGCACAACATGCGCACGATCGAGTTCATGCCGCCGGACAAGCAGGAGAAGAAGTCGTACGAGACCCTCGAGATCTACGCCCCCCTGGCCCATCGCCTCGGCATGAACACCATGAAGTGGGAGCTCGAGGATCTCGCCTTTGCCACCCTATATCCCAAGATCTACGAGGAGATCGAACGCCTCGTCGGACAGCGGGCCCCGGCACGGGACCACTACCTGACCCAGGTCATCGACAACATCGAGGCCGACGTTCGGGCCGCCCGCATCAAGGCCTCCGTCACCGGACGCCCCAAGCACCTGTACTCGGTCTATCAGAAGATGGTCGTGCGTGGCCGCGACTTCGCCGACATCTACGACCTGGTCGGGGTGCGAATCCTGGTCGAGTCAGTGCGAGATTGCTATGCGGTGCTCGGCCTAGTCCACTCGCGGTGGAGCCCCGTGCCTGGCCGGTTCAAGGACTTCATCGCCATGCCGAAGTTCAACATGTACCAGTCCCTGCATACGACTGTGATCGGGCCCGAGGGCAAGCCTGTGGAGCTTCAGATCCGCACCTGGGACATGCATCGAGCGGCCGAGTTCGGCGTCGCAGCCCACTGGCGCTATAAGCAGAGGGATGTCGGGGGCAAGCAGGGCCCGGACGACTTCGGCTGGCTGCGCCAGCTCCTGGAGTGGCAGCGTGAGACAGAGGATCCCGAGGAGTTTATGGACTCCCTGCGCTACGACCTGTCGTCGTCCGAAGTCTTCGTCTTCACTCCCAAGGGCGATGTCGTCGCGCTTCCCGGAGGCAGCACGTCCGTCGACTTCGCCTACAGCGTCCACACCGAGGTTGGGCACCGCTGCGTCGGTGCGCGCGTCAATGGCAAGCTCGTGCCCCTTGAATCCGTGCTCGTCAATGGAGACGTCGTCGAGGTCTTCACCTCCAAGGCCGAAGGAGCCGGCCCCAGCCGCGATTGGCTCCACTTCGTCAAGTCCGCCCGCGCACGCAGCAAGATCAAGGCGTGGTTCTCCAAGGAGCGCCGCGAGGAGGCGATCGAGCACGGCAAGGACGCCATCGTGCGAGCCATGCGCAAGGAGGGACTGCCCCTCCAGCGATTGATGACCAATCAGGCCCTGGCCACCATCGCAGCGGAACTCCACCAGCCCGACGTGTCTGCCCTCTACGCCGCGGTGGGCGAGGGTCGCATCTCAGCGCCCAGCATCATCAAGCGCCTCGTTGCTGCGGCCGGCGGCGTCGAGGCGGCAGCCGATGAGTCCGCCGAGGCTTTCACCCCGTCCACCCCCAAGCGAAGCCGGGTCACGGGAGACGCCGGTGTGATGGTCAGGGGCGCTGACGACGTCTGGGTCAAGCTGGCGCGCTGCTGCACGCCGGTGCCAGGCGACGACATCGTGGGTTTCGTCACGCGAGGCAGCGGCGTGTCGGTGCATCGCGCCAACTGCGTCAACGTGCCGGGGTTGCAGGAGCAGGAGGGCGCTGCCACTCGTTTCGTCGAAGTCGACTGGGCGCCGTCTGGTTCGAGCGTCTTCTTGGTCAATATCCAGGTGGAGGCACTCGACCGCGCTCGCCTGCTATCTGATGTCACCCGGGCCCTGTCCGACCAGCACGTGAACATCCTGAGCGCCTCGGTGACGACGACCCGAGAGCGCGTGGCACTCTCCCGGTTCACATTCGAGATGGCGGACCCCAAGCACCTGGGATCGGTGCTCAAGGCGGTGCGCGCGGTCGACGGCGTGTTCGACGTCTACCGCGTGTGACGACTAGCTGAACTCGGAGACCGTTCCTTCGACCGCGGCTAGCAGGGCGCGCGTGGACTCGACGCTTCGCTCGGCATCGTCGATGGCCCGCTGATCGCCTCGGGCACGCGCGTCGGCGAGGGCGGTCTCCGCGCGATCGAGCGCCGCGCGGAACTTGGTGGCGGTGTCCTCGGCGCGTGCGCGTACCTCCGGGTTGGTTGAGGACCAGCGCTGCTGGTCGGCCCGGCGGATGGCCTCCTCGACCGATCGAAGGCGTGCATCGATCCGGTCGCGGTCGCCACGGGGGACGTGCCCGATGACCTCCCAGCGATCCTGAACGCTGCGCAGGCCACGCTTGGCCGCGGCAATGTCAGCCACGGGGAGGAGAGCCTCAGCCTCCGCGACAAGGGCCTCCTTCTTAGCCAGGTTGTCCTGCAACGAGGCATCGCGCTCGGCGTCGGCCGCGTCGCGGGCGGTGAAGAAGGCTTCCTGCGCGGCCCGAAACGCGGTCCACAGACGGTCCTCGTCCTGACGTCCGGCGTTGCCGCTTGCCTTCCATCGCGTCATGAGATCGCGGTAGGCACGGGATGTCTCGCCCCATGACGTCGAGGTCGATAGCGCCTGAGCTTCGGCGATCAGCTTCTGCTTGGCACCGATGGCCTCCTTGCGCTGGCTGTCGAGATTCGTGAAGTGCTGGCGCCGGGCCCGATCGAAGGTGCCACGTGCTGCACTAAAGCGCTTCCACAGCGCCTGCTCGCGACCCCGATCGATGCGGGGTGCAGCCTTCCAGGCCTCCAGGAGCGCCGTGAAGCGGTCGCCGGTTGACTTCCACTGCTTGGATCCAGCGAGGGATTCTGCCTCGACGACGATCGCCTCTCGGGCTGCCAGGGCATCCTTGCGCTGACGTTGGCGTGCCTCCTCGCGGCAGGCCCTCTGAAGGGCGATCAGCTGATCGATCTCGTCGCAGGCCTCGGCAAGCTGCGTGACGTCACCGATGAACGCGGGGGAGGCGAGCGCCGCACGCCCGTGCTCGGCGGCGGTGCGAGCCGCATCGATCCCGCGGCCCTCGCGCAGGCGATGGGCGGCAAGGTCGACCTCGACCAGGATGTCGTCGTACTTGCGCCCGAAGAAGGCGAGACCCTCCTCGGGCGTCCCGGCAGCCCAGTTGCCGACGACGACGTCGCCGGCGGGTGTGGCGAGCCAGGCGGTGCCATCACTGTCAATCCGACCGAAGCGCGATGGATTGGTGCGCCGCATGGCTGGCACCGACGGTGCGGACGTCGCGGACCTGGGCCGGGCGAGGCGTGCGGGGGTCGGGGCAGGGCCCGGCAGCGCAATGGCAGCGCCCTGGGTGGCAGAAGTCACCTCGAAGACGTCGACGACCTCAACCACCGTTACCTCGGCCACCTCGACGACCTCCACGATCGCGACCGCCGGCTCGGCGGCCAGGGCAGCGGGTGGCTGGCGGGATTCGAGGACGCCGAACGGCACGATCGGAGTCGCCGACTCGTCGACAACCTCCGGTTGCTCGTGCTCGCTCATGACCCTCCGCTCCTGACCCGGCCCGCCGATCCTGTCATCCCTGCTAGGCGGGGGTGACCTCAGCCGTGATGATCGTGACCTTCTGAGCGGGAGCCCCGTCGCTCCCGCCTCCCTCGACCCCTGCCGCGGCGATGCCCCTGACGACATCGAGTCCCTCGGCGACTCGCCCCCAGATCGTGTATCCGGAGGGCAGCGTGGTGTCCTCGTAGACGATGAAGAACTGGCTGCCGCCCGTGCCGGGTCCGGCATTGGCCATGGCGACGGTACCCGCGGGGTAGTTGGCGGTGCCCTCGGGTGGGAGGTTCTCGTCGGGAATCGAGTAGCCGGGTCCGCCGGTGCCGTTGCCTGCAGGATCCCCGCACTGGAGCACGAAAATGCCCTCCGTGGTCAGACGGTGGCAGGCCGTGAGGTTGAAGTAGCCCTGGTTGGCGAGAAAGACCATGGAGTTGACGGTGATGGGCGCCGTCTGCGGCTCGGTGGCGATCACGATGTCGCCACAGTTGGTCGCGAGCGTGAGCGTGTAGTCCTTGCCGGGCTCCAACGCCTCGGCGGGCGCCGCATCCCACGACATGTTGTCGGGTCGGGCAGGCGGGGCCTCCTGGCAGACGGAGTCCGGCTGCGGCCCCGTGGAATCCGTCGGGGATGGAGCATCGGTAGGTGCCGCACTATCACTGGGAGCGGGGGAGTCGGTGGGAGCGGGCGCGTCCGTCGGAGCTGGCGATTCGGTCGGCACGGCAGCGTCGATAGGGGCCTCGGCCGGTCGGCTGGCGACGTACCACGCAATGCCACCGCCGACGACGACGAGCACGGCGAGAACCGCGGTTATCTGGTTGCGGCGGCGACGACGCTGGGAGGACTCCTGACGCCGGGACGCCTGGCGCTCGGCCTTGGCCCTGGCCAGCTCGCGCCTACGCTTGCTCGACGTCACGTGCCCTCCTCGCATTCGCTGGTCCCAGACGGGAAGCGCCGACCCGGGAGTCTACGAAGCGGTCCCAGGTAGGCTCGGTACGCCCCTTGTCGTCACCCTTGTGGAGGCCACTGTGTTCGTAACCGGCTTCCCCGCGGGTGCGTGGGGCACGAATTGTTATGTGGTCGCAACCGGCGAGGGCGAAGACTGCCTCGTGTTGGACCCCGGCCAGGGCAGTGCGGGACCACTGGCCGAGATACTCCGCGATCACCGACTGCGCCCGGTGGCCGTCCTGCTGACCCACGGGCACGTCGATCACGTGTGGTCGGTTGCCCCCCTCACTGCCGGCTATGACATACCCGCCTACATCCACGCCGATGACCGCTATCGCCTCGCTGATCCTGCGGGCTCCAGCTTTGCCTACGCCCGCGAGCAGTTACTCGCCATGACAGAGGGAGAGCTCGAGCTCACCGAGCCATCCGATGTGCGCACGTTCGCCGATCACGCTGTCCTAGAGATCGCCGGTGTTCCGCTGTCAGTGGCGCACGCACCGGGTCACACGGAGGGGTCCGTCGCATTCATCGCCGCCCGTGAAGGCGATCGGCCACCGGTGATGCTGAGTGGCGACCTGCTCTTCGCCGGGTCCATTGGCCGCACCGACCTGCCCGGCGGTGACTCTCAAGCGATGGTCGAGAGCCTCCGACGTGTCGTTCTCCCACTCGATGACGACACGGTGGTCATGCCGGGCCACGGCGAGCTCACGACGGTCGGCCAGGAGCGCGCCACGAATCCCTTCCTCGTCGGCCTTGCGGCCGACGGACCCGTCGCACCGAGCCCGATGAGGGGGCTGTGATGACGCTCAGGGCGTCCCTCTCCGGCTTCCCCGAGTGGCTTCCGGGCGGGCGAGTCGTGGAGCAGCAGATCCTCGACACGGCACGGCGTGCGTTCGAGCTACACGGGTTTGCTTCCTTGGAAACCCGTTCGGTCGAGCCCGTCGACGTGCTCTTGCGCAAGGGCGAGGTCGACAAGGAGGTCTACGCCGTCCGCCGCCTCCACGATGACGACGAGTCCGCACTGGCGCTGCACTTCGACCTGACCGTGCCCTTTGCGCGCTATGTAGTGGAGAACGCCGGGCAACTGTCGTTCCCGTTTCGCCGCTACCAGATCCAGAGGGTGTGGAGAGGCGAACGCCCACAGGAGGGGCGCTTCCGGGAGTTCACTCAGGCGGATATCGACATCGTCGATGTCGGTGTACTCGCCCAGCATCACGACGCGGAGATGGCCATGGTCATGGCGGACGTGTTTGCTGATCTGCCGATCCCTCCCACCGTCATCCTGCTCAACAATCGCAAGGTCCTCCAGGGCGTCTACCGCGGTCTGGGCATCGCCGATACGCCCTCGGTGCTGCGCGCCATCGACAAGCTAGACAAGGTGGGAGTCGACAAGGTCAGGGATCTGCTCCAGGCGGCCGGTCTCACCGCGCAGCAGGCCGACCTGTGCCTGGCACTTGCTGACATACGGTCGGCCGACGGCTCCTTCGTTGACCGGGTCCGCGCGCTCGGGATCGAGGATCCATTGCTGGACGAGGGTCTCGCGGAGTTGTTAGAGGTCCTCGAGGTGGTTAATCACGCTCGCCCCGGCGCCGCCGGCGTCGACCTCCACATCGCGCGCGGTCTGGACTACTACACAGGGACCGTCTACGAGACCCAGGTCGTCGGCCACGAGACGTTCGGCTCGATCTGCTCCGGAGGTCGCTACGATGCCCTGGCGACGGACGGCACGACGACCTATCCCGGAGTGGGTATCTCCCTGGGCGTCACCAGGCTCGTGTCGCTCCTGCTCGGACGTGACCTCGTCCGTGCCTCTCGCCCGGTTCCCTCCGCCGTGCTCGTTGCCGTGGTCGGCGAGGAATCGCGAGAGGCCAGTAACGCCGTGGCCCACATCCTGCGCAGCCGCGGCATTCCCTGCGAGGTGGCTCCGGCGGCCGAGAAGTTTGGCAAGCAGATCCGTCATGCCGACCGACGGGGCATTCCCTTCGTGTGGTTTCCGGACGCTGCTGGCGATACGGTCAAGGACATCCGTAGCGGGGAGCAGGTGGGTGCTGACGCCACAACGTGGGCGCCCCCCGATACTGACCTGCGACCGCGCGTGGTGGTCGTGGCCGAGGGCGATGAAGGAGCAACGTGATCCGCACGCACCTGGCCGGCATGCTCACCGGCGCGGACGACGGCGCCCAGATCACACTCGCCGGCTGGGTCGACCGGCGCCGCGATCATGGCGGCGTCGCGTTCCTCGACCTGCGCGATGCCAGTGGCATCGTCCAGGTTGTCGTCAACGATCCCGATGTCGCCCACGGGCTGCGCGACGAGTACTGCCTGAGGGTCGTCGGCACGGTGCGCCAGCGCCCCGCTGGCAATGAGAACCCAGATATCCCCACGGGCTCCTTGGAGGTCGAGGTGAGCGATATCGAGGTGCTCAGCCCCGCCGCGCCGCTGCCCTTCCCGGTCGATGACCGCGCCACGATCGGCGAGGAGGCGCGGCTGCGCTACCGCTACCTCGACCTCAGGCGCCCCTCGGTGGGCGGCAATTTGCGCATGCGCTCCAGGCTCAACCAGATCTGCCGCGACACCCTCCTCGCGCGCGACTTCGTCGAGATCGAGACCCCGACGCTCACCGCGTCCACACCCGAGGGAGCGCGCGACTTCCTCGTGCCAGCGCGCCTGCAGCCGGGCAACTGGTATGCCCTGCCGCAATCACCTCAGCTCTTCAAGCAACTGCTCATGGTGGCGGGGATGGAGCGCTACTTCCAGATCGCACGCTGCTACCGCGACGAGGATTTCCGTGGTGATCGCCAGCCCGAATTCACCCAGCTCGACATCGAGATGTCGTTCGTCGAGCAGGAGGACGTCATCGAGGTCGGCGAGGCGATCGTGCGTGCGCTGTGGCTGGGGATCCTCGGCGTCGATATCGGCGAAGTGCCCCGCATGCCCTACTCCGAAGCAATGCGCCGGTTCGGTACCGACAAGCCCGACCTGCGGTTCGGCCTTGAGTTGGTGGACCTCACCGACTTCTTCCGCGCGACTCCGTTTCGGGTCTTCCAGGCTCCCTACGTCGGAGCGGTCGTCATGCCGGGGGGCGTCGACCAGCCGCGCCGCACATTCGATGCCTGGCAGGAGTGGGCCAAGCAGCGCGGCGCCAAGGGCCTGGCCTACGTCACCTTTGGCGCCGACGGCGAGATCGGCGGGCCGGTCGCCAAGAACCTCTCCGATGCCGAGCAGGTCGGACTCATGCAGGCCGTGGGGGCCTCGGCCGGCGATTGCGCGTTCTTCGCTGCAGGGCCTGTGGCCGATGCTCGCGCGCTCCTCGGTGCGACGCGGATGGAGATTGGCAATCGGCTCGGGCTGATCGACGCGTCGGCGTGGTCCTTCCTTTGGGTGGTGGATGCGCCGATGTTCGAGCGCACCGAGGACGATGACGGCACGCAGGGGTGGACGGCGGTGCACCATCCCTTCACATCGCCCAACTCCGAGTGGATCGACGCCTTCGAGTCTGCGCCTGACACGGCACTCGCGTGGGCCTACGACATGGTGTGCAACGGCAATGAGATCGGCGGGGGCTCCGTGCGTATCCACCGACGCGATGTGCAGGAGCGGGTGTTCGCCCTCCTGGGCATGTCGGAGGAAGAGGCGCAGTCGAAGTTCGGATTCCTCCTCGAGGCCTTCCAGTACGGACCGCCACCGCACGGCGGCATCGCCTTCGGGCTCGACCGTGTCGCCATGCTGCTCGCGGGGGCACCAAGCATCCGCGACGTCATCGCCTTCCCCAAGACCGGTGGCGGCCAGGACCCCCTCACCGGGGCACCCACCGCCATCACGCCCAAGCAGCGCAAGGAGGCCGGGATCGATGCCGCACCCGCTTCGGACCGCGCGTCCGGCTGACCCCTTCCTGCGCTTCAACCTCGATGAGACCGAGGTGCTCGACTATCGGATCGAGCGCGGCCACGTGGCCTTCATCCGTCCCGGACGCCGAGGAGGGGAACTGTGGGTCAGCGCGCTAGGCGACGACCCTGCCCTCGTCGCCGCTCTCATCGACGACATCTCGACCGGTCGTGACATCGACGGCATTCACGTGCACGCCGGGGTCTACCCGTCGCTTCCCGATCGGTTCACGATCGCGGACCCGGGTCACTGGTCCATCTGGACGATCACCCCCGAGGAGGCCGATCACCGACTGGCGCCCTGGTCCGCCATGGCGGTGGACCTCGACGAGCATGATCGACGAATCGACGACGTGCTCTTGCACTCGGACTCCGCGTACCTCTTCGCCGGGAACGACTCCGTGCGTCGATGGGTCGGAGTGACACAGGGCGATCGACTGCTGGCTGTGGGAGGGGAATCGGAGATAGCCGGGGGCGTACCGCACCTGGTGAGCATCTGCACCGCACCGCCTGAGCGCGGCCGCGGACTCGGTCGCTCGGTCACGGCCAGCTTGGTCCTCGGATCCTTCGCCCGTGGTGCATCGCTGGTGTACCTCGAGATGTATGCCGGCAATGCTCCGGCAGCGGCGCTCTATCAGTCGCTGGGGTTCCGTGAGGTGGGCGTCTATCGTTCCGGATGGCTGCCAGGTCACGCGCCGGCCACGCCCCGCGATGCCGCGTAGGCTCAGAACGCATGACCGCCAGCCTCTTCGACGTAGGCGCCGGGCCTGATC
This sequence comes from Actinomycetota bacterium, assembly GCA_016870515.1. Taxonomy (GTDB): domain Bacteria; phylum Actinomycetota; class Actinomycetes; order S36-B12; family S36-B12; genus Mxb001. The sequence continues at coordinate 358 of VGBL01000011.1, read as the reverse complement.
GGCCGGGTGCTCCCCTCGCTGTGCGATTGCGCCCACGATCGATCGAAGACCTCGTCGGACAGCGGCATGCCGTGGCAGAAGGATCTCCGTTGCGCCGCCTGCTCGACGGTGACCCGGCCGCCACCGTATCCGTGATCCTGTGGGGGCCGCCGGGCACGGGCAAGACCACGCTGGCGAGTCTTGTCTCAACGGCAACCGGACGTCGCTTCGTGGAACTGTCTGCCGTGACCGCCGGCGTCAAGGACGTGCGCGAGGTCATCGATGCGGCGCGCAATCAACTTGCCCTGCATGACAGGGGTACCGTGCTATTTATCGATGAGGTGCATCGATTTAGCAAGACCCAGCAAGACGCGCTCCT
>VGBL01000010.1 GCA_016870515.1 Actinomycetota bacterium | reverse complement strand
CGCTGCTGAAGCTCCAGGCCGCGTTGGTGCCGCTGGATGCCCGTGGCTCGGCCGAGATCATCAACATCCTGCGCCTGAGCGTGGGCGGCATCATCGGGGTCTTCCTCGCTCGGATCAGCCCGTCGCCCGAGGTGACCCTCGCGGCGTGCGCCGCTACCTTGGCCGTTGTCGGCGTCGGGGTGGCTGTCCTCACCCGCTCCGTGCGTCCGGCGGTGTCCGCCTCACCCGCAGCGGGTCAGTCGGGTGCTGGGTTCGCGGGACTACGCCGTGTGCTGCGCGAGATGCCTGTGCTGCGCTACATCGTCATCGCCGACCTGGTCATCACCTTCGTGGTGCCGACGCAGTTGTCCAATGTCGTCCTCGTCGATGAGGGCAACGAGAGCCTGGTGCTCTTGGTGCTGCTCGGTGGCGTGGTCGGCGTCATGGTCGGGCGTCTCTCCCTGGTCGTGACGGGGTCGCTGGGTCCGGTCCGGCGCCAGCTCCTCGGCGTCTTCACCGCCTACGCGGTCGTGTGCGTCGCGTCGGTCCTCGTGGTGGCAGCGGGTTGGCTACTCGCTTCGGGTCTCGTCGCGGGCGGCTTCGTGCTCCTGGGGAGCGCCACGTCGTCCTACTGCCTGGGCCTGCTCGCCGCGCTCGTCCAGCAGACCGTGCCCGATCAGGTGCGTGGTGCTCTGTCCGGCCTGATGGCGGCTGCGCGCAGCCTGCTCATCGCGCTGGCGGCCTCGGTCATCACGCTCATCGTCCTGCCCTTCTCCGCGATGGCCGTCCTCATGGTGCTCAGCGTGCTTACCGTGGGCTCGCTCCTCCTGCTGCGAGGCTTCCGCGGCGTGGCCGCGGTTTCTTCGTGATTGGCGCACTGTGCCGCTCCATGGCCTGAGATGTTCACGCATCTCGCCACCCATCAACCGAGCAGTGAGGGCCGGTCCTGAAGGACCGGCCCCCACTGTCGACGTACTAGACTCCCGCAGCCTGCGCGACCGCCCTCTTGGTGAGTACGCGAGCGAGGTGCTCGCGGAACTCCGCCGTGGCGTGCAGGTCGCTTGTCGGACGCGTGCCGTCAGCAGCGCTCGTCGACGCTGCAGCAATGGCATCAGCCGATGCCGACGCCCCGGCGAGCGCCGACTCCACGGAACTCGCCCGGATCGGGGAGGGTCCCATGTTGGTGAGCGCAACGCGCGCCTCGGTGATGGTGCCGTTCTGCCGCTTCACGGCAGCTGCGACACCGACCGTCGCCCAGGCCTGGGCGGTGCGGTTGAACTTCTCGTAGTGGTAGCCCCAGCCATCGCCCATCTTGGGCACTTTGATGGCCACGAGGACCTCGTCGGACTCCAGGGCGCTGGTGAAGTAGTCCACGAAGAAGTCCTTCGCGGCGATCTCGCGACGGCCCTTCGGCCCCTGCGCCACCATCACGCACTCGAGCGCCAGCGCTGCCGTCGGCAGATCGCCTGCCGGATCGGCGTGAGCCAGCGAGCCACCTAGGGTGCCGCGGTGCCGGATCTGCGGATCGGCCACCGTCGCCGCCGTCATGGCCAGCAGGCCCGCGTGCTGCTTCACGAGCGCGTTGTTCATGACGTCATGATGCGTCGTGTTGGATCCGATGAGCAGGTGGTCACCGTCGTCGGATACGCCGTTCATCTCGGCAATACCGCCGACATCGACGAGCACCGACGGTGCGGCCATGCGCAGCCGGAGCACCGGCATGAGCGACTGGCCGCCGGAGATCACCTTGGCATCCTCGCCTCCGGCGATGAGCGCCTGCACGGCCTCGTCGACGGTGCTCGGCTTGGTGTAGTCGAAGGCAACGGGAATCACTGGGCACCTCCCTGGGCGGCTTGGATAGCCCGCCACACGTTTTCGGGTGTCGCGGGCATCTTGACGTCGGTCACGCCCATCGGGCGCAGCGCGTCGACGATGCCGTTGATGATCGCCGGAGTGGATGCGATCGCACCGGCCTCGCCGATGCCCTTCGTGCCCAGCGGGTTGGTCGTCGACGGGGTCTCCGTGCGATCGGTGATGAAGCTGGGCAGGTCGGCCGCGCTCGGAATGAGGTAGTCGGCCAGGCTGGCGGTGAGCAGGTTGCCGTCGGAGTCGTACTCCACACCCTCGTAAAGGGCTTGAGCGATGCCGCAGACGAGACCGCCGTGCACCTGGCCCTCGACGATAAGCGGGTTGACCTGGACGCCGCAGTCATCGACCGCGACGTACTTGCGGATCTTGACCTTGCCGGTCTCCACGTCGACCTCCATGGCCGCAAGGTGGGTGCCGTGCGGGTAGGAGAAGTCGTTGGGATCGACCGTGGCCTCGGCCTGCAGTGTGGGCTCGACCCCGTCGGGCAGGTTGTGCGCGGTGAACGCCTCGAAGGCGACGGCCGCGAGCGGCTGTGCCTTGGCCGGGTCGCCCTTGACACGGAACTCGCCCTGGATGAAGTCGAGGTCGTCGGGCGAGCACTCGAGCTGGTGCGCGGCGATGATGCGCGCCTTCTCGACCAGTCGCTCCGCGGCCTTCTTGATGGCCTGTCCGCCCACGGCAAGCGACCGCGAGCCGTAGGTGTCCATGCCGTAGGGCGCGCGACCGGTGTCGCCGTGCACGACCTCGATGTCATCGACGGGCACGCCAAGGATGCTCGAGGCGATCTGGCTCCATGCCGTCTCGTGCCCCTGGCCGTGCGGCGAGGTGCCAGTGATGAGCTCGATCTTGCCCGTGGGAAGGGCCCGGATCGTGCAGTGTTCCCAGCCGCCCGCTACGTACTTCAGGGCGCCCAGCGTGCGCGACGGCGCCAGGCCGCACATCTCGGTAAAGGTCGAGATGCCTAGGCCGAGCTGGACCGGATCGCCCGACGCACGGCGCTGCTCCTGCTCGGCGCGCAGCTCGTCGTATCCGAACAGCTCGAGCGCGCGCTCAGTCGCTGCCTCGTAGTTGCCGCTGTCGTAGGCGAGCCCCGCCACGGTGGTGTAGGGGAACTCGGTGTTCTTGATCCAGTTCATCTCGCGCAGCTTCAGCGGATCCATGCCCAGTTCGGCGGCGAGCTCATCCATGATGCGCTCGATAGCGTACGTCGCCTCCGGTCGACCGGCGCCGCGGATGGCGTCGGTGGGCGTGGTGTTGGTGAAGACACCCGTGCAGGAGAACTCGTAGGCGTCCATCTTGTAGATGGCCGGGAACATGAACATGCCGAGGAGCGGAATGCCCGGGGTGATGATCTGCAGGTAGGCCCCCATGTTGGCCAGGAGGTCGACCTTCATCCCGATCAGCTTGCCGTCCTTGGTCGCGGCGATCTGGATGTCCTGGATCTGGTCGCGGCCGTGGTGCGAGGACACCATGTCCTCGCTGCGGGTCTCGACCCACTTGACCGTGCGACCCAGATGGCGCGCGATCTGCACTGCCAGCACTTCCTCGCGGTAGAGCTGGAGTTTGCCGCCGAAGCCCCCTCCGACGTCAGGGGCGACGATGCGCAGTGTGTTCTCGGGGAGTCCCGTGACTAGAGCCAGGAGAACCCGCAGCACGTGCGGGATCTGCGTGGCCGACCACACGGTCATTTCGTTGCTCATGCCCATGGGCGAGGCCACGACGGCGCGCGGCTCCATGAAGCCAGCGATGATCCGCTGGTTGATGAAGCGACGCTTGACGACGACGGCATCGTCTCCGGCCGCCTTGACTGCTGCCTCGAACGAGCCGTCGCCGGTGGGCTTGAGCGGGAAGTCATAGCAGCGGTTGGTGCCGAGGCTGCCATCGGCTGCGTCGTGTACGGCGACTGAGCCCTGCTTGAGCGCGGCCTCCATGTCAATGACCGCGGGCAGCGGCTCGTAGTCGACGTCGATGGCATCGAGGGCATCGGCAGCGGCGTACTTGGTATTGGCGATTACGACTGCGACGCAGTCGCCCACGTGGCGGACCTTGTCGACCGCCAGAGCATGGAAGGGCGGCATCTGGATGTCGTCGGTGACGGGCCACACGCAGGGCACGGCGCCATTGAGCTCGCCGAGTTCCTTCGCGCTGAAGGCCGCCACGACGTGGGGGCGCTCGAGGGCGGGGGAGACGTCGATGTGTGCGATCTTGGCGTGGGCCATCGGGCTGCGCAGGACCGCCATGTGGAGGGTGCCGGCCAGCTGGATGTTGTCGGTCCAGTTCGTTTGGCCGTGGAGGAGTCGAGCGTCCTCCTTGCGGCGTAGCGGCCGCCCGATGGCAGACCCGGTGACGTCCATGGTCTCGGTCATTACTTGCCTCCCATCATCTCGGCAGCGAATTGCACAGACTTCACGATGTTGTGGTAACCGGTGCAGCGACATAGGCAGCCCTCGAGTCCCTCGCGGATCTCCTCCTCCGAGGGGCTGGGGTTTTCCTGCAGGAGGTCGACAGCCGACATGACCATGCCAGGAGTGCAGTAGCCGCATTGGAGGCCGTGGCACTCCTTGAACGCCTGCTGCACGGGATGCCAATTGCCATCGCCCTCGGCTAGGCCCTGAATAGTGAGGACATTTGCGCCGTTGGCCTGGACGGCGAGAACGCTGCAAGACTTGACGCTGCGACCGTTGAGCAGCACCGTGCAGGTGCCGCAGTTCGAGGTATCGCAGCCCACGACCGTGCCGACTCGCCCGATGTCCTCGCGCAGGAAGTGGACGAGTAGGCTGCGGGGCTCTACCTCGGCTTCGTACAGCGCACCGTCGACGGTGACGCTGATGGGAACGTGGGTCATAACTCTCCCGGGGAACTCCCGGCACCCAAGGCGCCGACCCACCCCTCGGCAGGTAGGGCAGACGCTAGGGGAGGATTGGCATTCCCGCAGGCCAAAGGGTGAGTTGCCCGGCAACCCGGGTCTAGGTTGTAGCCCATGGGCCGCCGAGGGCCGGCGGCCCGAGACCTGGAGGTCCGATGTCGACCACTCCTCCTCCCCCGCCGGCCATGCCAGCCTCCGGCGGAGGCAACACAAGCGAGAACTCAAATGGCACGGTGGCTCTCGTCTGCGGGATTCTCAGTTTCTTCGTCTGCCCGATAATCCTGTCGATCGTGGCGATCATCTACGGCAAGAAGGGCATGGCATCCGCCGCCGCTGGCCGTGCTGACAACGGTGGTCAGGCCAAGGCTGGCTACCTTATGGGCATCATCAGCATCATCCTGAGCGTTGTGGCAGTGATCCTCTACGTCATCCTCGGCGCAGCCTTGCTTTCCAATTCCGGCAGCATGAACTGACGCTCCTCGCACTGAATGTGAGGGGCCGGCGCTGATGCGCCGGTCCTTCACATTGCACGGGTCTACCCTGATCGCGTGGAGCAGCCTGGCGACGCCTCAGCAGCGACGTCCGAGGCCAGGGCCTCGTGGCTGGGCGTGTGCGGATTCGGCCTCGCGGTGCTCGGGCTCGTCGGCATCCTTCCCGTCGTCGGCAGTGTGCTCGGTCTCGTGCTGGGTCGCGTGGCCCTGCACCAGGCCGTGACGCGGCCCCTACGCGGGGGACGCGGGCTGGCTCTCGCCGCCTTCGTGCTCAGCCTAGCGACGCTGGTGGTCATCACGGTGGTCGCTGCGACTTACGCCCTCGCCCTTGCCTTCGGCCCGTCGTGACTACGCTCGGCGTATGACACAGGCGCCTCGCCCCGTCCTGGTCGTGGACTTCGGGGCGCAATACGCGCAACTCATCGCGCGGAGAGTCCGCGAGGCCAACGTCTACTCCGAGATCGTCCCCCACACGGCCTCCGTGGCGCAGATGCTGGCTCGAGATCCAGTCGCCATCGTCCTGTCCGGCGGACCCTCGAGCGTTTATGCGGACGGTGCACCGCGCGTCGACCCGGGGCTCTTCTCTGCGGGCTTGCCGGTCTTCGGCATCTGCTACGGGTTCCAGGCCATGGCCCAGGCCCTCGGTGGGACGGTCGAGCGCACTGGCCTCAGCGAATTCGGGGGCACACCTCTGACCGTCGTCGACAGCGACGCTCGACTGTTTGGGGGACTGCCCCGTGAGCAATCAGTGTGGATGTCACATGGCGACAGCGTCACCGTGGCCCCCGATGGGTTTGTCGTCACCGCGCGCTCGGCGGGCGCACCCGTGGCCGCCTTCGAGGACCCAGCCCGGCGCCTGGTCGGGGTGCAGTTCCATCCGGAGGTCATCCATTCGGAGCACGGCCAGCGAATCCTTGAGCGCTTCCTGCACGACATTGCCGATTGCGCACCCTCCTGGACGACGTCCGGGGTGATCGACGAGCAGGTCTCTGCGATCAAGGACCAGGTGGGCGACGGACTTGTCATCTGCGCACTGTCGGGAGGCGTCGACTCCGCGGTGGCGGCAGCACTGGTGCAGCGTGCCGTTGGCGATCAATTGACCTGCGTCTTCGTCGATCACGGCCTGCTGCGAGCCGGCGAGGCGGAGCAGGTCGAGCGCGATTTCGTCGCGGCGACCGGAGTGAGACTGGTCGTAGTGGATGCGCAAGAGCGCTTCCTCACCGCACTGGCCGGCGTGGAAGACCCAGAGCAGAAACGCAAGATCATCGGCCATGAATTCATCAGGGTGTTCGAGGACGCCGCGAGAGCCGTCGTAGCGGAGGCGGGCCAGCACGGAAAGTCGATTGACTTCCTCGTGCAGGGCACGCTCTACCCCGACGTCGTCGAGTCCGGCGGCGGCACCGGCACCGCCAATATCAAGAGCCATCACAACGTCGGCGGACTCCCTGACGACCTCGCCTTCACGCTGGTCGAGCCTCTGCGCACGCTCTTCAAGGACGAGGTTCGACAGGTTGGCCTGGAGTTGGGCCTCCCTCCCGAGATCGTGTGGCGGCATCCCTTCCCCGGACCCGGTCTCGCCATCCGCATCGTCGGCGCGGTCGATCCCGATCGCCTGCGCATCCTCCGAGCTGCCGACGCGATCGCCCGTGAGGAACTGACCGCGGCTGGCCTCGATCGAGACGTGTGGCAGTTCCCCGTGGTGCTGCTGGCCGACGTGCGCTCGGTGGGCGTGCAAGGAGATGGACGCACCTACGGGCACCCGATCGTGCTTCGCCCGGTGTCAAGCGAAGACGCGATGACCGCCGACTGGTCGCGGCTGCCCTGTGACCTCATCGCACGCATATCGACCCGGATTACCAATGAGGTGCGGGATGTCAACCGGGTGGTGCTGGATGTGACGAGCAAACCCCCCGGCACCATCGAGTGGGAGTAGCGCTCCTCGTTTCTCCCACATTGTGGGACAAATGGCGGGAGGCGGTTGTAGGGAGGAGGGGGAGTGGGAGTGAGACGGGCAGAGCCCGGCTAGTTCCAGAAGACGGAGATGACGACGTTGACGAGGGTCAGCGCGCCGATCGCACCCCAGAGCGCCACCTGAGGGGGCGTACGCCGGCGGCCGATGAAGGCGAGGATCGTGATGACCACGACCACCCCGAGCTTCACCGAGAGCTTGGTGACGTTGGCCGTCTCGTCGGGCAGGAGCCCCGCCTCGAGAATGCCCATCATGAGCACGCCGGTGACCAGCTGGACGAGCGCGCCGTGGAGCATGGCGGGATTTACGCCCTTGTCGGGTGTCCTCATCTGCACGAGGAAGCCGCCGAGGAGGCTGGCCAAGCCGATGAAGTGCAGGACGAGCAGGGCGTTGTAGACGAATGCCACGTCGTCAGACTATCCGGCGACTCAGGGGATGGACACGACCTTGAACGCCTCGGCGAGGCGACCGTCGGGCAGTCCTGCTGCCTGAGCCGCTGACGTCATCCACTGCGTGATCCTCTCCTCGAGGTCATCCATGTGCGCAGTCTGGCTAGCGTGCGCTCGTAGGGCGGCAACCTTGAGTGGAAGCTGATCGGTGATGTCGACAGCACGGTCAGGATCGGGTGCGGCCATGACCCATACGTCGTGCACCGTCCAGGCCTCGAGGCCTTCGTCGTTGAGCAAGGACGGGTGGGCGAAGGGATTGCGCGCATCGGGATAGATGGCGAAGATCGCCGCTTCGCCCGCAGCCATGTGATCGGGATGAGACGCGGGGATGCGGGCCCAATTGCGTTCGGGGGACTGAATGAGCATGCGCTGGGGACGCACCTGACGGATCACTCGACTGATGTCGCGTCTTAGCCCGTGCGACACCTCGAGTTCGCCGTCCCGATACCCCAGGAAGCAAACATCGGTAACGCCCAGGGCAGCGGCCGCGGCCACCTGCTCGGCTCGGCGAATGCGCGGGATCTCGGACCTGGCTTCGGCGGGGTCGAAACCACCCGCGTCACCGTCGGTAACGATGCAATAGGCGACCTGGGTGCCCCCCTGCACCCACTGGGCCACGGTGCCCGCGGCGCCGAAGTCGACGTCGTCGGGGTGGGCCGTGACCACCAGGGCCCGCTCCACGGGGTCGGCCGGGGTCGTGTCGAGCACGCGGTCTCCAGGGCTAGGTCGTGATGTAGAAGGGCTTCGTGTCGGAGTTCCCTGGGGAAACACGCGTTCCACGAGGGGCTCCCCGGGTCTTAGAGGCTATCGTGGAGGGCGTGTTTGCCCACCCGGGGCGCTTCGGCCGCCCGCACGCGACGCTCGCAAGCAGGAGTCGTGGAGCAGTCAAACGGGCGCTACCGGCCACCGTTGCGGCGCTGGGAGCGGTCGGGCTCGCCGGAGCACTGCTCGTGGCCCCGCCGGCCCAGGCATCACCCATAGGCGAGGCCGATCACACACCGAGCGACGTCACCTCGGCCGGGCCCCTCGACGACCACGGCCACCACCACGGCCATGCGCCTCCCTCAAAGGACAATCCGTCGGGCATTGGCAAGGACCGCACCCCCCACAAGGACGACTCTAAGAAGAAGGACCCCGCCAAGGACGTCCCCATCCCGCCCGCTCCTGCCCTGCCCGCCAACCTCCCGGTCGAGATCGACCCGCTCCCCAGCTACCAGGGCCAATACATCTGCTCTCCTGACCCCAAGCCAGGTTCGGAGAAGCTGGCCGCGCTGATCCGTGCGACCTACGTCGATGCCTCCAGTATCTGGATCCCCCGCGACTGCAACCAGGGTGGGCGCAGCGAGCACAAGGAAGGCCGCGCGGTTGACTGGATGATCTCCCAGAGGATTCCCGAGCAGAATGCCCAGGCCAAGTCTTTCCTCAACTGGCTGCTTGCCACCGATGCCAACGGAAATGAATTCGCGATGGCGCGTCGACTCGGTGTCATGTACATCGGCTGGGGAGACGAGATCTGGGAGTCCTACACCCGGCGTTGGACCGAGCTGAAGGGCTGCTACAGCACGCCCGGTTCGGCCTACGACACCTACTGCCACCGCGATCACATCCACCTGTCGCTGTCCTGGGACGGTGCAGCGGGCCAGACCAGCTTCTGGGGCGGCACCCCCAGCCCGGCCCCTTTCTGCTCCAGCTCGCGCACCCCGTCGTCCACGCCGATCGATCCTGGAGACGGTCTCGACTACCTGCCCGTGGCCCCCGAGCGCATCCTCGACACCCGCACCGGCCGCGGTGTCAGCGGCCAAGCCTGCCGACTCGCGGCGCGGTCCAGTGGCGGTCCTGGATCCCCTATCGTGCTCGACCTTGCCAACCGCAAGGGCGTGCCGCCAGGGGGCGTACGCGCGGTGGCACTGCGCGTCGCAACTGTCGGCTCCAACTCACCCGCGACGCTGCGCACCGCGGTCAACGGGTCCTTGGACTCGGTGGATGTCAACGTGCGACGCGACGTGGTGACGATCCTGCCGGTCGGTGCCGATGGCACCGTCGCCTTCACGACAGATTCGGGTGCGACCCACGTCGTTGCCGATCTAGTCGGCTACTTCGTCACGCCGGAAGCGGCTGCCGGTGTGGGCGGCCGACTCCTTACCCACGCCAACGACGTCGTCTACGACACGACGGTCCTGAAGCAGCCCGTCCAGCCGGGTGAAAAGCGGGTCATCGATGTCGGCAAGGCGTCGACCAGCGGTGGGCCCCCGGCAGGAGCCCTGATCACCGTGACGGCGACTGGCGCCAGTCAGATGGGCCAGATCGTGCTCCGCCGCACCGGCGACAAGCGCACCGAGGCAACGCCCGTGCTGCCCTATCGCCGCAAGGACACCGTCACCACGACGTTCCTCGCCGCACTCGACTCCGAAGGCCGGGTCACGGTCGTCAACACCGGACGTGGCCCAGTCGACGTCATCCTTGCCGTCCAGGCCTCTGCCGTGCGCACGCCTGAACTCGGATCGCTGCTGATCCCTGTCACGCCGACCACTGTGCGCGCCAAGCGCACCACCCTGGGCACTGTCCTGGGCGAGCACGAGCGGGGCGCCAAGGTTCGTTCGGTCGGACTGTCGGAGCCGAAGTTCTCGTCGGCCGTCGAGGGCGCTATCGCCGCTGTCCTGCAGGTGCGTGTGACGGCGGCGAGGAAGGGCGGTTCGGTCGTCTTCTGGTCGCTGGCTGCGCCGGCCACTCCGTCCATGGTCGTTCCGCGCCAATCATCGATCTCCGGCCTGGTCATCGTGCCGCTCGATGCCAAGGGCACGCTGCGGCGCACCGTCACGGGTGACCTCGGTGTCGACGCGCGCGTCGTCGCCTACCTGCGCTAGGGCATTCGTGGAGCGTCGGTGATCAGGGGGACCATTGCCGGGGCCGCCGCCGCGGCTCTCGCGGCATCTGTCGCAGCCGCCGCTCCCGCTGCCGCCACTGTCCACGTCTGCGGATGGACCGGCGACGTGGACGTCCTCATGTCGAAGGCTGATCGGCAGGTGTCATCAATCAACCTGGATCGATTTGTGCGCAAGGAGTACGGCGCTAAGGCCACGGTCACGCGAGTCAGCCCACTGGAGGTAGAGCTCCTGGCACCGTCCTCGGCCAGTGTCCCGCCGACCGACGCGAGCGGCCTGATTGACAACATCGTCAGCTACCGCGTCATCGTGAGCACGCCCGGGCGCGACAAGACGTCGGCACGCTTGCAATTGGCCTATCGCGGCCTGTGCTACCGATCGGTCGACTTCGCTCCGATCACCCAGATCGGCAGCCTGGGCGTGCAGTCACCGCGCATCAGCGCCGAGAAGGCCCTGCGCCTGGCGCAGGACTACCGCCGGGGCCACAGCGACCAATTCCCTCTCGAGAACCCCCTGGTGGGCCTGCAACTCATGCGAGCCACCTCGGCCCCGCCGGACTTCGGGGTGCTGCGGTGGTTCGTGACCTACCAGTCGGCGCCGGGGCTCGAGCAGATCCTTGCCGTCCACATGAATGGCAACGTCCGGATCGTCGTCCCCTGACCTCCGGCGTTGTCGCAGTCCGGCCGTACCATCAGCCGGTGTCCGATCTCAATCCTGCTCAGCGCGACGCGGTCACACATCGGGGCACCCCCCTGCTCATCGTTGCCGGTGCCGGGTCTGGCAAGACCAGGGTCCTCACGCAGCGCATCTCTCACCTGATCCGCGAAGACGACGTTAGCCCGAGCGAGATCCTCGCGATCACGTTCACCAACAAGGCAGCCCGAGAGATGGCTGACCGAGTCACGGCCCTGGTCGGTCCTCCATCGCGAGCCATGTGGGTGATGACCTTTCACTCGGCCTGCGTGCGCATCCTGCGACGCGAGGCCGGACGCCTGGGCGTATCCACGTCCTTTTCGATCTACGACGCCGCCGACTCCCAGCGACTCATGTCGATGGTCTTGCGCGACCTCGAGGTCGACCCCAAGAGATTCCCTCCGCGAGCCATGTCGGCCCGCGTCTCGCACCTGAAGAACGAGCTCATCGACGAGGAGACCTTCGTGCGCACGGCCGAATCACCGGCCGACCAGGTCCTTGCCGAGGCCTATGCCGAATACCAGCGGAGGCTGCGCAGGGCCAACGCCTTCGACTTCGACGACCTGATCAGTTCCACGGTCGCACTCTTTCGGCTGTATCCAGACGTGGCCGAGCACTACCACCGCCGTTTCCGGCACGTGCTCGTCGACGAATACCAAGACACCAACCACGCGCAATACGTCTTGGTCCGCGAACTCGTCGGCGATGGCAGCGACGGCATCCCGGCGGCCGAGTTGTGCGTCGTCGGCGATGCCGACCAGTCGATCTACGCCTTCCGGGGAGCGACCATTCGCAACATCGAGGAGTTCGAGCGCGACTTCCCCGACGCTCGCACCGTGGTGCTCGAGCAGAACTATCGATCGACTCAGACGATCCTGGATGCGGCCAATCGCGTGATCTCGCGCAACACCGGCCGCCGCCCGAAGCGCCTGTGGACCGAGGAGGGCGCCGGCCAGCCCATCGTGGTCTATGTCGCCGACGATGAGCATGATGAGGCGCGCTTCATCGCCGACGAGATCGACGCTCTCAGTGACGAGGCCGGCCTTCGGCCGGCAGATATCGCCATCTTCTATCGCACCAATGCCCAGTCCCGGGCGGTCGAGGAGATCCTGATCCGGGTCGGCCTGCCCTACACCGTGGTGGGAGGCGTGCGCTTCTACGAGCGTCGAGAGGTCCGCGATGCCATCGCCTACCTCCGAGCGATCGCCAATCCCGACGACGACGTCTCCGTACGGCGCATTCTCAATGTCCCCAAGCGCGGTATCGGCGATCGAGCGGAGGAGGCGATCGAGTCGTTCGCTCGACGCGACCGCATCTCCTTCGGCGCCGCCCTCGATCGAGCGGCTGACGTGCCCGGGCTTGCGACAAGGTCCCTCACCCAGGTGGAGTCATTCGCGCGACTGCTCACCGACCTGCGCACGCTTGTCGAGTCAGGAGCGGGCCCTGCCACCGTCCTTCAGGCAGCCCTGGAGCAGACGGGCTACATCGCTGAGTTGCAGGCCTCTCATGATCCCCAAGACGAGACACGTCTTGAGAACCTCGCCGAGCTTGAGTCGGTAGCGGTCGAGTTCGAGCGCGACAACGAAGAAGCGACCCTTGCCGGTTTCCTCGAGCGGGTGTCGCTGGTCGCCGATGCCGATGAAATCCCCGACGACGACGATGGAGTCGTCACGCTCATGACGTTGCACACCGCCAAGGGTTTGGAATTCCCGGTCGTCTTCCTGACCGGCATGGAAGACGGCGTCTTTCCTCACATCAGGTCGCTGGGTTCGGAGAGCGAGCTCGAAGAGGAACGGCGACTGGCCTATGTCGGCGTCACGCGTGCGCGCGAGCGCCTCTACCTCACTCGCTCTGTCGTGCGTTCGGCCTGGGGTGCGCCCTCTTACAACCCCGCGTCACGCTTCCTCGACGAGATCCCGCCCGAGCTCATCGAGTCACGCAGGGAGGAGCCGGTGGCCACAGCATGGTCGGGTGCATCACCGACGCGCCCCGCCGGTTCGGTCTCTGCGCGACCCCAGCCCACCGGAGGCACGCGTCCGGTCGTAGCACTTGCCGTGGGAGACCGAGTTGTCCACAAAACGTTTGGCATGGGCTCGGTGGTGCAAACCGCCGGGGTGGGCGACAAGGCGGAGGCGACCATCGACTTCGGCACGGCCGGCACCAAGAGGCTGCTGCTGCGCTACGCGCCGGTCGAAAAACTCTAGGTCAGCAGCCGTACTTCTGGCACGCCCACTTGGGCGGCTTGCCGGGAATCCCGGGCTTGGAGCCTGTCCAGAGGCTGTTGGGGTCGACCGGAGTGGGCACCGGACCTACGCGCACCTCGAAGTGCAGGTGCGAACCGAAGGAGTTGCCGGTGTTGCCCATGCGCCCGATGGTCTCGCCAGCCTCGACGCGGTCGCCCACATCGACGAGGATCTTGGACAGATGCGCGTATCGCGTCTGAGTGCCGTCCTTGCGCATGATCATGATGAGGTTGCCGTAACCCCCGTAGTTGAACTCCGCGTAGGTGACGCGTCCGTCGGTGGCCGCAAAGATGGGGTCGCCCGTCTCGCCATTGAAGTCCATGCCCGCGTGCCCTCCGGGCCACTCGGGTCCTTGGGCGCCGAATTTGCCGGTCACGGGAGTTCCCCACGTCACGGGATAGCTGTAGTCGGGGAGTTCGGGTTCGGGCACATCCTTCGCCCGGGTCGACGTCGTCGATGACGCATCGGCAAGGGCGCGTACCGCAGCGATCGACGCGATCAGTGCCGTGCCGGCCGATCCGTCGAGGGCTGGATCACCGGGGTCGACGAGGGCGGCGGTCAGCGGAGCACCAGCGCCGCCGGCGCCGGTCTGGCCCCGCGGCTGGGCACCCGCCGGGGTGCTCGCCAGGGAGGCGGCGCCCCAGGAGAGCACGAGGGCCCCCTGGGCCAGGACCAGTGCGGCGGCGGCCAAGAGCGGCAGGGCGAAACGACGCACAAGATGTACCTATCAGCCCAGGGGCATCTCAGACGAACTTGTCTGGGGCTTGTGAGGCTGAAATCAATCTATGACCATTAAGTCCGAATGTGTTCATAGTCAGGCGGCTGCGGGTCCAGCGTGGCCAACGCCGTGCCGATCTCGCGAATGACTCGGCCGTCGACAGGTAGCGGCAGGTGCCCGATGACAGGTGCAGAGGCTAACCCCGCGCCGCGCGAATAGCCCCCCTGGCAAAGGGAATGTCGCCGGTCGGATGTCACCTCGTACCCTGGGGTCGTTCAACCGAAGGGAGCACCATGGCCGCCCCCCTGCGTGTCGTCGTGGCCAAGCCCGGTCTTGATGGCCATGATCGTGGCGCCAAGGTCGTGGCGCGTGCCCTTCGCGATGCCGGATTCGAGGTCATCTACACCGGCCTGCACCAGACTCCGAAGCAGATCGTCGAGACGGCGCTCCAGGAGGATGCCGACGCCATCGGGGTGTCCGTTCTCTCAGGCGCGCACCTGGTGCTCTTCGAGGAACTCATGGATGAGCTCCGGGCCCGTGATGCCGCCGACATCGTGGTGTTCGGCGGCGGGATCATCCCCGCTGCTGACATTCCGGCTCTGACCCGGATGGGCGTCGCGAAGGTCTTCGGGCCGGGCACGCCCATGCAGGAGATCGTCGACTGGGTGCACGTCGACGTGTCGGCGGCGGTCGGCTCGTAGCTGGCACTCGGACGGTCGCTGACAGCCTCGACGCCGTCCCCTCGTCTTGATGCGACCCCCGCCTCAGTAGGCTCCCGTCGCTCGTCTTGATGCGAAGGATGCACGGTGGACCTCTACGAATACCAGGCAAAGAATCTCTTTGGCGCCCATGGCATACCCGTGACGCCCGGCGAGGTGTGCTCGACACCGGATGCCGCGCACGAGGCCGCCCGCAAGATCGGTTCAGCCGTCGTCGTCAAGGCCCAGGTCAAGACGGGCGGACGTGGCAAGGCGGGCGGCGTCAAGCTGGCAGCCACGCCTGATGAGGCTCAGGCACGCGCACAGGACATCCTCGGCCTGGACATCAAGGGTCACGTCGTACGCAAGGTCTTGGTCACCGAGGCCACCGACATCGCCGAGGAGTACTACGTCTCCTTTCTCCTGGACCGTGCTAACCGCGCCTTCCTCGCCATGGCGAGCGTCGAAGGCGGTGTCGATATCGAGGAGGTGGCGGCTACCCGGCCCGATGCACTCGCGTTGATTCGCATCGATGCGCTCGCCGGCGTGGATGGAGCGAAGGCACTCGCCATCGCCGAGGCGGCTGGCTTCCCGCCCACCATCCGCGATCAGGTGGCCGACGTACTCGTGAAGCTGTGGCGGGTCCTGGTTCAGGAGGATGCCACTCTCGTCGAGGTGAACCCGCTCGTCCTCAGCGGGGACGGCCGGGTGCTGGCCCTCGACGGCAAAGTCACCCTCGACGACAACGCCCACTACCGTCATGCGGCCCACGCCGATCTCGTCGATCGCGACGAGATCGACCCCATCGAGTTGCGCGCGAAGGAATTCGACCTCAACTACGTCAAGCTCGACGGTCAAGTTGGCATCGTCGGCAATGGTGCCGGCCTGGTCATGAGCACCCTCGACGTCGTGGCCTACGCCGGTGAGGAGTTCGGGGGCATTCGTCCCGCGAATTTCCTCGACATCGGCGGGGGTGCCAGTGCCGAGGTCATGTCCAATGGGCTCGACATCGTTCTCGACGACCCCGGCGTACGCGCAGTGTTCGTCAATGTCTTCGGCGGCATCACTTCATGTGACGCGGTGGCAAATGGAATCATCCAGGCCGTGGGTGCTCTCGCCCAGCGCGGAGCTCCGGTGACGAAGCCGATCGTCTGCCGCATCGATGGCAACAACGCGGTGGAAGGCCGACGCATCCTGACGGAGTTCAACCATCCGCTCGTCGAGATGGTCGAGACGATGGACGATGCGGCGCGACGTGTCGCCCAGCTCGCCGCGGCAGGTGCAGCATGACGATCTGGCTCAACGCTGAAAGTCGCATCCTCGTGCAGGGCATGACCGGCTCCGAGGGCACCAAGCACACGCGTCGCATGGTGGCCAGCGGCGCGAGCGTCGTGGCTGGCGTAACTCCCGGCAAGGGAGGGCAGGAGATCGACGGCATTCCCGTCTACGGCGACGTTCGCGAGGCGATGGACGCGACAGGTGCCAACGTCTCGGTGGTGTTCGTGCCCCCGCGTTTCGCGAAGGCTGCGGTTGAGGAGGCTGTCGACGCCGAAATCCCTCTCTGCGTGGTGATCACCGAGGGGATTCCCGTGCATGACACCGCTGTGTTCTTCCAGTACGCCGTCAACTCCGCAGCCACGCGCATCATCGGTCCCAACTGCCCCGGAATCATCTCACCCGGACAGTCCAACGCCGGCATCATCCCGGCGGACATCACCGGGCCGGGGCCGATCGGACTGGTGTCGAAGTCGGGAACCCTGACGTACCAGATGATGTACGAGCTCAATGACATCGGCTTCACCACGTGCGTAGGCATTGGTGGAGACCCGATCATCGGGACGACCCACGTCGACTGCCTCGCGGCGTTCCAGGAGGATCCCGCGACCGAGGCCATCGTCATGATCGGCGAGATCGGCGGCGACGCCGAAGAGCGGGCTGCCGCATTCATTGCCGACAACGTGACCAAGCCGGTGGTCGGATACGTAGCCGGCTTCACAGCACCCGAGGGCAAGACCATGGGCCATGCGGGAGCGATCGTGTCAGGGTCCTCCGGCACGGCGGCGGCCAAGAAGGCTGCCCTCGAGGCGGTAGGCGTGCAGGTGGGCCAGACACCCAGCGAGACGGCCCGCCTCCTGCGCGCGATCCTGCGCGGCTAGCCGCGCCTCGGTTCGCGTCCTCACCGCCTCCCTCACCTGTGTGATGGGTGGGACGCATGGGCGTGCCGTTCCCCGAATCGCGCGGTGGTGACTGCGAGGCTAGTTCGGTGAGTCTGGACACCGGTCGGCCCCCGTCTGCCGCGCGACGGGCGCGGACGCCCGACGGTGCGCGTCAGGGCTCGATGGCGGCGGCCTCGTCGCCCCGCCGGGCCGCTCCCAAGCGAGGTCGCCGAGAGGCTGATGCGCCCCTGCCATTGATCGTCGCGGGGGGCATTGCCGGAGCCGTGGCTGCCGGCGTTCCGCTGATGGCCCTGGGTTTCGTCACCCTCATCGCGTGGATGCTCGCCCCCGCCGCAGACCTCCATGCCGCCACCATGATCGAGACGGCGGGCGGGGCGTGGCTTGCCGGGCAGGGGCTGTCGCCGGTCATCCAGGGAGTCAGCATCACGCTGCTGCCCTGGGGTTTCGGACTCATCAGCATGGCGCTCCTCGTCGCCGCATCCCGGTGGGCCGCCAACGCATCATCCGCCGGTCGTCGAGGCGAGGCGCTGGCTGTCGCGGGAGCCACGGCGGTCACCTACGGCTTCATCGCAGCACTCGTTGCGCTCGTATGCCGCAATCTCGATGTCGCACCACTGCGCGCCCTGCTCGTGTGCATGATGCTGGGCTTCGTCATCGCGGCGTTCGTCTCGCTTCGTACGTCGGTGCCGGGGGCTCTGCGCACTGTCCCTGTTCTCCACGACGTGGTGGCTGCCGCCATGGTCGGCACGCTCCTGCTGCTATCGGCGGGAGCGATCGCGGTCGCCGTGTCTATCCTGCTGCACATGCCCGACGTGGGCCTGCTGCTTGGCCGCCTCCAACCCGATGTGGCCGGGGCCGTTCTCCTCACCGTCCTCTCCCTGGCCTACCTCCCGGTCGTCTGCGTGTGGGCGACGGCCTACCTCCTCGGCCCCGGATTCGCCATCGGCGAGGGTCACGTCATCGCTCCACTGTCCGACGTCCCGGCCACGACCGTCCCCGGGCTTCCGCTCCTCGCCGCGTTGCCGTCCGAGGCGCCCGCCTTCGGCATCGCTCTGCCCGCCGTCGGGCTCTTGGCAGGTGCGGCGTGCGGTTGGCTCCTGCGCCGCCGCGATCGGGTGGGCGGCGCCGGCGCCGGCCTGGCCGCCCTGTCGGCCGTTGTCGCCGGAGCCGCGATGGCCCTACTGGGCTTGCTCGCCTCGGGCAGCCTCGGATCCTCACGCCTCGCCGACCTCGGACCGTCGCCCCTGGTCTTGGGGCTGGCCACCACCGTGCTGTTGCTCGTCGGCTCGCTGGCCGTGGTCGTTTGGCCGTCGCGCACGCGCGCCCCCGTTCTCGAGCCCGTCCCGGACGTGGCCGGTGGCTAGTACCCGAGCACCAGCCCCGCGCACTCGCTCGAGGCGAGCAGCCTCGGCGTCGAGGCCCCGGTTCGTTACCGCCCCGATGTCGCGACGCGTCACCGGGGCGGTGATCGACCTGCTCATCCTGCTGTTCGCGGCGGGGGCGTTGAGCTCGCTGATCACCACCATCACGCCCAGCACCGCGCAGGTGCGCATCGACGCAGAAGGGGCCCGCACGATCATCGCTGGCACCCAGCAGATGACGTGGCTGCCCCTGCTCGTCTTAGTCATCCTCACCGCCCTTTACGTCGTACCCCTGATGGCGCTCTTCGGACGCACGATCGGAGGGGCGCTCGTGGGTATCAAGTGCGTGCGCGCGGACACCGGCAAGGCCCCCGGGTGGGGTGTCTCGCTGCGCCGCTGGCTGCTGCTCTACGGCATCGCGGGCGCCCTGGGTTTCGCACCCTACGTCGGCGGCTTCGCGTGGCTGGTGACGCTGGTGGTCGGCCTCTCCCCCCTCTGGGACATATCGGGTCGACTGCGCGGATACGCCGATCGATTCGCGGGCGACATCGTCGTTCGCACGCGCGCTGTCCGCTAGCGCACGACGCATCCACCTTCCGCGCCGCTAGGCTCACCCCGTGCCTGCTCGCATCGTCGTCCTTGTCTCCGGCGCCGGTAGCAATCTGCAGGCACTCCTCGATGCCGACCAGCACGCCTTCCAGATCGTGGGCGTCGTTGCCGACCGTCCAGAGGCGCAGGGTCTCGTGCGAGCGCGGTCTCGTGACATCCCCACGCTCGTGGTCGATCCCCGCGACTTCCCGGACCGTTCGGCCTGGGATGCCGCCCTAGCCCACGGAATCGCTGACTGGTCGCCCGACTGGGTCGTGTGCGCGGGTTTCATGCGCATCCTGGGAGGCGCGGTCCTGTCGGCCTTTTCGCAGCGCATCGTCAATACGCATCCGGCACTGCTCCCGGCCTTCCCCGGCGCCCACGGCGTCCGTGACGCCCTCGACTACGGCGTGCGGGTCACGGGCTGCACGGTGCACCTGATCGACGCCGGCGTCGACACCGGGCCGATCCTCGGCCAGGCGGCGGTCGACGTCGGCACCGACGACGACGTCGAAGCGGTGCATGAGCGCATCAAGGTCGTCGAACGGCGCCTCCTGGTGGATATCGTGACCCGCTTGTGCTCCGAGGGGTGCACCGTCGATGGCAGGAGGGTGACGATCCCGTGAGCGAGGACATCGACCGTCGGCGGATCAAGCGTGCGCTGGTCTCCGTCTATGACAAGTCCGGCCTCGCCGATCTCGTCGTGTCGCTGAACCAAGCCGGAGTCGAGATCGTCTCCACGGGATCGACCGCTGCGCGTATCGAGGAGGCCGGGGTGCCGGTCACGCCGGTGTCTGAGGTGACCGGCTTCGCCGAATGCCTCGACGGGCGCGTCAAGACACTGCATCCGCGCGTACACGCCGGACTGCTCGCCGACTTGCGGCTCCCCGAGCATCGAGAGCAACTCGAGGAGCTCGGCATTGCGCCCTTCGAACTCGTCGTGGTCAACCTCTATCCGTTTACGAGCACGGTGGCGTCAGGTGCGTCGTCCGACGACTGCATCGAGCAGATCGACATTGGCGGGCCTGCCATGGTGCGGGCATCGGCGAAGAATCATGCCAATGTCGCCGTGGTTGTCTCCCCTGATCGCTATGGCGACGTCCTCGCGGCGCTCGACGATGGCGGGTTCACGCTCGAGCAGCGGCAACGCCTGGCGGCCGAGGCCTTCGCGCACACTGCCTCCTACGACATAGCGGTCGCCTCCTGGATGGGCACTGTCGTGGCGCCCGACCCCGATGGGGAGGGCCTCCCTTCGTGGCTGGGCCAGGCCTGGGAGCGCCAGGCGGTGCTTCGATACGGCGAGAACCCCCATCAGCGCGCTGCGGTCTACGCCGCTGACTTCTCTCGCCCGGCCCTTGCTCGCGCGGAGCAGCTCCACGGCAAGGAGATGTCCTACAACAACTACGTGGATGCGGATGCGGCCCGACGTGCTGCTTACGACTACGCCGAGCCCGCCGTCGCCATCATCAAGCACGCTAATCCCTGCGGCATCGCGATCGGGGCAGACATCGCCGCTGCCTATCGCAAGGCCTTTGCCACCGATCCGGTCTCTGCCTTCGGCGGGGTGGTCGCCGCCAACGCCACCGTCACCGCGGAGATGGCCCGTGACATGGCCGACGTCTTCACTGAGGTCGTCGTCGCGCCCGACTACGACGATGATGCGCTCGACATGCTGCGCGAGCGCAAGAACCTGCGCGTCCTCCGGGCGGAGCCTCGGCCCGCGTCGGGTTGGGTCGAATTGCGTGCCATTGCCGGGGGAGTCCTCCTGCAGTCGGCGGATGACCTCGGAGCCGCTGGCGACGATCCCGCGACGTGGCGCCTGGTCTGCGGTGAGGCCGTCGACGCTGGAACCATGCGCGATCTGGCCTTCGCCTGGCGTGCCGTGCGCGCGCCGAAGTCCAACGCCATCCTTCTCGCCAGGGACGGCGCGGCCGTTGGCATCGGAATGGGCCAGGTCAATCGGGTCGATGCCGCCCGGCTAGCCGTCTCTCGCGCGGGTGAGGATCGCGTGCAGGGGGCGGTGGCGGCATCGGATGCTTTCTTCCCCTTCCCTGACGGACTCCAGGTCCTCCTCGATGCTGGCATTCGAGCGATCGTCCAACCGGGGGGCTCCGTGCGTGATGACGAGGTCATCGCGGCCGCCGAGGAAGCCGGCGCCACGATGTACTTCACCGGCACACGTCACTTCTTCCACTGAACACATGGCTGACGAGCATCGAGGCGGTGGGTCCGCAGAGCCATCCCCGCCGCCCTCCCTCGGCACCAGCGCCGATCGGCGACGCGACGCCGCAACGATCGCGGGAGTCGCTGCACTCGTCGTCGGTGCGCTGACAGCACTTCAGTCGAGGCTCAATGGCGAGCTCTCGGCCGTCACGGGCAATGGCATCGAGGCGGCCGTCGTCAGTTTCAGCAGCGGCTGGATCCTGCTCACGCTCCTGCTGATCGCTTCCAGGCCCGTACGAAATGGCGTCGCCCAGGTCATCGCGGCCGTGCGTACCGGCGCACTTCGACCGTGGCAGGTGATGGGCGGGTTCCTGGGTGCCTTCTTCGTGTGCGTGCAGAGCGTGACGGTACCCATCGTGGGGGTGGCGATCTTCACGGTGGCAGTAGTCGCGGGGCAGAGCGCCAACAGCCTGGTGGTCGATCGAGTGGGCCTCGGCCCCGCGGGCAAGCAGGCGATCACCGGTGCTCGGGTCGTCTCTGCGGTGCTCGCGGTCTTGGCCGTGCTGGTGGCCGTCTCCGGCCGGCTGACCGAACCAGGGGTCGCGTCCGTACCCGCCATCGCAGCAGCGGGCATTGCCGGCCTCGCCATAGCCGTGCAGCAGGCAATCAACGGACGCGTCGGGGCCGCCGCAGGAAACAACTTCTCAGCCGCATGGGTCAACTTCACCTTCGGGTGCGCGATACTCGGAGCTGCCCTCGGCGTGGCCTGGGGATTGACGGACTACGACCCGGTGCCCCTTCCCGATGGACCATGGTGGATCTACGCCGGCGGCGCGATCGGCGTGCTCTTCATCGCAACAGCGGCCTGGGTCGTGCAGCGACTGGGCGTGCTGGTCTTCGCCCTACTGTCCATCACCGGACAGCTCGCCGGAGCGCTCCTGCTGGACTGGGTGGCTCCCACGCAGGGGGCAGCCTTCCACCTCACCCTGGTGCTCGGCGTGCTGCTGGCCGCCAGTGCCGTGGCGATCGGCGCGCTCCCTGCCCTGCGCGGCCGACGATCCAGGAGTCACTAGGTTGGTCTCATGACCGCCACCATTCTCGATGGCAAGGCGACCGCACAGGCGGTCAAGGATCGACTCGCCGTTCGGGTGGCCGCGCTCAGGGATCGAGGGATCCATCCGGGGCTTGCAACCGTCTTGGTCGGCGACGATCCCGGAAGCCATGCCTACGTTGCGGGCAAGCACCGCGACTGCGCGGAGGTGGGTATCGCCTCGATCCGCGTAGACATGCCGGAATCCTCCTCGCAGGACGATGTCGAGAGGGCGGTTCACCGCCTCAACGAAGATCCGGCCGTCACGGGTTACATCGTCCAGTTGCCTCTTCCCAAGGGCCTCGATAGCAACCACGTGCTCGAGCTGATGGACCCCGACAAGGATGCCGATGGTCTCCACCCTATGAGTCTTGGCCGTCTCGTGCTGGGCGTGGACGCCCCACTGCCATGCACGCCGCGCGGCATCGTCGAACTGCTGCGGGCCTACGACGTGCCCATCGCCGGGGCGGAAGTCTGCGTCGTGGGTCGAGGCGTGACAGTCGGGCGCCCCCTGGGACTCCTGCTCACGCGCAAATCCGAAAACGCCACGGTCACCCTGTGCCATACCGCGACACGTGACGTGGCCGCACACTTACGGCGCGCCGACATCGTGGTCGCAGCAGCTGGTGTGCCGCACTTCATCACGCCCGACATGGTCAAGCCTGGAGCCGCGCTCGTTGACGTGGGCATCACCCGCACGGAGGCGGGCCTGCTCGGCGACATCGATCCCGCCTGCGCTGAGGTGGCTGGGTGGCTTGCTCCCATGCCTGGCGGCACCGGGCCGATGACACGCGCGATGCTGCTGGCCAATGTCGTGGAGGCGGCCGAGCGGTGAGCAGTGAGGGGCTGGCTTCCGTCCACCGCCTGCGCACGCGTAGGCGTCGGTGGTGGCGCCAGTGGCCGCTGGCGTTGGTCCTCTTGGGCGTCGTCTCCGCCCTCGTCATCGTCGCGCTCGATCGCTTCCGGTTCGGCTCGCTCGTGCTTGCGGCGAGCGTGCTACTCGCCTTCGCCCTCCGGCTGCTGCTCCCGGCCGACCACATCGGCCTGCTGGCTGTCCGCTCGCGCACCGTCGACCTCGTCGTCCTCGGGCTGCTGGGCGTGACCCTCACCGTGTTCGCCTCGTGGGTGCCGCCGCCCGCCTGAGCGACGCCACCCCGGGCGCGCTGCCGTCACGACAGCCGACTAGCCTCCTTCCGAAGATGTCTTGACGTCGAGATTTCTCGTCGACTGGGAGGTCACCCGTGTCCCGTACCCCTGTCAACGTGGCCGTCACCGGTGCGGCCGGGCAGATCGGCTACGCGTTGCTCTTTCGCATCGCGTCCGGTGCCATGCTCGGTCCCGACACACCCGTCCGCCTACGCCTGCTGGAGATCACGCCGGCACTGAAGGCTGCCGAGGGCACCGCGATGGAACTCGATGACTGCGCCTTCCCGACCCTGGCCGGTGTCGACATCACCGACGATCCGCGGGCGGCGTTCGAAGGGGTCAATGTCGCCCTCCTTGTCGGCGCGCGCCCGCGCGGCCCGGGCATGGAGCGCCGCGAACTGCTCGAGGCCAATGGAGGGATCTTCAAGCCCCAGGGCGATGCGCTCAATGCCGGGGCCGCCGATGACGTGCGAATCCTCGTTGTGGGCAACCCCGCCAACACCAATGCCCTCATCGCCCAATCCCACGCCCCCGACATCCCCAGGGAGCGCTTCACGGCCATGATGCGCCTTGACCACAACCGCGCCGTGAGCCAGGTTTGCAATCGCACGGGCACGCCGGTTTCGCAGATCAAGCGGGTCACCGTATGGGGCAATCACTCCGCATCGCAGTACCCCGACATCACCCACGCGACCGTTGGCGGCAAGCCTGCACTCGACGTCGTGGGCGATGAGGCCTGGGTGGCCGACACCTTCATCCCCACCGTCGCCAAGCGCGGCGCCGCCATCATCGATGCGCGTGGTGCTTCATCGGCCGCATCGGCCGCCAATGCGGCCATCGACCACCTTCGCGACTGGGTGCAGGGCACGGATGCAGGTGACTGGGTCTCCGTCGGCCTACCCTCCGACGGCTCCTACGGGATTCCTGAGGGCATCATCTCCGGCGTCCCGTGCACGTCGGTCGGTGGCGACTGGCAGGTCGTCCCCGATCTCTCGGTCGATGAGTTTTCGCGTGCGCGAATCGACGCATCGGTGGCTGAGCTGATCGAGGAGCGCGATGCCGTTCGCGCCCTGGGGCTGCTCTAATCCACTCAAACGCCAAGCAGCACTTCCCGAAACGAAAGCGAGCCGAGCGGTGGCCAAGATCAAGGTTGTGAATCCGGTTGTCGAACTCGATGGCGACGAGATGACGCGCATCATCTGGCAGTTCATCAAGGACCAGCTGATCCTGCCCTACCTCGACATCGACCTGAAGTACTACGACCTGGGCATCGAATACCGCGACGCGACCGACGACCAGGTCACCATCGATGCGGCCAATGCGATCTTGCAGTACGGCGTGGGCGTCAAGTGCGCGACCATCACGCCGGACGAGGCCAGAGTCGAGGAGTTCGGCCTCAAGAGGATGTGGAAGTCACCCAACGGCACGATTCGCAACATCCTCGGCGGGATCATCTTTCGCGAGCCCATCATCATCGGCAATATTCCCCGGCTGGTGCCGACATGGACCAAGCCCATCATCGTCGGGCGTCACGCCTTCGGCGATCAATACCGCGCAACCGACTTCAAGGTGCCCGGTGCCGGCACCTTGACCATGACCTTCACGCCCGCCGACGGCAGCGCTCCCATGGAGTTTGACGTCTTCGACTTCACGGGGTCCGGCGTGGCGATGGGGATGTACAACCTCGATGACTCGATTCGCGACTTCGCCCGCGCGTCGTTCCGCTACGGCCTCGCCCGCACCTTCCCCGTCTACATGTCGACCAAGAACACCGTTCTCAAGGCGTACGACGGGCGCTTTAAGGACATCTTCGCCGAGGTCTTCGACGCGGAGTTCAAGGCCGAGTTCGAGGTGGCCGGCCTCACCTACGAGCACCGCCTGATCGACGACATGGTGGCCAGTGCCTTGAAGTGGGAGGGCGGTTACGTCTGGGCGTGCAAGAACTACGACGGCGACGTTCAGTCCGACACCGTTGCCCAGGGCTTCGGCTCGCTGGGCCTCATGACGAGCGTTCTCATGTCTCCTGACGGCCGGACGGTCGAGGCGGAGGCGGCACACGGCACCGTGACCCGTCACTACCGCCGGCACCGGCGCGGGGAGGCAACCTCCACCAATCCCGTGGCCTCGATCTTCGCCTGGACCCGAGGCCTTGAGCACCGTGGGAAACTCGATGGCACGCCCGACGTCTCGGCCTTCGCGCAAACCCTCGAGCACATATGCATCGCGACGGTGGAGCAGGGCAAGATGACAAAGGACCTCGCCGTCCTGGTCGGCCCCGACCAGCCCCACCTCACCACGCAGGGCTTCCTGAGCGCCATCGACGAAAACCTGCAGAAGGCGATGGCCTGAGCCCGCACATGGCCGGCATGTCCCGACCGTTCACCACGGTCACCGCCAATGTCAATGGCATACGCGCGGCCGCGCGACGCGGAGGTCTTTCGTGGCTCGCCGATCTCGATGCTGACGTCATATGCCTGCAGGAGGTCCGTGCGACGCACGAACAGGTGCGCGAGCAGTTGGCGGAGAGCCGCCTCGCCCATGTCCACGTGTCGCACAGCGAGTCCGAGAGCCTCGGACGCAACGGTGTCGCTGTCTTGACCAAGGCGCAGCCCCGGGCAGTGCGCGAGGGTCTTGGCGAGCCGGAGTTCGAGCATCAAGGACGCTGGATCGAGACCGACATCGATACCCCGTTCGGACCCATGACCGTCGTCTCCGCCTATGTCCACACCGGCGAGGCCGGCACTTCGAAGCAGGAGGAGAAGTTTCGCTTTCTGAACGCGATGGGGCGTCGCATGGAGGCCCTACGACGGCGAGCGAGCCGCGCCAAGGGGCACGTTCTCATCACCGGCGACTTCAACGTCGCGCAACGCGAGATCGACATCAAGAACTGGCGAGCGAATCGTGACAAGGCCGGTTTCCTGCCCGAGGAGCGTGCCTACCTGGACCTGTGGCTCGGCAGGGACAAGCCGGGCCCTTGGCATGACCTCGGGCGGATCTGGGGCGGTGACGGTCCCGGCCCCTACACCTGGTGGTCCTGGCGCGGCCGCGGGTTCGACACCGACGGGGGGTGGCGCATCGACTACCAGGTCGCCACACCCGGGTTGGCGGGACGTTCGACCGGCGCCTGGGTCGGCAAGGCGGCGGCCTATGCGGAGCGCTGGAGCGATCACGCCCCGCTCGTGGTGACGTTCTCCTAGAGCGCTACCAGTATCCTCGTGGAGTGAGCGACTTATGGGTAAGCATTGCCCTTGTCGTCCTGTTCATCCTCATCGGCAGCTTCTTTGCCGCCGCTGAGATCGCGCTCGTCTCCCTGCGCGAGAGCCAGGTCGAGCGGCTTGCGGGCCGTGGCAGGCGCGGCCGCGTGCTCGTCTCGCTGGAGGCCCAGCCCAATCGATTCCTTGCCGCTGTGCAGGTTGGGGTCACGCTGGCGGGCTTCATCTCGGCCGGTTTCGGTGCGGCACAGATTGCTCCCTCGCTAGCACCCATGCTCGAGTCATGGGGGCTGGCGGAGTCGTGGGCATCGGCGGTTGCCTTCATCCTCGTGACCGTTGTCATCGCCTACGCCTCCCTGGTGATCGGCGAACTGGTCCCCAAGCGCATCGCGCTTCAACGCACGGAGTCCACCGCCCTGCTCGTCGCCGTCCCCGTCGACTTCCTGGCGCGGATCACCCGGCCCTTCATCTGGCTGCTGTCGGTGTCCACTAACGGCATCGTGCGCATTCTGGGAGGCAATCCGCAGACTTCGAAGGAGCAGATCACCGGCGAGGAACTCCGCGACATCGTGGCCGCGCACGAGGAGCTCACGGCCGAGGAGAGGGCGCTCATAGACGACGTCTTCGATGCCGGCGACCGTGAACTCAAGGAGGTGATGATTCCTCGTACGGAGACAGCATTCCTCGAGGCGAGCATGTCGATCGGCGATGCAGCCCGCGAGGTAGCCTCCGCCCCTCATTCCCGCTATCCCGTCATCCGCGGTTCGGCCGACAACGTGGTCGGCGTCGTGCACATCCGCGAGATCCTGCACCCGGCAGCCGCCGAGCGCGGGGGCCGAGTCGGAGACCTCGCTCGGCAGGTCATCTTCTTCCCCGGCACCAAGGAGCTGATCCCGGCCCTAACGGAGATGCGGCGCCAGCGCCAGCACCTCGCAATCATCGTCGACGAGTACGGCGGCACGGCCGGCATCGTCTCCCTCGAAGATCTCGTCGAGGAGTTGATCGGCGACATCCGCGACGAGTACGACGAGGTACGTGTCGAGAGGCCGACCGATGTCGATGGCCTGCTCAACCTCGAGGACTTCGCCGAGCAGACAGGTGTAACCCTGCCCGACGGGCCCTACGAGACGGCAGCGGGCTTCGTGGTGTCTCGCCTCGGCAGCCTGCCCGACGTGGGCGCATTCGTCGATGTCGACGACCATCGGCTCGTAATCGCCGAACTTGATGGCCGACGGATTGCGCGACTGCGGGTGACTCCGCTGATCGTCCCTCCGGCAGCGCTGCCAGAATGAGCGGGTGACCCCGACCGAGGCCTCGGCCGCATCCGGCAATGTGCCGCCTCGCGTGCTCTCGGGCATTCAGCCGACGGCCGACAGTTTCCAGGTGGGGAATTACCACGGGGCGCTCCGTCGCTGGGTGGAGCTCCAAGAGACCCACGATGCGTTCTACTGTGTCGTCGACCAGCACGCGATCACGGTCGAGCACGAACCCACCGTGCTCCGTCAGCGCACCCTGCTCTCATTCGCCCAGTTGCTGGCCGTGGGCCTCGACCCCCAACGGTCGACGATCTTCGTTCAAAGCCACGTGCCCGACCACGCCCAACTTGCCTGGGTACTGCAGTGCCAGACCGGCTTCGGCGAGGCAGGTCGCATGACGCAATTCAAAGACAAGACTCAGCGCGAGGGCTCGGAACGCGCCAATGTGGGATTGTTCACCTATCCAATCCTCCAAGCCGCCGACATTCTCATCTACCAGGCCGACGGGGTGCCTGTCGGAGAAGACCAGCGTCAACATCTCGAACTCACCCGCGATCTCGCGCAGCGCTTCAACGCGCGCTACGGGCCCACTTTCGTCGTGCCTGAGCCGCTGATCGTCAAAGACACCGCCAAGATCCTCGACCTTGCCGATCCGTCGTCGAAGATGAGCAAGTCCGCCCCAACCGGCTGCCTCTTCCTGCTCGACGAGCCCTCGGTGACGGCCAAGAAGATTCGGTCGGCCGTGACCGACTCGGGGCGCGATATCGCGTACGACCCGGAGGCAAAGCCCGGGGTCTCCAACCTGCTCACCTTGATCTCTGCCTTTAGCGGCACAGATATTCCGACCCTCGTGGCCGGATACCAGGGCCGCGGCTACGGCGACCTGAAGTCTGACGCCGCAGACGTGGTAGTCGGCTTCGTCACCGGCTTTCGCGAGCAGGTTGGGGAGTTCATGGCCGACCCGGCGGAGTTGACCCGGCTCATGCGAGTCGGCAGCGACAAGGCCCGCTCGGCCGCACGACCCACCCTCCAGGCCGTCTACGACCGCGTGGGGTTCGTCCCGTTGCCATAAGGATCTTCGGCGTTGTCATCGAGATCCCGGAGCCCTTTGCCGAGGTCTTGCGAGCGACGCGCGCTGACGCCGGAGACCCCGAGGCGCACACCAACCCGCCACACGTGACAGTGATCGTGCCTGTCTCCATAGATCCCGACGAAATGGTCGCGGTGGAGGGGCACCTAGCCGAGGCTCTCCGCGATGTAGGCCCGTTCCGCATGAGACTGCGCGGCTCAGGCACGTTTCGCCCCGTGACGCCCGTGGTCTAGGTGGCTGTAGTTGACGGCATAGACATCTGCGAGCAGGTCGAAGCCGCGTCAGGTGCGGTCCCCTTGCTCTCGAGCTGCGGTTTTCATACCACCCGCATGTGACGATCGCGGCCGAGGTTGATGATGCCGCCTTCGACAGGGCGTTTGACGCGCTCGCTCGTTTCGAGGCGGAATTCCTAGTGGATGCCGTCAAGCTTTACGAGCTGGCCGAACCTGGCTGGACGCTGAGTCGGTCGTATCCGCTTGGATCCGGCTGATTAGCTGCCGATCGGCTCGCGGACGTCATCGTCCACCCGGCGTGCATCTGCTCGGCGCGGGGGTGTGCGGCGTGCCGGGCCGCGGATGCTACGCACGCCGAGCCCCATGATGATGAGGCCAAGGATGATGCCAAGGACGCATGCCATCAGCGCTAACACATTCGTCGAGGGATTGTCAGTCTCGGCCTCGCCTGCCAAGGCGGCCGCTGCCTGCGCCAAAGGGTCATCGACGTCGCCGGGAAGTCCGATGCTCTGCTGGGAGGAATCTGTGATGGGCTCCACCGGATCGACGAGGTAGCCGACCGGAGTGACCTCCGCGACATTGTCGAATCCCCAGTCCAGTAGCGAGGCCGCCGAGTCGTAGATCTCTCCCTCGACGTTGAGCAGGACGACGACGAGGGAGGTGTTGCCGCGCTCAGCCGCTCCGACGAACGTGCGCCCGGCCTCGGTAGTCCAGCCCGTCTTCATGCCGATGGCGCCCTTATAGCCCTGGATGAAGAGGGGGTTCTGAGTCGCGATGGCCATCGTGGGCCGTGGGTCGCCGGGCTTGTCGGGCATGTATCCGGGGAAGTCCTCGATGACACGGGTGTTGACGTATGCGTAGATGTCTGGTCTCGGCAGTGCCTCGCGCGCAATGAGGGCGAGATCGTAGGCCGAGGTGACCTGTCCTTCCGCGGGTAACCCGCTCGCATTCATCGCCACCGTGTCGTGGGCCTGAAGGCGCTGGGCCTCGGCGTTCATCTGCGAGACCGTGAGCTCCATGCCTCCATTGGCATTGGCAAGGGCCGATGCGCAGTCGTTGCCGCTTTGCATCATGAGGCCGAACATCAGATCCCGCACGGTATATGTGGCTTTTTCCACGAGTCCTACGCGGCTTCCTTCCACGGCCACGTCATCGTGGGTCGTCGTGTAGACCAGGCCAGGGTCGAGCCGTTGTGACAACGTGAGGAGGGTGAGCATCTTCAGGACGCTGGCTGGCGGGCGCTGCGCGTGGGGGCGCTTGGCCGCCAGGATTGCGCCGGTATCAAGGTCGGCAAGGACCCAGGCCGAGACCGGCACGTCGGGCAGGTCGGCTGCACCCGGGCGCGGGTCGACGATGACGTCGTTGCCGGTGAGCAGCGGACCCCCGATGGGTTCGGCGCTGGCGATCGGTGCGGCTGCCATGACGAGGGCCACGGCCGCTGTCGCCGCGAGGGCGAGACGGAGGGGGCGGGCACGACGCATGATTTAGGCTAGTCGCGAAGAGGCCGCCAAGGCCCGTTGAGCGGGGGCGTGTCTGGGCGACCAGAAGCGCCTGAAGATCAGGGCCCCCTTGACCTGCTGGATGTCCATGGTCACCTCGATACCGCGCGGGCACGCCGAACTGCGGTGGAACGTCATGTGGCATCGCCAGACGCCTTCGCGGTCGTTGAGGATCTCCAGCCTGCCGCCATGGGAGGAGTGAGACGCCCACCCCCATGGCCGGAACGGTGTCGGAGCCACCCACCGAGCCCTGGAGTCACCGGTGCCAACCCCGATCATCCCGGGTCTTTGGACCGGTCAATGTGACCCACCTCGCATCGCCCCTGCTGCACATGTGGGTTGGCCCGAACAGGGATACCATCGCGTTATTCGGGTCGTTCGGCCCGAGAAAGGTTGCCCCGGCTGAGATGAGCAGCGTTCTCGACACCCCGCCCAGCAGCGGAGTTCCTGGCGAGCACCGAGCCGATATCAAGGCGCGCACTCTGCGTGTCGATCGGTGGTGGCTCGCCCCTGCGCTCACGGCCGCCGCTCTCATCGCCTTCGTCATCTACTCGACCTGGCGAGCCTTCGAAAACGCCAACTACTACTCAGCGCCGCTCATCTCACCGTTCTACTCGCCCTGCCTCGCCGTGGACTGCGTTCCCGGCTCGAGTGAGTGGACCCCGGTGGGCGCCTGGTGGGTCCTCTCCCCGGCGCTGCTGATCCTCATCTTCCCGCTGGGATTCCGCCTGACGTGCTACTACTACCGCAAGGCATATTACCGGGCGTTCTGGATGTCTCCACCTGCCTGCGCTGTGTCGGAGCCGCACAAGAAGTACACCGGCGAGTCCAAGTTCCCCCTCATCATCCAAAACTCGCACCGCTACTTCTTCTACTTTGGTCTAATTTTCAACGCCATCCTCACCTGGGACGCCATCCTGGCCTTCCGCAATGCCGACGGCGCCTGGGGACACGTCAGCATCGGCACCCTCGTGCTGATCGTCAACGCGACACTTCTCTGGCTCTACTCACTCTCCTGCCACTCCTGCCGCAATGCTGTAGGAGGCCGACTCAAGCACTTCTCCAAACATCCCGTTCGCTACAAGGCTTGGACCCTCGTATCCAAGCTCAATGGGCACCACATGCGCTACGCCTGGATCTCCCTTGTGGGCGTAGCCCTCACCGATCTCTACGTCCGGCAGGTCGCCTCGGGCGCGATCCCCAATTGGTACCTGTTCTGAGGTGATGAGGACACCATGAGTGATATTCAGCGCTACAAGTTCGATGTCGTCGTCATCGGCGCTGGCGGCGCCGGACTCCGAGCCGCCATCGCCGCACGCGAAAGCGGAATGTCCACCGCCGTGATGAGCAAGTCGCTGTTCGGCAAGGCTCACACCGTCATGGCCGAGGGCGGCATCGCGGCATCCATGGCCAACGTCAACAGCAATGACAACTGGAAGGTCCACTTCTGCGACACCATGCGGGGTGGCAAGTTCCTCAATCACTACCGCATGGCCGAGTTGCATGCCAAGGAGGCGCCGGAGCGTGTCTGGGAGCTTGAGTCGTGGGGTGCGCTGTTCGACCGCACCAAGGATGGCCGTATCAGCCAGCGCAACTTCGGCGGCCACGAGTATCCCCGACTCGCGCACGTAGGCGACCGCACCGGCCTGGAGATGATCCGCACCCTCCAGCAGAAGATCGTCGCCCTCCAGCAGGAGGACAAGCGACTGTCTGGCGACTACGAGTCGCGTATCCGCGTCTTCGCGGAGTGCACCGTCACCAAGATCTTCATGACGGGTGAGGGCGACGATCATCGCGTGTGCGGCGTCCTAGCCTACTGGCGCCCGAGCGGCGAATTCGTCCTCATTGAGACCTCTGCGGTGATCATCGCCAGCGGTGGCATCGGCAAGTCATTCAAGGTCACTAGCAACTCCTGGGAATACACCGGAGACGGCCACGCCCTGGCTCTTGAGTGCGGCGGTTCGCTCATCAACATGGAGTTCGTTCAGTTCCACCCCACGGGCATGGTGTGGCCCCCGAGCGTCCGCGGGCTGCTCGTCACCGAGTCTGTGCGTGGAGATGGTGGTGTGTTGACGAACTCCGACGGCCGGCGCTTCATGTTCGACTACATCCCCGACGTGTTCAAGGACAAGTACGCCACCACCGAGGAAGAAGCCGATCGCTGGTACACCGATCCCGACAACAACCGGCGCCCCCCCGAGTTGCTGCCACGAGATGAGGTTTCCCGCTCCATCAACACTGAGGTCAAGGCGGGGCGCGGTTCACCGCACGGCGGCGTCTTCCTCGACGTCTCGAAGCGCCTTCCAGCTGACGTCATCCGCGCCAAG
The DNA here is from genome assembly GCA_016870515.1 of Actinomycetota bacterium. Lineage (GTDB taxonomy): Bacteria > Actinomycetota > Actinomycetes > S36-B12 > S36-B12 > Mxb001. The sequence goes on along the minus strand of VGBL01000010.1, from coordinate 26,302 downwards.
CTCCCCTCGATGTGGCACCAGTTCACCGAACTCGCCGACGTTGACATCACCGAGGAGCCCATGGAGGTGGGTCCCACCTGCCACTACGTCATGGGCGGAATCGAGGTAGACCAGGACACCCAGGCCGCCGTGGGCGTCCGCGGCCTGTTCTGCGCCGGTGAGGCAGCCGGCGGCCTGCACGGCTCCAATCGCCTGGGTGGCAACTCGCTGTCCGATCTCCTCGTCTTCGGACGGCGCGCCGGCCTCTACGCAGCCGAATACGCCGACGCTCTGAACAAGACCGGCTGGACCTCCTCGGTCGACCAGGCGTCCGTTGACGCTGCCATGGCCTGGGCGCTGGCTCCCTTCACGGCCGAGCGGGGCGAGAATCCTTATGCGATCCAGAATGAACTCCAGGACGTGATGAACGACCTGGTCGGCATCGTTCGCAATGCCGATGAGATGCGCTTGGCCCTCAAGCGCATCGAGGAGCTGAAGGAGCGCACGCGCACCATGAAGACCGGTGGAGGCCGGTCATACAATCCGGGGTGGCACCTGGCGCTTGACCTGCCCAAGCAGTTGCTCGTGTCGCAGTGCATCGCCGAGTCAGCGCTCATGCGCGAGGAGTCCCGCGGTGGTCACACGCGCGACGATTTCCCTCAGATGGATCCGGAGTGGCGCAAGGTCAATCTCCAATGCTCGCTCATTGATGGGAGCCTGTCGGTGCAGCGCAAGCCGTTGCCTGAGCTGACCGCGGAGCTTGCTGCGTTGTTCGATGCCAAGGAACTCAGCAAATACATGACCCAGGCTGAAGTCGATGCCCTATCGCAAAGGAGCGCATAGCCGTGGGATACCAGGCATCCTTCCGCATCTGGCGCGGCGACAAGGGCGACGGCTCGCTCAAGGACTACACCGTCGAGGTCAACGACGGTGAGGTCATCCTCGATGTGCTCCACCGCATCCAAGCTGAGCAGGAGAACGACCTGGCGATCCGTTGGAACTGCAAGGCGGGCAAGTGCGGCTCGTGCAGCGCTGAGGTCAACGGCAAGCCACGGCTCATGTGCCTCACGCGCATGAATATCTTTCCAGAGGGCGAGCCGATCACAGTCACGCCGCTGCGTACCTTCCCGGTCATTCGTGACCTGGTCACCGACGTGCACTTCAACTATGACAAGGCCCGAGAGGTGCCAGCCTTCCAGCCGCCGGAGGGGCTCAAGCCGGGCGAATACCGCATGCAGCAGGAGGATGTCGCTCGAAGCCAGGAGTTCCGCAAGTGCATCGAGTGCTTCCTGTGCCAAAACACCTGCCATGCGATCCGCGACCACGAAGACAACATGGCCAATTTCGCCGGACCGCGCGTGCTCATGCGAGTGGCCGAGCTCGACATGCATCCGCTCGACACTGTCGATCGACGCAAGCAGGCGCAGGACGTCCTGGGTCTCAGCTACTGCAACATCACCAAGTGCTGCACCGAAGTGTGCCCAGAGCACATCAAGATCACCGACAACGCCTTGATCCCGCTGAAGGAGCGCGTCGTCGATGACAAATACGACCCGGTGCGTTGGCTCGGCAGCAAGATCAGGGTTCGAAAGGGTGACGAGTAGCGATTCGGCGGGGGCGCCCGATAGGGGCGGTTCTGCCGACTTGAAGGGCCGGACAGAGTCGGGTCTGCCCTTCGCTCCCGTCTACTCCCCAGCCGACTTGACCGATTGGAATCCGCGACAACTCCTCGGCGAGCCGGGCGACTATCCCTTCACACGCGGCGTGTATCCCACGATGTACACCGGGCGTCCCTGGACGATGCGGCAATACGCCGGATTCGGCACGGCCGCCGAGTCCAACGCCCGCTATCGCCAGCTCCTGTCGGCGGGCACCACGGGCCTGTCCGTGGCATTCGACCTGCCGACGCAGATGGGCTACGACTCCGATCACGCCATGGCACATGGCGAAGTCGGCAAGGTAGGTGTGGCTATCGACACGGTGGACGACATGCGCGTCCTCTTTGACAGCATCCCGCTCGATCGGGTCTCCACGTCGATGACCATCAATGCGCCCGCCGCGATTCTCCTGGTGCTCTATCAGTTGGTGGCCGAAGAGCAGGGCGTGGCCGGAGATGCCCTCGATGGCACGATTCAAAATGACGTGCTGAAGGAATACATCGCTCGGGGCACCTACATCTACCCGCCAGCGCAGTCTCTGCGACTGACCACCGACATATTCGCGTACTGCCGCGAAGAGATCCCCCGCTGGAACACGATTTCCATATCGGGGTATCACATGGCCGAGGCCGGTGCGACGCCCGTGCAAGAGGTGGCCTTCACGTTGGCCGATGCCGTCGAATACGTACGAGCCGCTGTAGCCTCAGGCCAGCATGTCGATGAGTTCGCGCCTCGACTCGCCTTCTTCTTCGTGGCACGTACGACCTTCCTCGAGGAGGTCGCGAAGTTCCGTGCGGCCCGTCGTATCTGGGCTCGGATCATGAAGGAGGAGTTCGGCGCCCAGGACCCCAAGTCGATGATGCTGCGCTTCCACACGCAGACCGCGGGCGTGCAACTCACCGCGCAACAGCCCGAGGTCAACCTCGTGCGCGTGGCCGTGCAGGCGCTGGGCGCAGTGCTCGGCGGCACGCAGTCGCTGCACACCAACTCCTACGACGAGGCAATCGCCCTGCCGACCGAGAAGGCTGCTCGACTCGCGCTGCGCACCCAGCAGGTGATCGCCTTCGAGTCAGACGTCACGAAGACCGTAGATCCCTTCGCTGGCTCCTATGTCGTCGAGTCGCTCACCGACGAGATCGAGGAGGCCGTCCTGGCGCTCATGGCGCAGGTCGAGGAGCGGGGCGGCTCGGTGGCGGCGATCGAGCAGGGCTTCCAGAAGTTGGAGATCGAGAAGTCCGCCTACCTATTCGCCCAGGAGATCGATGCCGGCGAGAGAGTGGTCGTCGGGGTCAACCGATTCACCCTCGACGACGAGGAGCCCTACGAGCCGCTGCGCGTCGACCCGGCTATCGAGGCCGCGCAGCGCGCGCGACTGGAGCGCGTGCGCGCCGAGCGTGACCAGGTGGCGGTCGACGAGGCCCTCGAGCGAGTCCGGGCCGCCGCCGCTGGCAGCGACAACCTGCTCTACCCGATGAAGGATGCACTCCGTGCGCGAGCTACTGTCGGGGAGGTGTGCGACGCCCTCCGTCAGGTGTGGGGCGTCTACACGCCGACGGATGCCTTCTAGGCATGCACGACGTACGCGCGGTCCACTGGGACGACGTCCGCAATGTCCTGGTCTTGCTTGATCAGACCAAGCTCCCGGCCCATGAGGACTACCGAGCGTGCGCCGATGTCGATGCCGTCGTCGATTCGGTGCGGCGACTGGTCGTCCGCGGTGCACCCGCATTGGGCGCAGTAGGTGCCTACGGCGTCGCTGTCGCGATGAACCAGGCCTCGCGCGAGGGATGGGACGACGCGCGACTCCAGGCCGATATCCTGCGCATACGTGAGGCGCGACCGACGGCGGTCAACCTGGCCTGGGGCGTCGATCGTGTGCGACCCCTCACGTCCGGTGGCGTGGCTGCCGTGCTCAGCGAGGCACACGCCATCGTCCGCGAAGACCAGGCGGCCAATCGCGAACTGTCGCGCATCGGCGCTGACTGGATCCTGGCTCGCGTCGAGCGGCGGCCCGTTCGCGTGCTGACCCACTGCAACACCGGCGACCTGGCCACTACGGGGTGGGGAACGGCGTTCGGGGTCATCCGCGAGCTGCACGAGCGGGGCGAGGTCGAGATGGTCTACGCCGACGAAACGCGGCCGCTTCTGCAGGGCGCTCGGCTCACCGCGTGGGAGTGCAAACGCCAGGGCATCCCGTGCCTGGTCCAAGCCGATGGTGCCGCCGCGTCGACCATCCTGCGCGGACTCGTCGATGTCGCGATCGTCGGTGCCGATCGCATCGCCCGCAACGGCGACACGGCCAACAAAATCGGCTCAGTCGGCGTCGCGCTCGCGTGCGACGCCGCAGGGATCCCGTTCGTTGTCGCGGCACCGTCGTCGACGGTCGACATGTCGACGCCTGACGGGTCGTACATCGAGATCGAGCTTCGTGACGGCAGCGAGGTGACCACCTACGCGGGCGTATCGGTGGCTCCGATCGGCAGCGAGGGCCTCAACCCCGCCTTCGATGTCACGCCTGCTCGCTACATCAGTGCCGTCGTCTCTGAGCGCGCGGCGGTGGAGCCCGACGGCGTGACTTCGGTCGGTGCCCTGGTGGGGGAGTGACATGACGCCTCTTGAAGACCTCGTCGCACGGTCCAATCGCATCGGCGACGATTCCACGCTCGTCGTCTTTGGCGGCGGCAACACCTCGGCCAAGGGCATCATCTGCGATCATCTCGGTCGCGAGCAGCGCGTCATGTGGGTCAAGGGCTCCGGTGCCGACATGCGCGGTTCGGTTGCCGCCGACTACCCCGGACTGCGCCTGGAGGAGTTGGAGGCCCTCCGTGGATTCGATGCGATGTCCGACGAGGAGATGACCGACCTCGTGGCGCGTGCGCTGCTCCATCCAGGATCTTTGCGACCGTCGATCGAGACGCTCCTGCATGCCTTCCTGCCCTTCACGCACATCGATCACGTCCATGCCGACGCCATCTGTGCGCTGACCAACCACGCCGAGGGCAGGCGGGTGACGGCCGAGGCACTCGGCGATCGGTTCGCCTACGTCGACTGGATCCGGCCCGGATTCGAGCTCAGCCGCATCATCGGCGACCTAGCGGACTGCGACGGCGTGGTGCTCGCCCACCACGGCCTGGTGACGTGGGGTGCCACGACGGACGAGTGCTGGGCGGCAACGCGGCGCACGGTCGACACCGCCGTGGCCTATGTCTCCGCCCATCGCATCACCCCCGGCCCGCCGCCCGTGCACGCCGAGCTTGCCGACGACGAAGTCGAGCGGCTGCTCCTGCGCCTGCGCGGACGCCTCGGCCGCCGGGTCCTGCGCATCGACGAGCGCCTGAGGCCGATGGCCGACCATGCACGCGTGGACGACATCGTGGCGGGCGGTGTCTCCAGCGCCGACCACATGCTGCGCATCAAGCCCCGATCCCTAGTCGTGCGATCAGCTGACGAGGCGGTCGCGCGTGTCGACGCCTACGCCGCCAACTACGAGGCCTATGTCGCGCGCAATGCCGCCCTCATACCCGAGGGGTCCGGTGGCCATGACCCACTGCCGCGCGTCATGCTCGTCCCCGGTGTCGGCGCGATCACGGCTGGCGCCTCCGCCGTCGACGCCGGCGTTCTTGCCGATATCGCCCTGCACACTCACACGGTCGCCGCCAATGTCGTCGATGCCTTCGGGACGCCCGAGCCGTTGAGCGAGGTCGACACATTCGAGTTCGACTACTGGCCGATGGAGTTGTACAAACTGACGCTGAAGCCGCCGCCACCGCCGTTCGCGGGATTCGTTGCGGTTGTCACCGGGGCAGCGTCGGGTATCGGTCGGGGTATCGCCCTTGAACTCGGGCGCCTCGGTGCCTCGCTCGTGCTGGCCGACCTGGACGGCGCTGGGGTCGAGGCCTCCGCCGCCGATGTTGCCAGGCGGGGGCCGCAGCCCCAGGTGGTCGTTGGCGACCAGTCGGACGAGGCAATCGTCCGCGCGACCGTACGCGCGGCGGTTCGCGCCTACGGCGGCCTCGACGGCATCGTCGTCAACGCGGGGATCGGCGTGACCGGCACCCTCGAGGAGCTCTCGCTCGATCAGTGGGAGCGAGCGCAGCGGATCAACCTCACGTCGGGCTTCCTGCTGACCCGGGAGTCGATGCGCCTCATGCGCGAGCAGGGCAATGGTGGCTCGCTGGTCTACGTCGCGAGCAAGAATGCCTTTAGCCCGGGTGCCGGCTTCGGTGCCTACTCCGTGTCGAAGGCCGGCATGGTGCAGCTCATGCGCATTGCAGCGCTGGAGGGCGGCCCGACCGGCATCCGCGCCAACGCGGTCAACCCCGACGCTGTCTTCGACAACTCGCGACTGTGGGACGATGGACTGCGCGAGGAGCGGGCTGCGGCGCATGGTATCCGGCCCGATGAACTCGAGGACTTCTACGCCGCCCGCAATATCCTCAAGCGCCGCGTGACGACCACGGACGTCGCCGCCTCGGTCGCGTTCCTGCTCTCTGACGCGTCGTCGCGCACCACGGGCGCGGTGATTCCCGTCGACGGCGGTGTGGCCGGCGCCTTCCCCCGCTGAGTCACCGGAGTTCTTCACCCCACGCTCACCGGCGTTCTTCGGGAGAAATGGGCAGAAATGGGCCCTCGAATTCGGCGAAGAAGGGGTCAGTTCACGCGGATGGCGGTCATCTCGGCCACCTCGGGCCACCCCGAGTTGTCGGCCGCATGGGATTCGCCGGGGCGCCGCACTCGCACGACCCGCCAGCCGGCGACATGGGCGGCATCGAGCTCGTCGACCACGTCGGAGCAGAAGAGAAGCGTGGCGGGTTCGGCTCCGATAGCCTCGGCGATGGCCCGGTACGACGATGCATCGCGCTTGGGCCCGGCGTTGGCGGTGTCGTAGTAGCCGCTGACCCACGACGTGAGATCGCCGATCGGCGAGTGGGCGTACCAGTTGCGCTGCGCGAGCACCGACCCCGAGGAATACACCGAGATCGGCATTCCGGCGTCGTGCCAGGCGCGAAGCGCATCGAGCGCGTCGGAATAGAAGTCGGAGACGAGTTCGCCGCTGTCGAAGCCCTCCTGCCAGATGAGTCCCTGCAGCGTCTTGAGAGGTGTGACCTTGCGGTCCTCCGCGACCCAGTCGGTCAGTGCCTGCACGACCTGATCGTGGGTTGGGTCGACGGCCGCCATTTCCTGGCCCACTTGCGTGAGGATCTCGCGCACCGCGGGGTCGTCGGCGTGTGCGGTCAGCCAGGAGTCGAAGCGCTGCGTCGCATAGGGAAACAGAACCTCGTAGATGTAGGTGGAGCGGCTCGTCGTCCCCTCGATGTCGACCACGATGTGAGCGACATCGGCGAAGGATGCCTCCGCTACTGTCATGACGGGGAGGCTACATGTCTGCGGAGCAGCAACTTGCGCTCACGTCGCGGCGTCTCTACGACCTCGGCTGGATGCGCGGCACATCTGGCAATGCCTCGCTGCGCACCGACTCCCGCGTGCTGGTCACGGCCAGTGGCGTCGACAAGGCGACGTTGGGCGAAGACCACGTCGTGGAGGTCGACGCCCTCGGTGAGGCGATCCCTGGCCAGGCACTGAGCCCCAGCGCCGAAGCGCGGGTCCACGCCGCAATCCTCAATGCGGCACGTGCCGATGCTGCCGTTCACGTGCACGCCATGTCGGGTGTGGTGGCAGCCGCCCGCTGGCCGCACGGCGTTCCGTTGGCCGATGTCGAGCAACTCAAGGGCATCGGTCGCGGAGCCGAGGGCGACCTGATTACGGTGCCGGTGGTGGCCAACTCGCAGGACATGGCCGACCTGTCCGCACGCGTCGTCCAGGCGATGGACACCGGCGTGCCGTGCGTGATCGTCGCCCAGCACGGCATCTACACGTGGGGAGCGTCCCTCGAGGAGGCCGTGGCCCGCACTGAGAGCCTCGACTGGCTCTTCGATCACGCCCTGCGCCTCGACGCCCTGGCGGCCCTGGGCCACAATGTCGGCACGCACCACGAGGAGGACCGATGACACTGCTCACAGTCTGGCACGACGACCAGCCCGACTCTGCGATCCTGCGCACCGACGACCGCACCGTCATCGCCGAGCAGCTCGCGCCGCTCGGCGTGGTCTACGAGCACGTCCCCGCGGGCGACCGACTGCCTGACGGCGCGAGCCAGGACGACGTCCTCGCGGCCCACCGCCCCCTCGTCGACCGGCTCATCGCGGAGCATGGCTACCGCTTGGTGGACGTCGCCCAGCTGCACCCGGTCGACTCGGATGAATGGCGAGTGACGGCCGCGGCTGCCCGCACCAAGTTCCTCAACGAGCACACCCACGACGAGGAGGAGATCCGCTACTTTGTGGCGGGCTCCGGCGTCTTCTATCTCCACATTGGCGGCAAGGTTCACGCCATGCTGTGCACCCCGGGCGACCTCCTCAGCGTGCCGGAGCTCACGACGCACTGGTTCGACATGGGCACGGCTCCCGACTTCACCGCCATCCGCTTCTTCCACGACGACGACGGATGGGTGGGCACGTTCACGGGCAGCGATATCTCGTCGAAGTTCCCCACGTTCGACGAGCTCGCGCTCGCACCGGCATGACCGACATCGACTGGCCCGCCCTGCGTGCGGCTGCCGAGGAGGCGCGCGATCACGCCTACGCGCCCTACAGTCGCCATCCCGTCGGCGCCGCCGCGCTGACGTCGTCAGGGCGCATCGTCACTGGGTGCAATGTCGAAAACGCTTCCCTCGGCGTCACGCTCTGCGCGGAGTGCGGCCTGGTGAGCGACCTCGTGCGCACGAGCCCACCGAGCGCGCGCGAATCTATCGTTGCCTTCGCATGCGTCGGTCCCAAGCCCGGACCCCTCCTGCCCTGCGGTCGCTGCCGCCAACTGCTCAATGAGCACGGGGGCGCCAAGATCCTCATCGACCGGGCCGGGGGTCCCATGCGTCTGGGCGAACTCATCCCCGACGCCTTCGGCCCGGAGTCCATCCCGTGAGCGAAGGTCCTCGATCGCGCGGCGCAAACCCTGGCCGCATCGACATGAGCGTCGACCTCGTCATTCGCGATGCGCGCCATGTCGTCATGGCCGATGAGTCCGGTGCCGCGCTCGACGGCGTCACGATCGCCGTGGACGACGGTCGCATCGTGAGCATGGGCTCCGATGTACCCGACGCTGACACGGTCATCGATGGACGTGACCTCCTGGTGATGCCCGGGCTCGTCAACCTGCACACCCACCTCGCCATGACGCTTCTCCGTGGCATTGCCGAGGACGTCGACCTCCAGGGATTCCTCCAGAGGGTGTGGGCCGAGGAGGCCCGGGTCATGGATCTACGCGGCGTCTACGTCGGCACTCGCCTCGGTGCCCTCGAGTCCCTGCTCGGCGGCACGACGACAGCGCTCGACATGTACTTCCACCCGGCCGATGCCCATCGCGCCGCGGTGGACGTCGGCCTGCGGCATGTGACCGGGCCCGTCTTCTTCTCCTTCCCCGGGCCCGATGGCCTGTCCTGGGATGAGCGCATGGATCTCGCTCGCGCGTGGCCGCAGACGCTTGCCTCGCTCGGCGGCCCGCACGTGCCATCCGCGCTCATGCCGCACGCGGCGTTCACCGTCGGTGTCGATCACCTGCGGGAGATCGCCGACCTCGCACGCGCTCAGGGCTCGATCATCCACACGCATGCGTCGGAGAACGACCAGGAGAACGCCGACACGGTCAAGGCCACCGGCATGCGACCGATCCCGGCACTGGAGTCTTCTGGGGTTCTGACCCTGGCACCCGTCCTCGGCCATGGCGTTCGACTCGACGAGTCCGAACGCCGGACGGTCGCGCAGACCGACACGTCGGTTGCTCACTGCCCGGGTTCCAACCTCAAGCTAGCCAGTGGCGCGGCCGACATCGTGGGCTATCGCGCCGATGGCATTCGCGTGGGCCTGGGCACCGATGGTTGCTCGTCCAGCAATGATCTTGACATGTTCTCCGTGATGCGCCTAGCGGCCAACCTGGCACGCCTCGTGCGTGATGACCCTGCGGCCATCTCCGCGCGCGACATCGTGGCGGCCGCAACGCTCGAGGGTGCACGTGCTGTTCGCCTCGGTGACCGCATCGGCACGGTCGAGGTAGGCAAGGAGGCTGATCTCGTCGCCATAGACCTTCGCGCCCCTCACCTGGTGCCCCTTCATGACCCGTACACGGCGATCGTCTTCTCGGCGGGCCGATCCGACGTGCGCCATGTGCTGGTGGCCGGTGAGCCGGTGGTCATCGATCGTCAGCCGACCCGGGTCGACACCGATCAGATCCTGCGCGATGCCTACGACGTGGTGAAGGCATCGTGACCGACCTCGGTGCGCTGACCGCCGATCAGGTCATCGAATCGATCGGCCTCGACTACCTCGAGGGCGAGGGAGTGTGGTTCAAGCTCATCTTCCGTACCGAGCATGGCAGCGCCATCTACGGCTTCCTCACGCCGAAGGACTTCAGTGCTATGCACGTGCTTCGCGAGGACGAACTCTGGGTGCATGTGGCGGGGGCACCCATCGAGATGCTCATGCTGCACCTATCCGGTGGGCACGAAGTTCGCGTGCTCGGCAGCGACACCCTTGCCGGCCACTCGCCCGCGGTCCTCGTGCCAGCCGGCACATGGCAGGGTTCGCGGACGGTGGGGGATTGGAGTCTCGTCGTGTGCTCGCTCGCTCCGCCCTTCAGTGGTTTCACTCTCGCCGATGCCAGCACCGACTTCTCCGCGTGGCCACAGGCACGCGATGCCATCGGAGGCCTGATCCGTGGCTAGTGGGCGCATCGTGGTGATCACCGGCGCGTCCGGCGGTCTCGGCCAGGCATTGGTGGCGGCGTTCGCCTCGCAGGGGGACACCGTGGTCCGCCAGTCTCGATCGGCCGACAGAGGCGATGTGACCGGTGACCTGACCTCGGATGCGGATGTCGAGGTGCTCGTCGACTCCTTGGTGGCCATCCATGGACGGGTCGACGTACTCGTCAATAACTCGGCTGACCAGATGATCGGCGAGGCCGGGCCCTTCGATGCCCATCGGTGGATGCAGATGCTCGACGCCACATTGCTGAGCGCCGTGCGGCTGACGACCTTGATGGTGCCGCACATGCCACCGGGGTCGTCGGTGGTCAATGTGTCGTCCGTCGCCGCGACCCAGGCATTTGCGGTTGCCGCTCCCTATGCCGCTTCGAAGGCGGCCCTCGAAGCTTTCACCCGTTCGTTATCGCTGGATCTCGGCCCGCGGGGTGTGCGCGCGAATGCCGTGGCGCCCGGACTCATCGAGCGAGACGGCCTCGCGGCCGCCTGGCCCGAGGGCCATGCGTCGTGGACGGCCAGCACGCCGCGCGGGAGCATCGTGAGCGCGGAGGAGGTGGCCTGCGCTGCGCGATTCCTGGCAAGCCCCGAGGCTTCCGGAGTCTCCGGCGTGGTGCTCGTGGTCGACGCCGGCTGGTCGGCAAGCGCACGACTTCCCTAACCTTTCGCTGTTCACAATCGTCACATTCACCACTTGAGATCCTGGCACGTGCGCACGCGGATCACGGGACGATCACGACATGGTGTGCCCTGGCGGCTGCGATGCGTCGGGCAATAGGGTGATGGAAGTACCACCCAGAGGTAACGCGGCGGCCTCAGCCCCCGCCCACATTCATAGAAGGGCGCATGCATGCATCGCAAGATCGCTTTGGCGGCCGTTGCCGCCGCTTCTGCCGTTGTCTTGGCCGCCTGTGGCGGTAGCGGCGGCGGCAGTTCCTCGTCTTCCGCTGCCGGCGGTCAGGGTGACTGCCCCGGTGCCGATGCCTTCTGCATCGGTCTCGTCACTGACACCGGCAAGGTCGACGACAAGTCCTTCAACCAGTCCGCATGGGAGGGCGCTCTCGAAGCCGCCTCTGCCACCGGTGGTTACGCCAAGTACGTCGAGACGGTCGACCCCAAGGACTACGAGAACAACATCAATCAGTTCATCCAGGCGCAGTACGACGTCATCGTGACGGTCGGCTTCCTCATGGGCGAGGCGTCGATCGCGGCCGCAAAGGCCAACCCCAACGTCCAGTTCATCGGTGTCGACCAGTTCCAGGGCGAGGAGATCCCCAACCTCACCGGCCTGGTCTTCCCCGAGGACAAGGCGGGCTACGCAGCCGGCTATCTCGCGGGCCTGATGACCAAGACCGGCAAGATTGGCGCGGTCCTGGGCACCGACACCGTTCCCCCGGTGAAGCTGTTCGGCGAGGGCTACAAGGCCGGTGCGCTGGCAGCCAATCCGAGCGTTGAAGTAACCCTCGTCTACCACGCTCCCGATAACGCGTTCAATGATCCGGAGTGGGGTGCTGCTGAGGCCAAGAAGCAGCTCGCACAGGGCGCTGACATCATCTTCGGTGCGGGTGGCAACACCGGCAATGGCGCACTGATCGAGATTGCCAAGGCACCCGGAGCCGGCGAGTCCATCTTCTGCATCGGCGTCGACACCGACCAGTTCTTCACCGTGCCACAGGCCGCCACGTGCCTGCTGACCTCCGCGGAGAAGAAGCTGACGCTCGGCACCAGGACGCTGATCGAGCAGGCTCAGGCGGGCACGCGCAAGGGCGGCAACTACTTCGGTCTCACCGGCCTCGCTCCGTACCATGACACCGAGGCTGCCGTGCCGGACGACGTCAAGGCCAAGGTCGCCGAGGTCATCGCCGGGCTGGACGCCGGCACGATCATGACCAACGTGACGCTCTAGTTCGCAACAACTCACGCGCAATCGCGTAGAGGAGGGGGTGGCGTACCCGCCACCCCCTCCTTGATTTCCATGCGAGGATGCCAAGACCATGTCGACAACTGATCCGGCCCGCACCGACCTGGGATTTACCGATCCCGATCCTCGGCGTGGCGGCCCGCTCGATCGGCTGCCCGCCATTGTCATTCCGGTCGTATCGGTCCTGCTCGCCTTTGCCATCGGCGGGATCCTGATCTGGTTGCAGGGGGTCAATCCGTTCCAGGCCTACTACGTCCTCTTCAGCAACGCGCTAGGCACGACCGAGGGGCTCCTGCGAGTCATGCAGAAGTCGACTCCCCTGATCCTGACCGGCCTTGCGGTCACCGTCGGCCTGCGCGCCGGGTTGTTCAACATCGGCGCCCAGGGCCAGTTGCTCGTGGCCGCACTGGGCACGGCCTGGGCCGGCTACAACTTCCAGATGCCGATGGTCCTGCATATCCCTGTGGCGCTGGTCTTCGGCATGCTCTGCGGAGCCGCGTGGGCATCGATCGCCGGTGCCCTGCGCGCCTACCGGAGCGTCTCCGAGGTCATCACGACCATCATGCTCAACAGTATCGCCATCGCGCTGGTCGACTACCTGGCCAGCGAGCCCTTCAAGGAGCCCGATCAGCCGCTTACCCGCACACCCGAGATAGCGCCCACGGCGATGCTGCCCACCTTCGGCATCGTCCCGTCCGGGTTCCTCATTGCCATCGTGGTGGCGATCGTGTTCGGTTGGCTCCTGTCGCGCACCACGCAGGGATTCCGCTTCAACACGGTCGGCCTCAACCCCAGTGCCGCCCGCTACGCCGGCATCTCGGTCAAGGGCACGATCCTACTCGCGATGGCGGTGAGTGGAGCGCTCGCCGGCATGGGTGGTGCCATCGAGACGTTGGGAGTCACCGGTCGCTTCGAGCCGGCCTTCAATGCCGGGCTCGGCTTTGACGGCATAACCATTGCGCTTCTTGCCCGGGCCAACCCGATCGCGACGATTCCGGCCGCCATCCTCATTGGCACCCTCCGGTCCGGTGCCGCGGCTCTGCAGTTCCAGACGGGGATCGAGCCCGAGGTGGTCGACGTCATTCTGGCGATCACCCTGCTGCTGGTGTCCGCGCCGATCGTGGCCCGCCTGCTCTTCCGGAAGCGCAACATCAAGCAGACCCAGGTCACGCAGGGGTGGGGGTCATGAGGGCCCGCTACGCCTATGCCTTGGCAATCATCATCGGGATCGCCATCGTCGTCTGCTTCTTCCTCGACGAGATCCGCACTGTCTCGGTGCTCTCCTTCTCCCTGCGCTACGCCGTCCCCCTTATCCTGGCCGCGATGGTCGGCATCGTCTGCGAGCGCAGTGGCGTCATCAACATCGGTATCGAGGGCCAGATGCTGATGAGCGCGTTCGCCGGGTTCTTCGGCGCCGCGGTGACGGGCAACCTCATTCTCGGCACCCTCATCGGCATCGGCACCGGCATGATCATGGGCGCCTTCCTGGCGACAGGCGCCGTCACGTGGAAGATGGACCAGATCATCGCCGGCACGGTCATCAACATTCTCGCCGTGGGCCTGACGAGCTTCTTCTACGTGCAGGGCCAGGTGCTGCCGGGCAACACTCCCATCGTCGCCATCCCGCTGCTCTCGGATATCCCGCTGGCCGGGCCGGTCTTGTTCAACAACGGGCTCTTCACCTATGCGGCCGTGGCGATTCCCCTGATCCTTTGGGTGCTGCTGTTCAAGACTCGCTGGGGCTTGCGCACCCGGGCGGTCGGCGAGAAGCCCAGCGCCGCCGACACGTCAGGCGTCGGCGTGGACCCCATGCGCTTTTGGAACGTCACCATCGCGGGCGCACTCGCCGGCATGGCGGGCGCCTACCTCGCCATCGAGGCGGCCGGCACCTTCGAGCGTGGATTCACTGCCGGTCGCGGCTTCACTGCCCTGGCCATCATGATCTTCGGGGCCTGGAACCCGATCGGTGCCCTGGCCGCGGCGTTCTTCTTCGGACTCACCCAGGGCCTTGCCAGCCAGTTGCAGGCCGACGAGGTCATTGCCATCCCGCAGCAGTTCATCAACATGCTGCCCTACGTCCTCACCATCGTGCTCCTGGCCGTCGTCTCCGGACGCATCAAGCCGCCATCTGCCGTCGGCCGACCGTACGAGAAGGACTGACGATGGCTGCCGATGAGCGCGAGGTGCTGCTGCAGGCCACCGGCCTCACCAAGAGATTCCCGGGCGTTGTCGCCAATGAGGATGTCTCGCTGACCCTGCGCAAGGGCGAGATCCTCGCGCTGCTCGGCGAAAACGGTGCGGGCAAGTCGACCCTCGTCAAGATGATCTACGGCCTCTACGCCCCGGACGAGGGCGAGATTCGCATCAAGGGCGAGGCGGTGCGCCTCGCCGGACCGCGCGACGCGATCAAGCGCGGGATCGGCATGGTCCACCAGCACTTCCAACTCGTTCCCGTCTTCACTGTCGCCGAAAACATCGTCCTCGGCGATGAGCCGCTGCGCTGGCCCTTCGTCAACATGAAGAGTGCGCGTGCCGAAGTGGCCCGACTGTCGGAGGAATACGGCCTCAAGGTCGACGTCGATGCTCACGTCGAGGATCTGCCCGTCGGCACCCAGCAGCGTGTCGAGATCCTGAAGGCGCTCTACCGTCGCGCCGATATCCTCATCCTCGACGAGCCCACGGCCGTGCTTACCCCGCAGGAGACCGACGATCTGCTGCGGGTCATGCGTGGATTCGCCGACAGTGGTGTGGGGGTCATCTTCATCACGCACAAGCTCCGCGAGGTGCTCGCCGTGGCCGACACCATCGAGGTGCTCCGCGGTGGCAAGTGGGTCGGCACGACGGTCCCCGCAGAGACCAGCCAGGAAGGCCTCGCCCAGATGATGGTTGGCCGCGGGGTGCTCCTGCAGGTCGACAAGCGGGCGGCGCAGCCCCAAGAGGTCATCCTCGACGTCCAGGGCCTGACGGTGACCGACGACCTCGGGCTGCCGGCCGTGCGCGACGTTTCGCTGCAGGTGCGCGCGGGCGAGATCCTGGGCATCGCAGGAGTGGAGGGCAACGGCCAGCGCGAACTCGTTCAGGCCCTGACCGGGCTTCGTCGCTGCTCGGCGACGACCGTGACCGTCAACGGCCAGGACATCCTCAACAAGAGCCCCCACGACATCCACGCCTTGGGCGTTGGGCACGTGCCCGAGGATCGCGAGAAGGACGGCCTGGTCGGCCCCTACTCCGTCGCTGACAATCTCGTGCTGGACCGCTTTGCCGAGCCGGAATTCGCCAGCCGGGGCGTGCGCGACCGCAAGGCCATCGACGCCCTGTCGACCAACCTCGTCCAGCAATTCGATATCCGTACCCCGGGCATCACCACGACCGTGCAGTCGCTATCCGGCGGCAACAAGCAGAAGATCGTCATCGCACGAGAGCTCGCGGCCAACCCAGTGGCGCTCATTGCGGCCCAGCCCACGCGCGGGGTTGACGTCGGCTCGATCGAGTTCATTCACTCGCAGATCGTCGGCGCCCGTGATCGTGGAGCAGCCGTCCTCCTCGTCTCCGCTGAGCTCGACGAGATCCTCGGCCTGTCCGATCGCGTCGCCGTGATGTACGACGGCCGCCTCGTCGACGTGCTCGACATAGCCGTAGCCGATCGTGCGCGTGTCGGCCGCCTCATGGCGGGGGGCTCGAAGGACGCGTAGTCCTGAGGAATCGCACACCCTGAGTGCGCGATTGGCGACGTCGAAAGCTGAAATCCACGCACTTCGTGCGGAAGTGCGATATCGCGCATCCACAGTGTGCGATCTCGCATTGTTTGCACCAAGCCTGATTCCTACCGTCATGGCATCGCCGCAATTACGACAGGGGGAATCATGGACAGGGCACTGGCCGAACGCGTCGAAGACCGCGTACGCGATGCAGTGCGCCGCACCGGCATCGATCCGATTCGCGACCGCGATGCCATTCGTCGGGCCGTCGACGAGGCAGTCGTTGCCGAGACCCTCGAGGGAGCGTCCTTGGGCATCGACGCGCAGGATGTCGCCCAGCAGGTGCACGATCGGGTGGCCGGATTCGGGCCGCTGCAGCCCTTTTTCGACGATCCCGAGGTCGAAGAAGTGTGGATCAACGAGCCGGGTCGCGTCTTCATCGCACGCAACGGACGTAGCGAGCTCACGACGACTGTCCTCAGCGACGCAGAGGTACGCAGCCTGGTCGAGCGCATGCTCCAGTGGTCGGGGCGGCGCATCGATCTCAGCACCCCCTTCGTCGATGCCATGCTTCCCGACGGATCACGCCTGCACGTCGTCATCCCGGACATCACGAGGGCGCACTGGGCGGTCAACGTGCGTCGCTTCGTCGTGCGCCCCACGCAGATCCATGACCTCGTCCCCGCGGGAACCCTGACCGCCGAAGCGGCCACCTTCCTGGAGGCCGCTGTCGTGAGCGGGCTCAACATCGTGGTCGCCGGGGGCACCCAGGCCGGGAAGACCACGATTCTCAATGCGCTGCTCGGATGCCTCCCCGCGAGCGAACGGGTGGTGAGCTGCGAGGAGGTCTTCGAGATCAACCTGCCGCACCACCCCGACTGGGTGGCGATGCAGACCCGCGATGCAAGCCTGGAAGGCACCGGCGAGATTCCACTTCGCCGCCTGGTGCGCGAGGCCCTGCGCATGAGGCCGTCACGGCTCGTCGTCGGTGAGGTGCGTCAGGCGGAGGCGCTGGATCTCCTCGTGGCCATGAACAGCGGCATGCCCGCTGCCGCCACCCTCCACGCCAACTCAGCCCGCGAGGCTGTCACCAAGCTGTGCACCCTTCCACTGCTCGCGGGTCAAAACATCGCAGCCGACTTTGTCGTCCCCACGGTCGCGGGCTGCGTCGACATCGTCATTCACACGGCCACGGGTCGCGACGGGCGTCGTCGAGTCCAGGAGATCGCCGCCCTCCCTGGTCGTGTCGAGGAGGGCACCGTCGAGATAGCGGACCTGTTCACGCTCCGTCACGGCCGGCTCACACGGGGCACAGGATTCCCGCCCCATGCTGAGCGGTTCGAAGCCGCCGGCTTCGACATGGCCGCACTGTTGACGACAATTCCGAGGGCCGCGTGATGGGCCTGATCATCGGACTGGCAGCCGGACTGGGCCTGCTTCTCATGCTCCTCGGACTCACCTCTGCTCCTTCGCAGAAGAAGCGGCTGCCATCCCGCCTGTCCCGATTGATCGACCGATCCGGCCTAGAGCGCGTAACGCCGGGCGCGCTGATCGGGGCGTGCGTTGGGCTGGGACTCGTTGGGGGAATCGTTGTCCTGGTCGTGACGAGCGTGCCTTCTGCGGGTCTCATCGCAGCGATCATCCTGGGCAGCGCTCCGATCCTGGTCCTGCGTCGGCGGGCTCGCCAGCGCGGAAAGGCCCTGCGCTCCTGCTGGCCGGACGCAGTCGACCTGCTCTCCTCGGCGGTCAAGGCCGGACTGTCACTGCCCGAAGCGGTCGTCGACCTGTCCGTGCGCGGACCCGAGCCACTGCGCCCCGCCTTCGTGCGCTTCGCCTCGGAGTATCGCGCGACCGGATCATTCGATCGGGCCCTGTCCGTGCTCACCGCCGTGCTCCGTGACCCTGTCGCTGACCGGGTGATCCTGGCCCTGGCCACGGCGCGAGAGGTTGGCGGCACCGATCTTGGCCGCGTGCTCGCCACGCTGAGCGACTTCGTTCGTCAAGATGCCCGGTCTCGAGGTGACGTCGAGGCAAGGCAGAGCTGGACCGTGAACGCCGCGAGGGTTGCGGTCGCTGCCCCGTGGATCACCCTGCTCCTGCTGTGCACTCGACCCGAAGCGGTGGCGGCCTATCGCACGCCTACGGGCACGCTCATCCTCGTGGGTGCGGCCGTCATGTCCGTGGTCGCCTATCGCGTCATGATCGCGTTCGGTCGGCTCCCCGACGAACCACGGGTGTTGCGATGAGCGGCGCCGGAGCCTTGTGGGGTCTCATCGTGGGCGCGGGCATCGCGATCGCGGTCGCCGGCTATCTAGCGCGTCGGCCGGCACGACTCGCCGACCGGCTGGTGCGCGGAGGGTCCGCGCCGACAACGGCCATGCGTGGACCCGTTGGTGCCCTCATCGATGTCACCCAACCGATTCTCGATGTGGTCGCGCGCTTTGCCGGCAGGGAGCGTGATGGCGACGCCAGTCTTGCCCGGCAATTGAGTCGCGCTGGCCGTCCCGTGGATGTGACGCGGTACCGCATTGAGCAGGTGATCTGGGCCGTCGGCGGTGTCATCGCGGGAGTTGTCCTGCTCGTTGTCGTCGCGACGCGGGGGCAGGCCCCAGCGCCCGTCCTCTCCCTTGTGCTGCTGGCCGTCTTCGGCTTCCTCGGAGCGCTCCTGCATGGACGCCGGCTCGCCTCCGACATCCGCCGACGCGGCCGCCACATGTCGGAGCAACTGCCGACAGCCGCCGAGCTGCTCGCCTTTGCTGTGTCGGCCGGTGAGTCGCCGGTCGCCGCACTGGACCGGGTGTCCACGCACTTGCGGGGAGAACTCGCCGACGCACTTGCTGACGTCGTCCGTGATGTTCGCGGAGGGCAACCCCTCGTGGGGGCCCTACGCGGCCTGGCCGACTCGAGCCCGAGCCTCGACGTCACGCGCTTCGTCGATGGGATCGCGATCGCAACTGAGCGGGGGACCCCCATGGCGGAGGTGCTTCGAGCTCAGGCGGCCGATGCTCGGGCGGCCGCGCGCCGGCAACTCCTCGAGAGTGCCGGGCGCAAGGAAATCCTGATGCTCGTCCCCGTTGTCTTCTTCATCCTTCCCATCGTCGTGATAATCGCCCTCTTCCCGGGCATCCATGGCCTCAAACTCACCGTTTCGTAGCGATAACACTCAAGGAGATGCAATGAAGTACGCACACAACCTCGTCCATCGCCTGCTCGCGCGAGCAGCCGTCCTGAAGTCCGACCGCGGCGACGTCCCCGGTTGGGTCCTGGTCGCCGTGATGACCGCCGGACTGGTGACTGCGCTGTGGCTCGTCGCTGATGATGCGCTCACCAGCGTGCTGGATCGAGCGATCAACAGCGTCTCAGGCCCGTGAACTGGCGAGAAGACCGTGGGAGCTCGGTGATCGAGTTCGCCCTGGTCGCGCCACTCATCCTTGTGATCGCCGTAGGGGTCCTGCAGGTCGTGCTGGCTCTGCACGTGCGATCTACCCTTACGGCGGCCGCCGCCGAGGGTGCTCGAGCGGGCGCTCTTGCCGGCTCCAGCACGCTGGTGGCGGAGCGCCGCACACGGGAGGTCTTGTCGGATGCGCTGGGGGGCGACGCCGCCGAGAGCGTCAAGGTTCAGCGCATTCGCCTCGATGGAGTGCCTGTCGTCAGAGTCTCCGTCAGTGGGCGGCTCCCGCTCATCGGATTGCTCGGCCCATCGACCTTGACTGTTGATGGCCATGCGATGCAGGAGATCCCGTAGTGAAGCGCCTATCTCACGACGATGGGGGCACGGCCGTCGTCGAATTTGTCGTGCTCGTCGTCCTCGTGCTCGTGCCGGTCGTCTACCTGGTGCTTGGTGCCATGCGCGTGCAGGCCGGCGCCTACGCCGTCACGCAAGCCGCTCGCGAGGCGGGTCGCGCCTATGCGCAGGCCGAAAATCCTGCGGATGGCGCTCGTGCGGCGCGCATGGCGACCAACCTCGCGTTGGCCGATCAGGGGTTCGAGTCACGGCCCGATTCTGTGGTGGTGGACTGCGATGGCCGATGCCTGGCACCCGGAGGTCAGGTGAGCGTGCAGGTCAATCTCAAGGTGAGGCTGCCTTTCCTGCCGGATTCGCTGGCTGACTCCAGTGTGGGCTCGGTCCGGGTCTCGGCTGACCACGTCGTTCCTGTCGATGAATACCGAGGTGCTCAATGAAGCGGGGCAAGGAAGACAGGGGAAGCGTCTTGATCCTGACTCTGGGTCTCCTGGTTGTCTGCGTGCTGGCGGTCGGCATCGTTGTCGACGCGTCCACGGTCTTTCTCGCCCGTCGAGCCCTCCAGGCTCAGGCCGACTCGGCAGCACTGGCGGGAGCCCAGGCGATCGATGTCGATGCCTACTACGACCAGGGTGCCGCGTCTGGCATCCGTCTCGAGCCACGACTCGTGCGTGCAGCCGTAGAGCACTTCGTGAGGCGTTCCGCGGGTGATCCGCGCCTCGTCCACGTCGTACTCGACCGCGACGTCGTGCTGGTCCGGCTCGAGGCAGTCGTCCGACTCCCCTTCGCGGGATGGCTGACCCCTTCAGGAAGCTACGACCTTCAGGTGGAAGCCGGTGCCACGCTGAGCTACCGCCCCGCCACCTGACCGTACTTAGAGAGATCCAGGGCGAATTGCGCCCTGGATCTCCCGAAATGGGCGATGTCGGTGATGAAGGAGGCGCGGCGGGCGAGGTGGGGCTCAGCAGTGCCTGCACGATGCGCACGATGTACCAGATGGCTTCGGCGAACGTCACTATCACGCCGATGCGCCACACCCAATCGAGTCCGACGAGGAAGCCCCGACCCGAGCAGGCGAAGGCCTTCGAGCGCATGCTGACGGCTGATGATGCTCCGAGGATCCTTATCATCTTCGTGGTGTCGAATACACCACGAAGGCGCACGATGATCAGCATCAGTCGCTCTGTTACAAGAATGGCGAAGATATTCAAGGTCGTGCGGAGAGTGCCCACCGTCGCGCTCGCCCTGCTCGCCGTACCCGGACTCCAGGGTGCTGCCCAGGCGAAGGCTCCGCAGGCGCCCACGCAATGCGCCTGGTCAACGGAGCGACGTATTCCTTCACGGTCGCGGCCAAGAACAAGTTCGGATGGGGGCCAACCTCGAACTACCCGGCCTTTGCGACCCCGGAAGGCCCCCCGCCGCCGCCGCTCGTCGACAGCGTGGCCATCACGTCGCCCACGAGCGTTGTCGTCACGTGGCTGCCATCGGTCACGTCAGGCGGCCCGGACGTCGGGGCCGTCACCTACACCGTGACCGTGGACGGCGCGCCGGTCTGCCGCGACATCGCGACGACGTCCTGCACGATCGTGGGGCTGACCCCGAGCCAGGACTACGAGGTGAAGGTCATGGCCATCAACGAGGTGTTCGGCGGCGATGAGTTCTCCACGTCCCAGATCATCGTCAACACCAACCCGATCCAGGGTGGTACGCCGTCATGATGCGACGGTGGATTGCCGTAGCGGCCGCAGCGAGCCTGCTGCTGGGGGGCGGTGTCGCTGCGGCCGCCGCGCGCCCCACCCCCACGCCGGAGAAGCAGGCCAAGGTCTTTGCCCGCATGATCACCCGTGCTGACATCCCGAAGTCGCTCATGGTCTCCCCGGGGATCGAATACACGATGAAGGCGCACGGCGGCCAGCACCAGTCGCTGTGCGACAAGAACGGCAAGGACATCCAGGGGCGCGAGACGGACCTGCTCTACCAGGTCGAGCTCGGCGAGACCAATGTCGAGACGGACCCGGTCGCCATCGAGCAGAAGGTCTGGCCGTACGCCTCCGCCCAGCAGGCCCTGCGCGAGTGGCAATACATCGAGCAGCAGGTCAAGGTGTGCACCGGCCGGACCAACTGGCGCGGGGAGTCCGGCGGCGGCAACATCCAGTACCTGCAGAACGGCCGCACCAGCCTCACGGTCGACGGTCGCACGGGTATCTGGATCTGGATCGACAGCCGAAAGCGCGCCACCAATAGCGACAACGAGGACGGCGGCTACTACGTCCTCTACCTCGTGAAGGACACCATCCAGAGCGTGGAGTACGACTACCCCGACGCCAAGGGGCTGCCCTTCGCTGCACGAGCCCAGATCGACCAGTTGGCGTGGCGCCTGGCCGAGCGCTGGATGGACACCTACTGACAGGTGGTTCGGAGGGCCACACGTAGGCTTGCCGGCCGTGGCTATCCCTGACGTCAACGACACCCTCGCCAGCCTCGAGCAGACGCTCGCCGGCATCGAGCAGGTCCTCGACGTCCCAGCGCTGAGGGCCAAGGCGGCTGACCTCGAGGTCCAGGCATCGGCTCCCGACCTGTGGGACGACCAGGCCAACGCGCAGCGCATCACGTCGCAGCTCTCCCTCGTGCAGGGCGACGTACGCCGCATCGAGGGGCTGCGCCGCAGGCTTGACGACCTCGTCGTCCTGGTCGAACTCGCGGAGAGTGAGGACGACGCCGATTCCTGGGCCGAGGCGGAGTGCGAACTCGACGGCCTGCGCCGCGACATCTCCGAGATGGAGGTGCGCACCCTGCTCTCCGGTGAGTACGACGCCCGCGAGGCGCTGGTCACCATCCGCTCCGAGGCCGGCGGCGTCGACGCCGCTG
Source organism: Actinomycetota bacterium (assembly GCA_016870515.1). Lineage (GTDB taxonomy): Bacteria > Actinomycetota > Actinomycetes > S36-B12 > S36-B12 > Mxb001. The sequence continues at coordinate 3,627 of VGBL01000010.1, read as the reverse complement.
ACTGGGCCGAGATGCTCCTGCGCCTCTACACGCGCTACTGCGAGCGGCACGGCTGGCCCTTCGAGATCTACGACACGTCGTACGCCGAGGAAGCGGGCATCAAGTCGGTGACTTTCGCGGTGAAGGCTCCCTATGCCTACGGCACGCTCTCGATCGAGCAGGGCACGCACCGGCTCGTGCGCATCTCTCCCTTCGACAACCAGGGCAGGCGCCAGACGTCGTTCGCCGCCGTAGAGGTGACCCCGGTGATCGAGCAGACCGACCACATCGAGATTCCCGAAGACGAGATTCGAGTAGACGTGTATCGCTCCAGCGGGCCGGGAGGCCAGGGCGTCAACACCACCGACTCGGCCGTGCGCATCACCCACCTTCCGACCGGCATCGTCGTCTCGTGCCAGAACGAGCGGTCTCAGCTGCAAAACCGCGCGACCGCGATGGCGGTGCTGCAGGCCAAGCTCCTGCAGAAGCAGCGCGAGGAGGAGCGGGCCAAGATCGATGCCCTCAAGGGCGACTCGGCCGGCTCCTGGGGCACCCAGATGCGCTCTTATGTGCTGCACCCCTACCAAATGGTGAAGGACCTGCGCACCGACTACGAGACGGGCAACACCGCGGCCGTGCTCGACGGCGAGATCGACGACTTCATCGAAGAGGGAATCCGCTGGCGAAAGCGCCAGGAAACCCCGGTCTGAGCGACTAGTCTGTGACTATGTCGACCTACTCCGTTGAACCCGAGGATCGCTCGTGGACCGTCACCAAGGTCGTGTCGGTCATCGTGGCCATTCTCACCGCTGCCTACATGCTGCCGTGGTGCATCGCGTGCGTCCGCGACGTCCCGCATTGGCTGGTCTTCTGGATCAACCTGCTGCTCGGCTGGACGATCATCGGCTGGATCGTGGCTCTCGTCATGGCGCTCCGGGCCCAGCGGCTCACCGTTCGCCCCTAGGGCTACGTGGATTTCCCCCCATAGGCGCCCCTGGGGGAGCCCATGATGGTCCGGTCCGGCCCAGCGGGGCGGCCAAGCCGCCCCTGTCGGGCTTGCCCGAACAGCCCGTAAACTCCTCGGGTGATCTTGTTCGAGAACGTGACCAAGCAGTACCCCACGCAGACCCGCCCCGCCCTCGAGGATGTCTCCCTCGAGGTCGAGAAGGGCGAGTTCGTGTTCCTCGTGGGGCCCTCCGGCTCGGGCAAGTCCACCGTCTTGAGGCTCATCCTCAAGGAGGAGAGCCCCAACAAGGGCCGGGTATGGGTCCTGGGCAAGGACCTCAACCGCCTGTCCAACTGGAAGGTCCCCACGCTCCGCCGCAAGATCGGCACCGTCTTCCAGGACTTCCGCCTCCTGCCCAACAAGACCGTCTTCGACAACGTCGCCTTCGCCCTCGAGGTCATCGGCAAGCCCCGCTCCACGGTCCAGCGCATCGTGCCCGAGGTCCTCGAACTGGTCGGCCTCGAGGGCAAGGAGCAGCGCATGCCCGATGAGCTCTCGGGCGGCGAGCAGCAGCGCGTGGCCATTGCCCGCGCCTGTGTCAACAAGCCGGCGATCCTGATCGCCGACGAGCCCACCGGCAACCTCGACCCTGCCACCTCCGAAGGCATCATGAAGCTCCTCGAGCGCATCAACCGCACGGGCACGACGGTGCTGATGTCGACCCACGACGCCGCCATCGTCGACCAGATGCGCAAGCGCGTCATTGAGCTTGAGCAGGGCCACCTCGTCCGTGACCAGTCGCGCGGCGTCTACGGATACGCACGGTAGGCACCCATGAGAGCCCGCTTCGTGATGAGCGAGGTCTGGAACGGACTGCGCCGCAATCTCACAATGACCCTCGCCGTCATCATTACCGTCGGTGTCTCCCTCGCGCTCTTCGGCGTCTCGCTGCTGGTGCGTTCTCAGGTCGACACCATGAAGGACTTCTGGTACGACAAGGTCGAAGTCTCGATCTTCCTGTGCAATGACAATTCGGAGACGCCGTCCTGTTCGGGTGGCAAGGTCACCGACGCCCAGAAGGACCAGATCGAGACTGATCTGGAATCCCTTAAGCCGCTGGTACAGGAGATCTACTTCGAGTCGCAGCAAGAGGCCTACGACCGCTTCATCGTGCAATACCGCGCCTCACCGATCATCGACAGTGTCACCGTCGATGCACTGCCTGAGTCCTTCCGGGTCAAACTCGCCGATCCGACCAAGTACGACATCGTGGCTTCGGCATTCGAGGGTCGACCCGGCGTCGAGCAGGTCAATGACCAGCGGCAATTCCTTGAAAAGTTCTTCCAGCTCCTCGGCGGCCTGCAGGCGATCGCTCTCGTCATTGCGATCGCCATGCTCGTGGTCACTGTTCTACTCATCGTTAACACCATGCGAGTCGCGGCATTTAGTCGCCGACGTGAGACAGGCATCATGCGACTGGTCGGTGCATCCAACTTCTACATCCAGTTGCCATTTCTCCTGGAGGCCGCCATTGCGGCCGCCATCGGTGCCACTCTCGCCACGGGCGGTCTCATCCTCGTGAAGGCCCTTGTCGTGGACCGGGTCCTAGCGCCGGCGTTCCAGTTCACGGCATTCGTCGACTGGGATGCCGTTGCGAGCATCGTGCCGATTCTTTTCATCACCGGCATCCTGCTCGCCTGCATCGCGGCGTTCCTCACCCTCCGCAAGTACCTTCGCGTGTGAGGCGACCATGCCCAGGGAGCAGGGTCGCAAGGTGGTCGCCCAAAACAGGAAAGCGCGCCACGACTATGCCGTCGACAGCACGGTCGAGGCCGGCATCGTCCTGACCGGCACTGAGGTCAAGTCGCTTCGCGCCGGTCGCGCCACGCTCACGGACGGATTCGCAACCATCGATGACGGCGAAGTGTGGCTTCGTGGAGTCCACATTCCCGAATACGACCTCGGCACGTGGACCAACCACGAGCCACGTCGGCCACGCAAGCTGCTGCTAAAGCGTGATGAGATCCGCAAGATCACGGCCAAGACGCAGGCCAAGGGCTTCACGCTCATCCCATTGGCGCTGTACTTCAAGGACGGCTTCGCCAAGGTCGAGATCGCGCTGGCAACCGGCCGCAAGCGACAGGACAAGCGCCAGGCCATTGCCGAACGCGAGGCCAAGCGCGAGACTGAGCGGGCAACCGGGCGCAGGTCGAAGGGCATCGAGTAATGGGAGAGGACTTCGGGTCGGCGAGCGACCTCGAGCGGATGCTCGATGACCTCTTCCCCTATCGACGCATCACCGAGACCTACCGCCGTATCCCCGAGTCCGGCGCTTCCCGTGAGGAGGTCCTGACCGAGATCGCCGCCATGTCCAAGGCCGAAGACGCTGTGGGCGATGCGGGGCGCGTATCGGGAAGCCTCTACAGCGGCGACCACGAGCACTATCACTTTCTCGCACAGGTCTTCGAGCACTTTGCGCACGCCAATGTGCTGCAGCGCGACATGTATCCCTCGGCCACGAAGTTCGAGGGCGAGATCATCGCGATGGCCGCCGACCTCTTCCACGATCCCCAGCCTGTCGGCGTCGTGACATCGGGGGGCAGCGACAGCCTCGTGCACGCCCTCTACGCCTATCGCGAAGAGGCCAGGGAGCGCTGCGGCGTGCGGATGCCCAACATCGTGCTGCCCGTCACCGCTCACGT
>VGBL01000009.1 GCA_016870515.1 Actinomycetota bacterium | reverse complement strand
GGGTGGGCTCCACGCGCCGAGTGAGCAGCTGTGCCGCGGCGCTCCCCAGAGGGACTCGCTCCGGCTGCACACTCGGCGAAGGATCGAAGCAGGTAGCGCTACGAGATGACGCCGGCAGCGCAGAGGTGCTCGATGCGCGAGGCAGCGATGCCCCAGTCCGCCAGGGCAGCCGCGTCGGCCCCGCTAACGCAGCCCGGAGCGCTGGCCGGAGTGCGTGAGAAGCGCGGCGCGGGAGCCGGCTGCACGATGCCACCGACCTCGACGAACGTGCCACGGGCAGCTAGGTGCGCATGACCGGGTGCCTCGCCCATCGTGAGCACGGGGGCGATGCAGGCGTCGGTGCCCTCGGCCAGGGACGCCCACTCATCGCGCGTGCGGCCGCTGATGACCGACGCGAAGCGCTCGCGGAGCACCGGCCACTGCGTCACGTCGTACTGCGCCGGGAGGTCTTCTGCCTCGAGTCCGGCGATGCGCAGCCATGCGGCGTAGAACTGCGGCTCGACGCAGCCAAGGGCTATCCACCGATCATCGGCCGTGCGGTAGACGTCGTAGAACGGCGCTCCCGAATCGAGCAGATTGGTGCCCGGGGTGTCGCTCCACAGCCCCGATCCGCGCATCGAGTGGAAGAGCGACATCAGCAGCGCCGAACCGTCGACCATGGCTGCGTCGACCACCTGACCCTGGCCGGTGCGCTGGGCATGCGCGAGGGCCGCGAGTACGCCGACCACCAGGAGCATCGCTCCGCCGCCGTAGTCGCCCACGAGGTTCAGGGGCGGCGTCGGCGGCTGATCGCGTCTTCCGACATGCCCGAGGACCCCCGCCAGGGCGATGTAGTTGAGGTCGTGGCCAGCCGTCTGCGCCCAGGGGCCGTCCTGTCCCCAGCCGGTCATGCGCCCGTAGACCAGTGACGGGCGCCTCGCAAGGCACGCGTGCGGCGACAGGCCAAGGCGTTCCATGACACCCGGCCGGAATCCCTCGATGAGGATGTCGGCCTCGCAGATGACGTCAAGGGCTACGTCACGGCCCTGTTCGTCGCGCAGGTCGATAACCACCCTCGCACGACCGCGACGCGTGGTGTCGGCGCTGTCATCACCGAGTTGGAGGCCCTTGCGCGGCGACTCGATGCAGATTCCTTCCGCACCGAGATCGGCCAGCATCATCGCCGCGAAGGGCGCGGGGCCAAGGCCGGCCATCTCGACAAAACGCACTCCACTGAGGGGACCTCGCGACGACTCGGACATGGCGCAATCCTTCCAGTGCGTACGTCGCCTAGCGGATGATAGCCATGATCTGGGTGTTGAGCACAGCCAGACGCCCGTCGGGAGTCCACAACTCACGCGTCTCCGTGGCGTAGCCGTCGCGTACGGCGACCAGGCGGCCATGATGCAGCAAGGGTTTCTCGGGGTCGATCGTGGCCGGATCGACGAGCAGGCTCGCCGCGAATGTCAGCGTGGCCACCGGTCGCACGTCGCTGAATGTGGTGAGCACCGCGGGCCAGAGTGCGTCGACGAGTCCCAGTGCGAGGGCCGCGTCTGCGTGATCTGACTGCGGGAAGCGGACCCAGCACATCACGTCGGTGGCCGTGCCCTGATAGGGGAGTCCCGACAGCGGACGGAACTCCAGGTGCTGAGTGAAGACCGGCGCCATCGGGGGACCGAGCGGCACGAGCGCAACATCGCGCCACGGCGGCGAATGCGGCATCGACAGTCGCGGGTCGCGCTGCGCTGCGACGTCGTCAGCGCGTGGCTGACCGAGCACGACGGAGGCCGTGGCCAGCACCTCTTCATCGCCCTCATCTGCGGTGAACTCCACCCGCCACGCCGACGTGCCCGATCCTTGCCGCAATGCGCGAATGCGCACCGGAACGCGGCCCGCGGGAACGGGCCCGAGCATGTCGACGGACACTTCGCGCACCTCGCGCGAAGACGTCGCCTCTGTGGGGCGCAGATCTGCGGCCTCGGCCGTGCGTACGGCGGTGCCGACGAGCAGTCCGCCCCAGGCTCCCCTGCCCTGGCTCCAGCCTTCGGCCAGCTGCCAGGTGCCGCCGTCGACGGTTGTGAGATCCCGGAAGGAGGGCACCGGTCGACAGTAGCCGGGGCGCGCGCGTGGTCCCCGCGCGCTATCAGCCAGTCGCGTTAGCCTGCCCGGATGCGAGTGCTGCACACCTCCGACTGGCATCTCGGCCGGAGTTTCCACGGTGTGGACATCCTCGACCACCAGCGCGGCTTCATCGACTGGCTGGTCACCTATGTGGAGGCCGAGGGTGTCGAGCTCGTCATCGTCGCAGGCGACGTCTACGACCGAGCGGTGCCCTCGCTCGCTGCGGTCACGGTCTGGGAAGACGCCGTCATCCGCCTCACCCGCACCTGCCCCGTCCTGGTCACCTCCGGCAATCACGACTCGCCCACGCGGCTGGGGTTTGCCGGCCGACTCCTCGCCAGCTCCGGCCTCCATCTGCGCACCGGCCTGCCTTCGATTGCCGATCCCCTCCTGGTCCAGGGTCGCGACGGTGTCACGCTCGCCGTCTACGGCCTTCCCTACCTCGAGCCCGACCTGCATCGCGAGGCGCTCGGCGCGGAGCGCTCCCACTCGGCAGTGCTCGACGCTGCCATGCAGCGAGTGCGCGACGACCTCGCATCGCGCGACGGCGTTCGGTCCATCGTTGCCGCCCACGCCTTCATCACTGGCGGCACCGACGCCGTGGTCAGTGACTCCGAGCGCGACCTGCGGGTGGGCGGCATCGGCGATGCTCCCGCGTCGGTGTTCGCTGCGGTCGACTATGTCGCGCTCGGCCACCTCCACGGGGCCCAGCAGGTGGGCGGTCCGACCATTCGCTACAGCGGATCACCGCTCGCGTTCTCGTTCTCCGAGCAATCACATGTGAAATCGGTGACGGTCATCGACTTTGCTCACGAGGGGCCTCCCGACATCTGCGCCGTGTCCCTTCCGGTTCCACGCCCACTCATCACCCTCACTGGCACGCTTCAGGAGATCCTCGACGACCCGGCGACGCCGTCCTACGCCGATCACTGGGTGCGCGTGCGACTCACCGACGCAAGGCGTCCCGACGATCCCATGGGACGCCTGCGCGCCCTCCTGCCGCACACCGTGGAACTCGCCTTCGATCGCGCTGCTCTGGCGGCGGTCATCGCCGTCGACGCCGACGGCCAGCCGGTCACCGACCCGCTCGCGATCGCCGAGGCGTTCGTCGAGCACGTGACGACGACCCCGCCCGACGAGGTCGAGCGGGAGCTGCTGCGCGAGGCCGTCGAGCGCGTGCGCATCGGGGGCGTGCGCGAGTGAGACTGCACGCGATGGAGTTCTGCGGCATCGGGCCCTTCCGCGGGCCGCAGTCGATCGACTTCGATGCCCTGACGGCCTCCGGGCTGTTCTTGATCGAGGGCCCCACCGGCTCAGGCAAGACGACGATCATCGACGCGATCGTCTTTGCCCTCTACGGCTCGCTCTCCGGCGCCGAGTCCGATGCCGGTCGGTTGCGCAGCCACCTGTGCGGTCCTGACGAGCCCACCGAGGTCTCCCTCACTTTCAGCGTCGATGGCATTCGCCACACCATAACGCGCAACCCGGCCTACGAGCGGCTCAAGGCTCGCGGCTCGGGCACCACCTCCGAGCGCGCACGACAGACGCTCATCGTTGACGACGGTGCCACGCCTTCCATGCGCGAGGCCAAGGAGATCGGCGTCTACCTCCAGCAGCGCCTCGGCCTCAGCGTGGAGCAGTTCCGCAGGCTCGTCGTGCTCCCCCAGGGTGAATTCGACGCGCTCCTGCGAGCCAAGCCCACGGACCGCTACCGCACCCTCGCCAGCCTTATCGACGACCGCATGCTCGAGCGTGTGCAAGACGAGCTCAAGCGCTCCGCTGACGAGGCAGCGCAGGCACGCAGCGATGCGATTGCTCGCCTGGAGAAGGCTGTGACGATGGGTCGGCAGCGCGCCTCGGAGGTCCTCGATCCTGAGTCGGTGGTCGAAGCCGACCTCGACACCCTGGTGGCGTCCCTCGAGGCCGAGGTCTCTGATGCCGCGGTCCACGTTGCGGCGCTGATTCCGGTCCTCGATGCCGCTCGACAGTCCGATGTCATGGCCCAGGGCTCTCTTCAGAGCGCGCGAGCGGCAGCCGAGGCGCGTCAGGCAATCGCCCAGGCCGCCGCCACACTTGATCCCCGCGATGCCGCACTCGACGACACCGGGCTCCGCTCGCGCGATGCCGCGTTGGTCGCCCAGCGCACTCGCCTCGAGCCGCTCGCCGAGTGGGAGGCGCAGGGCGACCAACGCGACCGTGAGACAGAGATCGCACGCGCGACGGTGGCTCAACTTGCCGATGCTCTCGAGACGACGCGCGCCCAGGCGCAAGCGCTGCCCAAGCAGGTGCGTGCGCTCGAGTCCGAGCTGGCGCAGGCGCGTGCGGCCGCCGCGTCTGCTCCCGCACTCGACGCCGAGGTGTCCCGCCTTGAGTCGCTCGCTCAGTCGCTCGTCGTTCGCGATGATCTCGTCGCCGCCGCCGATCGAGCGCGAGCCACCGACAAGGCCGCGTCCGACGCACTGCAGAAGGCACGCGACGACCTGCACGCGGCTCGCACCGGCGCGGCGGAGTTGCTGCGCCGCCAGCTCGACCAGCGCGCTGCACACCTCGCCACCCTCCTGGTCGACGGCCAGGCATGCCCCGTTTGCGGGGCGCTCGAGCATCCCCTGCCCGCAGCGGCCGGCGACGAGGACCTCGTCATCGACGATGAGGTCGCACGCGCGGAGTCGATGGCTCACGCCGCGGCCGCCGCCGAGAGCGCCGCGGAGGGGGCCTATCGCGACGCGCAGCACGCGGTGAGTGCGATCGACAAGGATCTGGCGGCGCTCACTGCCACGATAGGCAATACCTCTCCCGATGTCCTATCCGGCGACCTCGAGCGTGCTCGCGCTGCCGCGAGAGGTGCCCTTGCGGCAGCCAACTCGATCGAAGACCTCGTGCAGCGGCAGGCCGCAGTCGCACTCACGCAGGTTGACGTCGCCAGCGCCACCGAGGCGCTTGTCGCCCAACTGGCGACCGCCCAGGCCGCCCGCGACGCATTCGACGAGCGCGTGCGCACGCAGACCGATCGTCACCGCGCCGAGCTGGGTGACGCGACCAGCGCACAGGCGGCCATCGCGCACATCGACACACAGCGCGCCGCGATGGACGCGCTCCTGCAGGCCCGTTCCAAAGCCGCGGGCCTGGCTGCCGACATCGATCCTGAGGCGGCGGCACTCGCGGCCGATGAGGCGAAGGCGGCGCTGACCGCCGCCGAGAGCGATCACCTGCTGGCCCAGCAGCGAGCTGTGCGGGCGACCGAGGCAGTCAATGCCCTCCTGGCCCATCGCGACGAGTGGCGTGACGCCACTGCGGCCGCGGCCGCCACATCCGCGACGACCGCTGCCGCGATAGAGCTCGGTGCCCTGGTCACCGCGCGCAGCAACGCCAACATTCGCAAGCTCACCCTGCAGGCCTACGCCGTGCAGCGCCGGTTCCGGGCCGTGCTCGAGGCCGCATCGGTGCACCTGGAGCGCATGAGCAGCGGCAAATACGCCTTCGCTCTCGATGAGGCTTCGTCGGGCAATGCGCAGTCGGGGCTGGGCATCGACATCGTCGACGCCTGGAGCGGGCAGCATCGAGATCCCGCCACCCTCTCCGGAGGCGAGACCTTCTACGCCTCCCTCTCCCTTGCCCTGGGCCTGGCCGACGTCGTCCGCGAGGAGAGCGGTGGAGTCACTCTCGAGACCCTGTTCGTCGACGAGGGCTTCGGCTCCCTCGATGCCGACACATTGAGCGTGGTGCTCGACCAGCTCGATGCCCTGCGCGCGCGTGGTCGAGCGGTGGGAGTCATCAGCCACGTGGCCGAGATGAAGGAGTGGGTCCACGACCGCATTGAGGTCCTCCCAGGCACAACCCCCGCGGTCGGCAGTTGCGTGCGACAGTCCGGGCTCTAGCAACTTTCGCGAAATCCAACCGCCCGCCTCCAGGCCGTCATAGCGTTTGGTTCCGGACCACTTTGGGAGGCGCCATGGCACCGATCCCGCAGGCCACCGGCGAGGGGTATCGTACCGGCCGAGTAGTCAGACTCGCATCGACGGCGGCGCTCGGCGGCTTCCTCTTCGGCTACGACTCCGCGGTCATCAACGGAGCGGCGACCGCCCTGAAGGACATCTTCGGGCTAGGCGGCTTCCAGATCGGCCTTGTCGTCTCCATCGCACTCATCGGATCCGCTATCGGCGCCTGGTTCACCGGCTCGCTGGCCGATCGCTTCGGGCGCAAGAAGGTCATGCTCGTCGCCGCAGCGCTCTTCCTCGTCGCGGCCATCGGCCAGGCCTTCCCCCTGGGCGTCTACGACCTGTGCCTGTGGCGCTTCATCGGCGGTGCCGGCATCGGCGTCGCCAGTGTCACGGCCCCGATGTACATCGCTGAGATCGCGCCGGCGCAGATCCGTGGGCGCATGGGATCCCTGCAGCAGTTCGCCGTCGTCATCGGCATCTTCGCTACGGGCCTGGTGAACTTCATGGTGCTCAACGCGGCCGGGGGCAAGGCCCGCAACGAATGGCTGCTCGGGCTCGAGGCCTGGCAGTGGATGTTCCTCACCATGCTCATCCCCGCCGTGGTCTTCGCGCTGCTCGTCCTGCGCATCCCCGAGTCACCGCGCTACCTCGTCTCGATCGGGAAGACCGCTGAGGCAGCCGAGGTGCTCTCGACCATCTACACGGTCGATGTCACGCCCATCGTCGACGACATCAAGCAGTCGCTCCAGGGCGATCACAAGCCGCGCATGTCCGACCTCCGGGGCAAGGCCTTCGGTCTCATGCCCATCGTGTGGATCGGCATCCTGCTCAGCGCCTTCCAGCAGTTCGTCGGCATCAACGCCGTCTTCTACTACTCCAACTCGATCTGGGAGGCCGTGGGATTCAGCGAGGCCCAGGCGTTCGAGACCTCGCTCATCACCACCGGCGTCAACGTGGCATTCACCATCGTGGCCATCGCGCTGGTCGACCGCGTAGGACGCAAACCGCTTCTGCTCGTCGGGTCGAGCGGCATGGTGGTCACGCTCGCCACGCTGACCTTCATCTTCGGCACGGCGCCCATCGACGCGGAAGGGCAGCCGGTGCTCACCGACGGTCCCAACATCGTGGCGATGATCGCCTTCAATCTCTACGTGGCGTTCTTCGCCGCGACGTGGGGGCCGGTCGTGTGGGTGCTCCTCGGCGAGATGTTCCCTAACCGCATCCGCGCGGCAGCGCTAGCCGTCGCCGCATCCGCGCAGTGGGTCGCCAACTTCATCGTGTCGACGACGTTCCCCGGCCTAGCCGGGATTTCCCTAGGCTTGGCCTACGGGATCTTCACGGTGTTCGCGATCCTGTCGATTCCCTTCGTCGCTCGCTACATCCGCGAGACGAAGGGCGTCTCGCTGGAGGCAATGGGGCAACTCGAAGGCACTCGCACCTAGCTCACCCATGGAAGATGACCAGCCGCTCCTCGGTCATCTCCTCGACGGAGTACGCCGGACCCTCACGGGTGTTGCCCGAGTCGCGTAAGCCGCCGTAGGGCATCTGGTCGGCGCGCCAGGTCGGCACCTCGTTGACGAGCACGCCTCCGAAGTCGAGGGTGCGCACGGCCTTCAGCGCCTTGCTGATGTCTGATGTGAAGACCGCGGCCTGCAGGCCATAGCGGGTGTCGTTGGCCAGGCGCAGGGCCGCGTCGAAGTCGGAGTACGACTGGATGGCGACCACGGGGCCGAAGACCTCGAGTGCGCAGACGCTCATGTCAGGCTTGGCATCGATGATGACCGTGGGCTGCAGCACGCCGTCGGAGCCGATCTCCCCGCCGCACGCGACCCGACCTCCATCGGCGACCGCCTCGTCGATCCACTTCTTGACGCGATCGCGCTCGCCCGTGGAGATGAGGGCGGAGACATCCGTGGCCTCGTCCATGGGATCGCCCACGACCAGCGCCTTAACGGCATCGGCCAGATCCGCGGCCACCGAGTCGACGATGGACTCGTGCACGAAGAGGCGCTGCGTGGAGATGCACGACTGGCCGGCGTGCGAGAAGCCCGCGACCTTGATCTTGGCGACCGCGGTCTTCCAGTCGCCGTCGGGCTCGATGATGACCGGGGCGTTGTTGCCGAGCTCAAGGCCGACGCGCTTGCGCGGTGCGCGCGCCCGGATCCCCCAGCCGACCTCGGGCGAGCCCGTGAAGGTAATGAGCGCGACGTCGGGGTTGTCGACGAGCGCGCCGCCGACCGTCGTGCCGCCGCCGGTGACGATCTGCAGGTAGGCCGGCGGCAGCCCGCACTCGTCGATGAGCATGCGAGCGAGCAAGATCGCTGAGAAGGGCGTCTGCGACGCGGGCTTGAGGACCACCGGGCATCCGGCAGCGATGGCCGGGCCCAGCTTGTGCACGACCAAATTGAGCGGGAAGTTGAACGGGGAGATCGCGCCGACGACGCCGATCGGCACACGGATGACGAAGCCCAGCTTGCCCGCGCCGACCGACGATGCCTCGAGGGGCACGGTCTCGCCCGTCAGCGTGCGCGCCACGGCAGCGGAGAACTGGAAGGTGCCGACGGCGCGCTCGGCCTCGACTCGCGCGGTCTTGATGGGCTTGGCCGCCTCCAGTGCGATGCACTGGCCGAACTGGTCGCGACACTCGGCCAGGAGCAGGGCCGCCTTGTCGAGAATTTCTGCGCGCTTCCACTGCGGAAGCGGATCGTCGTGCAGCGCCTTCTGCGCGTAGGCCACTGCCTGGTCCACGTCCCCTGGGGTGAGCTCGGGGATCGAGCCCAGCAGGGCGCCGTCGAAGGGGGCGCGCACCTCGATCGAGGCGGTGCCGGTGCTCCAGCCGCCGAGGAAGGGCACGGGGGTCACCGACGTCGGGTCGATACCGGGGATGGTCGCATCGCTCATGGGCGCGACGCTATCGCGCGGCCCGGTCGAGCCTGCGGCAGGATCCGTCCATGGATTTCGCCCTCCCAGAGGAGTTGATCGCCCTGCGGCAGTCGTTCGCCGCGTTCCTCGACCGCGAGGTACGCCCGCTGGAAGCAGAGCACGCCCGCGAGTTCTGGGGCGAGTACCCCGACCGCGACAGTCTCGCCCCGGTCGTCCAGTCGATCCGCCGCCGCAGTGCCGAGGAGGGCTTCTACGCGGCCTACATGCCGGAGGAAGCGGGTGGCCAAGGCCTGTCCGTTCTCGGGACGACGCTCCTGGTCGAGGATGCCGCACGCTCGGGGATGCGACTGGCCTTGGCAGCGATCGCTCCGCCGAATCCGGCGGGTCCCTCACCGCTCCTAGTCAAACTGCCGCGGCACCTGTGGGACTCCTACGTCTTCCCCGTTGTAGCCGGAACGACGACGATGTGCTTCGCCCTCACCGAGCCCGAGGCCGGCAGCGATGCGCAGTCGATCCGCACGAAAGCCGTCCTCGAGGGTGACGAGTGGGTGATCACCGGCCACAAGCACTACATCACCAACGGCGAGCACGCCGACTTCGCCATCGTCTTTGCGGTCACCGACGCTGAGAAGCGAGCAGCCGGCGGCATCACGGCCTTCGTCGTGCCCGCCGACCAGTTCCGGCGCGGCAAGTTGCAGTGGAACCTCTCCGATTCGCACCCGGCTGAGCTGTACTTCGACGACGCACGAGTGCCGGTCGACCACGTGATCGGCGAGGTCGGCATGGGCTTCTTCGAGGCGATGACGTTTCTCAATTCCGGCCGCGCCTACATCGGAGCGCAGTCGCTCGGCCTGGCCGAGTGGGCGCTCGATGCCGCGATCGATCACGCGCAGAAGCGCACGGCCTTCGGCAGGCCCCTGGCGAAGAATCAGGGGGTGTCATTCCCACTGGCGCGCAGCAAGGCCGACATCGAGGCGATCCGCTGGCTCGTCTACCACCTCGCCTGGCGCGTCGACACCGAGGGCGATGCCCTCGGTGTCATGGGCGACGCGTCGATCACCAAGTACTACGCGACCGAAACGGCCTTCGAGGTTGCCGATCGCGCGGTTCAGGTCTTCGGCGGCATGGGCATCATGCGCGAGGGGCCGGTCGAGCGCGTCCAGCGCCACCTGCGGATGCTTCGCGTGGTCGAGGGCGCGAGCGAGGTCCAATTACTCGTCATCGCCCGCACCCTCGGTCTCTAGGACCCGTTGAGTGGCCGGGGTTCGTCGAGGTCTTCGCCCGATGCGACGTCGCCGATCTCGATGACGCTGACCTCTGCCGCATGCTCGCGTAGGTAGTCACGCGCTCCTTTATCACGGCGTGCGGCTCGCACGACTCCGTCGATATGCTCGGACCCAATGACGACCGGATGACCGCGCTCGCCGCCGAAAGCACCCTGCGCCAAGCGGGACGGCGAGTTGACGAACCGCCGGATCGCTTCGGCTGACATGCCGGGCAGGTCGACGAGCGTGACGACAACACGATCAGCATCAAGGGCTGCCAATCCAGCGCGCAGCGACGACCCCATTCCCTCGAGCCACTCGTCGTTGACGACGATCTGGGCCCCGGGCACCTCGCCCACCCACGCGCCGAGCACAACCACGATCGGGTCGCATCCGCCTTCGCGCAGGACGCGCACGGCGCGATCCACCAGGCGCTCGCCATCGACGACGGCCGGCGCCTTCGGGCCGCCGAAACGTCGGCCCTCGCCGGCGGCGAGCACGAGGCCGGCGGTCGGCACTAGCGCGGTGCTCCCGGATGGATCGGGCCCGACGTCGCAGTGAGGCGATGTCCCGAGCCGCCCCAGCGGTCCTGGATCACCTCGGCCGCGATGGAGATCGCCGTCTCCTCCGGCGTGCGCGCGCCCAGGTCGAGACCAATTGGAGAGTGCAGGCGGGCAAGTTCCTCGTCGGTCATGCCAGCCTCCTTGAGGCGCCGCAGACGGTCCTCATGCGTACGTCGCGACCCCATCGCACCGACGTAACCCGCATTGGTGCGCAGCGCGACCTCGAGGGCGGGGACATCGAACTTGGGGTCATGGGTGAGTACGCAGATCACCGTGCGCTGGTCGACCGGCTGGCCGACCAGCCAGCGGTGCGGCCAGTCGACAACCACCTCATCGGCCTCGGGGAACCGACGAGGCGTGGCGAAGATCTCGCGCGCATCGCACACCGTGACGCGGAAGCCAAGCACCTTGCCCACGCGGCACAGAGCAGCCGAGAAGTCGATGGCGCCGAAGATGTACATGCGCGGTGGGGGTGCCAGGCTCATGACGAAGACGTCGAGTCCGTCGCCGAGCCGCTCGCCTTCGGGACCGTAGTGCAGGAAGCCCGTGGTGCCGGACTCGAGCATGCCGAGTGCGTCTGCGCCGACGGTGGCATCGAGGCGTTCGGTCCCGAGGCTTCCCTCGGTCGCGCCGGGGCGGATGACGATGTGCCGGCCCAACGCCGCGCCATCAGGGCCGCGCACGACGGTGGCAATGGCGACGGGCTCCTCCGCCTCGACACTGCGCACGATTCCGGGGAGCTCAGGCCACGTCTTAGGCGTGACCTGCTCGACGAACACCTCGAGGATGCCACCGCACGTGAGGCCGACGGCAAAGGCGTCGTCGTCGCTGACGCCGTAGGTCTCAAACCTGGGAACGCCGTCGTCGAGCACCTCGTGGCCGAGGTCGAAGAGCGCTCCCTCGACGCAGCCGCCGCTAACGGAGCCGACGGCCTCGCCCCCCCTGGTCACCATCATCGAAGCGCCGGCGGGGCGCGGGGCCGATCGCCAGGTGCGCACGACGGTGGCCATGGCGCACGGCTCCCGCCGCTCATAGGCGGCAGCCAATTCGGCGAGGATCTCGCGCATGTCCCGGCCCCCTTTCGGTGAACCTGTGTGGCAGGACGAAACGGTGACATTAATAATGGCCCAATGCTGACAAGAGGCGAACCGAGGAAGGCTGATGGGGCCGGCTTCGCACCTGCGCCGGGCCCCATCGTTCGCCTCGCCGACGTGGTCAGCGAGCCGATCTCCGCCGCGGCCACGGCCGCCCTCGTCAGCGACACCTCCGCCGGGGCCACCGTGACCTTCTCCGGCGACGTGCGCGACCACGACCACGGCCGCGTGGTCGAGCGACTCGAATACGAGGCCCACGAGAGCGCCGCCCAGGTGCTCTCCGACGTCGCGGCCGACGTCGCGGTCCGCTACGACGTCATCGCGCTCGCGGTCATCCATCGAGTTGGCCCGCTGGCGATCGGGGATTGCGCCCTGGCGGCTGCCGTGAGTGCGGCACACCGCGGTGAGGCGTTCGCGGCCTGCACTGCTCTCGTCGACGAGGTGAAGGCTCGCCTTCCCGTGTGGAAGCATCAATACTTTGAAGACGGCAGCGACGAGTGGGTGAACTGCGCATGAGCCAGCACGAGACACGCCTCGTCGACACCTTCGGTCGTGGCCACCGCGATCTGCGCGTGTCCCTGACCGACAGATGCTCGCTTCGCTGCACCTACTGCATGCCGGCCGACTTCGCCGACTGGATCCCCAGTGCCGAGCTTCTCACGACCGACGAGCTCATGACCGTGCTCGAGGTTGCCATCGACGAGGGCATTGACCAGGTACGCCTTACCGGCGGCGAGCCCCTCCTGCGCCCCGACGCCGTCGACGTCGTACGCCGGATCAACTCCCTGCCCCGCCAGCCACGGGTCTCCATCACCACCAACGGCCTCCGCCTCGCGGCTCAGGCCGGCGCCCTTCGCGACGCGGGCCTCGAGCGCGTCAACATCAGCCTCGACACCCTCGATCGCGAGCGTTTCAAGAAGATGACACACCGCGACCGCCTCGATGACGTCCTCGCCGGCCTGGCCGCTGCCAAGGCCGCCGGCCTCGCGCCGGTCAAGGTCAACGCCGTGCTCATGCCGGGAGTCAACGACGACGAGGCAGTGCCCATGCTCCGTCGGGCGCTCGACGAGGGCTGGCGACTGCGCTTCATCGAGCAGATGCCCCTCGACGCCGGTGGCCTGTGGAACCGAGCGCGCATGATCACGGCGGAGCAGATTCTCGACGACCTATCGTCTGTTTTCAATCTTTCGCCGGTCCCCGTGCGTGGATCCGCTCCCGCCGAGGAATTCTTCGTCAATGGTGGCCCCGAGACCGTCGGGATCATCGCGAGCGTTACCCGCCCATTCTGCGGCAATTGCGATCGCATGCGACTGACCGCCGACGGCCAGCTGCGCAACTGCCTGTTCGCTCGCGACGAGACCGACCTTCGCGCGATCCTGCGCGATCCGGCACTGTTAGAAGACGAGGTTCGGACCGGCATCCGAGCCCGACTGCACGCCAGCGTGGCCGCCAAACTTCCCGGCCACGGGATCGACGATCCAGCGTTCATCCAGCCGCAGCGCCCGATGAGCGCGATCGGCGGTTAGGCCCTAACCACCGGCGAAGGGCGGCAGGACGTCGACGCGCGCGCCGGGCCCCACGCACACATCTGCCTCGCCGGTCGCAACCCCGTCAACAAGCGTCGAGCACCGCTCGAGCACCGGTCCGAGGCCCGGGTACGCAGCAGTTGCCTGCGAGAGCACCTCGCCGAGGGTCCCCGGGCTCGCCTCGAAGACCTTCACGCCCGCCGCCGAGCGAGCCGCCGCATAGAGGTGGACCTCGACGGGTCGCGGTGCGGCGGTCATGGGTCTAGTGTCCAGGGTCAGAAGGGGCGTGTGATGCTGGCCCCACAGCATCACCGGTCGCCTCTCGGGAGTCGTCAATGGACCTCAATAACTCGTTCGTCGTTCCGGCCGACCTCAACACTGCCTGGCGGACCCTCCTCGACGTCGAGGCCATCGCGCCCTGCATGCCCGGGGCCACCCTCGAGTCCGTCCACGGCGACGACTTCACCGGGTCGGTCAAGGTCAAGCTCGGCCCCGTCAACATGACCTACGGCGGCAAGGCCCGGTTCCTCGAGAAGAACGAAGTCGAGCACAAGGCGGTCATCGAGGGCACCGGCAAGGAGACCCGCGGCTCCGGCACCGCCTCGGCACTGGTCACCTGCCAACTAGTCTGCGAGGGCCCCAACCAGACCCGGGTCGACGTCGTCACCGACCTGACCGTCACGGGCAAGCCTGCCCAGTTCGGCCGGGGGGTCATGCAGGACGTGGCCGGCCGCATCATCGAGCAGTTCTCAGCCAACCTCGCCGCGACGATGGCTGCCGGTGCCGCCGCCTCCTGTGCATCCGACTCCACGGGATCGGCAACGCCGGCCCAGCTCCCCCAGGTCGCCGACAGCATCGACCTGCTCGGCACGGCCGGTACCCCCGTCCTGAAGCGCGCTATTCCCGCCCTCATCGCCGTCGTGGCCTTAATCGGCATCATCTGGCTCATCGCACGGCGTCGAGGCTAGGCGCGGAGCGAAGCGGCCATGAACGCCAACTCACGCGCTCTTCGCGCGACCACCGATCGCCTCCGTCGCGAGCGTGTCCCGTTCGTGCACGCCCGCGTCGTGCTCGCCGAGCGACCTACTTCGGCCAAGCCGGGCGACGAAGCGATCGTGCTCGCTGATGGAACGATCGAGGGGTTTGTTGGTGGTCAATGTGCCCTGGCGACGTTGCGCGCGCAGGGCCTCGCCGTCCTCAACAGCCGTGAGAGCACCCTCCTGCGCATCGCTCCCAGCCCCGAGCCCGATCAACCCGGCAAGACCGTCGTGCACAACCCCTGCCAGTCGGGGGGGACCCTGGAGATCTTCATGGAACCCGTGCTGCCCGCTCCGCTCGTACGCGTGCAGGGAACGACGCCGATCGGCGTCGCCCTCGCCCAGGTGGGCGACTCACTCGGCTACGACGTCCAGACATGGGACGCGGCCGATGCTGGCGACCTATCGACCACCGAAGCCGTCGTCGTCGCCTCGCATGGCAACGGCGAGGAGACGGTTCTCGAAGCCGCCGTGCGGTCCGGTGTCCCCTACGTCGGGCTCGTCGCCAGTCGCAAGCGCGGCGCTGCTGTCTTGCAGGCCCTCGATCTCAGCTACGCCGAGAAGGCGCGCATACGCACCCCGGCCGGACTAGACATCGGAGCGCGCACCGCAGAGGAGGTCGCGCTGTCGATCCTGGCCGAGATCATCGCCAATCGCGGCAAGCAGCCTCGCGAGGCTGCCGCGCCATCCGTCGGCACGGCCGTAGATCCGGTCTGCCACATGGACGTGGTCACGGTGTCGAGTTCCCTGCATGCCGAGGTCGAGGGCACGACCTGGTGGTTCTGCTGCCAGGGATGCCTCGACCGATTCGTTGCCAATCCGTCGGCCTTCGCGAGCTCCTAGGTCAGCATGCACCCCGACGACGATCTGGCCGATCTGCTGCCCAACATCCCCTCGCTGCAGACCCGACTTGCCGACGCCGGCTACCTCGCCGAGCCGGGCCTCGCGACCGCGCTCTTCTGCGCCGTTCGCCTCCCGCAGCCGCTGCTGCTCGAGGGCGAGGCCGGCGTGGGAAAGACCCAATCCGCAAAGGCACTCGCCGAGATCCTGCAGACCCCTCTCATCCGCCTGCAGTGCTTCGAGGGCATCGATGCCTCTGAGGCGCTCTACGAGTGGAACTATCCGCGCCAGCTCCTCGGCATCCGCGTGGCCGAGGCGCGCGGTGACGACGTGGCCGAGACGAGCCTGTTCGGGCGCGAATACCTGGTGCAACGGCCCCTTCTGCAGGCGATCGAGCACCGCGGGCCGCGCCCGGCGGTACTCCTCATTGACGAGGTGGATCGCGCCGACGAGGAATTCGAGGCTTTCCTCTTCGAGCTCCTGGCCGAGTCGGCGGTGACGATTCCCGAAATCGGCACCCTTCGCGCCCACCACAAGCCCATCGTCATCCTGACGTCCAATCGCACTCGCGACCTGCACGACGCCTTGAAGCGACGCTGCCTCTACCACTGGATCGACTACCCCTCGCTCGAGCACGCCACCGAGATCGTGCGTATGCGGGTGCCCGAAGCCGACCAGACCCTCGTCTCGGACATCGCCGCAGCAGTCGCGCGGCTGCGCACGCTGGACGTCCAAAAGCCCCCGGGCATCGCCGAGGCGATCGACTGGGTGCACGCGGCGATTCTCCTCGGCGTCCAGGACTTCGATGCCGATGCAGTTCAGCGCACTCTCGGCGCCGTCCTGAAGTACCGCGAGGACCACGAGGTCGCGCGCGAGGCTGGCTTCGCCTGGGTGGCCGGTGCCTGACGCGGCATTCGCGGAGGCCGATCTCGCCGCCGTCGCGTCCGCCTTCGGCTATCGGCTGCACAGCGCCGGCGTCCCCGTGACTCCCGAGCGCAGCGCGCGCTTCGCCGAGACGGTCCTGCTCGCCGCCCCCACGTCGGTCGAGGACGTCTACTGGCTCGGTCGTGTCACGCTGCTGAGCGCGCAGGCGCAGATCCCCGTCTACGACGCCCTCTTCGACCGCACCTTCCGCGGGGTCGTCGATTTCAGCGACGCCCTCGCCATCGACCTTGACTCACCGCCCGCACCGCCATCTCCGGCGAGCGAACGCTCGCCGCGCGACGGCCTCCCCGGACGCGAGACCGACGGAGTCGCACCCATGACCAGCGCGACCCCCGGCTCGGACTCCCGGGCAGACGCCGACATCGAGGATCAGTCCGTTCTGGCCGCCGCAAGCCCCGAGGAGCGTCTCGGCCACCGCGACTTCTCCGAGTGCTCCCCGGAGGAGCTCGTCCTTCTCCGGCAACTCGTCGAGCAGTTGCCCCTCATCCCGCCGATGCGACGCGGCAGGCGCAGTCGACGTCACCCGTCGGGAGCGCAGCTCGACGTACGAGCGACGCTGCGTCGAGCGCACCGCAGTGGCGGTGATCCCGTGCGACGCGTACGCCGGCGTCGTGTCCAACGTCCACGCCGCGTGGTGCTCATCGCCGACGTCTCCGGATCGATGGAGCCCTATGTGCGGGTCTACCTCCACCTCATGCGCGGGGCGGTCCGCGCACTCGGCGCCGAGTCGTTCGTCTTCGCCACGAGGCTCACGCGGCTCACCCGGCACCTGGCAAGCGGCGGTCCCGACTACGCCTACGCCAAGGTGTCCGAGGCGACGCCCGATTGGTCCGGGGGAACGCGTATCGGCGAAGCCCTTCATCGCTTCCTCGACGAGCACGGTCGACGTGGTGTCGCCCGCGGTGCGGTCATCGTCATCGTGTCGGACGGCTGGGAGATCGGCGATCCGTCGGCGGTTGGCCGCGCGATGGAGCGCCTGCACCGCCTGGCCTACCGCGTCATCTGGGTCAATCCGCGCAGCGCCGCGGCCCAGTACGAGCCCCTAGCGGGCGGCATGGCCGCCGCCCTGCCGCACGTCGATACCTTTCTCAGCGGGCACTCGGTCAAGGCGCTCAGTGACGTGATGGCCGCGATCCAGTCGGCGGAGCGAGGGGAGGCCCGACGTGGCTAGCGACCGTCGCGCGATCGTGATCACCATCTCGACCCGCGCCTCATCGGGCGTGTGGGAGGACCGCTCCGGCCCGATCCTGGTCGAAGGCCTGCAGCAACTCGGGCTTGAGTGCCCCGATCCCGTCGTCGTGGCCGACGGCGAACCTGTCGAGGCCGCCCTGCGCACGGCCATCGCCCAGGGCGTTGACCTGGTGCTGACCACGGGCGGCACCGGTCTGACCCCTAGCGACCAGACCCCGGAGATGACCCGGCGCGTGATCGATCGGGAGGCACCCGGCATTGCCGACGCGATCCGCCGCTACGGCGCCGATCACGGCATCGCGACGGCCGTGCTCTCCCGCGGCGTCGCCGGGCTCGCCGGTCGATCCCTCGTCATCAATCTCCCCGGGTCCCCGGGGGGTGCACGAGATGGCCTGGCCGTCATCGGGCCGCTGCTCGACCACGCCCTCGACCAGATCAGTGGCGGTGATCACCCTCGTCCCACCTCGGGACCCTGAGCACCCCGGCACCTCTACCCTGGAGTGGTGACCGCGCAGGAGCAGCGCTTCGGGGCCAACGAGTGGCTCGTCGACGAGATCTATCAGCAGTACCTCGCCGATAAGAATGCCGTCGATCCCGCGTGGTGGGATTTCTTCGACGACTACTCCCCCGCTGACAGCTCGGCACTCAAGGCCGCCATCGAGCACGCCAACGGATCGGCGCTGGCGAGGCCGGCCCCCCTTCCCGTCGTTCCCCCGGCCGTGGCCACCTCCGTCGAGACCGGCGAGGCCATCCCGCTCAAGGGTCCCGCCGCCCGGATCGTCGGCAACATGGAGGCGAGCCTCGCAATCCCCACCGCGACCAGCGTGCGCGGTATCCCCGCGAAACTCCTCGCTGACAACCGTGTGGTGATCAACAACCACCTCGCCCGCGGTCGTGGCGGCAAGGTCTCGTTCACCCATCTCATCGGATACGCGGTGGTGCGGGCCCTGGCGTCCGTGCCCGAGATGAATGCCTTCTTCCTCGAGATCGACGACAGGCCCGCGCTGGTGCGCCCCAATGGCGTCAACCTCGGCATCGCCATCGACCTCGCCAAGCCTGACGGCACCCGTCAACTTCTCGTACCCAACATCAAGGGCACCCAGGACCTCGACTTCGCGAACTTCTGGGCCGCCTACGAAGACGTCGTACGTCGCGCCCGCACCGGCTCGCTGACCGCCGATGACTTCGCCGGCACCACGCTAAGCCTGACCAATCCCGGCACCCTGGGCACCGAACACTCCGTACCCAGGCTCATGCAGGGGCAGGGGTGCATCATCGGGGTCGGCGCCATGGAGTACCCCGCCGAGTGGCAGGGCGCGAGCGAGGAGACCCTCGTGCGCAACGCCGTGTCGAAGACCCTGACGCTCACATCGACCTATGACCACCGCATCATCCAAGGTGCTCAGTCGGGCGAGTTCCTACGCCGAGTTCACAAGCTGCTTCTGGGCGACGACGACTTCTACACGGAGATCTTCCGAAGCCTGCGCATCCCCTACGAGCCGATTCGCTGGGCCCAGGACATCTCGGCCTCGCACGAGACCGACCTCAACAAGACGGTGCGTGTGCAGGAGATCATCCATGCCTACCGCGTGCGCGGCCACCTCATGGCCGATACCAATCCGCTCGAATACGCGCAGCGGATGCATCCCGATCTCGATGTCATGTCTCACCGGCTGACCCTTTGGGATCTCGACAGGGAGTTCGCGACGGGCGGCTTTGCCGGCCGGCCGCTGATGAAGCTGCGCGAGATCCTCGGCGTCCTTCGCGACTCCTACACCCGCAGTATCGGCATCGAATACATGCACATCCAAGATCCCGACCAGCGCGAGTGGATTCAAGAGCGCGTCGAGGTCCCCCACCACAAGCCTTCTCGCGACGAACAACTGCGCATCCTGCACAAGCTGAACGAGGCCGAGGCGTTCGAGACCTTCCTGCAGACCAAATACGTCGGGCAGAAGCGCTTCTCGCTCGAGGGCTCCGAGTCGCTCATCCCACTTCTCGACGAGGTGCTGCGCTGCGCCGCCCGCGACAATGTCATCGAGGCCGCGATCGGCATGCCTCACCGCGGCCGGCTCAACGTGCTGACCAACATCGCCGGGAAGTCCTACGGGCAGATCTTCCAGGAGTTCGAGGGCAACTACGGCGAGGAATCGGTGCAGGGCTCCGGCGACGTCAAGTACCACCTCGGCACGAGCGGCACCTACCGCAGCGCCGACGGACTGGAGACCAAGGTCTACGTCGCTGCCAACCCCTCGCACCTCGAGGCCGTCGATCCCGTCCTCGAGGGAATCGTGCGCGCCAAGCAGGACCTTCTCCCGCGCGACCAGCAATTCGCGATCCTGCCGATCCTCCTCCACGGAGACGCCGCCTTCGCCGGCCAGGGAGTCGTCGCGGAGACGCTCAATCTCTCCCAACTCCAGGGCTACCGCACCGGTGGCACGGTGCACGTCGTGGTCAACAACCAGGTGGGCTTCACGACATCGCCACGCTACAGCCGCTCCAGCGTCTACCCCACCGACTTCGCACGCGGGATCCAGGCGCCGATCTTCCATGTCAACGGCGATGATCCCGAGGCGGTCGCCCGCGTCGCGAAGCTCGCCTTCGACTTCCGGCAGGCGTTCCACAAGGACGTCGTGATCGACCTGGTCACCTATCGCCGTCGCGGCCACAACGAGGCGGACGACCCCTCCCTGACCCAGCCACTCATGTATGAGTTGATCGATGGCAAGCGCTCAGTGCGCAAGCACTACACCGAGTCGCTCATCGGGCGCGGCGACATCTCGGTGGAGGAGGCGGAAGAGGCACTGCGCCATTTCCAGGAGCAGTTGGAGAAGGTGTTCCGGGACAACCGCAGCGAGCCAGCCGACCATGCTGCGTTCAGCGACACGTCAGCCGAGGTCGTGCGCACCGGCCAGCTCAATCTCGCGCCCCAGCAGCCCTCGGCCGATGTCGACACCTCCATCTCATCCGACGATGTCAGCCTCGTGGTCGCCTCCCAACTCGACATGCCCGAGGACTTCACCGTGCACCCACGCCTCGCGCCCCAGCTTCAGCGGCGGGCGCAGATGGTCCAGGACGATTCGATCGACTGGGGCATGGCCGAGGCCCTGGCCATCGGGTCGCTCCTCCTGGAGGGCCGCTCGGTGCGCCTGGCTGGCCAGGACTCGCGTCGGGGCACGTTCGGGCACCGGCACGCGGTCATCGTCGACAAGGTCACGGGCTGGCAGTACAAGCCACTCAAGAAGTGCTATCGCGACGGCGCCAAGCTGTGGGTCTACGACTCCGCTCTGTCGGAGTTCGCCGCGCTCGGCTTCGAATACGGCTACTCAGTGGCACGCCCCGATGCGCTGGTCATGTGGGAGGCCCAGTTCGGCGACTTCGTCAACGGCGCCCAGACGATCATCGACGAGTTCATCTCATCGGGTGAGCAGAAGTGGAACCAGCGCTCCTCGCTGGTCATGCTCCTGCCCCACGGCCATGAGGGGCAGGGGCCCGATCACTCGTCGGCGCGCGTCGAGCGCTTCCTGCAGTTGTGCGCCCAGGACAACATGACCGTGGCCATGCCCTCCACGGCAGCGTCCCTCTTCCACCTCCTGCGCTGGCAGGTCCACTCCCCGCTGGTGCGCCCGCTGGTCATCTTCACTCCGAAGTCCCTGCTGCGCGCCAAGCATGCGAGTTCCCCGCTTGCCGACTTCACCTCGGGCAGCTTCACGCCGATCCTCTCCGACCCAGTCGTCGATCCGGCCACCGCTGAGCGGGTGCTCCTGTGCAGCGGCAAGGTCTACTACGACCTGGTCGCAGAGCGCGAGGCTCGCGGCGATACCCGCACGGCGATCATTCGAATGGAGAGGCTCTACCCGATCCCCTATCGCACGCTGCCGGCGCTTCTGTCGACCTACCCCGACATGGCTTCGGTGCGCTGGGTGCAGGAGGAGCCGGCCAATCAGGGGGCGTGGTCCTTCATGGCCACCAACCTGCCGGAGATCATCGGCCGCGAGATCGAGGGAGTCTCGCGCCCGTCGTCGTCGTCGCCCGCAGTCGGCAGCCACCACCGCCACGAGGAGGAGCAGCGGGCCGTCGTCGAAGCGGCCTTCGCGTAGGCCATGTACTTCACGGATCGCGGAATCGAGGAACTCCAGCGCCGCCGCGGCGAGGAGGAGGTCACCCTGGAGTGGCTGGCCGAGCGGATGCGCGAGTTCGTCGACCTCAACCCTGACTTCGAGATTCCGGTCGAGCGCCTCGCCACGTGGTTGGCCCGGCTCGACGACCCGGAGGACTGACGTGACCAGCACCACGGCGGAGGTGCGCGCTGTCCTGCGCGGACCCTTCGGCCGACTCGCACTGGGCCGCTTCCTGGAAGCCATCGGCAACGGGCTCACGCTCTCCCTCCTTGTCGTCTACCTCGCCGAGGTCCGGGGACTGCCGATCTTCACGGCCTCGCTCGTCCTCACCTGGATGGCGGTCATCGGGCTCTTCGCCGTCCCTATCGCCGGCAGTCTCACCGACCGCTTCGGTCCTCGTCGCGTGCTCCTCGTGGCCATCCTCATGGAGGCAACGGGTGTCGCCCTCACGTCCCAGGTCACCACCGCGCCCGCCGCCTTCGGCGTAGCCTCGCTGCTCGCCCTGGGGGCAGCCGGCACTTGGGGACCGCTGAGCACATTCACCGCGCAGGTCGTGGAGGAGGAGCAGCGCACGACCGCCTTCGCCGTGGGCTTCATGCTCCTCAACCTTGGCCTCGGCGTCGGTGGTCTTGTCGGCGCAGCCATCATCGACATCGACCGCCCCGAGACATTCGTCCTGCTCTATCTCGTGGACGCCCTGACCTACCTCTTCGCCTGGGCAGCCGTCGCAAGCCTGCGGGGACTCGGTGGGCCGGTGGTGTCGGCAGAGACCGACAGGTCGGCAGACGTGCCTCGCCAGGGCTGGCGTGAGACGCTCGGCGATCGGCGACTGCGCCGGCAGGTCGCCATCTCGCTGCTCCTGCTCACCTGCGGCTACGGGTCGCTCGAGGCCGGTCTGGCGATCTTCATCACCGACACGGCGAAGTTGCCTGAGCGGCTCATCGGCGTCGTCTGGATGGCCAACACGGTGACGATCGTGCTGGGGCAATTGCTGGTCTTGCGACTCGTGCGCGGCCGCTCGCGCACTCGCATGATCGGGCTGGTAGGGGCACTGTGGGGGGTGTCCTGGCTGCTGCTGTCGACGGTGCCCGGCATCCCGAGCGCCCCTGCCGTTGTCGTCCTATTGGCGTCCACGGTGGTCTTCGCGCTTGGTGAGACCGTCTGGAGCCCCACCGCACCGGCCCTGATCAACTCCCTCGCTCCCGACCATCTGCGCGGGCGCTACAACAGCGCGCAGTCGCTGACCTGGAGCCTGGGGGCGACCCTGGCGCCCGTGGCCTCCGGCGCACTCATCGGGGCGGGGCGCGGAGTCGCCTGGGCGATGCTCATCGCCGTGGGCTGCTTCGCCGCAGCGGCACTCGCGCAGACATTGCGACCTATGCTCACCCCGGCCGAGGACGGCCGGGAGCCCGCCGTAGCGGCCTCCTAGCGGCGCGCGACGCCATCAGCCCGCGCTGCGGCTGCCACGGCGCGGGGCACCTGTGCCGAAACCCGTCGGTCGAAGACGCTGGGCACGATGAGGTCGGCGTCGAGTTCGTCGACGACGACGTCGGCGATCGCAAGTGCTGCCGCCACCTTCATCGCGGGCGTGATGGTGGTCGCCCGGACGTCGAGAGCCCCTCGGAAGACGCCCGGGAAGGCGAGGACGTTGTTGATCTGGTTGGGGAAGTCGCTGCGCCCGGTCGCGACGACGGCGGCCGTGCGTCGGGCGACCTCCGGATGGACCTCTGGATCGGGGTTGGCGAGGGCGAAGATGATCGAGCCCGGTGCCATCGTGGCGACGACATCGTCGTCGACCTGACCGGACGACAGACCGATGAAGACGTCGGCGCCGGCCATGGCATCGGCGATGCTGCCGCGGAGCCCGGCACTATTGGACCTAGCCGCGAGGTCGGCCTTGACCGGGTGCAGGTCGTCGCGATCGAGATTGATGATGCCCTTGCTGTCGCCAACCGCGATGTCGCCGACCCCCGCCTCGATCAAGATGTCAGCGACCGCGATCCCGGCCGCTCCCGCACCGGAGATGACCACTCGCAGGTCACGCAGGGTGCGGTCGGTGACGCGCGCGGCGTTGAGCAGGGCGGCCAGCACCACGATGGCGGTGCCGTGCTGGTCGTCGTGGAAGACCGGGATGTCGAGGGCGGCGTCGAGGCGCTGCTCGATCTCGAAGCAGCGCGGAGCGCTGATGTCCTCGAGGTTGATGCCTCCGTAGGCGGGGGCGATTCGCGCGACCGTCTCGATGATCTCCTCGGTGTCCTTGGTGTCCAGGCAGATGGGCACGGCGTCGACGCCGCCGAACTCCTTGAAGAGCAGGGCCTTGCCCTCCATGACGGGCAGGGCGCCCAGGGGGCCGATGTCACCCAGGCCCAGCACGGCGGTGCCATCGGTGACCACGAGGACGGTGTTGGACTTCCACGTGTAGTCGCGGGCGAGCTCGGGATCGGCCGCGATGGCCGACGACACCCGCGCAACACCGGGGGTGTAGGCGAGGGACAGGCCCGCGCGGTCACGAATGCGCACGGTCGGACGTATCTCGATCTTCCCTCCCTGGTGCAGAGGGAACGCCGGATCAATGTTTTCGGACCACTCGGAAGCCACGGCGCAGTCAACCACGATTCCGGTATCGGTGCGCCAGAGGCCGATATCGCACGACCACCTTCCCGACGATGCGCGAGTCGGGAATGGCACCGAAGTGACGACTGTCACGGCTGCGATCCGGGTTGTCACCTTCGACCCACCACCCGGCGTCGTCTCGTCGAACGACGCGCTTGACCGCGAGGAGCCCGGAGTACTCCGGATGGTCGATCACGACCATGTCCCCCGGCGCCACTCGCCGGGTGCGCCTGGCCAGCCACCACTCCCCGTCCCGCAGGGCCGGTTGCATGGAGTCCCCGGCGATCGCCACGGGGAACCACGGGAGCCTGGCCATGGCCGGATCATGCCGGGCATACGGCGTGCCGGTCTCAGGGCCCCGGACTAGGGTGGAGGCGTACGGCGCTGACGCGCCCCCGGACGGAGGAACGATGC
Source organism: Actinomycetota bacterium (assembly GCA_016870515.1). Lineage (GTDB taxonomy): Bacteria > Actinomycetota > Actinomycetes > S36-B12 > S36-B12 > Mxb001. Next base: position 35,955 of record VGBL01000009.1, on the reverse strand, counting down.
TCACTCGGATCACCGCGTGGCTTGCCCCGCGCACCACGGTCCACGCCCACTGCGACCTTCCCTGCGGCGTCTACGACCCCGCGCAGGCCAAGATCGAGGCCCAGTCGGTCAAGGCATGCATGGAGAAGTACCACGCCTCCGACGATCCCGACTTCCGCGCCCGCGCGATCGCGATCAAGGAGGACCGGTCCAACCTCGTGAAGGAGCACCTGTGGGTGCTGTGGACCGACTACTTCAAGCCGCCGCACTTCGAGAAGTACCCCAACCTCAATCAGCTCTTCAACGAGGCGACCAAGCTCGCTGGCGCCGGTGGCACCAAGGGCACCGTCGATGTTGCGGTGGCCGACCAGTTGCTCGGCAAGATCGACGACATCTCGGAGATCTTCTGGGAGACGAAGAAGGCGTAACTGTCATTCAGAAGGCCCCCATCCGGAATGGTCCGGGCGGGGGCCTTCTTCTGTCGTCTACTAGAGGACGTTCGAACGAACTACTCCTGCATGATCTTCGAGGCGGTCGTACAGGTCGCCGCAGGAGAAGACTCCCTTGAGGTTGGTCCGGGCCCCGGCCGACCCGCCACTAGCCTGGGAGTGTGACTGCTCTCGTCGTCGTCATCGGAGCAGGGTTCGCCGGCCTGGCCTGCGCCGATTGACTCGTGCAACTCGGGTACGACGTGACGGTGCTGGAGGCACGCGACCGGGTGGGCGGGCGCGTGTGGTCGCAAGAACTGCAGCCTGGCCGCCCGGACACCGTCGTCGAGCGTGGGGCGGAGTTTGTGCTCGAGGGCTACACCGTCATGCGAGAGATCGCCCAACGCTTCGGCCTGATGGCGGCACCCTCCGGCATGTCCTACTACGTCCGCGACCCTCGCAACGCCTCGACTCCCATCACCGCCGAGCAGGTCGCCGCAGCCGCACGTGACCTTCGGCCGGCCGCTGAGGGCGTGCCCCGCGAGACGACTTTGCGGGCCTTCCTCGACGAGCACGGCACGAACCCGGCTGCCGACGAGGTCCTCGCCGCGCGCGCCGCCATCAGCTGGGCGGCGTCGGAGGACCGCCTGTCCGCCCACGTCCTCCTCGACTCCGTCGCCAGCCTGCAGCCCCTGCCGACAGCGCGGATGGCCGGAGGCAACCAGGGCGTCGCGAAGGCTCTTGCCGCGCACCTGGGCGACCGCGTGCGACTGCGCTCACCCGTCTCGTCAGTCCGCTCCGAAGGTGCTGCAGTCGACGTCACCGTCGACGGTGATGTGCTCCATGCTGACCGAGTCGTCATCGCGATCCCCCTCCCGCTGCTCGAGCGCCTGGCGATCGAGCCCGGCCTACCGGACGCGCAGCGAGAGGCCATGGCCCGGCTCGTGCGCGGGCACGCCGCGAAGCTGCACGTGCCCCTGGCCGAGCGGCCGCCGACCAGCGCCGTCATCGACGTTCGCCACCGCTTCTGGACCTGGACCGCCACCGACGGCAGCGGTGAGGTGCAACCGATCGCGCACTGCTTCTCCGGATCGCCCGGCGCACTCGCTGGCCTGATGGTCACCGAGGGCTCCTCGTCGTGGGCGGAGGCACTGCGTGCGCTTCGCCCTGACCTGGACCTCATGACCGACCAGGCGCTCCTGAGCACCTGGGACGACGATCCGTGGGCGACCTTTGCCTATTCGGGCCCGGGCGCCGCGACGCGACCGGGAGACGAGGAACTCATTCGCGCTCCGCTGGGTCGCGTCCACATTGCGGGCGAGCACACGGCGGGCGATTGGGCCGGGCTCATGGAGGGTGCGCTGCGCAGCGGGATTCGCGCTGCCGACGAGGTCCACGCTGCCGTCTAGTCAGCGATCCTCGGGCTGGATGTCGATCGCGGCGGCCGTCTCGCGATCAGCTGGGTGCGGCCACAGCGCCGTGACAAGGACGACGGCCACGACGGCACCGATAAACTGCGCGACGATGAAGGCTGGCACGCTCGCCGGCGCGATCCCCGTAAATGTGTCGGACAGGCTGCGCCCGATGGTCACCGCCGGATTGGCGAACGAGGTCGACGCCGTGAACCAGTACGCGCCCGCGATGTAGCAGGCCACCGCGGCCGCCACCCACGTCGAGCGGCCGGACCGCACCAGGCCGAAGATGACGAGCAGGAGCCCCAGGGCCGCCACCGCCTCCGATAGCCAGATCCCGGCTCCCGTGCGCTCGTGGGTCGACACCGTGATGGCGGCGAGCCCGAACATCAGGTTGGCCAGGATCGCGCCCACGCAGGCTCCGACAATCTGGACGACGATGTAGGGCACGACGTCACGGCGCGGCGTCCCACCGAACCAGGCGTCGGCCAGCGTGACGAGAGGATTGAAGTGGGCTCCAGACACCGGGCCAAGCGTGGCGATGAGCGCGAAGAGAACTCCCGCGGTCGCCGCGGTGTTGGCCAGCAGGGCAAGGGCCACATTGCCACCGGCCAGGGACTCGCCCATGATGCCCGAGCCCACGACGGCGGCCACCAGGATCGCCGTGCCGAGCCCCTCGGCAAGCAGACGACGGCCCAACGACACCGACGTCATGGCCCGGAGTCGATCTCGGCGATCAGTGCCTCCACCCGCGATCGGATCTCGTCTCGGATCGGACGCACGGCGTCAACGCCCTGGCCGGCCGGATCTTCCAGAACCCAGTCCAGATACTCCTTGCCGGGGAAGAACGGGCACGCATCACCACACCCCATCGTGATGACGTAGTCACTGGCCTCCACAGCCTCCGTGGTGAGCACCTTGGGTACTTCCGCCGCTATGTCGATGCCTTCCTCGGCCATGGCGGCGACCACGGCGGGGTTGACCGCGTCGGCGGGTGCGGAGCCCGCCGAGCGCACCTCGATGCGATCACCCGCGAGAGCGGTGAGGTAGGCCGCCGCCATCTGGGATCGCCCGGCGTTGTGCACGCAGACAAACAGCACACTCGTGCGCTTCACGTGTCCTCCACGGCAGACTGTGCCCATGCCCATCAGGTCTGCACAACCCTACGACGTACCCGAGATCCTCGCGATGATCCGCGAGCTGGCGGAGTATGAACGGGAGCCCAACGCTGTCGTCGCCACGGAGGAGCTCCTTCACGCGGCCCTCTTCGGTGCCTCCCCTGCCGTCTTCGGTCTCATCGCCGAGGAGGACGGGGCTGCGGTCGGGTTCGCCCTGTGGTTCCGCAACTTCTCCACGTGGCTCGGCCGCCACGGCGTCTATCTCGAGGACCTCTACGTGCGACCGGAGTTTCGCGGTCACGGACACGGCAAGGCGCTACTCGCCGAGCTCGCGCGCATATGCATCGATCGCGGATACGGGCGCCTGGAGTGGTGGGTCCTGGACTGGAACCAGTCGGCCATCGACTTCTACCGCTCCATTGGAGCCGTGCCGAAGGATGAGTGGACTGTGCAGCGGGTCGCCGGCCCCGCACTGACGGACCTGGCCGCAGACGCGCCCTAGGACTTGCGCAGAGCGATCAGGCCGTCGATGAACATCGCGCCTAGGCATAGCCAGACTCCCATGAGGAGGTGGCTCATCGCCGTCGGAGAGGACGCCAGCGAGACCACGTAACTGATCACGAGCATCGCTGAGGCGGCCGGCCCGATGATCGCGAAGATGCGCTGTGTGCGCAGGCTATGGCGCTGCTGATGATGTTGCCGCACCCGGTGGCGATCATCCAGATGCCCGTGATCGCCAAGATGGCCAGGAAGATCACAACGACGATCCCGAAGCCCCACTCGCCGATGCGCTGGGTGAGGAAGGCCAGGACGATGACGACCACAGGGGCAATGAACCAAACAGCACCCAGTGCCTTGCGCTGACGGACGGTCTCTACCGTGCCGCTCTCCCGGTTGTCGCAGCCGCCACGGTAGGGGCTGAGCGCTTGATTTCACCGCATGCGACTCAACGGGCGTCGCGCGTCACCGCCTACTCCTCCAGCAGCGCCCGGGTCGTGGAGGGCAGGAAGAGGCAGACCAGGGCCGCTATGGCCAGGGCAACCACGAGGATGCCCACCGCGCGCTCCACCCCGCCAGGGGCGCCCACCAGCGGCACGCCAACGACGAGCCCCAGCAGTTGCCCGATCACTGCGGGCGCTCGCCCCCATCGCCTGGCACGCCACAGGCCCCACGCGACAAGAAGGAGGCCGGCTCCGAATGCGAGGAAGATGGCGATCTGCAGCGTCACCGACTGGACGTTGGAGACCGGCGACGGCCCGGTGATGCCGACCCGGGCTACCTGGACGATGACGTAGAGGCCGTAGGCCACGAGCGCAGCACCCTCGGTGAGGGCGATAAGCGCGGCCACTTTCAGCCCCGTCGACATCGGCATCGCGGTCATGCGACCAGACTAGGGTGAGCGGGTGCGCGGCCTCCTCGTGGTCAACCCCCACGCCACGACGACCTCCCCGCGCGTTCGCGACGTGCTCGTCCGGGCCCTCGGCGATGCCATCGACCTCGAGATCGTCACGACGGAGCACCGGGGTCACGCATGGGCCCTAGGCGAGCGCGCGCGGCGCGAGCACCTCGGCATCGTGTGCACGCTCGGCGGCGACGGCACCATCAACGAGGTCGTCAACGGAATGCTGTCGGCAGGCCCCGGTGACGACGTACCCCTGCTGGCAACGGTGCCGGGGGGCAGTGCGAATGTCTTCGCCCGCTCACTCGACCTGCCGGCCGATCCCGTCGAAGCCACGGGAGTGCTACTCGAGGCCATCAGCGCGCATCGCGTATGTCGCGTCGGACTCGGCACCGCCGCCATCACCAGCCCGGTCGGCCACACGTCGACGCCCCGATGGTTTCTGGCCAATGCGGGCCTCGGTGTCGATGCCGAGATCATCGCGGCGATGGAAGCCGACCGGGCGCTGGGACACGAGGCCACTCCGGGTCGCTACTTCACGACGACCTTGCGCCAGTACTTCCTTCGCACCGAGCGCAAGGATCCGCCGCTGCGCATCGAGGTGCCCGGCGAAGAGCCCCTCGACGACGTCTTTCTCGCCATCGTGCAGAACACGGCTCCGTGGACCTACTTCGGCGCCTACGCCGTCAACCCGTGCCCCCGGGCCTCCTTCGACACCGGCCTCGACCTCTTCGCTGTGCGGCGCATGGGGGTGGTCACCGCGCTGCGCGTGGCTCGCCGCATGCTCGCCGGGAGCGACGCGGGCTCGACCAGGAGGAGCCTGGCCGTCCGCCATGACCTGGCGGAGTTGTCCATCGAGGCCCGGCGACCCACCCACCTGCAGATCGACGGAGAGGGGCTGGGCGAGGTCCAGCGGGTGGCCTTCAGCAGCGCGCCCGACGTCCTCGGGGTCTTCTGCTGAGAGGACAACGTCCGATTATCGGTAGTGCCGCGACCGTTTTGTGACGAAACCGACATGCTGGAAATCCGGTGACCTGGTCGATTCACCTTGTGGAGACCCAGGGGGTCTGCGACCCTTATAGGACTGAAGCGTTCCATCCCCACGCTTCCCGCTAAATGGCGGGCCTCGGCGAGGGGCAGGTGAATCGCCTCACAAGCGTTGGAGGGAACAAGTCATGGACTGGCGACACACCGCCGCATGCCGCGACGAGGATCCCGAGCTCTTCTTCCCGATCGGCACTACCGGGCCAGCCCTTCTTCAAATCGAGGAAGCCAAGGCTGTCTGCCGCCACTGCGATGTCATCGACGAGTGCCTGCAGTGGGCCCTCGACACCGGCCAGGACGCCGGCGTCTGGGGAGGGCTCAGCGAGGACGAGCGTCGCGCGCTCAAGCGCCGCAACGCCCGCTTGCGGGCCCGCAGCACTGCCTGACCCCCTAGTGATCCTCCCCCGAGGCCTCCGGCACCGATATCTCCGCTGACGTACCCCCAGACTCGCGACGCCCCAAGGTCAGCGAGCCACGCAGGTCTTCTTCGATGAGCATGCGCACGATCTGCAACCCGAGTCCCTCTGCCTGATCGTCTTCGATGCCCACGCCATCGTCGATGACATGGACGACGATGCGATCGTTCCAGCGTGCAGGCCGCACGCTGATATGTGCCGCGTGCGCATGTTCGACCGCGTTGTGCACGATCTCCGAGACTGCCATCGCGGGTGGCCCTGCGGCATCGGTGCTCACGGTGCCAGCGTGACCCGATCGCTCGATGTGCGGCAGTGTCGTGCCCGACGCGTAGGCCGGTGAGAGCTCACGCGCCAGGCTGAGCAGGCTGTCGATGACATCGTCGAAATCCACCGAATCACCCGGCTCGCGAGCCAGGATCTCGTGGACGGCCGCGATGGCGGAGACTCGCCGGCCCGCCTCAGCCAATGCCTCCCGGGCCTCCTCGGCGGTCACCCGGCGCGACTGCAGGCGCAGGAGCGCCCCCACGGTCTGGAGATTGTTCTTCACTCGGTGGTGGACCTCGCGCAGCGAGGCCTCCTTGCTCAGCAGCGCTCGCTCGCCACGCTTCAGGTCGGTGATGTCGCGCACGAGCACGATCGCTCCGCGCGGGCCCGAGGCGTCGACGAGCGGGACAGCGCGGAGGCTGACCGAAGCCGAGGCATTCTCGATCTCCGCATCGCCCGATGCCCGGCCGCCCACCACGAGGGCGACGCGCTCGTCTGCGGGGCCGGGGCGATGCGACAGGCGCGTGGCCACGCGCGATAGCTCGCTTCCTTCCAGCGCGGGCGCGAGTCCGAGGCGACGGAAGGCCGAGATTGCGTTGGGACTGGCGAAGTCGACGACGCCACCCGGAGAGAGACGAATCAGGCCGTCTCCCACACGCGGGGGCGCCGCCGACGCATCGAAGCCGGGCAGCGGGAACGCGCCGGAAGCTGCCATGTCGAGCAGGAGGTCGGCCGTCTCGAGGTAGACCTCCTCGAGTCGACCTCCGCTGCGCGTGACGAGATGGCGCGCGAGTACGGCGATGACGCGGCCGTGGCCGAGGGCGTCGGCGGGTGCCCGCAGGGGAAGTGTCTCGACAGCCGTGGGCATGTGGGAGCCGGCTTCGCGGTGGTGCACGGCGCGCCCCGTGGTCAAGGCCAGGTCCAGATCCGGGGCGCGTCCCCGGGGATTGAAGGAGCCGACGAGGTCCTCCGGCACCGATGTGGGCGCCGTGGCCGGACGTACCAGGCCAGCGGCCACCCAGCCGCCGGCGTTCCACGTGGGCAGCCACAGCACCAGGTCGGACAGGGCCAGATCGGCCACGAGCCCCCACGCACCGATGAGCGACTGGAGGCACTCTATCTCCTCCGGCGACAGGTCGGTGCGCTCCTGCGCCAGGCGGTCGAGTGAGCCCACGGAGGCGAGGTTACGCCTTCGCTGGGGCCTTCCCCCCGCACCCGGTAACCTGCCATGTCGTCGAAGGGATACCCGTGCAGAACAAGACGCTGATAACCGTCGTAGCCATCGTCGTGCTCGTCGCCCTGGGTGCGAGCATCCTGACGCTCGTCCTGTTGTAGTCGACGATGACCGACACGCGCCCGACGCGGCCGGCTGCCCACGGCGGGACACAGGCCATCGAGGCGGCCGTACACCACGGGGTCACCACGCTGTTCACGCTCTCTGGCGCGCACATCTTCCCGCTGTACGACGCCGCCGTCGGCGGCGCAGCGGCCGTCGAGTCGGGCACGCCGGGCCCCTTGCGCCTGGTGGATGTCCGCCATGAGCAAACCGCCGTCTTCGCCGCCGAGGCCACCGGCAAGTTGACGCGCGTGCCAGGCTTCGCTGCCGTAACCGCCGGTCCGGGAGTGACCAATGCGGTCAGCGCCGTGGCGGGCGCCTGGGTCAACGGATCGCCACTGGTGCTGCTCGGTGGACGTGCACCCGATGGACGATGGGGATCGGGCGCACTTCAGGAGATCGACCACCCGCCGCTGCTCGCTCCCGTGACCAAGGCAGCGTCGACAGTGCACGATGCGGCCGGCGTCGGGCGGGCTGTCGATGCCGCATTCACACTCGCGGGAAGCGCGCACCGAGGTCCGGTCTTCGTCGATGTGCCCATGGACATCCTCTTCACTCCCGCGGAGTACGCCGCCCCGATCGACGACCACCGCTCGATGGCCACTTTGGATCCGCAGGACATTGCCCGCATCGCCGAACTGCTGCGACGTGCCCAGCGGCCGCTTCTGGTGCTCGGCAGCGACGTGTGGGCCGACGGTGCGGAGATGGCCGCTCGTGCCTTCGTCGATGCGACCGGCGTGCCCGTCATTGCCAACGGCATGGCCCGAGGAATACTCCCGCCCGACCACCCGCTGCTCGTGACCCGCGCGCGCGGAGCGGCGTTCGCCGCAGCCGATCTGGTCATGGTTGTCGGCACACCGCTGGACTTCCGACTCGGCTACGGACGCTTCGGCGATCCGCCCGCTCCGGTCGTGCACATCGTCGACTCCCCGGGGCAGCTCGCGGGCCACCTCGACCTCGCGGCCTGCGCGAGCGGCGATCTCGGCAGTGCGTTCCTGGCACTCGTGCGCGAGCTCCCCGACCCGCTCCCGATATCCGACTGGTCCATCCGGCTTCGAGAGCGCGCTGTCGCCGCCATCGCGGGGGATGCGGTCGACCTCGCCAGTGAGGCCGACCCGATCCACCCAGCGCGCGTCTACGGCGAACTCATGCCGCGGCTGGCCAACGACGCCGTGGTCATCGGCGATGGTGGCGACTTCGTCTCCTTTGCCGGTCGCTACGTCGAGCCGCGGCGACCCGGGCACTGGCTCGATCCGGGGCCCTATGGCTGCCTCGGCACCGGTCCGGGATACGCCATGGCCGCCCGACTCGCCCACCCTGCATCGCAGGTTGTGCTGCTCCTCGGCGATGGGGCCGCGGGTTTCTCGCTGATCGACGTCGATTCGCTCGTGCGCCACGACCTGCCGGTGGTCATCGTCGTCGGCAACAACAGGGGCTGGAATCTCGAGCGCCATCCGATGCGCTTTCTGTATGGCTACGACGTTGCCGCCGATCTGCAGCCCACGGCGTACGACGAGGTCGTGAAGGCACTTGGCGGCGCCGGCGAGACGATCACGCGTCCGGGCGACATCGGGCCCGCACTCGACCGCGCATTCGACTCGGGCGTGCCCTACCTCGTCAATGTGATGACGGACCCGGACATCGCATATCCGCGGTCGACAACCGGGGTGTAGCGAATACGCGCGTGCTCAGGCGCAAAGCTTGCGGACCAGCGGCTCGATATCGACCGCGGACCCGGACCAGCCGCTGGGGCGCAACTCGATGTGCAGGTGCACGGCGCCCGACGAGCCCGTGTCGCCCATGAGGCCGATCAGCTGCCCGGCCTTGACCTTGTCGCCCTCGCCGAAGAAGATCGTGGAGAAGTGGCCGTAGAAGATCATCTGGCCACCCTTGCCCGTGATGTCGAGGATGAGGGCGCCGTTGCCCTGGTAGCCGCTGCGGGTGACGCGGCCGGCGTCGACGGCGTAGATGGGCGAGCCCGCCTTGCCGAGCAGGTCAAACCCCATGTGGCTTCTGCCGGCCCCCATGCCGTCGCCGTAGGTGAAGTCGACCGCGGGGCAGTAGCGACCATCAACCTCCTTGTCACCGAAGGACTCGTCGCTGTCGGCCGCGGCACGCGCGACCTCGGCACCCAGAGCCGTCCAGGTGTCGATGCCGACGATGCCATTGGCCTTGAGGCCGTTTGCCTCCTGGAAGTTCACGACCGCGATGTGGGTGACGGGCCCGAAGTATCCGGAGACGCGCACCTTGAGGGCGCGCTGCAGCACCTTCACCGGCTCGCCGCGATCGCCCTTCTTGAGCTCGGGGGCCGCGGCGGCGGCTCGCGCCGCGGCCGACGACGACGAGGAGGAGGCCTGCGATGCCGTGGGCAACGCGAGGAGGGTCGCGGCCGCGACGGCCGAGACGGCGATCGCCGCCAGGCTGTGGAACGTCGTGCGACGGTCCATGCGTCCTCCGGCGCCTGCGGGGTCAGCTGTCGGGTTCGGCCGGAGGGTCAGCCGGCCACGCATGCGTGGCTTCACCCCAAGACCGGCGGTGCAAACAGGCCGGCCGTGGGCCCGGATGGGGGTCCGGACCCCGGTGGGTCCCCCGCTCCTGCCCGCGGATGGTGCGCCCGGCACGGGCAGGACTCGGCATGTGCCAGGCGGCCGACCTGGCAAGGCCGGCCCAAAGAAGGTAACAGAAAGGTCACGGTGGGGCTAGGCGTGACGGCCCGGCGGGTCGGCTCAGCCGCCCCCGACGGGCTGCTCCGGGGGCCGGACGAAGACGCGGAGCATGACCCCGGGCACCGGCACCCAGTCGCGGTCCGCGGCGGCCGTGAAGCCGCAGGAGCGATAGAGGGCCGCCGCGGGCTCGTTGCCCTCGATGACGCTGCAGACCACCGTCCGATCTCCCGCCCGAGCGATGACCTCCTGCACGAGGGCGCGCCCCACGCCCCGACCCCAGGCGGCCGGGTCGACGCCCATGAACCGGAACTCCACCTCCCCGGGCCGGCAGACTTCCGCCATCGACGTGCCCGGCTGGAGCAAGGTGACCGATCCGATGAGGCGATCCCCCTGGAGCGCAACCAGCACCTCGGAGTGGCCCGCGCGCCCGGCCACGTCGCGAACGACGTGGGCGTAATCGTCTGAGGCACCCGATAGGCCGTAGCCGGCGCGGTAGGCGTCGACGACGAGTTCGCCGGTGGCAGCCCACTCGCTGGGCACGATCGGGCGGATGATGAGGGCCGGGGTGGAGCGATCGACGAACCTCTCCCGGTTCACGACGACTCGCGTGACGTGCCCGTGGCCCACGAGCACCGGCCCATCCCCGACGTCGTGGAATGCCGTGACCTCGAATCGCACGAGGCGATCGTCGCGATGCACGACCTGCGCGTGCGCGGTCACCGCCGCCCCGACGGGGGAGGCCAGCAGGTGCTCGATGTCAACGCGCGTGCCCACCGACGTGTGCCCGTCTGGCAGATCGGTGATCGCCTCGACCGTGGCGGCCTCGAGCCAGGCGATGAGGCGAGGTGTGGCCAGGACGGGAACGTCTCCGCTACCGAAGGCAGTCGCGGTGTCGTCATGCGTGACGACGTAGGGACCGGCCATCAGGAGGAGGCGAGGGTGACGAGCAGATCGCCCTCGTAGACCACGTCGCCGGGGACCACGGAGATCTCGAGCACGACTCCATCGATCTCGACGATGACGGGGATCTCCATCTTCATCGACTCCAGGAGGATCACGGTGTCGCCGGCGGTCACGGCGGCACCGGCCTCGACGAACACGGAGTGCACCTGCGCCACCATCTCGGCGCGGATCTCCGCGGTCATGGCCTAGGAGTTGGGGCGCTTGCCGTGGTTGGCACCGCTCTTCTTACGATCGCGCTTCTTGCGGGCACGCTTACTCATGACTACTCCTGGGTCGGTTCCGGCGCCACATCGTGGCACATGCCCGGTCTAGCCCCGACGGTAGGTGATCCGGATCTCCTGGATCCGGGCGATAACGCGCACGCGCAGCTCTGCCGGCGCGGAGTCGTGGCAGCACGAGCGGTGGACCAGGGCCTTGATGGTCTGCTCCAGGGCGTACTGCTCCTCACAGGGCGGGCATTCGCCGAGATGCGCGACCACGTCGGCCCGGCGTACGTCGTCGATCTCGCTATCGAGGTAGTCGAAGACCCAGGAGAGGACCTCAGGGCACGGCGTCGCGTGGGGGTGTCCGCAACTCATGACACCTCTCCCCCGGTCGTGGCCGGCAGGAAGCCCTCGGCGATCGCGTAGTCCTCAAGCAGCGTGCGCAGGATCTTGCGGCCGCGGTGCAGGCGGGACATCACGGTGCCGACCGGCGTGCCCATGATCTCGGCGATCTCTTTGTAGGAGAAGCCCTCGACATCGGCGAGGTAGACCGCGACCCGGAAGTCTTCGGGGACCTCGGCGAGCGCATCGTTGATGACGGTGTTGGGCAGCCGGTCGAGGGCCTCGGCCTCGGCTGAGCGTAACTGGCCGGTGGCATAGGCCTGGGTGTGCTGCATCTGCCAGTCATCGAGCTCGTCGGTGCCGGTCTGGCGTGGTTGGCGCTGCTTCTTGCGGTAGGTGTTGATGTAGGCATTGGTCAGGATTCGAAACAGCCAGGCCTTGAGATTGGTGCCCTCGGTGAACGACTCGAAGGCCGCGAAGGCCTTGACGAAGGTGTCCTGCACGAGGTCTTCGGCGTCGGCCGGATTGCGGGTCATGCGAAGGGCCGCGCCGTAGAGGTGGTCGAGATAGGGCAGGGCATCGCGCTCGAAGCGGGCGGCGCGCTCCTCGTCGGTCTCGACGCTCGCCACAGGGTCGTCGGACATCGCTCCTAAGGGTATCGGCACGGAGGGGGCAGCGAGGTCGGCCGATACCGCGGGCAGGCCGTCAAGGCCCGGGATCGACGACGCCTGACTGGTCAGCACAGACGGTGAACGCCTCGGGAGCTGTCCACATTCCCGCCCCGGGGATCTCGCCCGTCTCGATGCGGTCCATGAGCTGGGGGCCCTGATTGCGGACGGAGTTGACGGCCGTGGAGACCGGATAGATGTCCCAGTAGCCCTTCTCCGGCGGATGCAGGAGCAGGGGCAGGACTTCGGAACCTTGCGTGTCTGGATCGAGCCAGGAGTCTCGGAGCGACGGGGGAACGACCACGGGCATCCGGTCGTGGATGCGGCCGATGTCGTCAATGGCCGAGGTGGTGAGGATCGTGGCCGAAAGCACCCAGGCCCCGGCCGCATCGTCGTCGGCCACCTGCGGATTGCGCCACCACTCGTAGAGACCCGCCATCGCCAGGCTCGAGCCGTCGGCCGGGTGCAGGAAGTAGGGCTGCTTGCGAGGCTTGGTGCCCTCGGGGACATCGATCTTCTGCCACTCGTAGAACCCGTCGCCGGGAAGGATGCAGCGTCGCGATGTGAACGCACGCCGATAGGCCGGCTTCTCGGCCACGGTCTCGGCGCGCGCATTGATCATGCGATTGCCGATCGACGGGTCCTTGGCCCACCCGGGGATAAGACCCCAGTGCGCCACGTCAAGGACACGCGCCTGACGGTCATCGACCATGCGGTCCTTCAGGTCGCGTACGACGTAGACGCCCGTCGTCGGCGCGATGTTGAAACGAGGGGGCAGCTCCTCCTTCGGCTCCTCGTTGACCCCGAACTCGCGCATGAGGACCGCCCGGGTCCGCGAGGACGCATACCTGCCGCACATGCCTCAAGCCTGCCTCATGGGGACTCCAGATACCCTCGCGCTCAATGGATACCTGGCCCGCGCCCACTGCCACGCAGCCCGTGGATGCGACCGTTCGCGTGCCTGGCTCGAAGTCCGCGACCAACCGCGCCCTGGTCCTGGCATCCCTAGCCGATGGCCCCTCGACGGTGAGCGGTGCCCTGCTGGCTCGTGACACGTCCCTGATGGCCGATGCACTGCGGGCCCTCGGCATCGCCTTGGAACGCGGCAGCGAGGGCGACGGCAACGCCACGTGGCGCGTCACTCCCGGCGCACTCGTCGCCGCGGGCACCATCGATGTCGGACTGGCGGGCACCGTCATGCGGTTCGTGCCGCCGGTCGCCGCCCTCGCCAACGGCGCCACCGCCTTCGATGGTGATCCGCGCGCCCGTGAGCGACCCCTCGGGCCCATGATCTCGGCACTGCGCGACCTGGGCGTGACCTGCACCGACTCGAACGGATTCCTACCGTTGCGAGTCGAGGGCACCGGTCATGTGCCGGGTGGCGCCGTCGACATCGATGCATCGGCGTCCAGCCAGTTCGTCAGCGGCCTGCTGCTGTCGGCCGCGCGCTTCGATGCGGGCTTGACGCTCACGCACACCGAACGCTCGCTGCCGAGCCAGCCGCACATCGCGATGACACTCCACATGCTGGCCGAGCACGGCGTGCACGTCGATTTCGACGCGGAGCGCATGACATGGACCCTAGCGCCCGGCCCCATCGCCGCGATCGATCGCACAATCGAGCCGGACCTGTCCAACGCTGGACCCTTCCTGGCCGCAGCGGTCGCGACCGCCGGCACCATCACGGTGCCCGGCTGGCCTCACCACACCACGCAGGCGGGAGACCACTTGCGCGGGCTCCTCGCCGAGATGGGGGCGCAGGTGCGCCTCGGAGACGATGGCCTCACGGTCACCGGACCGGGATCCATCCGCGGCATCGACGTCGACCTCTTTGACGTCGGCGAGCTCACTCCCATCATCGCTGCCCTGTGCGCCCTGGCCGCATCGCCCTCGCGAATGCGTGGCATCGCGCACCTGCGCGGCCATGAGACCGATCGACTCGCCGCCATCGTCGAGACGATCAACGCCCTCGGGGGCAGGGCATACGAGACGGGCGACGGCATCACCGTCGAGCCGGCCGCCCTGCACGGTGCCACGGTGTCGAGCTATGACGACCACCGCATGGCCACCGCCGCCGCGGTGATCGGACTGGTCGTACCCGACGTGCACGTCATCGGGATGGCCGCGACGACCAAGACGCTGCCTGACTTTCCCGGCATGTGGCACGGCATGCTGGCCGGTGACTGATGGCTGCGTCGCGGGATCGCCACCTCGACGAGGACGACGTACGGGTCCGGCCCTCGCGAGGCAAGTCGCGCCCGAGATCCAAGGACCGACCAGCCCACGACGACGCGGTGCCCGCGCTCGTCACGGCCGTCGATCGGGGCCGGTTCACGGTGGTGATGGATGACGGCGAGACCGTGCTGGCCATCAAGGCCCGCGAACTCGGCCGCAAGGGGGTCGTGGTCGGCGATCGCGTGGGGCTCGTCGGGGACGTCTCATCGCAGACGGACGCGCTCGCGCGCATCGTGCGCATCGAAGACCGCACCACGGCGCTTCGACGTACGGCAGACGACGCGGACGACGTTGCCGGACGGGAGGGCCAGCCCTCCCCTGCCGGGCTGGAGCGTGTGATCGTCGCCAATGCCGACCAGCTCGGCATCGTTGTCTCCCTGACCAATCCCGAACCGCGCTTCGGACTCGTCGATCGCGCACTCGTGGCGGCCTACGACGCCGGGCTCGATCCACTGTTGATCCTCACCAAGGCCGACCTGTCCGATCCCCGGCCCGTGGTCGATGCCTACGCCGCCCTCGACGTGCCCGCGGTGACAGTCGCCCGTGGTGCTGGCAAGCAACCGGTGCGCGCCGACCTCGACGCCGTCATCGACCATCTCGACCATCGCGTGACGGTGCTCATGGGTCATTCGGGCGTCGGGAAGTCGACGCTGGTCAATGCACTCGTGCCGGGGGCCGACCGAGCGACGGGCAGAGTCAACGTCGTGACCGGTCGCGGGCGCCATACCTCGACGTCGGCGGTCGCGCTACCGCTGCCACAGGGCGGCTGGATCATCGATACGCCCGGGGTGCGATCCTTCGGGCTCGCGCACGTCTCCCCCGACACCGTCGTCGCGGCGTTCGACGACCTCGCCCTCGGACTGGATGCGTGCCCGCGCGGCTGCACCCACGACGAGGAGGAGTGCGGCCTCGATGCATACGTCGGGGACGACGAGCACTTGCGCGCACGCCTGGAGTCACTGCGACGACTACTTCACAGCAGGTCCGCCGCCGACTCCGACTGAGTCCACCCGCCCGTCACATCGAGCCCGGGCCGCGCTGCTGCCTTCTCGGGCCTGGACCGGTCACGTCACGGGCAGGCCGACCACAATCCCGCACCTGCACCCTCGGCTGCCTCCTGTGCGTCGCGCAGCCGATCCTGATGGCGGTAGCCCTCCTGATAGGTGCGTTCCTCGGCATAGCCCTCGCGCACGAGTTCCTCATTGAGCATCTGGTCCGGCGTGAGCCAAACATAGGCGAGCGTGCGGTCGTACTTGTCGGTCTCCCCCGTGACGTCGTCGTACTCCAGCCACACCTTCTGCCCGGTCACGAGCTGCTGCGTGCGCTCGGACGCCTCGGGCCCGAAGCACTCCACTGGGCGGTCGGGTGCGACGGTCTCCGGAGTGTTGATGCCGATGAGCCGAACGACGATCTCCTGGCCGTCGCGCATGACGCGGATGGTGTCGCCGTCGACGGTGCGCACCACGGGATAGGGGCCTTGCTGCACTCCCGTCTCGCCAGACCCCGGTGAGCATCCGGCAGCGAGCAGCGCGACCAGGCCCACGGCGACGGCCCGGCATCCACGCATGTGCACGGGCCCAGGCTAGGGCGGGCCGATAGCGTGGCCTACGTGCCCGGCGCCTACAACGATGACCTTGCCCTTGCCCTGCGCATGGCCGATCAGGCCGACGCCATGACACTGGCCTCCTTCAGGCGCGACGACCTCGCCATCGAAACCAAGCCCGACCTCACTCCCGTCACCGAGGCGGATCGCGGGGTCGAGCGCATGGTGCGCGAGACGCTCGCCCAGGAGCGCCCCAACGATCCCGTTCTCGGCGAGGAGTACGGCGGCACCGATACCGGTGGCAGGCGCTGGATCATCGACCCGATCGACGGCACCAAGAACTTCGTGCGCGGCGTGCCGGTGTGGGCGACGCTCATCGCGCTGGCGATCGACCACGATGTCGTCGTCGGTGTCGTCGCCGCACCGGCCATGGGGCGACGCTGGTGGGCGGCCAGGGGCGCGGGCGCCTGGACACGCGGTCCGGAGGACTCCGCCGACCGTCGCTGTCGAGTGAGTGCGGTTCGCGAGGTGTCGGACGCGTCGTTCTCATTCAGCGATGGCGTCGGTTGGCCGCACGGCTGTCTCGACCAGATGATGGATTCCACCTGGCGCACCCGCGGCTACGGCGACTTCTGGTCGCACATGCTGGTCGCCGAAGGGCACGTCGACATTGCCGCCGAGCCCGAACTCGACATCTGGGATCTGGCCGCGCTGGTGCCCGTCGTCGAAGAGGCCGGCGGCACCATCACTCCCTTCTCGGGCGACAGCAAGATCCTGTCCGGCGCGGGAGCAATCTCCACCAATGGCCTGCTGCACGAGGCCGCATCGCGCATCATTCGCCCGTAGTCGGCTCCCAGAACCAATACGTCATCTGCGCATCGCGTGACATCACGGCGAATCCGCACCGCTCGAGCACTCTCTCGCTGGCCGCGTTGTTGACGTCGGTCTCCGCGATGACGGCCAAGGCGCCGCGCGCCACCGCCAATGCGCACAGAGCGCGCACCGCCTCGGTCGCGTAGCCGTGACCGCGCGCGCTGGGAGCGAACCCGTAGCCCACCTCGACGACGCCCTGGTCATCGGGCGGTCCCTTGAAGCCAGCCCCGCCGACGGCCATGCCGCCAGCGCGCTCGCGCACCTGCAGGGGGCCCCATGGTGCGTCATCGGTCGGCTGCGTGGTCTCGCCGAGGAGTGAAAGGCTGGCCAACTGCACATCACCGTCGGTCGGATAGTCCGGCGCCCACAGTCGCTCCGCGCGCTCGCCGGTAGCGACAGCCACCCACTCATCCCGGGCGAAGTCGGTCAGCGTGAGCCGCGACGTCTCGATCCGCACGCCAGCATCCAATCAGCCGCGGCTAGCGGCCCCGGACGACAAGCGGAAGCGCGCCTTCGGGTCGCAGCGTGACGCCCGCTTGTGGGCTCGGGCGCACCTGCCCCGGCAGTCGCTCCACTTGCACGCGGCGGGCAAGGGCAGAGAGGATAAGGATCCCCTCGACGTAGGCGAAGTCGCGGCCCAGGCACATGCGAGGCCCCAGACCAAAGGGCCAGAACGTCGCGAGCTCCTCGGCCCCGCCACCGCGCCGCTCCGCGAACCGCCCGGGATCGAAGTCGTCGGGCCTGTCCCAGTAGCGGGGATCACGCTGCACGACGTACGGCGTCATGATGACGAGCGCACCCCGCGGGATCTCGCGACCCCCGAGCACGTCGGATTCGAGGGCACGGCGCGTGACCAGCCACACGGGCGGGTACAGGCGCATGGCCTCGTCGAGGACCGCGCGCGCGAAGGGCAGGCGCTTCACGTCGTCAAAGCAGGCGGGTGCTCCCGCGAGCACAGCATCGGACTCGGCGGCGAGGGCATCCTGCACGTCGGGTGCGCCTGCCACGAGCCACCATGCCCACACCAGCGCGCTGGCCACGGTCTCGTGCCCGGCGACCATGAACGACACGATCTCGTCGCGCACCTCGCGGACACCGATGGCATCGGTGCCCTGCATCGCACCTATGAGCATCTGCAGCATGTCGACGCGTCCTGCGGGATGGGCCTGGCGATCGACGATCATCTCCTCGACCGCGGCATCGAGTTCGGATACGGCGGCGCGAAGGCGGCGATTGGCCGGCGTAGGGAGCCAGTCGGGCGGCGTGATGGGCACGCGTGCCCGGGCGACGACGACGTCGAGGGCATGCAGCGTGGCCTGGGCGAGTCGGTCGGCATTGCGCGAGAAGTCTGTGCCGAGCAGTGATCGGCCCACGACCTCGAGGGCCGCCCGCATCATTGCCTCGTCCATGTCGATGACCGCGCCACGCGACAGGTCGCCCCACCGGTCGACGAGATCGTCCACGGCTTGAGCCGCATGGCGCCCCACGGCATCAAGGCTGTCGCGATGGAAGGCAGGCTGGACGATGCTGCGCTGCCTACGCCAGCGCTCGCCCGAGGTGGAAAGCAGGCCCTCACCGGTGACCAGCGACAGCGCGCGGTACTGCAGCGTCTCCTTGTCGTAACTGCGGTTGCGCGTGACGAGGACGCGACGTACCGCCTCGGGATCGGACACCAGGTAGGTCGGCGGCGAGGGTATGGGGAACTGCACCACCGGCCCATAGCGACGATTCATGGACGCCAGGAACCCCAGGGAGTCCCGATTGATCGAGCGCATCACCCGCAGCATCTGCGGACCCGATGGGCCCGGAGCCGTGGCGGGAGTTCGGAAGTATCGGCGGTTCGGCACGACCGTGCTCGGCGAGGTCGCCATTTGGGTCTCGTGGTACACGACGGGAGCCTATGCGCCTGCGCCGAGCGGGGCGGCAAGATGTACTCATGGCCATCCATCCGCGTGCGGGGCTCCCGGCGGAGGAGTCCGACCTTGTCGACATCGCCGCGCTCGTAACGGCCTACTACACCCAGCACCCCGATCCCGGGGATCCCGGTCAGCGCGTGGCCTTCGGCACGTCGGGCCACCGAGGGTCGTCGTTCGCCGCCGCCTTTACCGACGATCACATCGCGGCAACCACCCAGGCGATCTGCGAATACCGCAAGAAGCACGGCATCCAGGGCCCGCTCTTCCTAGGTCGCGACTCGCACGCGCTGAGTCAGCCCGCCTGGTCGACCGCGCTCGAGGTGCTCACAGCCAACGGCGTGACAGCGTGCATCGATGCCACAGACGCGCTCACGCCAACGCCAGTGATATCCCACGCGATCCTGGCGCATAATCGCGGACGCGCCGACGGCCATCCCGGCCGCGCCGACGGCATCGTCGTGACGCCATCCCACAACCCGCCGCGTGATGGCGGCTTCAAGTACAACCCACCCGACGGCGGCCCCGCGGGCTCGGACGTGACCGCGGGAATCCAGGACCGAGCGAATGAACTACTGCGCCTCGGACTCGACGGCGTGCGCCGCGTGCCCCTCCCTCGCGCACTCGCAGCAGCGACGACGCACCGATACGACTACCTCGGCACCTACGTCACTGACCTGCCGTCGGTGGTAGACATCGACGCGATCCGCGGGGCGGGAGTGCGCATAGGCGCCGATCCGCTGGGCGGAGCGAGCGTTGCCTACTGGGCGGCCATCGCCGAGCGCTTCAGCCTCGACCTCACCGTGGTGAATTCGCGAATCGACCCGACCTGGCGCTTCATGACCCTCGACTGGGACGGCAACATTCGCATGGACTGCTCATCGCCACACGCCATGGCATCGCTCATCGCACAGCGGGCCTCCTACGACATCGCCACCGGCAACGATGCCGACTCCGATCGCCACGGCATCGTCACGCCCGACGCGGGGCTCATGAACCCCAATCACTTCCTTTCGGTGGCGATCGACTACCTCTTCCGCCACCGCACCTCCTGGCGCCGCGACCCCGCCATCGGCAAGACGGTAGTCAGCTCCTCGATGATCGACCGCGTGACCGCGAGCCTGGGACGCACACTGTGGGAGGTGCCGGTCGGATTCAAGTGGTTCGTGCCCGGACTCATCGACGGCAGCGTGGGCTTCGGCGGCGAGGAATCTGCCGGCGCGTCGTTCCTGCGGCGCGACGGATCGGTGTGGACGACCGACAAGGACGGCATCATCCTCGCCCTGCTCGCCTCGGAGATCCTCGCGACGACGGGCGCGTCGCCGTCAGCGCACTATCTCGCGCTGACCGAGCGCTTCGGCGATCCGGCCTATGCGCGGATCGACGCCCCCGCCACGCGCGAGCAGAAGGCCGCACTCGCGGCGCTGGCCCCTGAGCAGGTGACATCGACCGAGCTCGCCGGCGAGCCCATCACCCGCGTGCTGACTCGCGCGCCGGGCAACGATGCGCCCATCGGCGGCCTCAAGGTGGAGTCGGCCTCGGCGTGGTTCGCCGCGCGTCCTTCCGGCACCGAGGACGTCTACAAGATCTACGCCGAATCCTTCCGCGGGCCGGGGCATCTCGCGCAAGTGCAGGCCGCGGCACGCGATGTCATCGACGCTGCGCTCGGCGCCTCATGAGCGTCAGCACGTGGAGCGAGCCCACCGAGGCTGGCGAGGTCACGGTCATCGAGATCACACTCGCGCGAATCCGCGTGCAACTGCTGTCGCTGGGCGCCGCGATACGCGAGGTCGACGTGCCCGACCGCGATGGCAACCTCGGTGGCGTGCACCTATCGCTGCCGACCGTCGCTGACCACGCCGTCCACGCGCTGAACCCGCACCTGGGGGGCACTCTCGGGCGCTACGCCAATCGAATCGCGGGAGGGACCTTCACCCTCGACGGCAACCGCTACCTCCTCGACGTTAACAACGGCCCCAACACCCTGCATGGGGGCACGGACGGGTGGGACCGCCTGATCTGGCGCGTCGACGAGATCACCGATGATCGCGATGCTGTCACCGTGACGTTCATGCTGACGAGTCCGGATGGCGACATGGGATTCCCCGGGCAAGTTGATGCACGGACGACCTATGTGGTGTCATGCGGGTGCATCGCGATGCACTACGTCGCGACCGCTGATGCTCCGACGGTGATCAGCATGGCCAATCACGGCTACTGGAACCTGGCCGGATCGCGATCGATCGCCGATCACGACCTGCGCATCCCCGCACCACGGCGACTGCTCACCGACGCCACGCAGATTCCCTGCGGCGTCACCGCCGTCGCCGGCACCGCCTACGACCTAAATGCGCCACAGGCACTCGGCTCTGTCCTTGACGTCACGGGTGGCCTCGACGACTGCTACCTGCTGGAAGGCGACGGCCTCAAGGTCGGGGCCGAGCTGCGACATGCTGGCTCCGGTCGCATCATGCGCGTCCTCACCGATGCCCCGGGCATGCAGGTATACAGCGGCAACAACCTCAAGTCGCCCTTCGAGGTGCACCAGTCGATGTCGCTCGAGGCCCAGCGGTTCCCCGACGCTCCCAACCAGCCGAGCCTGGGGCCGTGCGTGCTGCGCCCCGGCGAGGAGTATGCCGCGATCACGGTGCTTGACTTCGACGTGCACTGACCAGGGAGGCACTGATGCAGGCACGCGCGTATGGAGCGCAGACGTCGAAGGCTCGTCTGGCGCCCATGACGATCGAGCGTCGTGACGTGGGCCCGCGCGACGTGCTCATCGACATCGCCGCCTGCGGCGTGTGCCACTCCGATATTCACCAGGCCGAGTCCGACTGGGGCATGGACATCTTCCCGATGGTCCCGGGCCACGAGATCGTCGGCACTGTAAGTGCCGCCGGCTCCGAGGTCACGCGGTTTGCTGTTGGCGATCGCGTGGGCGTCGGATGCTACGTCGCCTCGTGCGGAGAGTGCGACATGTGCGACGACGGTCACCACAATCTCTGCCCCGACTGGTCGACCACCTACAACGGCTACGAGCGGGATGGAGAAACGCCCACACATGGCGGCTACTCCGATCACATCGTCGTCGACTCCGACTATGTGATCCGCATTCCCGAGGGACCCGACACCTTTGCCGTGGCTCCCCTGCTGTGTGCGGGCATCACCGTCTACCCGCCCCTCAAGGACCATGCCGGGCCGGGAGCAGAGGTGGCCGTGGTCGGCCTCGGTGGTCTGGGGCACGTGGCCGCGCGCATTGCCAAGGCCATGGGCTCGCGCGTCACCGTCATCAGCCATAGCCCGGGCAAGGAGGCCGACGCCCTGCGCCTGGGTGCCGATGCATTCGTCGCCACGTCCGATCCGAAGGCGCTCAAGGCACTGCGCGACAGTTTCGACCTCGTGGTGTGCACGGCTTCCTCCGGCGTCGACGTCGATGGCTACCTCAAGACGCTCCGGACCCGCGGCACGCTCGCGATTGTCGGCATCCCGGTCGAGGACCTCGCGTTCAATGCGGTCAATCTCATCGGTGGCGCGCGCTCCATCAAGGGATACATGCTCGCCGGCGTCGACGTGACCCAGGAGATGCTCGACTTCTGCGCCTCTCACGACATCGTCGCGGACTTCGAGGTAATCGACATCGCCTACATCAATGAGGCATGGCAGCGCGTGAAGGACTCCGACGTGCGCTACCGATTCGTCATTGACACCGCATCCCTCGCCTGATCACAGCCCCTCGGCGAGGAGCGCCTCGGCCACGGCGGTGGGCGCACCGTGCACCAGGTCGTGGGACTCCAGCATCCACAGTTCGGCGATCACGCACCCGACGAGGCCCCAGGCGCGCACGCGCTCGAGCTCCAGGCCCGCCGTCTCAGCGTAGATCTCCGCCCGCCGCTGGGAGAGACGGGCGAGGCCACGGCCATCCATCCCGCGTGCGTCACCCCCCTCCGTCAATCCGCGCGGGTTGGCTAGCAGCGCTGCCGCCTCGAACGCGGGGTCGCCCACCCAGCCGTGCGGGTCGATGGCGCGCCATCCCACGCCGTCGCGGAGCACGTTCATGTGGTGGAGATCGCCATGCAACGCCACGGCCTCGACCGGTGTCTCGACGAGTTCGGCGTACAAGGCGCGGGCACGATCGCGCAGTGGATCGGAGAGCCGTGCATCCCTCGGACCGTCGAAGGCGGCGCCGATGTCGGTGAGAGGCGGAAGGTCGGCTACCGGGCCCTGCTGATCACGAAGGCGGACCGCAACAGTGGCCACGACTCGCGTCGCCTCGTCGTCATCGGCGCGCGCGAGAGGTCGAATGTCATCGCCTGGCAGCAGACGCTCGGTGACGAGCAGGCCGAGCCGGGCGTCGAACTCCCGAACCCCCGCCGCACCAGACATGAGGGCGCGCAACGCCGCGGCCTCGCGCGCGCGCGCCGCGGAATCCCCCGCCTTGAGCACGAGATGCTCGTCGTCCCTCGTCGCCCACCAGGCGAAGGGGTGGTCATCCACCGGGCCGAGCGCCGTGATCCCCCAGGCCTGGAGTCGCTCGGACTGCTTGGCGCTCAGGCCGGTCAGGTCGATACGGCGGCCGCCATTCGCACGACGGCTTCCTCTAGAACGTCGGGGGTGGTCGCCAGATTCAGCCGGACGAAGCCCCGGCCCTGCTCCCCGAACTCCGCGCCCTCGTTGAGGGCGACTCGTCCGCGCTCGCGGAAGACGCGCGCGGGCTCATCGCCGAGCCCAAGGGCGCAGCAGTCGAGCCACGCGAGGTAGGACGCCTCGGGCGGCACGTATCCGACCGCCGGTAGGTAGCGCGCCAGCAGTTGGCTCAGGAGATCTGCATTGGCACCGATCAGCGCGAGGGTGCTGTCGAGCCATGAGTCACCATCGCGAAAGGCTGTCGATGAGGCGATGACGCCGAACTGGCTGGCGGAGTAGGTCACCTCGACGGGTATGCGATCGCGTAGGGCGGCAGCGGTCTCGGCTGATCCGGCGACGACCTGGGCGCACTTGAGGCCGGCCAGGTTGAATGCTTTGCTCGCTGCGATCAGCGATACATCGGGGCCGGTGAGTTCCTCACCTAGGCAGAGGTAGGGCACGACCGTGCGGCCGTGTAGCGGCAGTGGTGCCCAGACCTCGTCGGCAACGACCGTGACCCCGTGCGCTCGCGCCATGCGCGCGATGCGCTCGAGCGTCTCCCGGGAGTGGATCGTGCCCGTGGGATTGTGCGGACTTGAGAGAAGGAACGCGGAGACGTCAGGTCGCGCAAAGGCCACTTCGAGGCCAGCTAGGTCGAGATCGCGTCCGCGGAGCAACGGCACTTCCACGAGCGGGCGCTCGATGACGCGGCGCACGGTGGAGAAGAAGGGAGGATAGACCGGCGGCGTGATCACGATCGATGACGCGGGTGGAGTGAGACGTCCCAGACTCTCCGACATCGCGGCCAGTACGTCGCCGAGCACGATGACGCGGTCGGGATCCATCTGCCAGTTCAATCGTCGCTGCGCGAACCCCGCCAGCGCCTCGGGCAGCCCGTCCACCCAGCGGTAGCCGGTGTCCGAGCGATCGATCGCATCATGCAGGGCGTTGGCGACGACCGGAGCCAGCGGGAAGTCCATCTCGGCGACCCACAGGGGCAGCACATCGGGCTCGTAGGCCTTCCACTTGGCACTGGTGCGTCCCGTGGGATTCGCGTTGACCACGCCGAGAGGCTATGCGATGCCCTGATCTACTGCCCGCTCTCCCCGCACGGCGGCGCGGGACGCGATCCAGGTCCATCCGGCCGAGCAGAACGAGCTGAACCCGTGAGTGGGGAAGACCGCCGCCTCGTCACTGAGCATGCCGGCAAGCTTGCGGGCCGAGTGCAACTGATCATGGTCCTGCGCCACGGTGGCATCGTGGGAAACGAGGTCGGGCCTGCCGACACTGCCGTACCGGAGGGACCCACCTGTGATCACGACCTGATCGTTACCGGCGCTGACGGCGTAGGACATGTGGTTGGGGTCTGGCCGGGCGTGTGCATGACCTCGACGCGCATATACCCACGTCGAGGACGTCGCCGTCGCCGATGTGAGTGGCGTCGAATCGGATCTCAGAGCCCGCGGGCACGACGTAGACGGCTCCGTGCTTGCTCGCGAGCTCCAACCCGCCCGTGGCGTAGTCATTGTGGAAGTGCGTGCCGGGGCTATACCCCCTGGGGTATACGGCGTAACGCCTCCGCGGCAGCCTGCGACATGAGCAGGCCCGCCGCGGCGGTGGGATGAAGCCCGTCGGCCGAGTAGCCGTATTTCCATCCACCGGCCGGATTGCGAAGGGGCGCCGCGGTGTCGAGAAGGATGACGCCCTCCCGCGCGGCCCACACCCGGATCGCGTCGTTGAGGGCAATGGCTCTCGCATCAGCGGCTGGGTCGTCGCGGGGAGGTACGGTGCAGACCGCGAGCGGGATTCCGTAGGCGTCGGCGGCGTCCTTGATGCGCTGGAAGTTCGAGATCAGGTAGGGCATGTCGATCTCGCCGGAGATGTCATTGGTGCCCCCATGCACGATGAGGATGTCTGGCGAGAGTGCCAGCGCGTCGTAGGCCTGGTCTGCCATCCACGAGGTGGTCATCCCGATCTCGGCGACCGTTCCGCCCCAGCGCACAGCGCCGACACTGTCGTCGATGAGCCCGTAGAACCAGGAGTACTCGTCGGCGACTCCGAATGACGGATCCGTGGCTCCGCGAGTAATGGAGTCACCCAGGAACACCGCCACCGGCCGCTCCTCCACGGGAACGAAGGCGGGCACACCTGCGGTTGCTCCGGTCGTGAGCAGGGGCAGCGGTGCTGGCACTTCGGCTGACGTGGGAACCGGCTGCGGGAACGGGGTTGTCGACGCGGCGGATGGGGCTGACGGTTGGTTCGGCGAGCCGGCCGCGATGGGGCCGGTCGCCACGGCCACGCTGATGCCAAGCAGCAGGAGGAACGCCGCCGCGGCCCCCAGGAGCCGAAACGTCCAATCCATCCCGCTATTGAACCTTCCCGATGGGCTCGAGGCGCTGTCCGGGGACCGTGACGAGCACCACGCTCCCGGCCCC
Organism: Actinomycetota bacterium; assembly: GCA_016870515.1. Classification (GTDB taxonomy): domain Bacteria; phylum Actinomycetota; class Actinomycetes; order S36-B12; family S36-B12; genus Mxb001. Next base: position 10,095 of record VGBL01000009.1, on the reverse strand, counting down.
CTGGCCGCCGTGCCAGGGCCCGGCCCCCTCACGATTAAGAGGCGTCCACGGAGATCCCGAGGACGTCAACGCGACGGGGCATTCGGCCACACCAGGCCTCCGGCCCCCGAGGGAGTGAGACACATGGTCGTGTTCGGCTCGGTCTTTGCGACCCTGCTTTCCCGGTCGACACCGGAGGAGAACACCTGGCGTCATCGCGAGTACCGCGATCACGATCCCAGGATCAGCCGCCACGATGGCTGAGGAAGCCCTCCAAGGGTGAAGCGCTTGATGGACACGATCGCGGGTCTGCGCCAGCGCCGCTAGGCGAAGGATGTGCTCGGCAGGTCCTTGTCGCCGTTGGCGATCGCGTCCACGATGCGCTGGGCCACCGCGTCCGGCGACAATCCCTCCGCCAGGCGCGGGGCCTGGCCGGCGAGCGGGCGCGTGGCGAGTCCCGTCTCGGTGTGCGGGGGCCGTGCATCGATGAGCCTGATGCCCTCGCGACGCAGCTCGCGCGCTGCAGCCGCGTCGTAGGCCATGAGAGCAGCCTTGGCCGCGGAGTAGGCAGCCATGCCCGGCAACGGCTGCTCGGCTACGACGGCGGAGACATGCACGACGAACGGGTCGCGTCCAGCAGCCGCCGACTCGCGCAGAGACGGCAGGGCCGCGCGCAGCATGCGGATGGGCGCGAGCGTGTCAAGGGTGAAGAGCTCGATGAGGACCTCATCGCTCAACTCGTCAAGCGGGCCGAAGGCCACTGCCCCGGCGGCGTTGACGATGCCGTCGATGCCGCCATAAGCGTCGCGAGCCGCGGATGCGATGCCAGCGGCACTCGCCGCCTTGCGCACGTCGACGGCGACCAAGCGTCCGTCGATGCCGAGCGAACGCAGTCGATCCTCGTCGCGCGCGACGAGCGTCAGGCGTGCCCCCGCAGCCGCGAGCCGTCGAGCGATGGGGGCACCCAGCCCACCGGTGGCACCCACGATGACCACGGACGTATCGGCGAGGCTGGGCATGACCTAACCCTGCCACTCCTCTGCGCGCCCGGCACCCTCAGCACGTATATGCTGGAGTCATCAGGGGAGCCCGCAGGATCGGCGGGCTGAGAGGGTGGCCGCCACCACCGACCCTTCGAAACCTGATCTGGGTAATGCCAGCGGAGGGAGCGGCTCGGTGCTGACGGTCAAGGTCCTCGGTGTCGTCGGCGTCCTGGTCGCCGTGGGGACGCTCGCCTGTAGTTCGTCCACTCCCCCCGGGCCGCCTGGCGGATCCAGCAGCGGACCGGTGACCGTGCGGCTGCTCACGCACGATTCGTTTGCGCTAAGCGACTCGGTGATCGCCGACTTCGAGGCGACCAGCGGAATCGACCTCGAGATCGTCACGGGTGGAGATGCCGGCGAGATGGTCAACCGTGCGGTGCTCTCCGCAGGCAAACCTGATGCTGACGTGCTGTTCGGGATCGATTCGACCCTGCTGACTCGGGCCATCGACGCGGGAGTCTTCGTCCCCTACCTCAGCACCGCCTCCGCTGAACTTCGTCCCGAGCTGGCAGAACTCGGGCAGGGAGTTGTCACCGCGATCGATGACGGTGACGTGTGCGTCAACATCGACGACGCGTGGTTTGCCAAGCGGGACGTCGCGGCGCCGACATCCCTCGACGACCTGGTCAAGCCGGAGTACCGCGGGCTGCTCATCGTGCAGAATCCGGCGACGTCGAGCCCCGGGCTCGCCTTCCTGCTCGCCACCATCGCCCGGTACGGCGACACCTGGCCCGCGTACTGGGAGGCGCTCCGTGCCAATGACGTACGCGTCGTGAACGGCTGGTCCGAGGCCTACCTCGGCGAATTCACCGCGGGTGGTGGCGAGGGCGACCGACCTCTCGTGGTCTCCTACTCGACCAGCCCCCCCGCCGAGATCGTCTACGCGGCCGATCCCAAGCCCGAGGCGCCCTCCACCTCGACCATGACCGACGGCTGCTACCGCCAGGTGGAGTTCGCCGGGGTGCTTGCCGGCGCGGCGCAGCCCGAGGCCGCGCGGACGGTCGTCGACTGGCTTCTCTCCCCCGAGGTTCAAGCCGACATCCCGCTGTCCATGTTCGTCTTCCCGGCGCGCCAGGGAGTCACCCTCCCCGACGTATTCACAGACTTCGTGACACGACCGACTGCACCACTCGAGATTCCCGCCGCCGATATCGACAGCGGGCGCGAAGGCTGGATCGAGCAGTGGAACGAGATCGTCCTTCGTTGACGCACCTGCGCTGGGCCGCGATCGCACCGGGGACGTTCGTCGTGGCTCTCGTCGCCTGGCCGGTCGCCATGGTGCTCGTATCGGGCATCGGGCCGGGCTCGCTCGAGGTCCTCGCAGCGGCATCGACGTGGCGCATAGTGGCCTACACAACGGCGCAGGCGCTCCTCAGCACCGCCCTGTCACTCGCCCTTGCACTGCCCGTCGCCTACGCCGTGGCCAGGCTCGCGATCCCGCTGCGTCGCACGATCCTGGCGGTGATCACCGTGCCCTTCATCCTGCCGACGGTCATCGTGGGACTGGCCTTTCGCGAACTCCTGCCCTTCCCGGGCACGACGGCCGCGATTGTCGTCGCCCACGTGTTCTTCAACGTGGGCCTGGTCGTGCGCGTGGTGGCGAGCCTGTGGGAGAAGGTCGATCCGCGCTACGACCAGGTCGGCGCCTCCCTCGGCCTCTCGCCGGTTGCCACATTCCGGCGCGTCACGCTGCCGCTCATCCGGCCCGCCGTCCTGGCCGCCACCCTCCTGGCCTTCCTCTTCTGCTTCACGTCGTTCGGCGTGATCCTCGTGCTCGGCGACCCTGCGCTTCCCACGATTGAGGTCGAGATCTACCAGCGTGCCATCCAGCGGCTCGACCTCTCCGGCGCTGCGACGCTGGCCCTACTGCAACTCCTCGTGGTCGTCGTTGCCGTCGCGATCTCCAGCCGCCAGCAGGAAGGCCTTGCCGTGAGCCAGCGCCTGCAGCACGGGGAGTCACGCCAACCCGTGCGTGGCGCCGTGGCCATCGCGTGCACGGCCTTCACCTACGTCCTCGCCGTCCTCGTCGTCGTTCCCCTCGCCTCGCTCGTCTCCCGCTCGCTTCGCGTAGGCGATAGCTGGGGTCTGCAGTGGTACTCGCTGGTCGCGCAGCCGGCTGATGACACGTCGCGATCCGTTCCGCTGCTGCAATCGATCGAACTGTCCCTGCGATACGCCGCCGTCGCGACACTCGTCGCCGTTGGCCTCGGTCTGCTCGCCTGCATCGGGATCCAGGCATCGCGACGCCGGGGAGTCTGGGTCGATGCGCTCGTCACCCTCCCCCTCGGCGTTTCCGCTGTCACGGTCGGCCTGGGTCTGCTCCTGGGCTCGCTGCGTGGCCCTGTCGACCTCCGGGGCTGGTGGCTCCTCGTCCCGCTCGGACAGGCGCTCGTGGCCCTGCCCATCGTCGTGCGCGTGGTGCTGCCGATCCTGCGCTCGTTCGACCCGCGCATGCGCGATGTCGCAGCGACGCTGGGTGCCTCCCCCGTGCGCGCCTGGATGGCAACCGAGGGCGCCGCCACCGCCAAGGCGATCGGGCTTGCCGCCGCGCTCGCCTGCGCGGTGTCACTCGGCGAGTTCGGCGCCACCGCCTTCTTGGTGCGCCTGGACACCCCGACGATTCCCGTGCAGGTGGTGCGACTGCTCGGGCGCCCCGGCGAGGCCAATATCGGACAGGCGGCGGCCCTATCCGTCATCCTCGTGGCCATGACGCTCATCGTCGTCGTCGCCGGTGAGCGCCTGCGCCCGCGGCGAGGGGGTGGCTGGTGATTCCCGAAGAAGGGCCGCGCGTCACCGACCTGCGCATCGACTACGACGGCGCCACACTGCTCGACCATGTGCACCTGAGCGTCTCCCCCGGCGAGATCGTTGCACTACTCGGGCCCAGCGGGTCGGGTAAGAGTTCGCTCCTGCGCTGCATCGCGGGCGTGCAGGCACCCGAGTCCGGCACGATCAGCTGGGATGGCGTTGACATCACCCGCACCCCGGCTCACCTGCGGCGCATCGGCCTAGTCTTCCAAGATCCGCTGCTCTTCCCGCATCGAGACGTCGAGGGCAACGTGTCCTTCGGCCTGCGAGACCAATCCCCGGGGCAGCGCAGCGCCCGCGTCGCGCAACTCCTCGAGCTTGTGGGGCTGCCCGGCTTCGGACAGCGTGACGTCGCCACTTTGTCCGGCGGAGAAGCTCAGCGAGTCGCCCTCGCTCGAGCCCTCGCCCCGCGTCCCCGACTGCTGCTCCTCGACGAGCCCTTCGGCGCTCTCGACCGCGACCTGCGCGACCGACTGGGCGTCGACGTGCGCAACCTCCTCCACGCCCAGGGGATTCCCGCCGTCCACGTCACCCATGACCGGGTGGAGGCTGATCTGGTGGCCGATCGGGTGCTCACCCTTGCCGACCTGACGGGCGCCGCCTAGACCTTGCTAATGGGATGGAGGTCGACGACTTCGCATCCCACTTCTCGTTTTTCTTGTCCAACGGCATGGATGCCGAATACGCGGTGCTTGGCCGGGTGTCTCGACGTCTGTGGGCGATCGCGCTCCGCGACTGCTACGGGGCCGGTGATCGCGCGCAGCGCCTGAGGTACCACATCCAGACGTCGGGCCGATCCCTTCACGCGCAGGGGATGTCGTTCAACGACATTCGGACGACCCTGCAGGCGCTGCGCCGACTACGACAACTGCGACTCCCTTCACACCAACGCCTACGACGAGGCCGTCTCCACGCCGACCGACGAGTCCGTGCGCCGTGCCCTGGCCATCCAGCTCATCGTCAACCGGGAGTGGGGGCTGGCGAGCACCGATACTCCCCCTCAGGGCTGCTACATCGTCGACGAGCTCACCGGCCAAGCGCACGGTGCTGGCCCGCATCACGCCTGCTGGGCGCCGCACGGCCCAACGAGTGACGGGAGCGATTAATGGGGATGTCTTTGAGGACCTCGGCCAGGCAAGGCGTGATCTCGACGCACTCACCGACCTGCTCACTCGCGTGCGTCGACGCAAGGGCGAGCCGGCCTAGCTGCAGGAAAGGACGGCGACAGCCCCCTGACGATCGGCGACTTCGCCGTTCGCCAAGGGGCCGTCACGCGGTTGCGCAATGCGCAGCAGGCGCCTTTCGTCAGTACGCCGCTATGAGAGCGAGCACTTCTTCGCCGCACTGTCCTTGCGGATCGTGTTGATGAGGATCTTCGCGAGGCCGGTATCCGAGCCCGCCAGCGTGAAGTTCATCTTGCCCTTGCTGATCGGCTTCCACACCTTCTGCGTGAGCAGCAGGGCGGTGGGAGCGGGCCGCTCGAAGACCGAAGGCGTCTCGGTGCTGATGGTCAGCAGGGAGTCCTGGCCCTGGTAGATGCCCGGCTTCCAGTTCATCTCGAGCTTGCCCTTCTGGCCGAAGCGCTGTTTGACCATGTCGATGTGCTGCTTGACCATCGCGGGCTTGCACTCACCCTGCTCCAGGACGTTCTGCTTGTAGTTGGAGATGACACCACGCAGGCCGCCGTTGTCCGACAAGCCGCCGGCCCAGTCGATGCGGGTCCAGATGCTGATCTTCTTCTTCGAACCCTTGTCATTGTTGGTCTTGCCAATGAAGGTCTCGCCTGCGAAGCGGTCGGTGATCGCGTCGTCCGTGATGAACAGGTAGGGATAGGTCTTGCCGATCTTGTTGTTGACGATCACGGCCGTCACGATCATCTGCGACGCCTTGATCGGGCCGACGGAGAGCCAGCGCTTGCCCTCGGTGGGGTTGAGGTCGTAGACCTTGCCGTTCTGAGTGGTCAGGGTCTTGGGAGCAACTCCGGGGCTCACCATGTTGACGACGCCGTAGACCACCTTAGGGGCGTCGTCGGGCAGCAGAATCGACGCTGCGCCAGCTGTGTAGAGCAGCGTGCAGGTGGGCGTGGAGACATTGAGGACCATGATGTTGCCGCCCATCTGCTGGCACGGCACAGGATCTGCCGCGGCTGCCGGCAGCGCCGGCACTAGGGCGAGGGTGAGGCCGGCGACGGCGGCCGCCGACGCGAGGGTTAGCGATTTCTTCATTCAAGCTCCTTCTGCATCCAGGGAATCGTTAGCATCCTCCCACAGTCGCAAGCGGGCGCGTAACACGCCCATCAGGGGGCCATTTGGACCGCCTGTGTCTGTTGTTGCCTAGGTTGCCCGGGGACCGTAGCGTCTCACGCACCACATCACCTGAGGAGTACCCATGAGCACGGACGACTCGCTTGACACCCCCGAGTCCATGACGATCATCGCCTGGAGCGGTGACCTCGACAGGCTCTGGCCGACCTTCATCCTGGCGTCGACGGGCGCAGCATCGGGCATGGACGTCACCGTCTTCTTCACCTTCTGGGGACTCTTCCCTCTGGTTAAGGAAGACGTGCGCATCACCGGCTACGACGCCATGACCAAGGCCCTGGCGGGTATGAACGCGCCCGGCTTCAAGAAGGCCAAGCTCTCTAAGCTCAACATGGGCGGGTCCGGTGCGTGGATGATGCGCAGGGTCGCCGGCAAAAACAAGCTCCTCCCACCCGAAGACCTCTTCGAGATCTGCAAGGAGATGAGCGTCAACCTCTGGCCCTGCCAGATGACCATGGACCTCCTTGGCATCAAGCCCGAGCAGATGGTCGACGGCCTCGGCGAGCCCGTGGGTGCGGCGACCGCCCTTCAGAAGATGGCGAAGTCCGACATCAACCTCTTCATCTGATTTCCGCTTTTTCCTCCTCATAGGACACTGGCAAGACCCATGCCGCCAAGACCGTCGACGCCAAGGGCATGCCGCTGACCCCGGCGTCACGCAGTGCCCGCACGCCCAGCCCTTGGGCGAGCAGCCGCGATGGCACCACCGATGCCCTATGCGCCACCGGTGACAAGCACACGCTGACCTGCCTCGATCACTGCGTGAGTCCTTTCCTCGACGATGAACAGACGTTCACGGATCCGACAGGCACGAGCGCTCGGCGTCGCTCCAGGGTCGTGATGACTTCGACTCGCGATCGCGGACGACGGCAACCGTGACGGATTCGGCAGCGACGGTGCCGTCGGGCAGCATGATCCGTTCGCGCGTGCGCAGGCTGGAGGTGCCTAGCGACTCCAGGGCACAGGACACGTCGACGGCCTGGATCCCTGCGGGGATCTCCGCCCGGTAGTCGATCTCCACGCGCACGATGACCATGTCGAGGAAGACATCGCCGAGGGCCTCGCGCATGAACTGATCGCGGCACTCCTCCAGGTAGGTGAGGAAGGTTGCGTTGTTGACGTGGCCCAGGGCGTCCAGATCGGCCCACCGCACGGCGACCGTGATCCTCGCCTCCCGCGCCATGGCCGCAGGCTACCCGGGACCCGGGCATGGCCCCGGGCACGGGCCCGTCGTATCCTTGCCGAAGCCGCAAGGTCAGCGCGGGGTGGAGCAGCTCGGTAGCTCGCTGGGCTCATAACCCAGAGGTCGCAGGTTCAAATCCTGCCCCCGCTACGTGATTGAACGTTTGGCCAAATGAACGTTCGTACGACCGAGGGTCCCTGAGAGATCAGGGGCCCTTCGTCATGCGGGAGAGCCTGCGGCTCTTGCGACTAGTAACGCGAAGCGTTGCCATTTCCAGACGATCGTCTCGTTTGCCGATCGTGCAACCGAGCACCTGGCCTCCGGTCAGCGCGTCCGTGGTTTCGTCGGGATCGAGGCGGTCGCTCGTCGCAAGTTAAGGCAGTTGGAGATCGCCGGCCGGCTGGATGACCTGAAGGTTCCTCCGGGCAATCGGCTGGAGGCGCTCAGGGGAAGCCGCAAGGGTCAGTTCAGCATCCGGATCAATGATCAGTGGCGGGTCTGTTTCAGGTGGACGCAGGCCGGGCCGGCGGACCTCGAGATGGTGGCCTACCACTAGAAGGGGAGGTGCGGGAGATGGCGAAGCGAACTGTGCTGGTGAATCCGGTGACCCCGGGGGAGTTGCTGTGGGAGGAGTTCATGGCCCCCTTGGGTCTGTCCCGGTACCGGTTAGCCAAGGAAATCGGTGTGCCTGCTGCGCGCATCGGCGACATCGTCAGTGGGAAGCGATCGGTCACGGCGGATGCCGATCTGCGTCTGTGCCGATTCTTCGGACTTACGGCCGGTTAGTGGCTGCGAGCACAGGCGGAACATCTAGGCTGCCATGCGCGAGCTGAAACCGCAGTTGGAGAAGATCACACCCTGGGGCGACTCGGCTGCCTGACGGCCATGTCGGCGAGGGAGGGGCGCAGCGGCGCCCCGCCACTTGCGTCGCATCCTGGTCTCCTCGGACCTGTCATCATTCATGTCGAAGGCGATGAGCTCCCCCCGGGGACTCCACCTTTGGGAATCCGCCGGAGCGCTAGCCTTCGCAAGTCCGCACACCCGTGGCAGAAGGAGTCAGACATGGCCGTGCAGGTCCAGGGCGTCATCGCACGGGAGAAGGACTCCCCCGTGACCCTCGAGACGATCATCGTCCCCGACCCCGGTCCCGGGGAAGCTCGCGTGAAGCTACTCGCCTGCGGCGTGTGCCACACCGACCTGCACTACCGGCAGGGTGCGATCAACGACAACTTCCCCTTCCTTCTCGGGCACGAGGCGGCCGGCATCGTCGAGTCGGTCGGACCGGATGTCACCGACGTGGCTCCCGGCGACTACGCCATCCTCAACTGGCGCGCGGTCTGCGGACAGTGCCGCGCCTGCCTGCGTGGCCGCCCCTGGTACTGCTTCAACACCCACAACGCCACGCAGAAGATGACCCTGCTCGATGGCACCGAACTCTCCCCCGCACTGGGCATCGGAGCCTTCGCCGAGATGACACTCGTCGCCGCAGGACAATGCACCAAGGTCGATCCCGCGGCACCGCCGGAGGTCGCAGGCCTCCTCGGCTGCGGCGTCATGGCCGGCCTCGGTGCGGCGATCAATACGGGAAACGTGACTCGGGGGGACTCGGTCGCTGTGATCGGCTGCGGTGGCGTGGGTGATGCTGCCATCGCCGGCGCACGGCTTGCGGGCGCACGGACGATCATCGCAGTCGACATCGACGACCGGAAACTACAGCTCGCCAAGAAGTTCGGCGCCACCCACACCGTCAACTCCCGCACCACCGACGCCGTCGGAGCCATCCGCGAGGCCACCGACGGATTCGGCGCCGACGTCGTCATCGAGGCCATCGGGCGACCCGACGCCTACGAGCAGGCGTTCTTCGCCCGCGACCTTGCCGGCACCGTCGTCCTGGTGGGCGTCCCTGAGCCCGACATGCGCCTGGACCTGCCGCTCATCGAGTACTTCGGCCGTGGTGGGGCACTGAAGTCGAGCTGGTACGGCGACTGCCTGCCCTCACGCGACTTCCCGATGCTCATCGACCTCTACCTCCAGGGACGACTCCCCCTCGGCGACTTCGTCTCGGCGAAGATCGGCATAGACGACGTCGAGGCCGCCTTCGACAAGATGCACCAAGGAGACGTGCTGCGCAGCGTCGTGGTGTTCGACTCGTGAGCGTGCGGGTCGACCGTGTCGTCACCAGCGGAATCTTCAGCCTCGACGGTCAGGACTTCGAGGTCGACAACAACGTCTGGCTCGTGGGCGACGATGAGGAAGTCCTCGTCGTCGACGCCGCGCATGATGCCGCCACCATCCTCGAAGCGGTGGCAGGCCGTCGTGTGGTCGGCATCGTGTGCACCCACTCGCACAACGATCATGTGAATGCCGTGCAGGATCTTCTGTCCGAGACACAGGCCCCCGTCTACCTCCACCCGGCAGACACCATGCTGTGGGAGGTCGTCAATGCCGGAATCGCCTTCACCCCGCTCGCGGACGGAGACGTCATCACGATCGCCGGGACCCAGGCTCAGATCATCCACACGCCGGGGCACTCCCCGGGTGGCGTGTGCATCTACGTGCCCGACCCTGGGGTACTCCTGAGCGGTGACACGCTCTTCCACGGCGGTCCCGGGGCCACCGGACGCTCCTACAGCGACTTCCCCACCATCCTCGACTCCATCCGAGAGCGCCTGCTGACCCTCCCGGCAGATACGCGCGTACTCACGGGCCACGGCGACGAGACCACGATCGGCAGCGAATCCTCGGCATACGATGACTGGGT